>SCKK01000016.1 GCA_004124475.1 Fidelibacterota bacterium
TTTCACATCATCCATCTTCCTCGCTCAGTGCTTCTTACACTTTGATACCCAACCCTTACCCCCCCCCCCCCCAATGAAGGGGATAGATTATATCCTTTATTTTCATTCATACTTGGCTTCATAAGTGGAGTGTACCCGAATCTCACAATCATTCCCTTTACACTGGGATGTAGGGATATCCGATTGTGCCCGTACGCCAAACACTCGTGTCCAGGCCCCAACCTGTTAAGCTTATCTCCCTTGCAGTGCTATTCGGAGGCTGTTATATCCATCCAAGGGAGTTATGCGCGGATGATGCCCTGGATTTTCAATGGCGGTTATAAAATCTGTCAATAGATAATTTAAAACCTCCCCATATATTTCCCCCTTTGTTTTACTCAGAGCGAACCGACCTGAAACCAATTTATCTACCTGATAATACTTACCACCTGAATGAACTTCACTGGAGCTCTTTGGCGTCAGGCTGGTAATGTCACCCCAACCCGCGGGTCTTGAAAGATTATCGACCTCGTTGATGGGTACATTTTGATTGATTTCTAATTGCGGTAAACGGCCCAGTTCTTTTTTCGTCTGTTGGTTAACAAGAGCAGTGAAATGGCCGGATAGTGGAATCCATCCGTTAAGTGTTATCTGAGCGAGATCAAAGACAAACAGCAGGGAAGTCTGTTCGAAAAATCCCGGGCGTGAAAAATCATGGTAGTGGGTTGCAATGAGACCGTTTTCATATCGTACAGTCACCAGCGCTTGGTCTTCTTGTTTTTCATTGCGCCAGTGACTGGTTCCGCTTACATGATTCGGGTTGGATCTTGAAATATAATTGACGAGATCGATAAAATGCACGGCATGTTCTACTAGGATTCCCCCGGATTGGGTCTGATCCCAAAACCAGTGGTTTTTCGGTAACGATTCATCTTGAGCATAATTTTCTACACTGATCCTCCGCAGTCGCCCGAAGGAGGCAGATTGCGTCCAATCCTCAAGGATTTCAATCAGCGGGTGAAATCTGAGCATATAGTTGATCATCAGGACGCGATTTGAATTTTTAGTTACGTCGATTATTTTCTGTGCATCGGATAGGGACGTCGCCATTGGTTTCTCAAGCAATACGTGCTTTTCCAATTCAAGAGCTGCACAGGCGATCTCGGCATGAGTCGCGGGTGGAGTAGCGATAGAAACGATTTCAATGGAAGGGTTATTAATAAGTTTTTCCCAGTTATGATAAAAAGTGATTCCATCTGGTATTTCTTGTTTAGGCTGAACATCGGCGATTGCGGTTAATTCCACCGCTTTATTTTGGACCCAGGCTGCATGGAGGAATTGACCGAAGCCGCCGTATCCGATTAGCCCCAGTTTATATTTTTTCATGGTGTTATTGTGAATAAACACATAGTATGGATTACTGTCAATTTACAAAAATGTGTTCTTTTAACTATTAGTTATCCTGTGGGACAATGATAATCTACAATTTGATCTGACTCAGCCTCTTGTTTGCGATGAGGACACAAGCTGAGCACAATAAGGGTAGACTGTCCGACGGTCAGACAGGACACCATGACTGATCAATTTGAGTTATCCCTAAGGTTCAAAATAGCAGAAAATATCAAAAAAATTATTTGACCTTACTAGTGTGATAGCGATAAAATAAAACCGTTTCGTTAAGATCATGACTGATTCTTTCGCAGCCTGCAGGAAAACATCGATACTGGTGCTTCGGGAAGAACAACTAATCTTTCATGTCTTTGGTGCATTAGCAGAATTTGAACGTGATATTATTCGAGAAAGAACACTGGCCGGTCTTGCTGCTGCGAGAGCAAGAGGTAATATTGGTGGAAGGCCTAGATTAATGAATGAATGGAAGATATCACTGGCAAAAGCCCCGTTGGACGACGATTCTAATACAGTTGAAGATCTATGTAAAACGCTTGGTGTTTCTAGAGCGACGTTGTATCAGTAATTGAAGGAATAGGCTTTGGTGAATAAACCTTTCTTTGGTATCATATGATATTATTCACACAAAGAACTGCAAATCTGTACCCGTCAAATTTCCGAATTTCTTGGTGATATAAACTGATCAAAGAGCAATGTTGCTGATGTCAAAAGTGTATTAATACCTTTGAGGATAAAGGGGAGGGCTGGCTCACCCCTGGTTATAGGGTAGTATTTATCAAAATACACGGAGAAAATATTTTGAGATAAAAGAGCCTCAAAGAAGTTGATCGTAAGGCTTTAACAGTTGATTCTACCCCTCTTTTGGTGTGGGATCAGCTATAAAAGGAAACCCCCTTGAAACTATCAAATGGAATAACCTGAACTTCCACCATTAATTTCATAGATTTTCCTTAAAAAACTTCAATATTCGTTTGTTGTAATCCTCGGCCAACTGTCCGTGAAATAGATTTTCTTCAAACCAAAAATCTGCATTTGGATTATCCCTTAATGTTTCTTGAATTAGAAGAGCATGTTCAAAAGGTATCACTTGGTCATTTTTTGAGTGTATCACTAGGATTGGTATTTCAAGACCCATAATACTTTCTACTGGTGAAACCTTTCTAATGGAGATTCCCAAGAAAATCTTTGACCAGACTCCTGTAAGATATCCAAGAGGGTACTTCAAGCCAGGAATCCGATAAAGTTCCTGAGTCATTAGATCGAGTCGAGCATAGCTTGATTCAGAAACTATCGCTTTTATTTCAGGTGCCTTTTTACAGGTCATCATTGCAACTGCACCACCAAGTGAAAATCCCCAGACACCTACTTCTTCAATCCCCCTGTCTTTCAAGAATCGAATTGCAGTCAAAAGGTCTTCCGTTTCTCGTGCACCGACTGTCGAAATTTTCCCCTCACTTTCTCCCATAGATCGGAAGTCGAATAGTAGAAGATTAAATTCACTGTTTAAAAATGAAAGTGATGGTAATATATCTCCCTTATCAGCGGGATACCCGTGTAAAAGAATGAGCGTTTTTGCTTCGTTCTTAATATTTGGAATAAACCAACCATTCAATATTATACCATCATTTGTAATGAATGAGACTTCCTCATAAACCAGATCAAGATCAGCTGGAGAAATATTCGAAATAATCTTCGGAGGTCTTATCGATGAATAAAATCCAAAAAGGCTTAATAGAAGAACAAACGAGAGGATTATCGATATAACCAACACTGGTGATGGTTTAATTTCGGTCATCGATGAGTAAAGGAACTGTTTTCGTGTAGCACATATCAGTTGATGTGCGAATTGCTCCGTAAGAGGTTATTGTAATATGAGGTTACAAGTTAATTCTACAATATACCGTTTTTAACATCATGATCATCTGAACTCAACATGCTAAAGAGATCAATACCACTAAGGGTATGTCTTAAGCTTCCCCCATTTTCAAGACAGTTTTTGTTGAAAAATAAGGTGAGGATCAATTAAGTTGTTGAATCAATTTGGTTATCTCATCTTTATGTGGAAACCTTCCCAATATTTTTCTTTTGGAGAATATCTTCTTGCCATCTACTGTAACTTTGAAAACTCCCCCTCTACCTTTCACGAGTTCAACGATTATAGCATCAAGATTAGCTTTTAATTCTTCTTCCAAACTGGAAGCTTCAGCCAGGTAGTTTCAAGGTACGCAATATTCAATAGATACTTTCATCTCTTCATCATATTCCTTCAGGTGTAATTTAATTAAGTATCCGTTAAATTAGACTAAAATTGACAGAGTTTGAACAGGTTTATAATGTATTTACTTTATCCCCATCAAAGGAAAAAGCCCGTTGAGAAACTTAATTCTTCGACGGGCTGATTCCATGTGGAGCCTATCGGGCTCGAACCGACGACCTACTGAATGCCATTCAGACGCTCTCCCAACTGTGCTCCGGCCCCAAATGGAATAGGAATTTAAAATCATATCCTTTTATGTGATTTACCACACCTATATTTCCTCTTTTTTGCATTATATTCTTGTGTTAATATTGAGGAGAGATTCTATTTCAATTGATGAGGAAAAGAATTTCTAATGAATCAAATGTGTTTAGTTGTGTGAGGTTGAAATGACTATGAAAAAAAAATGGGTTCTATTACATGTTTATTTACTGGCTACCTTTATTTCTGCTCAAAATGTGACTATCGAGGGTACCTTTAATCGGTTTATCACATATTACATCAGTTCGGTTGATATAAATACGGGTGGCTCCGACGTACAACTTTTTACAGGTAGATTGAGTAGTGATAGTTATCCTGTAACAGTCAAAATCAATTTTAGTATTCAAGTGCAATCTCCTGCGTTAGGAATACCAGACAATACTACTTTAATTGAGGTTGAAACTGCTGAATTTGAAATGGTGGCGGATATTCAACTGGACAACAGAGATCTGTCTACTGATAATTTAGTCATATACGATGTATTTGGAGATGAAGTTAATGTGTCTCCGATCGAGGTGATAAGTTCACTTGATATTAGTGATTTTGAAGATATGTTTGGGGTTATTGTTCAAACAGGCAGGTTGCCCGATGGTATTTACACATTCAAATTTAGTGTATTATCTTCTGAGGGTGTTTTATTAGATGATGAGGAGCAGATAATAAATGTCACCACTCCAACAACGCTTCAATTAATCAGCCCAGGTGGACTATCTATTGAAAATTTGGACCAAAATGAAATATATACTACATATCCGGTTATTCAGTGGGAATCTGAGACCTTTTCTTCTGGGGTGATCGATAATTGTGATGAGTGTGGGTTTTTTGTGAGAATAGCGGAATTTCGGTGTGAAGATCATGCGACTCTCGAAGAAGCAATAGAAGCATTAACCGTATACCCCCTGGATCAAGCAAAAGGCTGGCAGTTATTAGGGGATGTGAATGGAGATAATTTGTGGCAGATTTCGGAAGTAACGGGCAGTCAACTGACTTTTATCTACCCAACGTCAGGTGCCGTGGATTTGATGTCGGGAGGTATTTATGTCTGGCAAATCCAGAAACGAATTTCCACTACCGCTGGTATCAATGAAATCAATAGCCCTATCTATGTATTTCAAATTAAGGATTTAAGTACAAATCCAGTCATGCAGGCACTTCAGGAAATTTTACCGGATGAAATTTTTAACAATTTTTTCAAACCGTGTGGTCCCCTAACTGGTTACTCTTCAAAAGGGATATTTAAAATTGATGGCATTGAAGGAGATTTTTCCACTTTAAATGCGTTGGTGGAAGAATTTAATCAGGGGACTCGAACATTAATTACCGCGGAGGTTCAGTAATGGTTTTTCGAGTACAAAACTGGATATTAGCTTTTTTGTTTATTACGTCAGGGTTTTCTGCAGACAAACTGGCACTAACGATGAAAACAAAAGGAAATGTTAAAATTAAAGTAGTAGAAACATCTGTTATACAAAATCTCAATCGTGGTATGGCATTGTCCAATGGTGATTTAGTAATCACTGGGGAAGACGGTTTAGCAATTATTCTATTTTTAGATGACAAAACACAACTAAAGATAAAAGGTTCCTCGGAAATAGAAATAACAGGATCAAGAGGTAAGGACGGTATTTCTAAACGCATGAATATGGCTTTTGGGAGTTTGAAAGCATCAATTGAGAAGCAAAAAGGTGAATTTGTCGTGTCGACCCCAACATCGGTTGCATCTGTGAAAGGGACGGAATTCTGGTTGTTCTCTAACCCAGATTCGGGAGATATACTCATAGGTTTATCAGGCGATGTTGAATTAACCAATACGCTTACTGGTCAAACTATCATTGTGGGGGCGGGAACAGTGGTTGAATCCACACCTGATGGTAGAATTGTAGAGTTAGTTACTATTAAGATTAGTGGAGAAGCCACATCAGGTATACAAGGTGGATCGGTCAGCCTGTCTAATGTCACTTTACTAGATGGCGATATTGGAGGAGGTACTCTTTCTGGTACAGTAGTAGTAACTAATAATACAATTTTTGAAGGTGCAGTAATTGAAGTTGGTGTTATCGTAACAGTTACAGGGACTTTTGATGTCGAAACCGGAAATATCTCAGCCACCCTTATAGTAGTAACAGAGCCAATCACCGTTGAAGCTGTGGCTGCTTCGGATGTAAGTGGAGGTATGTTTTCCATTTTGGATGTGGTACTGATCTCCGGCGAGACAGAATTTCTACCCACTTCAGTAAGGATTACTGAAAATACGAATATCACCGGAGGAGATGTTATTTCAGGTGCTGGTGTGACTGTGAGTGGAAATTATAACGAAGAGACTGGTGTTATTGATGCTTCGGAGATTCTTGTGGTAATTCCGGAAATAAGAATATCCGGAAATATCACTTCTGTATCAGATCAAGCTATTGAAGTGACAAATATTGTCGTTATGGATGGAGATGTAGGGGCAGAGGCGGTTTCCGGAGTAATCCTGATAACGGAATCAACTACGATAAATGGTGGAGAATTGACTGTTGGATTAAAAGTGATTGTCGCAGGTACATTTAATGAAGAGACTGGAGACATCACAGCACAATCAATCACAATTTCCCGTATTGTCATTCTTGCCACCGCAAATTCGTCTGTGGTCAACAACCAGTTTGAAATCATTGATATATCCGTTCTTGAAGGTGACTTAGATCCATCGAACCTATCCGGTATTGTCGTAATTAGTCCGGATACCGAGATTGAAGGTGGCGATGTGACTTCAGGACTCCAGGTGACCGTCGCTGGTAGTATTGATGAAGGAACAGGTAACTTTCTTGCTACAAAAGTTGTAGTCATTGTGTCAGAGAGAGAACTTCTGTTTGAGTTAGAGGATAACCAGGGGAAGAGAATGGAATTGATAATCAAGTTTCAATGAGATATAGTGGGGTGGTAAATGAGAAAAAAGATCGATTATTTATTATTTTGTATTATTTGGATAAGTCTGCAATCTTCCGTAAACGCATCTGGTGTTGTCACACACCAACCGGAGATTCAGCATCCTGAAGGTCAACCACTAATAATTTTTGCCTTAGTATCATCAGAAGTTGAAATTAATGATGTCAGACTGCTATACCGGAACGTAAAGGAAACCGGGTATATTGAAGTTTATTTGACAGCTTATGGAGATATGTGGCGGGGGGAAATTCCTGGTGAACATCTTTATGGAGACGGTATTCAGTACTTCATTTCGTCAACATTGGCAGATGGTTCAATGATTACCTTCCCCGCAGATGAACCTGAATCATCCCCGATAACTGTCGAAATTCAACTGCCCGTTGAAGAACCAGTGGTGGAGCATATTGATACAAAAATGGCTGTAACTTTAAGTGATGGGGATGAACAAATTCTCATTTTTAGTCCGGCTCCCGGTTCTAAGGTACCTTACGATGATGTTTATATCGCAGCTTCATTATTTAATGTTGATTCTATTGATATTGCTTCAATTCGAATGACGTTAGATAACCAAGATGTGACACGCTCCTCCTCTGTAAGTAATGACCTTGTAACCTATGAGCCTTTTACCATGTCGTCTGGAGAACATACGGTTCGAATTGAAGCTCGAACACTTAACAATCAAATTGTACCTCCAGCAACCTGGTCATTCAAAGTTATCAAAAAACGTGAAGAGGAAGTCGAACGGGAGTTCACTTATTCTGGCCGAATTAATGGTGGTTATTCTTTGGATCAGATTGAAGACCAAACTCTATCAATTTCCAGAACTACCGCGTCATTTTCCGGTAATTGGAGATTCCTCCGATTTAAAACGGATGCAAAACTGACATCGGAAGAAGATCCTTTCAAACAACCAAGAAACCGGTTTCGTTTTCATCTTGATGCAGGTAGATATTTTTCAATGAATTTGGGTGACTTTAATTCCCGCCTTTCTCGATTCACCCTTGATGGTAAACGTGTTCGGGGTGTAGATGTGGATTTAAAATTTGGATTGGTTAATCTTCACGTGGTGAGGGGAGAACTGGACCGCGCTATTCAGGGGCGTCTGGGCGCCGGGGAATCATACATATTCGAGGGTATTGATCCCGTAACGGATACCACTACAGGCATAACGGAGTTCACATACAATCTCAATAGGAAAGGCTACACCTTCCAGAATGACATCTTCGCGGGGAGATTGAGTTTCGGTAGCGGAAAGGTATTCCAGCTTGGCTTCAACTGGCTAAAAGCGAAGGATGACATTGGTTCTGCGAAGCGAATTTTGGAAGATGCAAGAATCATCATTGATGAAGATTCTTCCGGACCAATTACTCCGGACACTCTCACTTACGTAGAGTTAGATGAGTGGATTAATTCTACAAGTAACTATAGATTACTTCTGCCGGAGAAAGATTGGGGTGGGGATGATCCACAGGATAATATTGTAATCGGTTCCGACATAAAGCTGTCTCTGTTTGGCCGAAAGATAGGTATGGAAGCTGGTTGGGCCTTCAGCATGTTGAACAAAGATATCTGGGACGGGGCCATGTCCAAAGACGACATGGACGTGCTCTTGGATGACACGACAGATGGATTTATTGGGAGAACTTATGATGAGAATGGAGCTGTTGATGAAGAAGGTATTTCGTTGGATAACATTCCAATCGATCCTGCCGACTGGGAGGACATTTTTGTAATTAATGAGAATATGGTACCTCTTATCCCTATTGATCCCGATTCAACTCAGCTTAAAGATGACCTACTCACAGCAATATTAAATATGCCTTCACTTGCCTACAATTTTAAGGTGACAACTAATCTTTTCAATAACCAGTTTACACTCGAATATATTAAAGTTGGTCCTGAATTCAATTCCTTGGGGAATCCATACATTCAAAAAAATAACAGGGAATACACTATTTCAGATAGAGTCAGACTATTCAAAAATCGGCTTTTCGTCAATCTTATGTATAGACATCAGGATGATAACATCTTGAGAACTGTTACTAATGTTACTACTACGAACACATTATCAGCTAATGTGAATATCTTCCCAGGACCCAATTTACCTTCTATTAATCTAAGTATACGTAACATGACACGTGCAAATGGTAAAGCTGTTTTTGATACAGTCAGTATTGATACAACTGATTTTGGTATTGTATATGAATTGGACGACTTGAGAGATTCAACCAATACCTTTAATGCAACAGTTGGACTTAGCTATAGGGTGAATCTTTTTGGGATGAATCATAACATATCAACAAACTTTATTTCTATCAAAAAACTGGATCTATTTAGCGACAGGGACACAACGTTTTCATCACCCGACCTCAGTTCAACTGTTGTTACTATATCAATCGTTACACAATATTCATTTCCACTTAGGACGACTGCAGTAATATCGATTAATAACAGCGAATTTGGTCTTAACGGTGTTTACGGTACACAAGGTATTTCGAATTTCAGCCTAAATGGAAGTTACGATCTGTTAAAAGGCAAGGTTAGAGCTATGGCTGGTTTGGACTTGACAACAGGCTCCGGTAATGATGATTTTAGTCGATTCGGTATACGAGGAGGATTTACCTATCGACTCACAAATACATTAGGATTTAGGTTTGATTCTGAATTCCGTTCAAAAAGTACAAATGGTGATTCGAAAACGAGTACATTATTAAGAGCTACTCTTAATTATAGTTTTTAATCTAACACAAAAATAGTGAGCCATGTACAGACGTATTAGTTTGGCTCTACCTATCCAAAACCTGTATATTTCAGTAAGGAATAGGGGATAAAATACCATAAATTAATGAGTATCTTTTTTGGAATAATCCAGTTCTAAAGAACATAGCTACGTCCCGAAACTTCGTGACCCTTGGAGCGAATTTCTTATCCGAAGGATCCTTTGGAAAAAGGCGGGGGAGAAGAGGGGCAGGTGTTCAGAGGAGGATATGAAATATGAATCATCCCGATTTTTCGGGAGAAATTCCCAGCCTAACCCCGATTTAATCAGAGCATACGATAAAGTAGATTAAACTCCTAAAAATGAAAATTTCCGATACAGGCAAGATTTTTTCTATTATTTTTTTTTCAATTATATTGCTGCACTCGCAAACGAATAAATTATTTTGGGATGGGGAGGACTGGTTGCGACTGACTAAGGAATCTCAAGGATACCCTGAATTTGAATATTTAATGAAGGCATCTTATGTCAATGGAATTTTAGATGGAAGGTTGTATGACTATTTTACAACGTGGGCAATAAATTCCGGGTTAGCTGATTCACTATTTGCAGAGACTGTAGACTATTTAAGGACTTCAGAAATAATTAGAGGGCTGGATCACTTTTATGAAGATCCATTAAATGATTATATTCCGGTGATTTCAGCCATTGTGATTGTTAATATGTACGGCGAACGACAACCTATTGAAATGATTGAAGCATTTAAAGAAAAGAGCAAGGAATGGATTAACCATCTAACAATACAACTACAGCAGGAAGATATGTTTCGATTAATGGAAGAGAAACGGAAGAAACATAGGGAGAAGATTAAAGATTAGTGCAGAAAAATTATTTTATTCTAAGTAATCCATCTAATTTCGAATAAAGAAAAATTCTGGGATCGTGATAAAATTTTATATGATTTATATGATACCAATACCGATAGTCATTTGTCCGATCGTAGTGATAAGTAACACCCCTCATTACCGTTTGATCGTTTTTAAGCATGGGTTCGTAGTTGTGGAGATGGATAATTTTTTGTTCGGAGATTACTTTATTAAAGGGATCTAATTCAGTTATAAACCCTTCCAATTCTGTGACGGTTCTCCCTGAATTATTATCTATTTGAACGACAATATACAACAGATCATCATCCACGACTCTTATTCTGAGATCGATTTCAAACAGGTTTTGTGGATGCTGCGCAAAAGGTACTGAAATGAAAATCACTACCAGTAAAATGATTGTTCTTTTCATACCTCAATTTATCGCTTCATTAAATGGTAGTCAAGGATAGTAGAATCAAATTGGAACTTGACTCAAAAGGGAAAGTAAAAGTTCTATTATCATGACAGAAAAAGAATTTAGAGTCATCTTATCTGAGGTTGATGAATTATTCAGTGTTAAGAAGATTGGTTTCACCAAAACCAGTTGGATGGCGGTTGGAAATATTTATCACGGAAAAACAATCCAAGAGTTAAAAGAAAGGGTAGACAATTTGCCGGCGAATGTGGAATTAACCGATAAAAATGGTCAGGTTTGGCTAACAGCAAAAGAAAGGGATGAACCGCTACTGGTAATTCCGACTACCAATTTAATTTTATTTTTAATAACAATACTAACGACCATGTTAGCAGGTTCAGTTATGGAGGGTGGTCATCCATTTACTCACCTGTCTGATATTGGAAAAGGGTTTCCTTTCTCGTTTACATTAATGCTAATACTTGGATTCCACGAGTTTGGACATTACTACTATGCACGAAAACACAAGGTAGATGTAACCCTTCCGTATTTTATCCCAGCCCCTACATTTATCGGTACCTTAGGAGCATTTATTAAAATAAAGAGTCCCATCCAGAATAGAAAGGCACTTTTGGACATCGGCGCTGCAGGTCCGATCGCGGGATTTATAATAGCGATACCAGTACTTTTTATCGGTTTGAGCATGTCACAAGTCGTTCAGATAGAACCCGGTCAAGGTATCATTTTGGGTGATTCCATTATTATGAAAGTCGCCACTTCATTAATTTTTCCGGGATTAGCAGAGAACGAAGATATCATGCTCAGTTCTGTTGCTTTTGCCGGTTGGATTGGTTTACTTGTAACGATGTTGAATCTTTTACCTATCGGTCAATTGGATGGAGGTCATATTGCCTATGCTATGTTAGGTGAAAAGCAACAACATTTGGCAAAGTTTGCCTTTTTGGCTTTATTACCCTTAAGTCTGCTATCGCTAAATTGGCTTTTTTGGGCATTTCTAATTTTACTCTTAATGAGAACCGTCAAACATCCACCAATCCTCGATATTGATTCTCCTCTTACAAGAAGGGAAAAAGTAATTGCTTTATCCTGTATTGTAATCTTCATCATTTGTTTTATTCCCGTTCCATTCAGTGGGTGAAAACTCACTATGACTGGTGTATCAACTAAAAAAAATGTTAACATAAATTCAGCATTTAGTGTTTCCCGAAGCTTCGGGAATAATGTGTTTGTGTTTTAATAAAGAAAAATTCATCAGCAAATACAAAATTGTATTAAGTGTAGCAATAACTAGTGTTATGAAGATATTGCTGATGAAATATTCACCAAAGGCCGATACAATCGGGTTAAGAAAGAAAATTCACTTGAGCACATGCTCCAACGGAGTCCCTTCGGGAAACACAATAATACTCAAACACCAGAAGTTATAATTATCATGGTGTTGACAAAACGAAATACCAGGCTATCTTGTTTACTCATCAGTATTATTTTTCCAGGATTGGTTTTCAGTCAGAGTCGAGTTGGAGACTGGAAATCATATACCTCTACTCTCGATGTTCGACAGTCAATTGAATTAGATGGGAAGATTATATCAGCTACATCCGGTGGGATTCTTATTTTTGATAGATTGACAGAATCTTTCGAAGTGTTGACAAATATTGAGGGACTTATAGAAACAGATCTATCAACTATTGCAATTGACGGTAATGGCTACTTGTGGCTCGGAAGCTCCTCTCCCCGCGGTGTTGTACAAATTTACGATTTAGATAAGAAGAGCTCTGTTAAATACTTTGATTTAGAATTATCTCAGATCACTGCAATTACAACCACAGATTCCACAGGATTTGTGGCTTACTCTCAAAACCTCGATTGGGGGATCTTGGAATTTATATACCAGGATGGAGAATTTATTTTTAGGCAGATATTTAACCCTTCGGAAGAACGATTGGATTATATTTATGATTTGGTTGTTCGGGGGGATTCTTTATATGTTGCCACCGATAAAGGTTTATTCGTTGGCGATTATCGTCAATTTATTCTCAATTATCCGCAGAATTGGGATTATTTAGATGAGTTTTTAGACGCACCTGTTACAAGGTTAAACAATCTAGGCTCACAGTTAGTATTTGTTGCAAACGGTAGAATATGGAGTTATACGGATTCTCTCCAATTGAGAAATTCCTCGGCTGTAGGGTCTTCTCATATTAAAGATGTCACCATTCTAAATGATGGGACTATTTATGCCTTAACCAAGACAAAACTTGTTGAGTATAATGATCAGGGAAGTTTTCAAAATCAGTGGTTTACAAATAGAAAGTCTAATCGATTATTAATACTGGGAGATGGAGATTTACTTTTGTCTTCAGGGAAAGGAATTGAATTTTGGGATAGAAGTGACAAAATATTTATTTCATATATTCCCAATACGCTCGTAACAAACCTTTATACAGCCTTAACAGTTTTGCAAGATGGCCGATTGGTTGCAGCAGGGGAGAAGGGAGTATCTATTTTATCTGAAGAAGGTTGGTACAATCTGGTACCTTCTCGAACTGATTCTTCCTTTCATTACTTTACAAATAGCGATTATGATAAATTTGTAGCGGATACTGTTCATTATAAAACAAGTCGGGTTTGGTCAGTCGTAGAACGGATAGACGGTACTATTTTTTTCTCCTTCCAGGGTGTATCATCCGATACAAATGAATTTGGAGATCCAATTGGAGGAGGTATTATCAGTTTTCATCCTGATAGTCCAGCGGAATATGTCGTTTATGATACGACTCAAAACCAATTGAATCCGTTTAATGATATAGGATATCTGAATATTAGACATCTGTATATCGATGATAGCCAGAATTTGTGGATTTCCAACTTTGGGGCTCAAAACCTGGATAAAAAGATTACAGTATATACAGAACTCGGGGATTGGTTCCACATGCCCCAAACCGGAATTGGTGGGCCCTCTATACATCTTTCCGCTCCTACTGATATCCTGGTAACTCGAAGAGGGAAAATATTAGTTGGTGGGAGTAATGATAATGGTTTATTTGTGCTCACAATTGATAAAGACACTGATGGCGATGGAATAAAGGATGTTTTTGATCCTGATATTGATAACGATGGGATATTAAACGAGAGTGACCCAGATGATGATGATGATGGAATACCCGATGAAGTAGATTCCATGATGGTTACCTGGCAATATTTGTCACAAAGTAATAATGAACTGGCAGCTAACACAATATGGGCTCTCATCGAATCTGAGCAGGACATTATTTGGATACTGACATCTAAAGGACTTCAGAGATTAACTTTTAACTCTCAATTTACTCAAGTAACGCCCTATTTTTTCACCTACTTTTCGGGAGTGCCATTTGGAGAAGGGTCACACCTCAGACTTGACATAAGAGGAAATCTCTGGGCTTCATCTGTGACAAACGGAGTATATATACTTTTAGCAAATTCTACACCTTGGCCTGACTGGGATGGGTTTCGACATGCCAACAGCCACCTTTTGTCCGATGATGTGACTGATATTGCAATAGACAATGCCCGAGGTATTGCCTATATAGCTACATCAAAAGGCATCAATGCACTTAAGATACCCTTCGCAAAACCGAAAAAATCCTATAGCAATGTGATAACATTCCCGAGCCCATTTCGGATTCCAAGTGAATTCCCAATGGTGATTGATGGGCTTGTGGATAATTCGACGTTGAAAATTATGACGTTATCCGGGAAAGTATTGAGAGAATTATCAGGTACATTCATCTCGATGAATAGTTATCAGGCATTCTGGGACGGTAAGACTAATAATGGAGAATATGTGGGAACAGGTATTTATTTAGTGGGAATATATTCTGAGAACGGCCAATCTATGGTTACAAAGATCGTTGTTATCAGGGAGTGAAGGTTTTTTATTTATAAATGGTTAGTTCGTAGCGGGTTTGGTCACTAATTGTTTGGGAAAAAACTCCGGAATAAGTCCGAACTCCCCCTCAAGCTCATCTGCAATAGTCCGAATCATTTTCTTTCGTTCGCTATGATGGAGGAAGGCGCTTTTCATGGCATCTAATGTAATTTCTCTGAAATCGTAAAGATTGAATCCGAATTGTTCATGAGCAATAAGAAATTCATTTGTCATTGTTGTATCGGATATTAATCGATTGTCCGTATTCAGAGTTACTCTTAACCCCTTATCATAATAATATCGCATAGGGTGTTTTTTTAAAGAGCTGATACTTTTTGTGTGGACATTACTTGTTAGACACACTTCCATAGCAATTCTGTGATCGATAATGTATTGTAATAAGTCAGGATCTTCTCTTAACCGAGTTCCATGCCCAATTCGATGGGCGCCACAATAATGTACCGCCTGGTGGATTGACTCTGGTCCATATGCTTCACCTGCATGAATAGTGGCATTAATATTATTATTGAGAATAAGATAAAAAGCTTCTCGATGGTCTTTTGCCGGGAAATTTTCTTCTGCTCCCGCCAGGTCAAATCCCACAACACCGTTATTTTTAAATTGAACAGCCAGATTAGCCAGGAGCAGTGAAGTTTCCGGATTGATATTTCTGATCCCACAAATAATGATACCACATTTGATGTTAAAATCATTTTCCGCTTCGTCTAATCCTTTTCTGACTGCTTCTACCGATTGTTGAGGCGACATTCCCGCTTGTGTATGTAATATAGGAGAGTACCTGATCTCAATGTATTTTACATTTTCTCCTGCCACATCCTCAGCTAATTCATACGCAGTTCGAGTAAGGCTCTCAGGAGTTTGAAGTACACTCAAAGTGATTTCAAATCGATCAATATATTCTTCTAAAGAGATTCTATTTTTTCCTATTGACAACACATTTTTCAACCGGTTCATATCCATTGAGGGGAGTTCAACTTTATTCTGCTTCGCCAGTTCGATCATGGACTGAACACGTAGTGACCCGTCCAAATGACAGTGCAGCTCCACTTTAGGGAGTCTATGTAGAATTTCTTTTGTGATTTTATTCATGAGTCGTATCCGAAAAGATCATTTTTGTTAGAATTGACATGTCTACCCGTTCTCCGTAGTCACTACGAAGGATGAATCGTTCCGTACGACAGATAGATCGGAGTAGACTTATGCATTATTTTCACGACGTTTCGCCACATTGTAAAGCAGATAAATCACCACTGCAAGGAGAATAACACCTGGCCATGTTCCTAACGGTTCCTGGATAATTGCTAATACATTGGCGTCTCCACTTATCACAATTGGAATTGCCATTAGGATTCCCACCAAGGCTTCTCCCGTGATTAAACCGGATGCAAAAAGAAGTCCGTTGTTTGAGATTCCTTCATCATCATCTTTTAGTGAACTTTCAGGTGATAACTTATTTTTTCTTTTAGCCGAAAATTTTACACCCCAAGCGACGAGTCCCCCTAAAAAGATTGGGACAGATAATTCAAAAGGTAGATATATTCCAACTGCCACAGCCAAAACGGGCAAACGAAATGTTGCTTGCCGTTTTTCCTGTCTTTTATCTATAATAATAATGATAATAGCAATTACCATCCCAATGAAAATAATATTCCAAGGGAGATTCCGATCAAACACTCCTTGAGCAACGGAAGCCATCAATGTGGCTTGGGGTGCAGCTAATGGATTGGGATGTTCTGCGGTCGGTATACCGATTCCGTATGCTTTTTCAATTAGAACCAACACTGGAGACAGGACAAAAGCTGCCGATATTACTCCCACCATTTGCATAACCTGCTGTTTCCAGGGAGTGGCGCCTAAGATGTATCCGGCTTTTAAATCCTGAAGATTATCCCCACCAATAGCGGCGGCACAAGCTACAACCGCGCCTATAAAAATGGCAGCAGCCGGACCTACCGGATTATCCGCGCCTAACAGTGCCAAAAGAAGTAAAGATGAAAAGAGGATGGTTGCGATAGTAACTCCTGAAATCGGGTTGTTTGAACTTCCTACCAATCCAGCCATGTAAGCTGCAACTGCTGAAAAAAGAAACCCGGCAATTAACATAACTACTGCCATCAGAAGTGAAGGCACCAGACTCTGAATTACATAATAATAAACACCGAAGATGGGGAGTAATGATATTACAAGGGCTATTCCCACCCATTTGATAGGTGTGTCACGTTCTACTCTTGGTACATCGTGAAAACTTGATACGACACCTTTCCGGTAAGTTTGCAGACTGGCTCTGATTCCTGTTAAAATTGATGAGCGAAGATTGATCAGCGCCCATAATCCACCGATGACCATAGCTCCTACACCTAAGAAACGTGTTTTGTCGGACCAGATTTGTGATGCCCATTCTACTGCGTGAATGGGGACGCCATCCGTAACAGGCCAGGGATGACTGGCAGCATAGATTGGAATTGCCACTAACCAGTTGATGGCACCTCCCAGAAAAACCAGAATAGCAATGTTAATGCCTACGATATAGCCAACAGATACCAGAGCAGGAGACAGGTTTGAACCAAAATATGCTATCGAAGGTCCCACTCTAACCCCAACTTCCAGGACACCGGTCCAAAGTCTGAGACCTGTTTCACCAAACTTAAAGAAAGCGCCAAGGAGTCCTGCCTGGGCAATATATTTTATTCCGGAACCCCCTCTTTCGCCAACACGCAGTACTTCAGCAGTTGCCACACCTTCTGGGAATTTAAGTTTTTCTTCAACGATCAGAGCCCGCCGGAGTGGAATGGTAAAAAGTACGCCAATAATACCTCCCAGACCTGCAATGATGGTCGTCTGCCAGTAATCAAAAGTAAACCAATAGTGCATGACAATAAGAGCGGGTAGCGTAAAAATCACGCCAGCAGCGAGGGATTCCCCTGCGGAGGCGGCAGTTTGAACAATATTGTTTTCGAGTATGTTCGACTTTCGGAATAACCTTAGTATTGCCATGGAAATAACAGCCGCCGGTATGGATGCCGAAACTGTCATTCCTGCAAATAATCCTAAATATGCGTTTGCTCCTGCTAATATGATGGAAAGTAAAATGCCGAGAATAACAGCTTTGATTGTGATTTCAGGTAGAGAATTATTACGGCTTTTCATTTGCTAAACTTCTAAATATTGGCGTGAAAATAGATTGCAGGATTAAAGAAAACAAGAATCATCTTTAATATCTCCTTGTTATGGATTTATGAATTCTTTTGTATCTTATAGATAATATTTGTGCTTTTCCACCCACAGGGTCTTTCTGACAGGATCCTTCGGATATTATGAAAAAATAAAAAATGATCGACGGGAAATCGTTATCCATAATGCGTGCCCGCCCTGTACGCTCTCCCGAAGTTTTAAGACTACAGGGCAAGCTTTTTACCCTGTACGCTCCTTCGTCACTACAGGGCAGGCTTTTCACTATTCACGTTTCCCCTATTGCATTCTGTTCAATTTCTGTGTAATTTCCTACTAAGCAGGGGTGCTGTTCTGAAATAAGTCGGAGTGGCTGAGATTAAACCCTTGATACCTGATCTGGATAATGCCAGCGTAGGGAGGCAACTATGATTAAAGAAAACAACTTCCTCTTCAGACTGAAGGGGATTTTTATATTTATTTTCATTTTTAATATTAACTATGCTCAACCTGATAATGTTGTGGTCGCAAGAGGTAAGGTCTTGGATAGTATAACCGAAAATCCCATATCCAATGCGAATGTTTATAGTGATGATATGGGAACGGTGACTGATGAACAAGGGGAGTTTTTACTTCGAGTTCCTAAAAATAGTGAAATTACCATATCTGTTATCGGTTATGATATAAAAACCATACTGGCATCGGATTCCTATATCACTATTTATTTGGAAAAAGTAGTCATAAAGGGTGAGGAAGTAGTGATCCTGGCGAATCGGGCTATTGCAGGGGTGACTCCAGTAGCATTTTCCACACTGACTCAAGAAGAGATATCCATTTACTATACGGTTGAGGATGTGCCAATGATACTTGCGACTGAACCCGGTGTGTATGCCTATAGCGAGAGCGGGAATGGAACAGGCTATTCCTACATCTCAATACGTGGGTTCGACCAGAGCCGGATTTCCGTAATGTTAGACAACGTACCTCTTAATGATAATGAAAGCCACCAGGTTTATTGGGTGGACCACGGCGATATCTTATCAGATGCAAAGGATGTTCAAATACAAAGAGGAATCGGAAATAGTCTTTATGGTTCAGCAGCTTTTGGTGGTTCTATCAACATTCTGACGCAGATTGCATCAAGTAAGCAAGAATTATCAGCTACAGCTACCGCTGGTTCATTCAATACCACAAAATATCGCCTGAAATTCAATTCCGGTACAACCTTTGGGGAGAACCTAAGCCTGACAGCGCGAATGACACAAATTCAATCCGATGGATATCGTGATTTTCACAAAAGTTTGCAGCGAAGCTTGTTTATTGGTGTTGAGCATCACCGGAATAATATGACCAATCAGCTCAGAGCTACTATCGGTTACGAAAATACTGGTCTTCTTTGGGATGGCATTGCCGCATCTGATATCAACGATAGGAAGAAGCGCCGGATAGGTTACAAATCCTACACCGATGATTTTTTACAACAAATCTATTCACTGAATACGTTTTACCGATTTAGTGATGATGTCACATTCCATAATGTTGCATATATGGTTCGAGGTTCCGGTTATTATGAGGTGTTCAAATATGATAGGGATTTATATTCTTATAGTCTGGATATGGATGATGTGTACTCAGACAGTATGGAGCTTGAAATGGAAACCGACCTGTTGCGTCGAAAATGGATTGTGAATCAATATTATGGAATTGTGCCCACGGTTACTTGGTCTAAGGATCGGTTTCGCCTCGATTTTGGTGGAGAAATCCGGTTTTACACAGGAGACCATTTTGGAGAAGTAACCGATTTTTCCAACGAAGCTTTGGCAGAAAAGTTTGGAAATAACTGGTATAAATATTACAAGTACATTGGCACAAAACAAACGGTGAGCGGATTTGTTCACCTGGTTTATTCGTTAACTTCACGATTGAAATTAATTGGGGATATTTTATATCAGGGTCATCGATGGAATTTAGATCAGAAAAAAATCGGTCATGCTGCAGGTCATCAACTATCCGCTGACTGGGATTTTCTAAATCCTCGCTTTGGCTTAATATACGGTATCACCGATAACCTGTCCTTTTTCGGGAATTATGGACAAGCACAAAAAGAACCATCGGATGACCAGATCATTGAAGCGGATGATGTTTGGAGTGAACCTGTTATGGCGGCAGCAGAAGTTATTGACAATTTCGAATTAGGTGCCAACTACTTTTCCGGGAAAATAACTGCAGATCTAAATGTATATCGGATAAACTATGACAACGAGCAGTTAAAAAATATTGATGTAGAGCAGGAGGGAGAGTATAATTATTTTTCAGCGGATGGGACGGTTCACGAAGGATTAGAATTTGAATTGAAATACAAAGTTAGTCCACAGTTGAAGCTGGGCGTGAATGGAACCCTATATCGTAACCTTTTCAAAAATGGTATCTATAATGGGAATTCATTGCCAAATGTACCACAGCAGTTGTTTAATGCGTCAGTACAATACAGGTTGATGGAAAATCTAAACATATTTTCTAATTTACGAATGGTTGGAAGACAGTATATCGACAATGAAAATACCGAGGAAGGGGTTATCGAGTCTTTTTCTGTGGTAAATTTGGGTATGAAATATGGAATAGGTCCCATAGTACTCAATGTGAAAGTAAATAACGTTTTTGATACACTTTATTCCACATTTGGATATGGCTATGAGTGGGACGGTTATTGGGCTTATTACTGGCCTGGCGCTACACGCAACTACTATGTGACGCTGACCTATTCTCTATAAAACTACATTTCACAAACAAACCTGACAGTTTGAGTCCGCTATCTGGCGGATAAGGTTGAGAGTAGATACTAACAAGTAGAATGGAACAATCCACCTACGGCTTCTGTTTCCCTAAGCTCGTTGTATAGTTGGACAGCTTTTTTCGTCTGCAGCACATGGGTTGTAATTCCTTTGGTATCCAGTATCTCCAGTGTTTCCGGGCAAACCTTAAGCCGCTCGTACATCCCCTTTGATAAAACGACAACCTTAGCACCATTATTGATAAGCTCTTCCACGTCAGCGGGCTGAATACCGGGGGAGTGGCGGGTGCCTGTTTCGTTCCAATCCCACGCCCTTGCTCCACCGGGATAAACCTTAGCGTCTTTAAAAGTTTGATTATCATTCACTGTAATGTGAGCCCAGGAGAAGTGAGTAATGGGTGGGGATTGTATATTTTTCACATTAATACCTCTTTAAAAATCCTAATTGTTCAACGGTTTGATTATACATATTTCGTATTGTGGTTAAAAATTGACGTTAATAGTAATCATTGGTGCAAGCGTAAGTTTGTTTCTTTGTTTTTGGACCTTTGGCAATACCCTAAATGAAGGGACAATAGAAAATGACGGTTTATTTGTATTTGAAGAAAAACCGGATTCTGATTTTACCTCTAGAATGGAATTTGATAAATAGAGACCTGCAATACCACCAGTCATCATCATGACTTCAACTGGTTTGAAATCATCAACTTCCATGATTATTGCTAATCCAGCTGCAAAAGCAATTCCGGAACCAATTCCCAACAAATTAAGTACAGACTGCCCGAACGTATAATCTCGACTCTTAATAAATCGATCCGTTAGAAGGGTACCACCAATTGTGCCTCCCATCCTCAGTAATCGACCACCTGTATCTTCAAATTCTAAATCAAGTATATCTCCTATCATGATTGCGTAGAGCCAGCCTAAACTTCTTCCCTGCATCAGCATGAAGGCGTCGCCAAATGTGTACTGTCTATCTTTGAAAAATCTGCGAGCAGTATAAATTCCAAGGGGATATCCTGCCATATCAAAGACCCTGTGTTTTTTCACCCAATTTTTGTGTTTTTTACGATCCCTATTATATGCTTCTTCATCGATATACCATTCACCTTCTTCATAGCGCTCGTATTCCCATTTGTACGATTTTTTAGGTTCGGACTCAAGAATGAGGTGTAACGCTCTCATCGTCCACGACCCTATTTCTCCCCATAGTGTTAGTGACCATGCCTGTCCATGTGAAGGATCCAATCTCTGATATAATTTATCACCTACGTAGATACCCGCAGGGATCGATGCCATCAAGATTAGCGCTCCTAATTTTGAATCGCCAGAATTTTCCTCAAATAAGTCAAAACCCAATCCCAATAGATTATTTATACCCCTTCCATAAACAAGGCCAACTGCAGATCCCGCCCGCATCATCTGAGCCCTGGCATGAGGAATCACCATGTTCTTTGTGTATTTGTATGTGAGGTAGTAAGAAAATCCAAGGGACATCATCTCGCTGCCTATGTACCATTTGAAATCTTTAACATCCAATACATAAGGGATCATCCACCCATATATGCCACCGGCGTATACCATATTTTGCAGCACCAGAGGCCAACGTCCGGATTGGTCGAGTCGTATGGGCTGCTCTGGTAGAAGCACACCTATTAATGAAGCAATCTCTTCATTAGAGAGGTTGAGAGAAGTTTGGAGAGTATTGAGGATAGCCTCCTCATTTTTATTAATTTCACCGTCCTGAATTGCTGTTTCATGAGCAGATCGATAGATCTCAATTGTATTTATTGGTTTTATATCCGGAAAAGAGTCATCGGATTCTTGGGCATAAAGATTGACGGATAAAAAAGTTGCCAGTGTGATCAGCAATGTTTTATTCGATGTTATACTTTTATTTGAAATGTACATGGCTCTGTTATCTTTTTGTATGAATAATATAATACAAATTAAGGAATTTTAACAATTGTCTAAATCAGTCTGACAGTTACTTGTTTACCATAGAACAGCCATCAGCCAGTTGGCGGACACGTCCCTGACTGTTGACTATGTTACTTATAGTTCAACCTGTCAGGTAAGAGTTAATGGAGGAGATTACTTTCACCTAAATTGAGCGATTCCTGTAGCATAAACATCTTGTTTGTGAAGAGAGTTTATTTTCCCTTCCATCACCCAATAAGTTTGATGAAAATATTGATTTATCAACGATCGTAAAAAAAGAATCGTTCAATTTAAGTTTCAATTATCTACCCCTCCATCGGTGATCCCTGTGTCTCAATCTCCTGTGGAGTTACTGATGGGAAAATCACGTTCTCGAGAATTAGTTTGAAGAAGGGAAGGGGGAAGGGATTGCCAATCATCACCTGCGGTGGATGGATTACGATTATACTTATGTTTTTTAAATAATGCATTGTGAAGTCTCCAAAATCATCAAAAGTCAACAGCTCTAACCGTCAGGTGAATGAAATTGTTAGCCGTTTAAGTGTTTCTTTTATGTTCGAAATTCCTGAATAATTGTTATTTCTTCTCCAGTCGTAGTATCTAAATAAATATGCCATCCAATAAAAGAACCAAAATTAATAGGAATTTTCCAAGTTACTCTTAATTCAATCACTTCTTCCATTTCTAATGGTACTATAACTTTATTAATTGTTTCTCCAACTGAACTTTCTGATACAATAAATTCATGAGGTTCACCACCATAACCATACCAAATTATTTCTTTTCCTACGACTTTATTCTTTGCTGAATTTTTACTAATCTTATCAATCGAAGGTATATAAACATTTTCATGCCCAAAACCATCAATATTAAATACTCCATCTCCAAATAAAGAAACTACAATATTTGTGTTTAAAACTTCTATTCCCTGATATTTCTGAGGTCCGAATCGAATGCCCCAATGAGTGCTATCATCACTAACATAGGTTACAGTAAAACCATAGCTTATTAATGATAAACTGTCTGTTACATTTGTGAATTTCTTATTTTTTACAAGTGTATTTATTGCATATTTTAGTGAAATATTCTCATCTGAAATTTTTATTTTGGGATTATTTCTAAAGCAATGATCATGGCCTGTTAACCCATATTCATTCAATCTTGAGCATATTTTATTACTATTTAAAACATCAAATTCTTCTTGAAATTGTTGCAATTTTTCTGGCGTTAATGGATACAAAATAGTAGGATAATTATTATTAATTTCATCATCGTTATTTGAAGAAGGAGATTTAATCATTTCACAATTGTATATAAGTATACTTAAAATTGAAATCATAAATATCAGCGTACGGTATTTTATCATAGCACTCATTGTTAAACCCTTTCTTTTATTCTATGTATACCACTAACTTGTTTTTAACCTGCCAATATTCCGTATGAATTAGTTATTCCCGTACATGAATGTAGGAAATACAAGAATCATATTTTTTAAAATTTAACCCTATATTCTATGTAATTTCCAAATATCATCGGTAGGTAAGAATTACTCCATCTCGATAACAAATGTAAATGTGAACGGTAACATGAGCAAGCCCAAATTATCCGAAGGATTCTGCTGATTGACACAATTCAGACATCTTTTCCGGACTTTAATGTTTCCATGTTTTGGAACAATACGCATTCCACTAAAACCGGAAACATAATCAAGCAAGGACTTGTGACTGATGACTATGTTACGTATTGTTCAACCTGTTTGGTAAGAGATTACTTTCAATTATTTATCCCTCCGTCAGCGATTCCTGTGTCTCAATCTCCTGTGGGGTCACCGATGGGAAAATCACAATCTTGAGAATTAGTTTGAGGAAGGGAAGGGGGAAGGGTAATGAACGAAATAACTGGCGCAAAACAACATGCAGATTACCTTTGATAAACCATGAGACATTGTGGGAGAAAAGTATACTGGCTGTTTCACGTCCAGTTGATTGATTTGTTATTTCCTGTTTACTTTGTCAAATTTATTCTTCAAAGGCTTAAAGCAAAATTTATTGCAGCGCTTACTTTAGTAAGTTTCTCTTGGGAAAGGGTTACTATTAATGAATCAATTTTACCTTTTGAAACAGTTTGTATGTGATCACAATTGACCGCACAATCCTTTTTTAAACCATCTTGGGTCGATAGGAATACCTCGCTTGGAATATCTCTAATGGTTGAGGTTATAGGTGCTATTGTAACTTCTCCCATATATTCTAAAATGGAATCCCTTGTCAAAAGTAAAACTGGTCGCTTTTTATCAGGGGTGTGGAATTTATACCATCTAATTTCTCCACGTTTCATAAATCACCCCATTCTTGTTCAGATTCCCAAACACTGAATTCGGTCTTGTTCACAGGCTTATTCTGATATCCTCGTGCATGCTTTACTTCAAGCCGATTAATGTTTTCTTTAGTTATAGCTTCACGTAAAGCATGTCTGGTAAATGCAGATCTGTTTGTTTTCAGTTTCTTCACTATCTTATCAACAGCATCGACTAATTCATCATCTAAAGTCATCTGAATTGTTTTCATAAATACCTCCTATTGTATGTGGATATATATAGCTATAATAATCCACATAATTTAAATAGTCAATGTTTTTTAATGAATTAAGGTATCCTTAAATATTCACCAACCGATCAATAAAAATGCTATACAGAGGCAATCTGCCTTCGTTATACTCAATGAAAATTGGAATGATAAGGATTGGAGTATCTTTCACTTCTGAAGTTATTGGCACTTAATATACCGAAAGGGTAAGAAGGTTCGGATATAGGAAAGAAGTGGCACAGGTTGAAATTGATCTTCATGTTGGCTATTACGTATTGTTCGTCCTGTCAGGTAAGAGTTAATGGAGGAGGTTACTTTCAATTATCTATCCCTCCGTCGGTGATCCCCGTGTCTCAGTATCCTGTGGAGTTACCGATTGGGGAATAACGATCTCGAGAATTGGTTTGAAGAAGGGAATGGGAAAAGTGGAATAAAAAAGCTCACCTGCCCAAAATAAAAAACAGGTGAAGCGTAGATAAGCCACTAGACCTTGTTTGCAGGATGATCTCCAAATTAAAGCCTCACGGGTTTTGGGTCAGGTGTAGCGACTTGTTAGATGAATTTTTATGATTCAAACTCGGCTCGCAGCAAACCTGATTTCCGAATGATAGATAATAATGTGCCTCTGCGAAGTTCCTTATGATCGGGGACTATTACCGTAATTGTAGTATTGGGCAACGTTCGTTGCATCACAATATGGCTTCCCCGCCTTCTTACTTCGGAAAAACCGTTGCTTTCAAGAATATGACATACCTCTCTGCCTGAAAGGATAGATAACTTAACCAACTGTTATCGAAACATTTGTAACATAGACCTCATCGTGGAATCTTCCCTTGATTTCTTCTGGAGAGGCTGTTTCAAAGAATAATTCAAGTGCATCACGTAAATTCCTTTTTGCTTCGTCAATGGTATCCCCTTGACTTGCTACGTCTACTTCTGGACATAGAGATACATATCCATTACCTTCTCGCTCAATAATCACAGTTAGTTGTCTATTCATCATACACCTCAATTTATTCTTTTTTTCATCTAACGCCTACAATCAGCGGCTGGTTTAAGGAGGGCGGAACGAAGTGTAACCACGCTTAAACCCGTCTGTTGCATTTTTTTGTTAGGCATTTTTTCTTTATTTGTAACCTAAAGCTAAATAACTTCATCAAACCCTTCAAACTGTGGTGGACCGAGATAGATGCCTTTGGCACCTCCCGCGGTGGTATGAGCTTTTCTGAATGCTTCCGACTTTGTCCAAGTTTCAAATGCTTCTCTAGACTCCCAGACTGAGTGTGAAGCAAATAGCGTATAGTCATCATGACTTGGGCCTTGAAGCAAATGGAATTCCTTAAAACCAGGAACATTGTCCAAATAAGTTTCCCTCTTTTTCCATATATCTATGAATTCATTTTCACTTCCCGTGGCAATTTTGAATCGATTCATGGCAATAAACATAGACACCTCAATTTTCTAATTAATATTTCACTACCTATCCAGTTTTTAACCAGATAAAATTCCGTACAAATAAGTCTTTCCCGTGCATATCTGTAGAAAATACAGGCATCATTTTTTTTAAATTTAACCCTATAATCTTTGTAATTTCCAAATATCATCGGTAGGAAAGAATTACTCCATTTCGATGACAAATGTAAATGTGAACGGTAACATGAGCAAGCCGAAACTTCGGGGCTGAGCTATTGATTGTGTATCTGATTATCATAGACTTATGATGTGCGAAACTTGAGTAACTTATTATCTATCAAATAATGCTCATCTCAGAATCTTATTATGATTTAGAATTTACATTTAAATTCCGAGCGTAATAATTGAGAAACTTTTATACTTGGCTAAGAAAATAATCAAATCAGAAATAGATGTTCTTTCTCGCTGTCCCTGGGTAGAAATGGACAAAACAGATTATGTCGCTTACCACGATCGTGAGTGGGGCGTTCCTGTCCACAATGATCAGCTTATTTTTGAGTTTCTTGTTCTGGAGGCAGCCCAAGCAGGATTAAGCTGGTATACAGTCCTTCGGAAACGAGAGAATTATCGAATTGCCTTCGACGGTTTTGATCCGGAAAAAGTTGCCGATTATGACGAGATAAAAATTAAGTCGTTACTTGGGAATCCCGGTATAATCCGAAATCGGTTGAAAATACGATCCGCCATTAATAATGCACAGAAATATCTTGAAATTCAGAAGGAATTCGGAAGCTTTGACACTTTTATCTGGCAATTCGTGAAGGGTAGACCCATTGTAAATAAGATAAGATCATTGAATGATTACAAAGCTACCAGCCCCGAATCAGATAAATTAAGTAAAGACTTGCGGAGTAGAGGTTTTAAATTTGTCGGTTCTACTATCTGCTATGCTCATATGCAAGCGACAGGGATGGTCAACGATCATTCTGTTGACTGTTTTCGTAGACAGGAGATTATCGATAAATACTACTAATTCAATAGGTGATAGAAGAAATTAATACTTGAATTCAACTATTAAGTGCAACACAAACACTGTTTGTAAAGAAAGCGGAGCACTCAAACCCAAAATTATGCTCATTCCTTTGGGCGTCTGGTTGAGCGGTTTGTTATACAATAGTAGTTATTGTGATACTGAAAATGATGCTGATACTATTTCTTTTTCTGGTAGTGGATTCATACGATCTTTATCTGTGTATATACTATATCTGAAACGAAATTCATTCGGCAGGATAGAAGGATTTATATACCCATAACGTAGATCATCAGGACCCAATGTATCCCCTGGCACTATTTCTATTGTGTTGCCAATCCCATCTTGGTTAAACCAGACAATTGGGTTTATCCAGTTTTTACTATCCTTTTCTTCAAAAACAATATAGGAAACCAATGGTACATAGAGACTCTTATCTGATTGATTAACCAGGAATACTGTCGGAAGCATTTCTGAATCATAAATAAAATTTGTTGAATTCAGTATTATTTTTGTAGCCCAATAATCAGTTTCTGAATTAGTGGAATTTATATTACAGGAGAATAATTGCAGAAATATCAATATGATTATAACTTGAAAAAACAAATATAATTTATTATTCATAACTATCTACTTTCATTGTATAACCAGTTTTTAACCTGCCGATATTCCGTATGGATAAGTTTTTTCCGTACATGTCTGTGGAAAATTCAGTAATCATATTTTTATAAATTTAACCCTATATTCTTTGTAATTTTCAAATATCATCGGTAGGAAAGAATTACTCTATTTAGATGACAAATGTAAATGTGATCGGTAACATAAGCAAGCCGAAATTATCCGAAGGATCCCGTGGAGAGTTATATCCGACATTTGTCGGATATAACTTAGGCGATATCGGAATGTTATAAAGTTGGAAATATGAATAATAAAAAGCCAAAAGATATTTATGAATATAAAAAATGGTTAAAAGAGAAACATAGAATTGAGATTTCAGACAGGACTGAGACATATTATAATTCTGTAACAAGTAGAATCAAACCGGATTTCGAAAAATCAGATTTTTGGATTAAACTAACTGAGAATCTTAGAGAGTATGACGGTGAATACTTAACAAAAACAGGATACCATTTACTGACATCTGGCTTTGAACCAGAATTGCATATAAAGAGTTTTGACTCGTTTTTATTGAAAACATTTAGAAAAAATATTATAGAGAATAAACGTTGGCCTGATGAGCCTGAAGGTCGATGGGTGCTTCCTAATAACTGGTATTCTAAGATAAATGATATTATAAGAACATTGTTTGAAGTTAAGTACTTAGATGGGGTTGAGTTTATAATAAGTAAAGTAAAATCTATTTGCGAGAAACACAGTATGGAGTTTAGAGTTTTTCTTGAGGCCACAGAAGAAGGGTATTATGCTGCACACCTGTATACAAGACAAGAATTTGAAATTCCAAAAGTTACTTGGGACACAGAAAAGGTTTATGTTTCAATTGAGATTCAAATAACGACACAGCTACAGGAAATCATTCGAAAATTGTTACACAAATACTATGAAGACAGGAGAAAAAGAATAGTTAACGAAGAAGGTATAAAGTGGCAATGGAATTATAAAAGCGATGAGTTTGTAGCAAATTATTTAGGACATATACTGCATTATGTAGAAGGCATGATTATGGAAATCAGAGAAAAGCAAAAGGAGACGATAACATGAGAGAAGAATTCATAAAATATCTGGGATCTATAGATATAACAAAGGCTCTTCGCGAAAAAATTGAGACGATCCATAAATTTTTTCAAGAAATATGCCCCGATGAAATTACAGGTATCTTTATAACAGATTATATGAAAGAAGATGGATCAAGAGAGTATGAAAATATTTGGTTTTTTTCTAAGAAATACTGCATGGAAGCAAAGCAATTTATAACAAAGGATGACTTTGATATAACCCCAACAAAGAAAAGAGTATATTATTGGACTATCCAAAAACAGGATTATGATTTCAAAAAAGCAACAGAAAAATCAAGACTTCATTTAAAATTTTTCTTAGATACTAAAATAGATTGTGAGTTTAAATCATCAAAAGGAAATTGTGACTATCTTAGAGAAATAATATTGAAATATATAGCGCCAAATTTGAAGGAATGATTACCAAGTCGACTACAAGAACGTATATGGCTTAGTGCCTTTGGCACTTCGCCAAAATCCAGCCTATTGGCTGGACTTTCAGATGCGCTCGGAACTTTATATGCAATAACTGAAAAAGAATAAGGATATTTCATGAGAAATAGCACCGAACAGCAAATTAAAGGTTCTGACCCTCAGAAATGGCACCATCCCGGTGGTAAACTCAGGGAGCTTGGTTCGGAGAACCTTTCAGATGTTGAATTGCTTTCAATTCTAATTTCTACAGGCATCAAAGGAAAACCAGCCGAAAAAATTGCCGAAGAAATTCTTGCAAAGTTTGGTTCCTTCAAAGGAATGGCGAATCAGCCGTTGGAAAGATTCCTTAAGTTCGAGGGTCTTGGTGATGTCAAAATCATAAGAATTGCCTCTGCTTTTGAAATTGCCCTAAGAATTGTGAATGAGGTTTTATCCGAAGAAAATGAGAAGTAAAATCAAATCGAAACCGACAAGAATTCCAAGCCCCTTTGGGACGAGTGCTCACAAGACAGAACGAACGGGGGTAGCCATCCTGATGCACTGGATGAGGGAGATTATTGAGAATAAGAATCTCGATCTTGGCTCACCCGATGTCGAAACTATTGGTGATGATAGGAAGATGCCGGATACCGTTATTTATGAATCAAGGAGAAGTCAGAACATCCTCTGTGTCATCGAGGCGAAGCAACCATATTACGATGTTTTTGACGAAAAAGATTTAAAAGAACCTGCTAGAGAAAAGGCAAGTAAGCGAAAGGCAAAATACTTTGCTCTCACCAACTTCAAAAAACTAATATGGTATAACACGGAAAAGGTCAATGCCCTGAAACCAGAAGAAGAACAAATCGTTGAAAAATACACCCTCTCAGAACTCGAAGACCTTGATTATATTGAACAGACAAGATACAGTGAGACCATAAAGAGGGGGCTGGAAGATTTTCTAACCAAACTCTATTCCGTCTATTCTGGCAAAGAGGCCGAGCCCAAGCAGGCAATAGATGAATTTTTAATCTTCAGGCTTCAGGAGAAGATAAGGGTTCTCTCTACCTACTACAGAAGGATTATTGATGACCAATGCCACAAGGATCCTTCTTTTGCTAAGAAACTGAAATACTGGTTTGTAGATCAAGGCTGGAGTTTTGCCTGGCAGCCTCAGGACTTTGATAAGGTGGCAAGACAGACTGCTTATCTCTTTGTCAACAAGATTCTCTTCTATAACCTTCTACAGGCGAAAAGACCTCAGGAACTTGCCCCTCTTGAACTACCAGAGGGCTTGCTTAAAGGTTCGCAACTTCGGAAAATTCTTCAAAGTTTCTTTGACGAAGTCCTGAAAGTTGACTACGAGACGATCTACACCACAGACTTCATAGATACTATTGCTTTCCCTGAGGCAAAAGAAGTTATCAAAGAGATAAAAGAATTAGTGAAGGTCCTTCAAAGATACGACTTTTCCAAGCTTGGCTATGATGTGATCGGCAGAATCTTTGAACGTCTTATACCGCAGAATGAGCGACACAATTTAGGTCAGTATTTCACAAGCCCTGATGTTGTAGATTTAATCCTAAGATTTTGTTTATACCATGAAGACAGCAAGATCCTTGACCCAGCATGCGGTGCCGGGACATTTCTTGTCAGAGCTTATCAGCATAAAAAACTTATGAATCAACGGTTGGAACATGAACGTATTCTGGAAACCCTCTGGGGAAATGACATTGCCAAATTCCCTGCTCACCTTGCAACGATTAATCTTGCCATTAATGATCTTGGAGTTGATAAGAATTATCCGAATATACTTCAGGAGGATTTCTTCTCCCTTCTTGTGGGAGACGAAGGTTTTGATCCTGAGAAGTGGCGAAAAGTCAGAGCAAAAACCCTTGGACTTCAGGAGAGAGAAGTAACCTATCCCCGTTGGTTTGATGCCATAGTGGGCAATCCTCCTTACACGCGGCAGGAAGAGATCAGTGAAATTTCCCCCAAGGATGCTGAATACAAGAAGAAACTTATTAAAAAAGCACTTTTAGATTTGGGCGGTAAAAAGATTGCTGAGATTGGAAAACGGGCAGGTATCCACGCCTACTTCTTTGTACACGGGACTAAGTTTTTGAAAGAAGGTGGATTTTTTGGTTTTATTGTCTCGAATTCTTGGATGGATGTGGATTACGGCAAAGGGTTTCAGGAATTCTTCCTGAAGAATTACAAAATCGTTGCCGTCATTGAATCGAAAGTAGAGCGTTGGTTTGAAGAGGCGGACATCAACACCTGTATAATTATCCTTAAAAAGTGCAAGAATAAAAAGGAGCGAGACGAAAACCTACTCAGATTTGTCTATCTCAAAAAGCCTTTACGCCACTTCATACCGCCTGCCCAGGATATGTGGGAAAAGCAGAAGGAAAGACTCGACGCCATAGACAAACTGAAAAAGACCATCCTCGCTCACAACGATTTTTATGAGAACGAAGAATTGAAAATCTTACCCAAAAGCCAGAAAGAACTGTGGGACGAAGGATTTGACCCTGATGAAAAAAAATATGTCGGAGCAAAATGGGGCAAATATTTGAGAGCACCAGAGATTTTCTTCAAGATTCTAGAAAAATGCAAGGGCAAGCTTGTGCCGTTGAAACAGATTGCAGATGTTCGATTTGGTATTAAAACTGGTGTCAATGAGTTCTTTTACTTAGATGAGGAGGAGATAAAGAGAAGAGGAATTGAAAAAGAGTTCTGGATGCATAAGGATGAGAAAGGGAACTGGGTGCCGAATTATGTCATCAAATCACCACGGGAATGTAAATCTATCGTTGTCAATCCGAAGGATTTGAAATTTCGGGTTCTGATGATTCACAAAGACAGGAAGTACCTAAAAGGCACCAATGTCTTGAAATATATCAAGGAAGGCGAACGCAAGGGCTTTGATAAAAGACCAACCTGTGCAAGTAGGAAAAGATGGTATGATTTGGGAATTAGACACCCAGGAACCATCCTTTGGGAAATGATACACTTCGAACGCTTAAAGGCCCCCTGGAACGGAGAAGGGGTTTTTGTTGACCATAATTTATTTGAGATTTTACCAAAGTCACGCGACTTTAGTATAGTGATTTCTGGGCAACTAAATTGCACTATATTTGGAATCTTTAGAGAACTATGGGGACGTGTCAATTTAGGTCAGGGTTCCTTAAAAACGGAAGGAATAGATATTGAGAAATTCCCAATATTGAATTTTGCAGAACTCTCAAAGGCAAATGTTAAAAAGATTGAGGAAGTATTTAAAAAGTTTAGCCAACGTATCATTACTCTCTCAATTTTTGACGAACTCAGTGCATCCACTCCTGAAGAAGTCTCCCTTAACAAAATAAAGCCTGACCGCAGGGAACTGGACAAACTAATTATGGGAGAAATCTTAGGACTCACAGATGATGAACAACTTGAGGTTTACCGAGCGGTAATAGATTTGGTCAAATCCAGGATTGAGAAGGCAAAGAGTTTTGGGAAAAAGAAGAAGACACAGGAAGGTATTGATGTAGATGCTTTTGTTAAAACCGTGATGGACAACGTAGGTGAGGAGACACTTGGCAAATTCTATAGAGAGAAGGTACTCAGCCAAAAATCACTCTTGACAAAGACTCTTCCCAAAGTATCTGGTGTTATAAAAATTGAGCAACACTTGTTTGGCTGGCAACTTTCTTCACGCAAACAATATATTGAATGTCACACTGAGGATATAGCTCACTATCTAAAGGTCTTTCTTGAGGCAGGGCTAGAAAAAGTGAAAGTTCCTAAGAATGAGGATTACTTAAATGGCATTCTTTCAGAGTTAGAAGTAGTAAAAACAAGGATTGACAACATCATCAACTCTTATCTTGAATCCATCGTGAGCACCAAAACCAGAGAAATGTTAAGGCATAAACTCTGGTCAGAGATTATAAAATGAAAGGCATGGGAAAGGCATATAACAAAGTATTTACAATTATGTTTCAATTCACTAAACTTGCTTCACAAGTTTATAGATGCTTGATAGTTATGATTAATAAGAGATTATTGAAGTCCGAACACATAAACTTTTGGGCTGGTGAGCAGAAGATTCGGTTATCTGTCTAACGGCAATTAGTATATCATCCCGTCCTGATAATAGAAAATTCAGAAAATCTTTAATTCTTCGCCATAACCATTATTTTAATATCGCTTCATTTATCAATAATTCATTAGATTTAAACAAGATGACATCTCAATATAATCATAAAGAAATCGATAAAAAATGGCAAGCGTATTGGGAGAAAAACAAAACTTTCAAGGCGGTTGACTTTTCGGACAAGAAAAAATTCTACTGCCTCGTAGAATTTCCATATCCATCCGGAGACGGCTTACATGTGGGACACCCGCGATCTTATACCGCACTGGACATTCTATCACGGAAAAAGAGGATGGAAGGCTATAACGTTCTTTTTCCCATGGGCTTTGACAGTTTTGGGTTACCCTCGGAAAATTATGCCATAAAAACCGGAATACATCCCAGTATTATCACACAAAGAAAGGAGATGCAGAGATGAATGAACGAATCATCATAGATCCAGAGATCCAGCATGGCAAACCGGTAATCCGTGGGACACGGGTTCCCATCACACGCATTGTTGGTGGACTTGCTGGTGGCATGACGAAGAATGAGATCATTCGAGAGTATGAAGTAACTGAAGAGGATATTCAGGCTGCTCTCAACTACGCCACTGAGTTAATCGAAGCAGAAGAATCTCACTCACTACCAGTCTTATCAGGATAGAGCTATCCGTTTTTTAGTTGATGAGGATCTTCCTCGTTCAACAGACGACCTGATAAGGAAGTATAAGCACGAAGTAGTTAACGTACGGGACATTGACCTTCGGGGAGCAAAAGATTCTCAGATTGCAGCTTAAGCTCAGAGTAAAGGTTTATGTCTTGTGACGGGTGATTTTGATTTTTCAGATATTCGTAACTACCCACCAGGAGATTATGCGGGATTGGTAATACTCAAGCTCCCCAGAATAGCAACTGCCTCTTTCATTCTAAATCTATTGGAGAGCTTTCTGCAGCAGGGGGATCTGGTTGCTCAGATGCCAGGAAAACTGGCAATTGTAGAACTCGGTCGAGCTAGGATTAGAACAGGTTGATTGAAAGCTTAACTTTACATAACACGGGCTTTGCAACTCTCGGAGTTTACCCTGAGTGAAGTTGAAGGGTATACCCAAATCCGACAACTGGGACTACACAAAGCCCACGAACGTTATCTGCCATTACATCGAATCATTAGCATTGGTTGAAGGATAGACATGAATTCGAATATAGTTCCAAAGGATACGACACTGGAAGCTGCTCGTATCCAGTTCTTGATTTTGCGCAAGTTAGGTATGGAAGAACGTGCCAAAATGGCTATTGAAATGAGTGATGGGCTTAGAGCAACCGTAGAATCCGGAGTCCGACATCGACATCCGGAATATAATGATAATATGGTGTGACTAACCACTCTTCGTCTGGCAATTGGAGACCAATTGTTTCGCCAAGCTTTTCCTGACGTGGATATAAAAGGTTTATGATTCAGAAAGATTTATTAGCACGACTGGTAATGAATCCTTTTGCCCTGATAATAGAAAATCCAGAAAATCTTTAATTCTTTACCTAAACCATAATTATAATATCGCTTCATTTATCAATAATTCATTAGATTTAAACAAGATGACATCTCCATATAATCATAAAGAAATCGATAAAAAATGGCAGGTGTATTGGGAGAAAAATAAAACTTTCAAGGCGATTGACTTTTCGGACAAGAAAAAATTCTACTGCCTCGTAGAGTTTCCATATCCATCCGGAGATGGCTTACATGTGGGACACCCTCGGTCTTATACAGCACTGGACATTCTATCACGGAAAAAGAGGATGGAAGGCTATAACGTTCTTTTTCCCATGGGCTTTGACAGTTTTGGGTTACCATCGGAAAATTATGCCATAAAAACGGGTATTCATCCGAGTATCATCACTCAAAAAAATATTGAGAAGTTTACTAGACAGTTGAAATCCCTTGGTTTTTCTTTTGACTGGGATAGGGTGTTTTCAACAACAGACCCAAAATATTACAAGTGGACACAATGGATTTTTACACAACTTTTTAAGAAAGGGTTGGCATACAAAGACAAGAAACCCATCAACTGGTGCCTATCCTGTAAGACAGGGCTCGCAAATGAAGAAGTTATCGATGGGCGCTGTGAACGTTGTGGTAACGATGTGGAGAAACGACAGGTAGAACAGTGGATGCTTCGTATAACAAAATACGCAGATAGACTGATAGATGACCTCGATTCTGTGGATTATTTGAATAAAATCAAACTACAACAGATAAACTGGATTGGTCGATCGGAGGGCGCCATGGTAGACTTTAAGGTCAGCGACCTGGACGAAAAGATAACCGTTTATACAACTCGTCCTGATACATTATTCGGTGCAACCTATATGGTTCTTGCACCTGAACATGAGTTGATCGATAAAATTACAAGTCAAGATTACAAAACCGTTGTAGAAAACTATCGTAAATATGCCGTGAAGAAAAGTGATCTTGAACGGACTGAATTGAGCACTGAGAAGACTGGAGTTTTTACCGGTGCATACGCTGAAAACCCCGTAAATAACGAAAAAATCCCTATTTGGATTGCAGATTATGTTCTCAGCAGTTATGGTTCCGGAGCGATTATGGCAGTTCCGGCTCATGACACTCGTGACTTTGAATTTGCCACAAAGTTTGGACTGACCATTCGATGCATCAATCGACCGGATACTGAACTTGCTGAAAAAGAAGGAGTCTCTGTCGAAGCTGTTCTTTCAGGAAACGCTTGCTGGCAACTTGAAGGAACAACTATTAATTCTTCCAATGACAATGGCTTGGATATAAACGGAATGAGTGTAGAAGATGCAAAAAAGAGGACAACTGACTGGCTGGAAGAGAAGGGGATAGGTAAGTATGCAGTGAACTATAAACTACGCGACTGGGTGTTTTCGAGGCAAAGGTATTGGGGAGAACCGATCCCCATGGTTCATTGCATTGATTGCGGTTGGGTTACAGTCCCTGAAAAAGACCTCCCGGTGTTATTGCCGGATGTTGAGAAATATGAACCCAGTAATACCGGTGAATCCCCGCTTGCTGCAGTCACGGATTGGGTGAATACTATCTGTCCTAAATGTGGAAAGACTGCAAAAAGAGAAACCGATACAATGCCGAATTGGGCTGGATCATCCTGGTATTTCCTCCGGTACATCGACCCGACAAATGATTCAGTATTGGCAGACAGGAAAAAGCTGGAATATTGGATGCCTGTAAATTGGTACAACGGAGGTATGGAGCACACAACTCTCCATCTATTATATTCCCGTTTTTGGAGCAAATTTCTCTACGATTGTGGGTTAATCCCGACGAGTGAACCCTATCTAAAACGCACTTCACATGGCATGGTACTTGGCGAAGGCGGGGAAAAGATGTCAAAATCCCGAGGGAATATTATCAATCCTGATGACGTCGTAGAAAAATATGGAGCAGATGTTTTTCGGCTATATGAAATGTTCATCGGTCCCTTTGACCAGGCAGCTTCGTGGGATACAAAAGGGATTGTTGGTATAGACAGATTCCTAAAAAAAGTATGGCGAATGATCACCAATTCAGATATCGTAGACATTGAGATTGATACAGAACAACTACGCATACTTCATTCTACCATTAAAAAAGTAAGCGAAGATATTGAGACACTTGATCTGAATACTGCCATAAGTCAGATGATGGTTTTTACAAATGAATTCAGTAAACATGGAGAGATTCCAAAGCAGGCTGCAGAATCATTTGTCAAAATACTCTATCCATTTGCACCTCATATATGTGAAGAATTGTGGGAAATTATAGGACATACTAACACGATAACATTTGAGCAATGGCCTACTTATGACCAAAACTTGATTGTTGAAGAAATGGTTACAATTGCCGTACAGGTTAATGGAAAATTACGTGGGAATTTTCAAATGGAGATCGATAGTAATGATAATGAGGTAAAAAAAGCAGCGATGGAAATTGAAAATGTGAAAATACATATTGGTAATCGTGAAATGAAAAAAATAATTATAATTAAAAATAAACTCGTGAATTTCGTTGTATAAGTAAAAGTAATACTTTATTTAATCTATAGATTTTAATCTGCGATTTTGAATGGAAGAATTAGGTAATCAGAAGAAAACAGAATAAAAAGTTGATAAAGACATAATATCTATTATGCGAAATTATTAATTTACTCAAGAAAGGTTAAGTTTGTTCCTCTTCTACCATAATCCTTGAATTTTCGCAGGCTTTTCTTTTCCCCTATTAACATAAGGGTTTGGCTACAATTTAGTTTTGTTTCCGGATCGGGATTAAAAGTAATCTCATCATCTCCGTGAACAATTCCAGCAATCAGAAGTTGGAAATCTTCACGTATACGAGATAATTTTATTGGGACTTGTTCATATTTAGTACAATTCTCTATTTTTATTTCTTCCATCAATAGATCGAGGGTTCGACTTGGAGTTTTTATTTCCATAGAGTCTTCAATATAAGGCGCAATTAATAATTGAGATATTTTATGTCCTCCTGCTTCATAAGGATTTACAACCTTTTTAGCGCCTGCACGAACAAATTTAACAGCATTTCCAACTTCACTGTACCTACTGATGATGAATAGTTCTTGATTCATCGTCTTGGCGGTCATTGTCACAAATAAATTATCCGTATCATGGCTAAACACGACTGCCAAACCTTTTGCTTTTTTAATTTGAGCTAATTCTAATGTTTCATCTAATGTAGCATCCCCTTTTACAATAAGATAACCCTTATCCTCAATATTGGGAATTTTTCTAGGACGTTTTCAATAACCACAAATAGTAACTTTTCATTTTGAAGTTCTTTACAAATAACTTTTCCCATACGACCATAACCGCAAACTATAAAGTGATCCTTTAATCCGGATAGTTTTTTAATCATTTTTCGCCTCCTAAGTCGACCAAAATTTTGGAATTATTCCGTTGCTTGACTGACTGCAAATGCAACGATACCTATCCCTAATGAGATGACAATGATTGTCCATATTTTCCCACCAGGTTCTAAATTATGTACTTCTTGAAATCCAACAGTGGACAATGTAATGACTGTCATATACAAACTGTCTAGAATCGACCATGATTCACCCCCAACAACCTTAAATCCAATAGTTCCAACTAATACTGTAGTAATGAATAGATATATAACTACTCTTATTTTTGACACAGAGACAATTTCACTTTATTGATTTAAATCTTTTTGAGAGAAAAAATCTATTGAACAACATTTTAAGCATCAATGAAAACCTCCATCCCATCGTAAGCTAAGTCAACCATGCCAGAATAGTATTTCGATACTGTTGAAAGGATGTCTATCTCTAATACTTCCGGATAAAAATGGGTCAGAATAAGACGACCGCATTTCGTTTCCGCGGCGATTTTTCCACATTCTGATGGTGTTAGATGTCCTAGTCGTTTTCGTTCGTCCGGAAATGAACATTCCAACATCAATACATCTACATTTTTTGCACTCTGTACCAATTCTTCACAATAATCCGTATCTCCCGAATAAAATAGGCTATTTCCACTATTTTCTGTAAATAGATAAGTAACGCTATACTCCGTATGTTCTGTATGATTGCAAATAATATCAAGCCCCTCGAGCTCAATTTCATCTCGAAATACTTCCTCGATTTTGATATTGAGTCCCTCCGATAAACCCCATTTACCATAAATATCCATAATTTGATTAAAATAAGTTTGAAATCCCCTAGGTCCAATAATTTTAAGGCTTTTCGGCATGTCCACACTGGGATCATGTTTATATGCAAACAATAATGGAATGAGGTCTATGATATGATCAGGATGTAAATGTGTATAACAAATCGTGTCAATATTTTTGTAATCCAGATGGTAGTCCGCTATTCGCCGCAAGGCACCTGATCCCCCATCGATGAGAATTGTGTGCTTTCCGGTTTGAAGGAAATATCCGCTATTCCCCCGGTTAGGGAATGGAATTAGTGTGCCGCTTCCGAGAATGGTAAGTTTCATCAATGCACGCCCAACAGGATCCATCTATACTTTCATCTACACTGGGTCACTAGGAATATATCGTTACGATGGTTATGTTCGATGATTACGGTCATTTTTATATTAATGCTTGCTTCACGAAGTGAAACGTAGAAAAGTACGCCCGACAGGATTCGAACCTGCGACTTCATGCTCCGGAGGCATGCGCTCTATCCAACTGAGCTACGGGCGCAATTTATTCTAAAGCCGCCTATAGCAAAGTTTAAACTGCCTGTCCCGATGTATATCAGGAAGCTACAGGCGCATGCTATAATTTAAGAATTGAATAGGGATAATAGATAATTGAAAATGTTCAACCATCTTATATCGTTCTCGAAGCTGCTTCAACAGTATTTGCCACCAACATTGCAATCGTCATAGGTCCCACACCCCCTGGAACCGGAGTGACAGCGCCAGCTTTTCCTAAAACAGACTGAAAATCCACATCGCCTACCAAGTGGTACCCGTTTTCTGAATCGTCTTTGACCCTGTTAATACCCACATCGATGAGTGTCGAACCTTCTTTGATCATATCAGCGCCAATCATTTGGGGAACTCCAACGGCCGCGATGATGATATCAGCCCGTTTTGTATGCTCAGAAATATCTGGCGTTCGTGAATGACAGACAGTTACCGTGGCGTTTCCGAATTTGCGTTTTAATCCTAATAGTATCGATAGGGGACGTCCTACAATATTGCTCCTCCCCACTATAACCACATGTTTCCCTTCTATGAGAATTTCATAATATTTCAAAATCTCCAAAATTCCCTTGGGTGTACACGGGACATATCGTGGATATCCTGCAGTTAGTAATCCAAGATTTTCAGTATGAAATCCATCCACATCCTTTTGTGGTAGTACTTCGTGAAGGACTTTTTTTTCATTTAAATGTTTGGGTAATGGAAGTTGAACCAGAATACCATGGAAATTTGAGTTTTCATTCAGCATTTGGATTTCGTGAATTAGTGAACCTTCATCAATGTCTGCTGGAAAGAGAAATGTTTCAGATAATAAACCTAATTTATTGAATCTACGTGTTTTACTTCTTACATAAACCTTAGAACCAGGATCTTCACCCACCAATACTGCTGCAAGTCCAGGAATTACATCCTCCTTCTTCAAATCACCAATTTTTGCTTCTAAATTTCTGTAGACAAATGTGGCAACTTCTTTTCCTGACAATATTTTTGTATCAATATTCACATTAAACCTCGTTGGTTAAGGATTCATTATTTTGGCTCTGTTTTAAATACTAACGGATGAACTGAGGTGCATGAAAATTGTGAGGAGTAAAGACGTGGTTCGTGCCTGACCTGTAAGGAGCGGAGTGGACTGTACAGGGAAACGTAATTCATGCCTCTCCCGCCAGCCTGATCCCCAGCCTGCCCCACTCTGTGGGTGGCTGGCAGGTAGTAGAAACGTCACAGAAAATCGATTTTCAACAAAAAAGCCATGGCAGAAATTTGCTCATGGCAAGCTATTTCATGTTGTGTGTTTCTTGTCAAGAGACAATAGCTTCATCTATCAATTCAATCAGGGATACTGCTTTGTCCTCCACTTGGGTGACGACATTTTCTTTTTCCTGTTTCACAGAAAATAAATCATCCGTAATGCTCATAGCAGCCAGTATTGCAATTCGCATGCCTGATTGGACAGAAGGTAACCCTTCCTCTACTTCTCTCATCTTTTTATCTACATATTGTGCTACGTCAGCTATGTAATTTGTATCTGCTTTGGCCTTTACGGTATAGTCTTGACCAAAAATAGAGACTCGAACAAGATTATCTGAATTTTCTTCCATACCTATTTTCTCCCATTTCTATTTATAAATACGTAGATTCAAATTCTTCTAATAATTCAATAATATTTTTTATTTTAACTTCAATCGATGCCTTAGCAGTATTGGAGATAGTACTTTCAACACTATTTGATTTCCTTGCGTATTCGCGCAGTCTCTTTAACTCGTCAGCAAGCTGTTTTATCCTATTTTCTAGTGATTGATAGTTAGGAAGTGGTATTTCCATGTTATCGTAATTTAGCATTTAATTCTTTTGAAGTCTCGGAAATAATTGTTTTAAGTATTACATCGACTTCGTCATCTGTTAAGGTTCGTTTAGAGTCTTGGAAAAAGAGATTAAATGTGACACTCTTTTTTCCTTTTTCTACTTGATCACCCTTGTATAGGTCGTATAATGTGAGTTGTTTTAATATTTGACCACCAATTTTATTTATTATTTTTGAGACTTCACCCACTGATATTTCATCATCAATCATGAACGATAAATCTCTCGCGATACCTGGATAAATAGACAAATATTGAAATAATAATGGTTTTGATAACCAGTATAATACGTTTGGCAGATTTACGGTAAATCCATAAACAGCTGTAGTAATATCATATATCGAAAGTAATGATTGAAGGAAAACGCCAAAATGTGCTAAAACTTTTCCATCATTTGAGAGAAGAATTTGTCCGCTGGAAAATATTTGATGATCCTTAATTTGTCGAAATTGAGTACCCTCTGCTTTGAGGAATAAAACCAACGCATCCATATATCCCTTCATCGAAAAATAGTCAAACTCATAAACAGGTCCTTTCCATTCTTTAGGGCTTTTATTCCCGCAGATAATTCCGGACAGCTCTAATTTTTCTGCCGTTCCAGTTAATGAGGATATCGATTTAGAAAATGTATTTCCTACTTCGAATATAGCCAGATCCTTTTCACCTCTTCTTAAGTTATAGGATACCGCTTTCATGAGTCCTGCAAATAAAGATGGGCGCATTGCTGCCATTTCTTGAGATAACGGATTTTGTAATGTCACAATATCCTCAGCTGTAAATACTTTTGCTTCCTTTTTATTTAATAAGCTGTTAGAAACCACCTCAAGAAACCCTTGAGAGACAAAGAATTGCTTCAGTTGGGAAATTGGATTTTCTTCATCCTCAAGATTATTCCCCAAAATGCCATGATAGGAAATATCCGGTTTGATTTTTCCGTAACCATAGATTCTGGCAAGTTCTTCGATTATATCTATCTCTCTTTCAAGATCCGGCCTGAAAGAAGGTTGCGTGCAGATATAATCCCCGTTGACTGTCGAAAATTTTATATCCAATCCATTTAAAGTCTTTTCTATGAAACTATCACTAAAATCTGTCCCGATGATCGATATTGCTTCTTTTTTTCTGAGAGTAACTTTATTCACCGGGAATTTTTGGGGGTAAACATCAACGATTCCTTTCAACACTTCTCCACCTGAAAATTCAGCAATTAGAGAAGTGCACCTGTCCAGTGCAGTTATCAATCCTTCGTAATCCGTCCCCCTTTCAAATCGTTTGGATGCCTCAGTGGAAAGATTTAGAGCCTTTGCCCCTTTTCTAATGGTAACCGGATCAAAATATGCACTCTCTATTAAAACATCTGTTGTTTCTACTGTTACTTCAGTATTTGCTCCACCCATAATACCAGCCAAGGCAACGGGTTTTATTCCATCACAAATGAGTAAGTGGTCACTGTTAAGTTGATGTTCTTCCCCATCAAGTGTTTGAAAATTTTCGCCATCCTCGGCAGTTCTAACGACAATTTTATTTCCCTCTATCAGCGACAAATCAAACGTATGGAGTGGGTGACCTAATTCAAATAGAACATAGTTTGAAATATCAACGATATTATTGATGCTTCGTAATCCACATGCCTCTAATCGTTTTGTAATCCAAGAAGGCGATGATGATATGTAAACATTTCTCACAATTCGAGCTGCATACCGAGGACATTCACGTTGGGCGTCATTTTCTATTGAGATAAAATTACTTGTTAATTCTTTGCTTGATTCCTGTAGGTCTACTGAAAATGGTTTTAACGAACCCCCTGTCAGAACAGCGATTTCCCTCGCTATTCCCCTGTGAGAGGTACAATCTGGGCGATTGGGCGTTAATTCTATATTTAATGTAGTTCTACCTGGCAATACATCCGTTTCAAGCCCTCCATTAGTTAGAATATCAGCCAATTCTTCCGGTGGTACCGTTATATCAACAAATGTTTTTAACCAATCGATACTTACGATCATGTGAACTGCCTCAGAAAACGAACATCACCATTAAAAAATAGACGAATATCATCAATTCGGTACTTAAGCATGGCTAACCTTTCAATGCCCATCCCGAAAGCATATCCTTTCCATTTTATCGGGTCGTATCCCACTTTTTCGAATACTGCTGGATCCACCATACCGCACCCTAATATTTCCAGCCAGCCTGTTTTTTTACAGGTTGAGCACCCCCCGCCCCTACAGAAAGTACATGAAATATCCATTTCTGCACTGGGTTCTGTAAAAGGGAAAAAGCTTGGTCGAAATCGGGCATTCACATCATCACCAAAAAAATTCCTTACAAAATATTCCAGTGTGCCTTTGAGTTCGGCAAAGGAGACTTGTTTGTTAACATACAATCCTTCTACTTGATGGAATAAACAGTAACTCCGTACACTGATGGCTTCGTTACGGTATACTCTTCCGGGAATAATGAACCTGAGCGGTGGTTCCTGTTCTTCCATCACATGTATCTGTGTGTTTGATGTATGTGTTCTTAAGACAACATCCTTAGACACATAAAAAGTGTCCTGCATATCTCTTGCCGGGTGATGTTTGGGTAGATTTAGAGCTTCAAAATTGTGATATTCGTCATCGATCTCAGGACCGTAAATTACAGAAAATCCAATAGAAGAAAATATCCGTTTAACTTCCTGGATTGTTTTTTCGATTGGATGTAACGACCCTACACGAATGTAATCTCCGGGAAGGTGTATATCTTCGGAGATTTGGTGTTGTTGTATATCGGTACGGGAAACTTGTGATAAAAAGGACTGTAATACATCGGTTATTTCTTCTTTTAGTTTATTGAGCTCTTTGCCGGTAATGGAACGATCCCCAGAAGGTACATCACGCAGTTGGTGAAACAATCCGGAAATTATACCTTTTCTGCCTAAGTATTTTGTTTTTAATGAATTGATAGAATCAATCGAAACAAAAACTGATTTTGTCTCAGATTGGAACAGTGTCCTGATTTCAGTAATTTTATTAGTTAAAGTCACCACAAGTCTGAAAACCACAAAATCCGTCCAATAAATCGACGGATTTTATCAGTTACCACACCAATTTTTAATGGCAAGTTTTTACAAACTGGAATCAATAATTTTGATGTATAAATTAAGTATCATTTGTTGGTTGCTGTTTTTACAACTTCAGTAAAAGCAACAGGGTAGTTGACTGCAAGGTCTGCTAAAATTTTTCGATTTAACAGGATGTTCTTACTTTTCATATTGGCAATAAACTCTCGATACGTCGAACCATTTAGCCTTGCAGCAGCATTAATTCTCGCAATCCAAAGTCTTCTGAAATTCCGTTTTTTCTGGCGTCTGTCTCGATAACTGTAGAGCCACCCTCTTTCCACAGCATTCTTAGCTGTACGATAAAGTCGGCTTCTGGCACCATAATATCCCTTTGCCAGTTTTAACATTTTCTTATGTCGTTTTTTCCTCGGAACGGCATTACTTACACGTGGCATTTCTTCCTCCTACGAACTTAACATTTTTTTTACGCGCTTCTTATCATTCTTACTTACCAGATTTCCCTGCCGAAGCTCTCTTTTTTTATTAGATGTTTTTTTCGTTAACATATGTCCTTTAGTGGCTTTGTTCTTTTTCACTTTTCCACTCTTTGTTAAAGAAAACCTTTTTGCAGCTCCTCTTCTTGTCTTCATTTTTGGCATATTAGTTATTCCTTTTTATTTCGGATTCATAATAATTGCAAATCTGTTTCCTTCTAATTTGGATCTTTTTTCCATTTCTGCATCGGCTGATAATGCTTCTAAAATCCTCTCTAACAATGTTTCTCCCAAATCTTGTCTGGTCATTTCTCGACCACGAAACATAATAGTTATTTTCAGTTTAAACCCCATACTAAGAAATTTCTTTGCTCTTTTTATCTTTGTATCGAAATCATTGTAGCTAATACGGGGTCGAAATCTAACCTCTTTTATTTTAATTACATGCTGTTTTTTCTTACTCTCCTGGTCTTTCTTTTTTTTATCATATTTAAGTTTTCCAAAATCCATCAATTTACAGACAGGCGGATTTTCCTTTGGTGCGACTTCTACCAAATCCAGGTTTACATTCTGTGCTTTTTCCAACGCTTTTTCGATAGATAAAATACCGAATTTTTCTCCATCCTCTCCGATTAATAATACTTCCTTTGCTTTAATATTTCCGTTAATTCTAATATCTTTTATTTTTGTGATTTTTTTGTTCTCCTTCGCTCTTTTATTTCCTGTAATAATGAGGGAATTAAATTGTCAATATTCTGTTGTCCAAGATCTCCCTCAAATCGTCTGCGAACTGATACTGTACCATTATCCTTCTCTTTTTCGCCAATAATGAGCATGATATTGATTTTTTTCAATTCCGCTTGTTTGATTTTAGCCCCGATTTTTTCCTGTCGGCTGTCCAATTTTACCCTTAATCCTGTTGTTTTTAGTTTTTGGAATATTTCTTCGCAATAGGTTGTAGATTTCTCTGAAACTGGCAAAACAATGATCTGAATCGGTGCAAGCCAGAGCGGAAAATCTCCTCCACAATGTTCCAAATAAACACCGAAGAATCGTTCTAGTGACCCAAGAATTGCTCGATGAATCATTACGGGTCTTTTTTCTGATCCGTCACTCGCAACATAGAGCAGATTAAACCGTTCAGGTAGGGTAAAATCCAGTTGAATGGTACCTAATTGGTGACTTCGTTTGAGGGCATCCTTGACGAAAAAATCGATTTTAGGACCATAAAATGCTCCCTCCCCCTGATCAACACTATAGTCGATTTCAAAGCGTTTTAAAGTATTATGTAAAATAGTTTCCGCTTTTTCCCAAATTGTTTTATCACCAAGCGCTTTATCCGGTCTTGTACTTAAACCTACCTTAAAGTCAAAAAAGTCAAAAACATCATAAATTCTTTTTATCATTTTCAGGAGCGATTCAATCTCAGACTCAATCTGGTCTAAAGTACAAAAAATGTGAGCATCATCCACGATAAAACTTCTGACTCGTGTTAATCCGGAAAGAACCCCAGCTCGTTCAAATCTATGTAATCTCCCAAAATCCGCAATCCGAAAAGGCAAATCACGATAGGATCTGAGCGAAGAGGAATAAATAATTGTGTGACCTGGACAATTCATCGGCTTCATCCCCATCACTTTATCATTCATCTCAATTTTGTACATATATTCCTGGAATAACTCCCAGTGGCCGGACCTCTTCCAAAGTTCTATATCATACATCTGCGGAGAAATTACCTCCTGATATCCATATTCTTGATATAGTTCTCTAAGGAATTTCAACAATTCATTATATACAATCGTACCATTGGGTAGGAAGAATGGATTACCAGGTGAGAGCGGACTAAAAAGGAATAAGTCAAGCGCCTTGCCTAACTTACGGTGGTCATTCTTTTTTGCCTGTTCCAACAACGTTAAATAAGATTTAAGACCATCTTTCGTATAAAATGCGGTGCCATAGATTCTTTGTAGCATTTTATTATTTTCATCTCCCCTCCAGTAGGCTCCGGCTGTATTTAATAGCCGGAAGTGCTTGATTGCACCAGTGGATGGGAGATGAGGACCCCGGCATAAATCGATAAAATCACCTTGAGAATAAGTTGTGATTGGTATGCCATCCTCTATATCATCAATAATTTCAAGTTTATAATCTTCGTCGAGCTCATTAAAAATTTTATGGGCTTCTTCTTTTGTAAGAACTTGCCTTTCAACTTGGAGATTCATTTTGGCTAATTCACGCATCCGACCTTGTATATTTTTTATATCCTTATCGGTGAAAGGTGTATCCACATCGAAATCATAATAAAACCTGTTTTCTATTGTAGGTCCAATCGTGATTTTAGTGGCTGGCATAAGTTCTTTTACAGCTTGAGCCATTAAATGAGCCGTACTGTGTAGAAGAATATCGTGCCCTTCTTCCGAGTCTGTAGTAATAACTTCCAGTTCCGCATCTTCTTCCACCGATCGATTCCAATCCCTCACCTCACCATTTACCTTAACGGCAACGGCATGTTTTGCGAGAGATGGATCTATATCAGAGAAGATTTCAGAAGCTGGAGTACCTAAAGGATAGACTCGTGGATCGTGTCCGGATACTTTTATAGTGATTTGTTTCATATAATATTATCATAGATAGTGTATCATGTTATATAGTGGTTGACTAGTAGAGTCTCCAAAAGATCCTTTAGAGAATCTTTGACCATTCTCCCGATATCCCCCCGACCCCGACTTGTCGGGGGGATCGGGACGCTCTAACCAGCATCTTATACCGTGTATACGGAAAACCTTTTGAACAAAATTTGTCATATTATTATTCTTATATTTACCAATCTCATGCTTACTTTCTTAAGTAATACATGAATATGTGAGCGATAGAGGAGTCGAACCTCTGACCTCATGCACGTCAAGCATGCGCTCTAACCAGCTGAGCTAATCGCCCAAATAGTGCTTTTGATGCGAAGAAAATTTAGAACTAACTCTTTGGAAAAACAATATTATGATAAGATTGAATTATTTCAGGAACAATCCGTGGATAAAGGGAATCTTTAGTTCAAATAAATATCTGTTTCCCTACAAATCCGAGAGATTTAAAGTATTCAGATATGTGACTTGATCACTTAGTATTTCGATCGCTTTTAAAATAAATTTATCATCATCAAATGAAGATTCGATCCGTGCGCTTATCCCACCCAGCATACTCGAAATTTCTCTCTCAAGTCCAATAGTTAACCATTCTTGTTCAATATCAAATTGATTTGTTTTATTTTCCTCAAAATAGGATTCTAATTGATCAAGAGAATGTCGCACAAGAAGATTTTCTACTGAAACGCTATCGAGACTCTCAGCAAGCAGAGAAAATTGTTTTTCACCGGGTAAATTTAGGGAGATGTCCTTATTCAAAAGAAATTCACGAAAATCAGAAAGGACTGTAGAGTCAATTTTAATAGGAAGACTTACATCGTTATTCTGAATGTGAATCGATGCGAATTTGAAAAACAATCCCCTTCTCCAGCATTCCCTGGTGAGGGGAGGTATCTTTTCCAGTGTCAATTCGATATCAGGAGAGATTCCCCCATTAGCCATAACTTTTCTTCCACTGTGTGTGGAAAACAGGGAATCCTCATCCATTTCGTTTAATATTATATGTTCTTTAATATATCCTGGTCTCTGGATCAATCGCCCAGAGGGAATATAATACTTTGCAGTTGTCATTTTCAGTGACCGATCCCGGTCCAAAGGATATACGGTTTGAACAAGTCCCTTTCCAAAAGATTTTGTTCCTATCACCACACCTCTGTCCAAGTCTTGAATTGCGCCTGCAACAATTTCACTGGCAGAAGCACTTCCACCGTCAATGAGTATCGCAAGAGAAATGGAAGAATCAACAATTGGATCCGACTGTGATAAAAATTCACGGTTAGATTCAGAAACTCTTCCTTTTGTAGAGAGTAGAACTTCTCCCTTTTCGATTACCATGTCAAGGATACGAATAGAAGCATCCAGAAGACCTCCAGGATTCCCCCTCAAATCAATGATAATTTCGTTTGCTTCTTGTTCCATTAAACTGGTAAATGCTTTTCTTATTTCGGTGTATGAATTCCGGGAAAACCGAGTTAATCGAATATATCCTATATTTTCAGTTACCATCCCAAAGTAAGGTACATCTTGAATTTTTATGATAGCACGGGTTAACTCAAAATCATGGGGATATTTTTCACCATAACGAACAATACTCAATATTACAGTTGTACCCTGCTTTCCCCTTATTTTTTTTGCTGCCATTTCTAGATTAATGTCTTTTGTTGATTCTCCGTCTATTCCAACGATTCTATCACCCGGTAATATGCCGCTTCTTTGTGCAGGAGTATCATCCATAGGAGCAATTACAGTCAGCGAATCATCCCGCATGCCAAGCTGAATACCAACTCCTCCATACTGACCTTTGGTTAACATATCCAGGTTTTGTCGTTCATCGCGTTCTAAGTAGACAGTATACGGGTCGAGCTCTTCTAACATTCCTTCTATGCCGGCAACTGCCAACTTTTGGGGGTCTATCTGATCAGAATAATTCGTCATAATTTTCTTGTAAACATCGTACATCAATTTCCAGTTATCAGAGATATTTCTATAAAGATCTACACGAGCAATAAGAAAAGAAAAACTTATTAGAGTTGAAATTATGATAAGGATAGATATTCTATTCCTTTTCCAATTATATCTTTTACTCATATTATATTCCTCTTAATATCCATTTGAAATTCAATATAAGAAATTACTTAAAAAAGTACAAGGTGTTGCCATAAATATTCTCATTAATTTATTATCCAATTACTCGTGAATACTCTAGAAATTGATTTCCAGATTTGTGTCTGGATTTCATGGATTGATTTCATGCCGTCTACAACTATAAACCTATCAGAATAATCTTGAGCAAGGTGAAGATATCCTTTTCTAACCCGCCTTAAAAATTTGTTTCCCTCAATTTCCATGCGGTCAAAAGATTTCCCTTTCATACGACTAATGGCTACTTCTACTGGAATATCTACCAATATAGTTATATCAGGATCAGTATCCTTTGTTGCGAATTTGTTAATATTTTTTAACCACGTGAGATCAAGTCCCCTTCCAAAACCCTGGTAAGCGAGCGTGGAATCCGTATATCGATCGGAGATGACAATATTTCCCGATTCCACATTGGGGATGATGATTTCTTCTGTAAGTTGAGCACGACTGGCAGCAAGGAGGATTGTTTCTGTAATAGGGTCCATCTCATTATGGTTCTTATCCAATATAATTGATCGAATCTGCTCTGAGATTACGGTTCCTCCGGGTTCACGGACTAAAACAATATTTCTTCTCTCTTGCTTCAGTCGGGATTCAAGTAATTCAGCTTGGGTTGTTTTCCCACAGCCGTCAATCCCCTCAAATGTGATGAAAATACCCTTCATCTTAATTTTTCAGGCAATAAACTCTTCTATCAAGTTTTGCAACATTAATTGAAATATACATTTGGATTATCCTTTCCAATGATGATAACAAATTCTCCCCGAGGCTTCTTTGTTGTAAAATAATTCAGTGCTTCTTTCAAAGTTCCCCGAAAAATTTCTTCATGGAGCTTTGTCATTTCACGACATACAGCTACAGGTCGATTTCCCAGGGAATTTATACAATCAGTAATTGTTTTGATCAACCTTTCCGGTGATTCAAATAATACAATACTTCTTTCCTCAGATGCAAGTATGGATAGCCGTGTTTTCCTCCCCTTCTTCTTTGGTAAAAACCCTTCAAATACAAACTTATCTGTGGGGAGCCCCGATTGAACTACTGCTGCGATAACTGCCGAAGGACCCGGAATTGAGGTAACATTAATGTCTTCTTTCAGACACTCACGGATAAGTCGGTATGCAGGGTCACTAATTCCTGGAGTCCCGGCATCCGACACCAATGCAACATCTTTTCCATTTTTCAGCATGTTAATGATTGAGGGTATTCTTTTGTATCTGTTATGTTCGTAGTAACTCATCATGGGTCTTTTTATGTTATAACGGTTCAGAAGTATTTTAGTCCTGCGAGTATCCTCTGCAACGATTAGATCAACTTCTTTTAGAATTTCTAGTGCCCTAATTGTAATATCCCCTAAGTTTCCAATGGGTGTTGCGACTATATATAGAGAAAAAATCCGTATACACCTAACGTTAGATAGTATCGAGTGACTTCCGAATAGCAGTTATTCCGTAGTCAATTTCATCCTTACTAACATTTAAATGTGGACGGAAGCGGATTCCGTGTGTTCCGGTTCCCATTACAATGACGCCATTCTCGAGTGTCTTGGATACTGTTTGATCTCTGAGTTCTTCACTGGGTAAATCAAACGCACACATGAGACCCAATCCCCTTGGATTCTTTACCAAAGTTGGATAATCATTTTGAAGGGAGACAAGTTTATTTAACAGATATTCACCTGTGTATTTTGTGTTTTCTATAAGACTTTCATTCCTTATTATCTCAAGATAAATAGTTAGTCTCACCATATCTGTAAGATTTCCACCCCAAGTAGAATTAATTCGATTTGACTCAGTGAAAACATTATTGGTGACTTCATCAATTCGGTCACTGGATACGAAACCACAAACTTGACTTTTCTTACCAAAACACATGAGGTCTGGCTTCACCTGATGATTTTCCCACGCCCACATTTTCCCTGTTAGACCCATGCCTGACTGAATTTCATCAAAAATCAATAGTATGTCATTGTTGTCACATAAGTCACGTAATTCCTGTAAAAATTCTTTCCGGAAGTGGTTATCTCCTCCTTCACCTTGAATCGGTTCAATAATCAATGCTGCAATATCATCTCCATAGTTATCGATAGCATTATTTATCTGGGATAGTGCTTTTTCTTCATCTGTGATAACATTTTTCAAATTTTCTTCATTTAACGGAAAAGTCAACTTGGGATTGACAATTCTGGGCCAATCAAATTTGGGAAAATAATCCGTTTTGCGAGAATCGGCAGTATTGGTAAGAGACAAAGTATAACCTGTCCGACCATGGAAACATTGCTGAAAATGAATGATTTTAGATCCCACTTCCCCTGCGGATCCATTTTTTACAAAGTTTTTTCTTACTTTCCAATCAAATGCAGCCTTGAGAGCATTCTCTACCGCCAAGCCTCCACCTTCAATGAAAAAGGCATATCTAAAATGATCTGGGATAGCAATCTCAAAAAATGTGTCAACAAACTCAGCCATTTGTGTACTGTAAAAATCCGAGTTTGTGGGCTTATTTAGAGCGGCAGTGGCAAGTTGGTCTTTTGCTTCCAGTATGGTAGGATGATTATACCCAACAGGCATGGAGGCAAACATGGCGAATAAATCCAAATATTCATTTCCATCTCTGGCGTCCACAAACCATGAGCCGTGACTTTGTTCAAGGTCAACAATCTGTTTGAAACCATCTGCAAGCATGAATCTCGATAATACTTCAGTTACATTTTGCGCTTTAACTATCATTTTCTGATGCCTACTTAAAATTATTTCAATTATTTATTCGTTAAATCACCAAATGTGATTCCCTGGGCTAACGTCATTTCACCTCCCCAGTTGATGGTATTTGTCTGACGCCTCATATAGACTTTCCAGGCATCTGAACCTGTCTCACGTCCCCCACCCGTTTCCTTTTCGCCACCAAATGCACCCCCAATCTCCGCCCCGGAAGTTCCAATATTGATATTTGCGATTCCACAATCACTCCCAGCGTGGGAAAGAAATTTTTCTGCATTTTGAAGACTATCGGTAAATATTGCACTGGAAAGCCCCTGTGGCACGTCGTTGTGTTGACGGATGGCATCGTCTAGATCCTCACATTCGATGAGATACAGAATAGGGGCAAAAGTTTCTTCCTGGACGATGGGATAATCATTCTTCGCTTTAACAAGGGTCGGCTCCACGAAATATCCAGGTCTATCTATTTCATTCCCTCCGTATAGAATCTCCCCACCTTCTTTTTGTATTCGTACCAAAGCTTGCTTATAATCTTCAACACCTGATTCATTTACCATGGGTCCCATAAGTGTGTCTTTTTTCAGAGGGTCCCCTATTTTCACCTGACGATAAGCTTTAATTAAATGTTGGGTTACATCATCAAACATATCCTTATGGATAAACACTCTTCGTGTGGACGTACACCGTTGTCCGGTTGTACCCACGGCTCCAAACACAATGGCAGGAATAGTGTTTTTCAAATCGGCAGATTTATCGACGATAATGGCATTATTGCCACCCAATTCGAGAATAGTTTTACCTAATCTTTCTCCTACGATGCCACCAATTTTCTTTCCCATGGGTGTAGAACCGGTAAAAGAAATTAATGGAACCCTTTTATCCTTCACGAGCAGATCCCCTACTCTTCTGCCACTTCCGATTATCAGGTTAAACACCGCCGGATATCTGAGGGATTCCGTTACTTCATTGCAAATATTCTGAACAGCAATCGCACACAAAGGAACGGTTGAGGCAGGTTTCCAGATGACCGTATCCCCACAAACGGCTGCAATAAAGGCATTCCAGGACCAGACTGCCACAGGGAAATTGAACGACGAAATAACTCCGATAGGTCCAAGAGGATGCCACTGCTCATACATTCTGTGTAACGGACGTTCGGAGTGCATAGTGAGACCGTATAATTGTCTGGAAAGACCAACGGAAAAATCAGCAATATCGATCATTTCCTGAACTTCCCCGTCACCTTCCTGATTGATCTTTCCCATTTCCAGGGCGATAAGACTCCCCAATAAATCCTTTTTCTTTCTTAAGACATTGGCAATTTCCCGAACCAATGTACCGCGTTTTGGAGCAGGAACCATCCGCCATTCTTGAAATGCTTCAACAGATGCTATCACTACTTTCTCGTAATCTGCTTCCGAACATTGATGAACCGAAGCAATCAATTCACCCGTGGTAGGATTGATGGAATCCAACCTCCCGGAATCAGTGGTTTCAAACCATTGATTGGGACTAACGCACGCTCCGAAATTTTCGTTTTTTATACCTAATTCTTTTAAGAAATCCATTTTTATCAAGACACCTTGTTTATAGATATTTGTTTTAGAAACCAATAACGGTTATTGTGAGAATATTATCCTCAAAAAAGGCGGCGGAATTTAGAGGGGAATGTGTGGATTTTCAAGGGAATTGGGGGAAGAGATTTACCAAAGAGGTAAGGAGATCAAAGAGATAATAACTTAACTACTGTAAGCTATTGACCTGACGGGTCGAAGAATCAGTTTGATGATGATTTTCGCAAATAATGATCAATTTACTAATCGAGAAAGAACTTGACGAAGTCCTTATCGCCCGTCACCTGTTTGTAGAATTTGAAGTTTGAATTAATATTACCCCGTTGTCGCAGCGCAGCTCAATCTGCCGAATTGAGTATGGGCACAAACAACCTGTTCGTGCTACGCTACACTGTGATGAACATACGGACAACGAACCTTTCGACTATCACTGACTTCGACAAATTCAGGCTCATCCACCGAACATCCTTCCACAGCAATACTGCACCTCGGGTGGAACCGGCACCCACTGGGATAATTATCCGGCGTTGGAACATTACCCGGAATGGAAGGTAAAATTTCCATTTTTTCATCTATTCTCGGCAGGCATGCCAGTAAAGCTTTTGTATAGGGATGAAGGGGTGATTTTAGAATTATTTCGGTGGGTCCTTCTTCGATTATCTGCCCGGCATACATGACCATAATTTTGTCAGAAACTTGTTTGATTAAACCTATATCATGGGTGATAAATAAAATTGCCATCCCTAACTGTTGTTGAATTTTTTTAAGGAGATTTACAATTTCGGCTTGTACGGTTACATCTAATGCTGTGGTCGGTTCGTCGGCTATCAAAAGGTCAGGTTTTCCCGCTAATGCCATGGCAATCATCACCCGCTGCCGCATCCCCCCACTCAATTCGTGAGGATAGCTTTTGTACCCCATCTTTGGATCAGGATACTTTACCAGATTTAGCAGTTCTATCACTCGCTGTTTGGCATGAGCACCATTCAGTTCTCCCTGCATTTTTACGGCTTCCAGTATCTGCTTCCCGCAGGACATGACAGGGTTTAATGATGTCATCGGTTCCTGAAAGATCATGGCGATTTTCTTTCCTCGGTACTCCCGGATTGACTTTTTGTCAAGGGATACTAAATCCGTACCATTAAAGATGACTTTGCCACCAATTATTTTCGCTGGTTTCTGTAATCCTATGAGGGAAAGAGCCGTCATACTCTTTCCACACCCCGACTCTCCCACCAGACCAACGGTTTCACCCTTGTTCATGTCAAAAGAGACATCATCCACAATAGGGAGAGATTTTCCGTTTGTGATGATATGAGTTTTTAATCCGCTGACTTGTAGTAAGATTATTTGCTTCACTTAAAGAGTAAAGGTTCCGGGAGGAGCCCTATGAAACTAATTTAATTGTATAGGAATTTTCATTGTATTTGTAGCCAAGTGCCAGGTCCCGATGAATCGGGATGAAGTGCGTGGCACTTTTAGATTTACGATTCATATAAACAATCACGATAGTTGAGTTGATACCTGCCTGTGCTACCGCTGAAGCAGATAGGCGTGGAAATCTCGTATATGTTCGGCTAAAAAACGAGATTACTTCGCTCCACTCGTCTGCAGGATCCTTCGGATAATGACATTGTAAATTTAATAGGAGTCAAAAATGACATATTAGTTCATCTTTTTACCCCATTATTCTTAATCACATCCCCACCCTTTTGAGAGCAGGGTCAATTAGCCACAACCAATCATCCATCAGAAACTCCAACCGAATGGCAAGTAACGCAATTCTTCCCATCACTGTGTATCCAAAGGCAGCGCCAAACGTAATCATTAAGAACCATATTCCTAATTTGGCTGTTTTACCAACAAAGCCTTTATGCTCAATGGAGAAAAAGAAATAGACAATTCCTGAGAGAACACCAACTATAATGATAAGGCTTCTTATAGAACCCCAGAAGTCAAAAGTCCCGGTTGGATCTGTTACCCAGATTGTGATAATGCTATTTCGAATCTGGCTAAGAAAGTCGGCATGGAGAAATCCGATTAACCGGATACCCGCCGTGGTACCGATGATAAATGCCAAAGGCCAACGACTTATCCAGGCTCCTTTGGGTGCCAACCTCCAGAGGAGCATTATGCCAAGGATTAAGGGAAATATATAGACATAATCTGCTTCAGCTTCCAGACCCGGCATTGCCCAACTTTGAATCCATCCCGGAAATAGTTTCCCCAGAAGATTAGGGATAATCGTTGTCCAGAATCCTACCACCATCCAGTAAGCGGCAGAGACACCCACAACCACCGATTCAGCAATCTTATAAAAAGGATTGTCTCTATAGAGAAATGACATGATAAACAGGGTAAAAAACGCAGCCACCCAAATACCGATAGTCCGGGAAATACTTACTTTATATTCGGTCTGATCAGGATTTGCCAACTCGGCAGTATGGTAATCTCTGGGGAGGGCATTATCATACCTTGTCCACCGGTGATCGGGATTGGGATCATCTTTATTCACTTCTACTGCATGGATATAAGCTTTTCCTATCCCGTGTTCGGAAAATACCATTCTGCCTAAGAGAAAGAGACCACCGATGACAAATATCACAGTCCAAATTAGTTGTTCCCGCTTCATGCTTGCACCTCCCTCTCCCTCTTCCTCTCAGTAAAAAAGACCCAATTCGCAATAATGATAAGCAAGATAATCAGGATATGGGCAACAAGTTGAGGTCCCATTCTCCGGCTTGCTTCAAGATACTTGGGATCAGGAATTTCCGCTCCATAAGTATCAACGACGATTTTCTCATACTCCGCTGCTCCCTTGATAGCGCCCAAAAGACCGGGAAGTTGTTGGGGAATGTAGGGATACAATAAAGGCGCTTGAACCCCTGTACACCCGGCTACTATTTTTATTTTGTCGGGATAGGGTGTTGCAGCATATTGGATCCACTCTTTTGTCCCTGCATATCCGGCGCTGACATTGATAACGAGTTCGAAATCCTGAACGGAGTGGATTCCTGCCATCATAGGAATAGTATTAATACCTGAACCTTTATCATCCGTTGTATAGAGTTCACGAAGGTCGGTAACGATTACCTTTATGACTCCTTCGTTGCCTGGTTTATACCCCAAATTCATATAATCCACGCCATATTTCATGTGTGGAAAATCCGGATTGATGACTTTGGCAATGACATCATCAATCATTTGAGGTCCCACTGGCCAGAGGGAAATAAAATATAATTTCAACCCCTTAGAGGCGCAGTGATAGGTGAATGCGGTTGCCATCGGTCCTAACTCACCCTCGCTGGCAGGATCAAAATCAAATGCAAGCAGTACGGGATCACCTTCATTAAGCTGTTCAATCACATTAAATGTAGCCTTAGACAACAGGGATGGAACTTCAGGAAAGGTTTTCCCCGTTATTCCAATGATGTAAATAGGTATAACAACAGAAAGGAACATGAGCAGGAATATCCACCGCTTGTCTAAATTCTTGAAAAATTCATACATGACTTATTCCTCCCCCGAACCTAAATATGAACGGTCAACACCCAATAATACTTTTAACGATGTGGATGCGACACCCAGTGCAATACCGATCATAATTGCCCGGTTACCGGCCGTGTTGAACACGCTCATAATGTAAACCGTCAAATTCTCAATTCTCAAGCCGCTCACTGCATCCGGAAGCCATGATGTCAGAAAAACACCGGCAAACGTCCTACCCAAAAGAATAATAAATGCTGTGACAAGCAGAAGAATCGCTTCCGTATTTTTTGCTCGGAAAGCTCTGAATGCGGCGGAGGCAATATAAAAAGCTAACATGGCGAACATGGTTGCGGTCAGAGGCTTAAACGCATATTCATATAGCCACCAGAATGGACCCCCCAACTCTCGATATTCCCCGGAAAATGCGAAAGCAGGGAATTGGGGATTGGGATGGACACCAATTTTTCCCAGTCCAACAGTAAGCGTCACCAAAAATGCCAAGAGGGTGATTAAAGAATAAGCCCAGCCGGGTACTTTATCTGATACCTTTTTCAAATGAATCTTGAGTAGATTTCCTCCTCCAAGAATGAATGCAATGGCAGCTAAGATATCAAACCAGATTGCCGCCACTTCTCCCCATCCTTGTGTAGCCGGAATAAAATAAGCCACGATCAGGACGAAACCACCCAATGCAGTAATTAATAAGGGTACGTTTCTTTTCATTTATTCAACTCTCCTTTAACTATTCAGTCTTTGTCACCCCATAGGGTCCCGTTGGGAAAAAAGCACAAAATTCACATCCTTATGCTTCTGGATACCATCTTCATCATAAACCTTAATTGGGTATTGTTCCTCAGTCTGTAACACTTTTTTTCTTAGTCTATGAAACAATGATTTTACATGATTTTTTCTAACGATCAAGCTCACTGGTGGCTATGGAGCGTATCGGAATAGCCATCCAGTGCAGCGCCTTGTTGGGCGTATATTGACTATCTACCGACACCCGCATCATACCTTTTCAAGAAGAGCAAGAGCTTCACTTATCAATGGAACAAGCTCATCGCGCGTCAGCTTCTTTGAAGGAGCATCCACAATTTCGCCGTGATGAGGACCGTTCGTGACGTTGCACAGGTCGAATAGTTTAGGTTTCAGTGCTGCGTCTAGAAGCCCTGCGCCAAAAAGAGTTTCAAGTAGCTTCGCCAACCCCTTCTTCTGTTTGATGTCAGCAGTCAAGGTCCGGTAGTACTTTGTTTTCAAAACGACCTCAAATACCTTGCGGATATTGCCTTGCATCGTGTCAGGTGCTGAGCCGAAGTCTTCAAGAACGTACCGCTGCATGGCTTCCACCATCTTGGCGTGTTCGCCCTTCCGGTCTTCTTCCACGTCAAACGGCTCAAGCCAGCTTCCGTTGGTTTTGTCCGAGCGTATTTGCAGGACGGTATTGTCTGGAATCTTGTCGAACACCATCCGCAGGAAGTCCTTATTGTGCGTGAATACACAAAGTTGGTTGAGCTTGGGCGACAATTCGAGAAGAACCCTTGCCGTTGCTTCCCGCCGAGTTTCGTCCAGGCTTGAAAGTGGGTCATCAAGAATCACGACTTGCTTGTCCAGGTCTGGCGTCTTCTCCAGTGACGAGATGAAGAATGCAAAGGCCAAAGTACTCTTGTCACCCTCACTGAGCGTATTCTTGAAACAGGGCGCGTCATCCTGCCTGACTTTCAAAGGGACTTTCCTGTTGAGGATAAGAAAACCGAAATCGCTGTAGGATTCGTTGGCCCGTTCGTCTGTCTTTCCCTTGAGGTCGGTAATTGTGAAATCTGCTCCCAGGGTCACAAGCAAGTTATTGATCCGTTTCTGGTAGGTGTCGAAAATGGTCTTGGTGTAAGTCTCAAGCTCCTTCTGCTTTGCGTCCTTCTTGACGAGCAGGTCACTAGCATCATTCTTGGCTATCGGATAATCAGTTGCCCACTTCTTCCACTCCGCCTTGAAACGTTTCTCAATCTCGCGCTCCTTCGCCAAGACAACCTGTAAGGTATCGACATCTGATTTCGGCAGCTTGTCGACGTAATCCTTCGCCTTTGCCGTGAAATCCATCACGGCCTTGTTGTACGATTCGACCGAAGTTTTGAGGGATTCAAGAGCTGCGTCCATCGTGTCGAACTGCGAGAGGTCGCCATCAGCATTGGGGTCTTTATGCTTCTTCTCCAACTCGGCCAGAACCTTGGATTTTGAGGCCGTGAGCTTAGTCCTGGCCGTTTCTACGAAGGCAGATGTATCGGGTAAAACCTCCGCGCCGATGAATGGTTCCCATTGCTTCACTGTTGCTGTGTTCGCGTTGTTCGAAGACAAAAGGGCCGTCAGTTCGTTTTCGATATTCCAGTTGTCGAGACTTACCGCCGCCTGGCTCAGTTCGGTTTGGAATGAGCGGAAGGCGTCGTCAAAAAATTCGCGATATGCTTCAAGGAGGTTGGCTGCCGTCTTCAAATCCTGACCGCAGAAGGGGCAATCTGCATGTACAAGGTCAAGACCCTGCCTGACGAATTCCTTTGCGCGGCTCTTATCAGAAATATTCTTATCAATATGCTCAAGAACGAGCTTCTCGGCCGCTTCATGCGCGGCGGCAAGCTTCTTAGCGGCCAACGTTTTCGCCGTCGATAAATCAAAAGCTGGCATAGCGATTGCGCTGGGCAAATCCAAGGCCCGGACCTGAGTTTCAGTTTCTTTAGATTTGATGTCCTTCTCAAGCTTTTCAATCCGCGCTGTGACGTCCGCTTCCTCTGTGGTGTGAATGGCCAGAAACGCATCAAGGGCATGATGCACGAATCCTCCCCTATTAAACTCAGTACGAAGCCCCTCGAATCGCAGTCGCTTGTTCTTCTCCTTCGTTTTGAGCGCTGACAGTTCTTCCGCGAGTTTGACGCCTGCTGCACCGATAATGATTCTATGTAGATTCTTGCGGTGCTCGTGCTCGATTTCATGGGAAAGGATGTTGGCGTGGATAAAGGGCACGTCGAATATTTGGATTGCTGGACAGGTCTTGTCCCATCGGTTCCCGTTGAAGACATGGTTCACTCCATCAATGATGATAACAGCCTCCGGCAAGGCAATGATGCCCAATGTCTTGCGCGCCCGAATAACTTTCGGGTCATTGTCGCGAAGCGAGCATAAAACACTGACAAGAGTTGACTTCCCGTAAGCGTTTGGTGCGAAAAGAAACGTATTCTTGTGCAAGTCCAATCCATCGCCCTTGGCTGAGTAGTCGTAGAACTTACCAATGTTCTTCAAGCGCCTAATCTTGGTAATCATCTGATCCTATCTGCCCTTATTACGCCCAACGCGGAGCTGAGCAGATTTCCGCTCCGGTGCCCCAGGTTGTATGCGGAAATTCTGCTCCAGCGGATTGTTATGTGTTTGATTTTCCAAAATTATTTATTCCTGGATATGGTGACTTTTTTCAAATTTTTTATTGGTGGATAACCTCTGGCTATTCGCATTTTTTGTATTGAATTTGCTGTCGCCTCATAATGGATTAAGTATTTTTGAGGCGAGTCCTTCCACATCTCTTGAAAATTTCTCCAGGCCTCCTTTTCATCAGTAATATTGTATTCCCAATAATTAATTTCTTTTGAAACTCCAACGGAGTTATTGATTTCATGTGACTCACAGTTTTGAATAATGAATTCAGTATTTGATAGTTCTTCAAAAAGTGGTTCTATTGACGGATGAATTAAAACACGCATACCCTTAATACCACAAGATTCTGTATGAAATGCTTTAACCACTCCAGTGCCCAAAAAATGCGAGGCATGTTCGCCGGAGTCTAGTTTTATATCTGTTTTAAATCTTAGCGTTTCAAACGATCCTAATGCAATTCCTGCTCTTACAGGAACTTTATTTCTTAAGAAACCACACATTAAATTAGTAACTATTTTTACCGCATCATTTAAATATTTAGTTGATATATACGCAGAATCTGAAAATGTTATTGATGTAAACTTGCTGTTCAGCTTGGCAAGGTTAAATCCACTTTGTAAAATAAAATGGAATTTTGAAAATACCTCTTCTAATTTATTGGGTTTTCTCTCTTCAATAATGATTCCACTAAATATTTGGTCAAGGGGGCCTTCATAATCCACAATCCTTTCAATATCAAGGCTATTTTCAAGAGTTAAATTAGAAAAACCTAATACATCTACAAAAATTACGATTTTTTCTTGTAAAGTCGTCATCATAAATTAAGGCTCTGTTAATTCAATATTTCATATTCAATATATTGTTAAACACATAACAGATGAAATAACCTGCACCGATACTTTGGGATCAGGGTGATTGGTGGTTAAACGGTTTTGATACTTAAGCAAATACCAACCTCCCTTTTGGCTCAGGAATTAGACGATTTAACTCTTTTACTGTTTCAATCCATTCGGCAATGATGGTTCATATTTACTCATTCTTTAATTCTCCTCCACAGAATCCCGCGGACATTTTGTAGTGTAGAATGATATTTCTGACCTGCTTTACTTGATAAGGTTTTTCCATATTTCCTTTTGGTTGAATGTTTATGATTTCTTTAATCCCTTCTTTTGTGAATATATGATGACTTCCTTTAATTCTTTATTCAAAACCTAACGGTAAGTTACCTGCACTGAAAATCTGTCAATTGAACGTTCAAAATGGCTATTAACCATTATTTAACTCCTCCTTCAAAGGAGACCCTATGTGTCGAAGGAGCTCCTGCGGAGCAGACTCTCAAAATCACCTGTCCGCCCCGCCCGTTGGCGGGTGGCAGGCGGGCGCCTCACAGTTTACCCCGATCCTTCGAGACTTTCGGCGTCAGTTGAACTGGGGATTAGATTGCCTTTACTCAAAATATGCTGCGTAACACCAATATTAATATTTTTTTGCTTTATTCTTTTACTTTTATGAGAAGTAAATAATGGCAGTTGTTTACCATTAAATCTTTGACATATGCTTTCCAATCGTTCATCAGATATATATTTTGCCATATCTTCGCTAAGATTTTTTGCCAAGTTTATTATGTCATTAATTTTAAAATCCTCTAAAACTCTTTGCAAATCAATTCGCATCAAATTTCCTTTTGTATAAGGTCGTTTAGCATCGATGAAAGTAATTGACTTAAGAAATTCTTTAACTTGGTCACTATTCAATACTGTCCAGAATATGACAGCTTCTGAGAGGTCATCAAACGACATAAAGTAAATGGTATCGTCAAACATTATTGGTTTACCATTTTTATCAGGTAAAACTAATGTAAATAAGGGTTGTTTATAAAAGCCTGAAATAGCAATCTTATATGGTTTGAATGAATATTCTCCTATACCAAAAATAGAGAATAAAGGTTTACCTCTATAAATACTTGATTTTCGCTTTGAGAAAAGGTTGTTATTTTTAACAAGATAGCTAAATAAGTTTGGATATAGCGTTGAAATATAAGATGTATCCTCACCAATTTTCTTCTGTGTAACAATAACATATTTTCTGGTTGTATTTATAACAACTTTTTTCAAGTCCGAACTTTTTAATAAACTATATACCAAATCATTCTCAATACTAATCTTCTGGTTGAAACCATTAATGAAGCCATCGCCAAAGGATTCAAGCTCCATGATTTTAGCACAATCGTGTTTTAGACCTTGACGCCAAGTAATAGGTGATATCCCATCATAATTATTAAAGTTCTTATAAGAATTAATATTTGAGACGAATTTACTGTCTATCCACCCAAAACTATATTCGATGGAATCAGGTTTGTTTATGTTAGATACTCTACATATAAAAGAACTATCAGATTGACTGATTTGGCAATTAAATAGAGATGCCTTAACAGATGCATTGAAATATTTTTTCGCATCAAATTTTAGTGCACTGATTCTATCTATCTTAAAATGGCTTTTTGGCAAATATTCCATCAAGTTTTTAATAACCGCATTTTTTACCAGCATTGCTAAATGGCCGTTAGATTTGGAAAACTTTCTAAGCAACATTATTATAATATATTCACTAATGTCAAAATTTCCTTTTCCTGTAATAGCTTCATATCCATTGTATAATTTGAAATTACTTTTTTGAGGAAGGTTGTTTGAGTTTAGAACGCCTAATTCAGAATTGGTTACCCAGGGAGGGTTACCCAAGATAAGAAGTTTTTGTGAGGCTTCGATTTTCCCGAAATTAAAATTAAAAATGTCGTCAAGAAAAAGAGAAATAATTGGTTTATGATTATTTGGTTTATCCAGAAAGTATTCAAGAATTGAAAATTTAGTATGCCAATAATATGGTTCATATATTTCAATACCATAAATTCTTTTTACTGAGTTAAAGTGTCTTATGCTGGATATAATGAAAGTGCCTTCCCCAAAAGTAGGTTCTATAATAATTTCAGGATTAATTTTTTTATTCAAAAGGAAACATACTAGATTTGATAGTATGAATGGAGTTTGAAAGTCACCGTATTCACGACGATTAAAATCTTCACTTATGACATTTTTAGTTATTATCAATGACTTGAATAAAGTAAAATCCGCTTCGTCTCTAAAGAAAGTGTCTATTCCCGTCTTTTCATACATTACTTCATTTGCACTTTTATAGCCGTTTTTTTCTACAACAATATTCCTTAAAAAATTAATGGTATGATGACCTAATTTTCTTAAAGCAACTCTCATATTACGATTTTGATATGTTTATGATCGAGATTATACCTTCCACATCTTCCGATAAATCAACTATTCTTTGATATTGAAGCCTCCATTGTAGAGCATTGGATACTGTGATGTAACCCCGTGGAGGTGGATTTATGAGAATTTCATCTGCAAGTTCATTCATTGTGATTTCGTCTGCCGGAAGATTGCGGTCATTGAGATATGATATTATATCATCCTTATTTGCATCATTCTCAACCATTTGATTTAATGTCTTTGTTATCTGAAAGTCAGATGTTCTGTATTCTTTAATAAACGAACAACTTATAAAGTTCAACTTTGCAACTTTTCTTTTTATGTCGTCAGTTTTTTCGTATACGAAAACAAGTAAATTATATCCTAAACCGTAAATCTTTTGACGTGCGTTTTTGAACGGACAAGAAGATTGAGGTTGCTTGAACGATGTGACTTTTATATCAGTATTGATGTTCTCAGATGGTAGGTCAATTCCACTTGCCGAAGACCCTATATTGTAATCGTATTTAGATGAGAGATGATCATGAAACTTGTGTTCAATGTAAGTACCAACCGCTTTACCATCGGTTACCCCAAATAAATCAGAGTTCTTATATTTTGATTCTTTTCGACAAAATGTGCCTGCTTCCTTTACCAAGATCTCGATTGTGAGTTTCTTTTTCACATTTTTTCCTTATTTTTGACATACAAGTATCCTTCAGAAATACTGAAACTTGTCTCACGTATAAAATCACATAATTGATTAATATCATTCATATTTATTTAATTTTATTGTGTCTTTTCTGCCTATCTCATCTGTCAATTGACGGATGATCCCGAAATTTCGGGAGGTATCTGGATACTTACATACTCCTTATGTCAGGATGACTTCCTTTAGATAATTCACTGCATCATATAACCAGCCGCCGAATGGGGTATCGATTCCGATCATTGAAGCAACTGAAGACATGAGCACGCCCACAATAATTCCTACACCTACAATGATTTTCCCCACATCCTGCCCTTTCAGACTACCAAGTTGTGCCGGTTCTCCGGACAGATAAGCGGATGCGGCAAAAAACTCTTCACCGATCAAGGTATAGTCACATGCTGCCACAAAAAATGGTAATTGGGCGGGCATAGCTGTCCCTGCCACTTGTATGGCGCCAATGGAATTCCCGGTTTCTGCAAGTATAAGGGATTCAGCAAAAAATGCCCCCATATAAAAACAGGCGGCAGGTTTTTCCCTCACCATCATACCCTGGACGTGTGCCACGAAACCGAACTGCTCGTCGGTCACGTAATAAATTAAATCCTGATTATATGCATCGGGTCGTCCCATTGACAAATATGAAGCCTGAACCGCTTCCCGGGCTGCCGTCATCACCAGAGACCGGCTGGTAGGTACCTCTATTTTAGCATCTAATTCCGCTGCAATCTTTGCCACCTTCGACAAGATAGTAATTCCTGCAATTGTCTGGATTTCATTCATATCCTGAATGCCGACAATAAAAAGGCAAGATCGTCCCATCTCTGTGGCTCTACCTACTGCCTCCTCTATGGCTTCCAATCCGGCAATTTTCCTGATTTTCAACTCTCCCCCCATTCGGGCATGACGAATCCAATAATATACCGACCCACAAAAAATTAATATAATGATGGCAAGGGAGAAGCGATTGCCGTCAAACCACTGTCTGGCAGGAACTACGGCTTCAGTTGTCACGGCAGGCAAAGATTCACTACCATCAGTTCCAACAGCTACTAATTTGAAGAAATAGTTGTCACCCCTCTCTAATTTTTCAACGGTAAAACTCTGATCACCAGAGGAAATAATCGTGATAAACGAAAAAGGACCATCAGGTGATACTGAAGAATAAATCCGATAGCTCGTAACTAACGCGGGATCATCTACTGAGAGATTCCATGTTAGATCAACTTTATCCCCGTGGTCCCAGGGATGATCTGCTGCCTGGAGATTAACAGGTGGAGCCAACAAACCGTCTTGCGCTGAAATGCTCCCCCCTCCAAACACCGTCATTACTAAAAATACGAACCAATAAAATGACCTCTTCATTCATCTTCTCCTTCTATCAATTCCACGTTTGCCCGAGGAATAATGATGGATTCCCCTGAATCCATTTTGACTTCCAATACTCTTGCTTTCGAACCCGATCCCAACTTCTGAGGTTCAGGTGGTAAACTGTGAACTTTGCCAATTAACCCAAAATAGGGATCCCGAATAATTCTGACAGGATATCCAATACCCAAAATTCCGGAGATATGTTTCTTATTCTCAACAACGGGTGGCACCGATTCATCAACCGGAATGACAATTACAGGTCGGATTACCCCCGCACGAATCTGGGTGGCGCCATTGATGGATGCTTCTTCGCCTTCCCTCAACTTGAGTAATCTGAAGGTTCTATCCGCCATGGAGATATCTCCAAATCCCTCAGTAATAATGAGAGTAATCCCCAGTCTTTCTGCTCCCGTGATAGCAACTCCTAAGTCGTACCCGAGAAATTCCTTCAGATCATGGTCATCTATACCGCCGGAAACAATCCCCGCCACGCCCACTTCAACTGCCTTCTTAATGGCTTCAGCGGTCATTCTTGTACCCCCTACAACAATACATCCTTTCATGTCGGGAGTAATGTGCTCCGGCAGAAGGTTTTCATCAGCGGAAGAAACTGCTATTCTTAACTTGCCGAAAGTTTCCCCGCCAATACCAAATATGCCCTGGATAAATGACACCTCCGATTCAATCACAATCCCCTGATCTGCAAGGACTTCAACCACTTTCCCCGGGAAAAAAGCCAGAACCTTGACGGGGTGTTCAGGTCCCCGTAGAATCAATTGTCCGGTCACTTCGGAAATGGTTTCAACCACCCCGGCATATCTGCTTTTGTACTCATTCTTAAAAAAGCCGAAAATTCCTTTTGTTTGTGCAACGATATCTCCTACTTCAATCTTGTCCCCAACTTTTACTTTCATACATTCAGGAACGTCGCCTGGAGGAAGAGACAGAAGATTTGCCAGGTTAATGGGAAGTACATCCCCAGGCATAAATGTTTCTGCTACGATCTGTTGTGCGGTTACTGAATCACCAACTTTTACCAGGACTTCCCCTGGAATAGGAAGCAGGCGTTTCCTGCGGATCGTTTCCCGATGAGTTACTTTTAGTCCGGGTGTATAGGCATGGGCTTTATTCTTTTCGCCGTTCTTAGAAGAAGTGATAACAATTTCTTTTTTAATGGCACTGGGAATAGGGGGTTTTTCATCTTTGGATGTCGAATAAAGATCAACATTTTTAATCCACTTTTCTACCAGTTTTTTGCTTTTCCCATGTTCTTTTGGGATTATCAGTGGGCGACCTCTTCCATCAAGAATGATTCCTACTGTTCCCCCTTTTACCTGCTTGACTACTTTTTTTCCAGGACCGTTACCTGCGTTAAAAACTTTTCCCGGTTCGATGGTGATTTCTGCCTTTTCTTCGAGACTCAGAGGAATAAGTTTAATCTCTCCATAAATAATTTCACCCTTTTCATGGATGGAATCACCCTTTAGCTCATAAGAAAAGCAGATTTTTCCCTTCTTGGTATGTCCGGCAGGCGCTATGACAGTACCGAGGTAGATCAGACAGTCTCTTTCAAACACTTCCATGGCTGCAGTGGGATGCACTTGCGCCAAAACACCCAAGTGTGGTATCATAAAAATGCTGTCTTTTGCGAGTGTGGTGACCCCTTCAGGCTGGAAGGAATCGATCAATAACATGGCAGTCTGATTCATCTTGGGGGCGTGTGACAGTACCCCTCCGGAAGCGACAAGCAGATTTAACTTCATATTGTTCACGATGGATTGACCACCCACTTGCTGACTGAATGTGTCCCCGACAGTTCGCTGCTGTTGAACCCCTTTCAGGGTGGTGGCAAATTCCTTGTGTTGCTGATAGGCAAGCCGTAAAGCTTCTCTGGCAACTGCTTGTTCAAATATCAATGCCTCTATAGACTGTGGAATGGTTGTTGGACGAATCATCTTGTTTTTCACACGATTCCGAATTTCCCGCTCATCCATATCCAAGTGTACCCATCGAAGGATATTGGGCATGGTTGCCTCGGCACAGACGTTTGAAATGGAGTAGCTCATCCCCAGGTTTGCGCTCACCGTTCTGTTGAATACGCCATCAAAAACGCTGAATATATCTGTTGTAGCTCCACCGATATCGACCCCGACAACATTAATTCCCTGTTCGCGAGCGATAGTCTGGAGAATATCCCCCACGGCGCTTGGTGTGGGCATAATAGGTGCATCTGTCCACGACATGAGTTTATTGTACCCCGGGGCATGCGCCATCACATGTTCTAAAAACAGGTCGTGTATTTTATTCCGGGCGGGATTGAGATTTTCCCTCTCAAGAACCGGACGAATATTTTCCACGATGGACAAATCAAATCCTTCTTTGAAAAGGTTTTCAATAATTTTTGCTGCATCTTTATTCCCTGCATAAATAATGGGTAGCTGATATTGTGAACCAAAACGGGGTTGAGGTTTTGCAGGCGCAATCAGTTCGGCGATTTGAACAACATGGGTAATGGTTCCCCCATCTGTCCCGCCTGATACCAGCATCATATCCGGACGAAGATCACGGATTCGCTGGATTTGCTCGTGGGGTTTCCGTTTATCATTGGAAGCTATAACATCCATCACAATAGCTCCAGCGCCTAATGCAGCCCGTTTGGCGCTCGCTGCCGTCATTTCTTTAATCACACCCGCAACCATCATCTGGAGTCCACCCCCGGCGCTGGATGTGGAAATATAAATGTCACATCCTTCTCCATTTTTTGAAGGCATAATGATCTGATCATTTTCATCGATCAATTTCCGACCTGCCAATTCGGAAACTTCAGTCACAGAATTGACAACACCCACAGTAACATCCGCAAAGGGTTCTTCTACGGTTGAGGGCGCTTCACCCCTATGGGTTTGACGGTAATGCCCGTCAATTTTTTGGATCAATATGGCCTTGGTCGTGGTACTGCCACAATCCGTAGCTAATATGACATTAATCTTTTCAGGATCTATCTGCTTCATTCTATCCTCAATACCCTATTCTTTATACCTAAAAATTCCCTTTTCCTTTAACTCCTCATTTTTGTGTGCTGACTGCTTTTCTTTTCGATGAGCATAACGTTCTTCAAACTCCTCAATCCGTTTACAGAAATAATCAATGCTTCCCCTCTGTTCCAAAAATTCCGTGAAATGCCGGTACCCTTCTCCTGTTAATATGGCAGAAACGATGGGCTGAAAAAAGTGCATTGCCTGCGATCCCAGATAGTTCATGGGTCTGAACATTTCTAAGGTTGCAATGGCAGGTGTGGTTAGATGACGTCTGGCAATTTCGGTACAAATCATATCAACGACCTCCTTTTGAGGTTCAGTGGGTGTTGCAGGTCCGGGTGGATCGACAGCGAAGGCATGTTTTAACCAACTCATGCGGAACCAGCCTTCTGTACTTTTGCCTGAATTCGTTTTAAAACTTCCTCTCGATTTTGTCCAAAGAGAATATTCATCCCCCGGAATGAATCAAATCTTGAACTTTGACTCCGGGTAGAAAGATAAACGCCATACCGGTCAGACAGATGTCTACGAATATCTTTCCAGTCATATCGCTGACGGGAGAAAAAATATTTAGCAGTGATACCGCTATTATCGACCTTGAACTGACTTGGGAAAAAGAACCGATTTAAGGATAATACCAGGACGATTAAGGAAGTCACACTCCAGGTAATGCTTTCAAAAGAAAAGTAAATGGCAAGTATAATTCCGAGAATAACAAATGAAACCGCAATGGCTGAACCTAAACGTTCTCTGGCAGGGTGGGCTCGCCAGACAAACTCTTTTTGTGTCAATGTTTGACTAACGGTGGAAACTTCCTTCTCCATCCTTGTTGCTATAATTGTATGATATCATTGTTAATTTGTTGAGTATTGATGATTGAATGAGGAATTTACAACCGCCAAATATAAGTATTCCATATTCCCCTTATCCAGTTGTTTTCATCCACTTGATCAGACTCTAAATTTCGATTGAATTACTTTAGCTTTATTAAACTTTTGAAGTTATTACTCCGGCGATGATTAATCGTATGCATCATGCAGCGTAGACAGTCTTAGGATGTTTAAAGTAATTCATCACCCGTTGTGGTGTTTTTTGTAGCATTCGCATATGTGAGATTACACCGTTCT
>SCKK01000017.1 GCA_004124475.1 Fidelibacterota bacterium
GCTTGAACATCGATCCCAAACCCCTGGGTGTCGTGAATATTGGGTTGTGAAAATACGTAGTGACCATAAAAATGAAATCGTGTAGTTATTATTGGGCTTATGTAACCCATATGACAAAGTTGGGTTACGAACCGTCGGTCGGGAAACCTCAAAAAAGCGGGCAGTCTCAGACACGCCGGGATCAGGATGTCTAGTTTTTTACTTTTTGAAAATAATAAACCTGTCAATCTGAGCAGTGCTAGCCACTAAGTTAATAATAACTAACTTGATTAATTCATCAGAAAAATTCTTTATCTTCCTTTATTATTTTAATTTACTCATTCTAAGCATTTGCTGATGGATTATTTAGGCTAAAAAAAATCAGTCAAGAGGAATGGAAGCTGTTATTTTTGTACCCACATCAGGTTGACTCGATAAAACCAATTCACCGCCCACTGAATAGGCCCGTTCATGCATACCTAATAGTCCCAGAGACTTTATACTATCCACTTTACTGGGTTTAAACCCTTGGCCGTCATCCTGGACCGTCAGCGACATCATCTCCTGGGAGCGTTTAAGGGTGACTTTTACGTTTGTTGCGCCGGCATGTCTGGATATGTTCGTCAATGCTTCCTGAAGGATGCGGAATAGAGTAACTTGTTTTTCTTTGTTAAGTCCCGATAGATCTTTCGATAACAAAGTCTTACACTTTACCCCATTGTGCTTTTCAAAGTCCTCCAATTCCCACTCGATCGCCGCACCGAGACCCAGCTGGTCCAATACCCCGGGTCTAAGTTCAGTGGAAATTCTCTTTATCGTTTGCAGTGATTCCTCAGTCAGGGAAATCATAGATTGCAAATCATCAGCTTGAGGTTTGTTTTTTATGAGTGGATCTTTTGAGAGCGCTATGAGGTCTATTTTTAATGCCGTCAACAAATGGCCCATTACGTCGTGTAATTCACGGGAAATTCTCATCTGTTCTTCTTCACGGATTGAATGTAATCTTGCCGCCAGAGCCCGCAATTGTTCTCGCGATTGATAAACTTCTTCCTCTGCCTGCTTGCGCTCGGTAATGTCTTTTGCTACCAGTACTGCTCCATGAATTTCGCCGGATTTATCCCGCATCACGGCACCTGACATTAATACCGGGATTTTCTTGCCGTTCTTAGCCACCAAAGTCCGGTCCACATTCCAGAAAACTTCTTCATCTGTAAAAAGTCTTCCAAAACGGGTATGTTTGATGAACTCCCACCTTTCTTTGCCGGCGGGATCGCGAATAACGCTTACTACATGGGTATCACCATCAATCTGGAGTGGGACCAGACCCACTTCCACTTCAAACGTCGTGCCGTCCTTACGCTGTGCCTTGAGAATTCGCTCTTTCCCCATAAATCTGGGACTGGGACTGGCCATAAACTCCCCACGCACTTTTTCGTGAACATCACGAAGGTTAGCTGGCAGCAGGACATGTATCATCTCTCCAGCGAGTGCCCCTTTTCCATATCCAAAGACAGACTCTGTTTGTTCATTCACCATCACGATCTTTCCATCCGAACCGACAACGACTATTCCCAGGTGTGCCGTCTTCAGCAGCGACCAGAAATCTTCAGTATCACGATCGTAAACAGCCTGCAACTTCCATTCGACTATTGATAATACATATTTAGAGAAAACTTCTTCTTCTTTGTCAAAAAGCTTTCCAACTGACATGCCGGTCAGCTTCTCTTCGGTGTAACCAAGAATGGTCGTTGTGGCAGTGTTGACAGTCTGAATGATGTCATCGGTACCGATAACAAATAGTGCGTCAGTCATAGAAGTAATGATATTCTCCAAGTAGAATTTCGATTCAACTAAAGCTTTTTCGGCTTGCTTGCGCTCGGCGATTTCAGCTTTCAGTTTTTCATTGGCCTTTGATAGTTCCTCTGTGCGTTCAGCCACTTGTACCTCCAGATGGAAGTAGCTGCGATTTATAACCCTCTGACCATGTATGACTATTCCCAATAGCGCCAAGAACAGACTACCCATGGTGGCAATGGTCGCCATAATTTTCTTACGGGTAGTTCCCAGTACGAATACTTTCCCTGGTTCCTCTAAATAATGATATGTTTTTAGCACACCAATAGGATTTTTCTTGTCATAGAGCTTGGCATAGATCGGTCTATAAATTTCAAAAAGTTTGACGATTCTGCCATCTTCCATAGGCATATCAACCAGATCCGTGCTGATTTGTCCCACCCTTGTTGATTCAAAGCCAGGGTGCTGCTTGTGAATCGTACCCCGAATTCCAGGAATGGTGCTGTATAGGATTTTTCTACCATGGTTAAGGACCGAGAAAAACGCGATATTAGCAGGCATACTTGGATGTAATACAATCGAATCCATAACGCTTTCGTCAGAGAGACGTTGCAAACTGAGTCTCGAGTCATGGGACTCCTGCAGCGTCGGTTGGAAGGAAATGATAGTATTCAGATGGTTAGCCTCTTGATTCGCTCTTCTCTCGGTCACTTGCAGTAGCCTTTCAAATTCGATTTCAGTGAAAATATAGTTGACCACGAAAGCGGCTATAGCAATTACAACTATACTCGCAAGTGTGTAGTACAAGACCAGGGGAAAACTCTTTTCACCTTTACGTCTAGCGATTTCCAGAATCAATGGAATTTTCCTCATATCTCTTCTCCAATGATATCACTATTATACTTTGGCAAGCTCCACCTTACTCCCAATGATGCAACGATTTTTCTCACCGGACTGATTATTATCTCATGCCTACTCACCTCTACCATATATGTGACCATCTCTGTCTGCTTGCCTGCCTTTTCGGGAGACAGACGCTTTAGTTTAATCCTAGCATTTACAGTTATAAAACGCCAGTCTACCTTGGCCTTGGCCGTATTACGTTCCCGTTGCCAAGTAGCAACCTCACGAGTTAATACCGGTTTATCGGGGATACGACGATCCAGACACTGACGGGCGAGAACACTCAATTCAATCTCGGCCATATTCAACCAACTCCCATGTTTGGGGGGTGTAGTGAAACTCAAGCCGGTCAAACAGTCTGCGGGCTGCTTCGGGATGGGTGTTAAGATTATCCATAACCAAAACAATTTTATGTGCTGATGGTGTAGCGCACCTCCAAAAGGTTCCTAACCTGTATTGCCCAATAATATTATGTTGACGTGACACTAGGAGGAATTGTTTTTTTTCTTATATTTAGAGCTTAGATATTTCTTATCACAATCCGGGCAAATCCCATGGCTAAATTCTGCTTTAGAATGTGCTTGAACATAAGCTTCAACCTCATTCCAATATCCTTGGTCATCTCGTATCTTTTTACACCAAGCGCAAATAGGGATTAGACCGGTCATTGTATCTATTTTATCAAGAGCTTACTGAAGCTGAACAATAAGTTTCTCTCTTTCCTCTTCTATCCGCTTGCGCTCGGTGATGTCCCGTGATACACCCATAACCCCCAAAAACTCACCGTTTTCATCCGATAGAATAGAAGAGGAAAGAAAAGAAGGGAATGTTTCGCCATTTTTACGTTTGTTCACTATTTCTCCAGAGAATCGACCTGTCTTTATTGATGTCTTATGAGCTTTCAACCCCTCCGCTGGATCAGCATAGAGGAGGTTAATGTGTTTGCCCAGGACCTCAGCCTTACTGTAGCCAAACGCTTTCTGGGCTGCTCGATTGAACTCTATGATTCTGCGCTTCTTGTCTACTGAGATGATCATATCCAGAGAACTGTCAATAAGGTTCCTGGCATATTCCTGAGCTACTTTCAACTCATCTTCCGCCCGCTTTCGCTCGGTGATGTCCTTCAGAGAAACAATGATGGCTTCTTCTGCAAAAAGTTTCCCGGCAAAATCAAATTCAATTATCAATTCTCCATCGCCCTTTCCAATTTCGACAATCCCCGATTTCGTTTTACCGAAATGTTGTTTCAACTCTGAGAGAATGGTTGCCCGGAGTTCATCTTCAGACAAGCTCAGCTCAGGCGCATATTTGTTAATCAGTTCTGCAAAGGCTCTGTTAGAGTTCAATAAGTCTAATTGAGTATTTATCACAAGTAATGATTCCGGTACAGACCGAAATATGTTTCGGAAGTTTTTTTCGCTCTTAAGCAACGCCTGTTCTGCTCGCTTGCGCTTAGTGACGTCGCGGGTGTAGACAGCGACACTCGATACCTTTCCCTGGGCATCGAGTACGGGATACATGCTGTTCTCGAAATAGAGACCTCCTCGTTCATCTTCGAAATGAACAGGCTTGCCCGAGCGTACAACCTCTTCGTGCTGCGCCTTTCTCACCTTCGCCAGGTCGGGAGGGAAGAGATCATAGGCGTGTACGCCCACGATCTCAGCGGGCCTCTTGCCCAACCTTTGAGCGCCGGCTTCGTTTATGGCAAGAATAGTTCCATCGGTATCTAACAGCGCCGCTGTCCCATCAGGAGCATTCAAGAGAACTTGCGCCGTTTCCTCACTCTCCCTCAGTCTTCTTTCTATCTTGTGCTTATAAAGGGCCATTTCAATCGCAGTGCGTAGCTCATTCTCTTCGAAGGGTTTGATGATATAACCATAGGGCTCTGTTACCTTTGCCCGCTGTAGTGTCTTATCATCTGCATAGGACGTGAGATAGATAACCGGAATATCGAAATGGGCACGGATCTGTTCAGCGGTTTCGACGCCATCTATATCTCCTTGTAACAGTATATCCATCAATACCAAATCAGGGTGTGTGTCTCTCGCTTTTTGAATGGCTTCTTTTCCCGAAGCAGCAACTCCAGCAACCCCGTATCCAAGGCGTTTCAACCTATATTGTATGCCTTTGACGGCAATTCTTTCATCTTCAACAATTAAAATTTTTGTTTTTGCCATTTTTTATTCCTTATCTTTTAATTTACTTCAATGAACCCAATAATAATGGTCAGATTTTTTGTTTTGTCCGCAGGATGCTGTGCATAAGTAGTTGTATTATTTAACATTTTTTAGAACCTACGAAATAAATGAAGCACGTAGCTTTGTCTTCGGATGCCCCTGGCCAGGCTTTCTGCCGAAATCGTATTTCTTGAATAAAAATGCCCTGATTTCCCAACTGATTAGGTTATCAGGGCATCTATCCCACCTATCAGCCGCATTCTGGGGATAAGAGTATTATGTAAGCTATAACTTTGTTTTTTTTGTTCAAAATCATTTCCAATTACGCTCTATCTGTATTGACCACGATGCTAAGATAATAAAATTTATCTGATTTAATCCATAGAAAATTGTTAAAAACAATTTTGACGTAAAATATTAAAACAAGAATCATTGATTCGTATTGATATTCGGCTTTAGCAGATTTAACAGAGGCGATTCCCCAAAAATTCCTACAAAATTGTGAATTAAATGGGCTTCTATCGCTTTTTGATCGCTTGTTTTGTGATAACGAATATGCAATGAATTATTTTTAACAAATTGCCTGATGTACTCCGTGTGAGTATAACCATTTGGATATACTAAGACCCTTTTTTTTCGTAATCTTGCCACCGAGATTCCAATCAGGCACGAAATTTATGAACTTCCACACGTGATGTTGATCCATTAGATACTTGTCATACACGAATGTGATCAACATGAGACCTCCCGACCGTGATTGCATCTTTTCACTCAAACTACCAAAAATATTAATACTCTCTTGTTTTATCTCGAACATATTCTTATTATATCGTATTCCGATATCGTATCACGATACATGAAACATTCAAGCAAGAATAAAAATATCCTCTTCCTCGGACTGGTTTCCCTGTTTACCGATCTATCCAGCCAGATGGTCTATCCTCTGATTCCTGAATTTCTGGTGAGTATCGGTGCCAACAAATCAACCATTGGATTGATTGAAGGAACTGCTGAAAGCGTGGCTTCGGTATTCCGTACAATATTTGGACGATGGTCAGATAGAATTAGGAAACGCAAGCTGTTTATTTTTTTCGGATACGGGTTGTCTGCAATATCCAAACCTTTTCTTTATTTTGCCAATTTCTGGACCACCGTACTTCTGGTAAGATTCTTTGATCGTATGGGAAAGGCTATTCGCACTCCTGCCAGAGATGCTCTTATTTCCATGTCTGTATCACCACAATCAAAGGGGAAAGCGTTTGGATTTCATCGAGCTATGGACAGAATCGGTGCCATAGGTGGACCCGCACTGGCTATCATCTTGCTTCAGGTTTTCCATAATGACATCCACCTAGTCTTTCTGGCGTCGGTGATACCGGGACTTATCGCCCTTCTGTTTGTTTTTTATGCACGTGAAACGTCTATACCAAGAAAAGAGGCCCAGAAAAGGAGAGAACATACAGGTATGAAGGATACATCATTCAAAATTTTTCTCGTTGCGAATGTTATGTTTACTCTTGGAAACTCATCGAACGCCTTCTTGATTTTAAAGGCACGTGAAACGGGGCTCTCGGTTGCCCTGATTCCAGCAATCTGGATTGTCTACAATATTTTTTGCACCCTTTCTTCACCGGTATTCGGGATATTATCCGATAGGCTCGGTAGAAAGCCAATTATCCTAATGTCTTTCATCTATTACGCCATAATTTACTTTCTATTTGGTCTGGCAGAATCGCTCTGGATGGTTTGGATGTTATTTGGCGCTTATGGCATTTACTATGGATTATCAGAGGGAGTTTACCGTGCCTATATCGCAGATATGGTTGACGAGCAAAACCGTGCCACTGCCTATGGTATTTTCAATACTGCTATCGGATTGACCCTGTTACCTGCCTCACTAATCATGGGCGTCATCTGGGATCGACTTGGCAGTCAATGGGCCTTTTTTACATCGGCCTCTTTTAGTTTGTTTGGTTTCATTATCTTTTTAGTCAGTCTTAGTTTAACAAGCAAGAAAGGAAAGTAGTATGAAAAACCAATTGATTAGAGGTTTTTTCCTTGGTTTCATAAAAATTCATATCTTACATCATGCCTCAAAAGAACCGATCTATGGAAAGGAATTTTCAGCAGAGTTACAGCGGCACGGGTATGATATTTCCTTTGGTACCCTTTACCCAATTTTCCACAAATTGGAGCAGAATGGACTTCTGACACGTCAGAAGAAAACCGTGGGTGGGAAAATACGTAAATACTACTCTGCTACCGAAAGTGGTAAGGAAATGTTAGAGGAAGCCAAAAGGAAATCCAGGGAGCTGGTCGATGAATTATTTGAAGATTAGTGTTGAAGGAAGAATTAACCGAAATCTAGTCGGATACCACAAATCAACGCCAATGATAAAATTAGTCCGCTTCCAAAAAGTCACCCAGCCATCTTTCCCAATGCCGTGGTAATAGGTTCTCTTGACTCTTCAATTCCTTGCTCTCGAAGCTACTTTGCTATACTACCCCCAAAAAAACTGGCAAAGCCATCTGTTAATGCATCACCGATGACTCCACCCACAATAGCCCCAGCAACACCAAACAATATCCCTCCCCATAATGCAGGTATGGTCAATAATCCCGTATAAAGGGCACCAAAGATAAAGTCGGGGATTTCGCCTTTGAAGGATCGCTAAGCAAAGAGCAATCCCGATAAGGGTATCAACGTCAAACCCCAAAACAATTGGGCCGATAGTAAGTCTATTTCGTCGAATGACCACTCCAGCTATTCCGACAGCAATTCCAATGAAGCCAACATATAATGCATGTTTGATTACAGATTTGGTCACAAGTTTATCTGTTCATATTTTCCCCAGCTTAAAAAATTTTCAAATGTTCAGTTGATAGCAAGATCATTTTAAGCTTTTAATCGGTCTGATCGCTATTGTATCCACTATAATCAAGAATGAAACCTTGGTGAAACACAATTAACTCATCCAGCTTCAATTTCTACCCAGCTCTCATTATCCATAGTAGGATTTGTAGCGACCACGGCTACATACCGAGTTGTATCGACTTCCCCACAGAGACACTCCCTTAACACATAATGGAGCTCATCATCGTACTTATTCCTATCGTAGGTCCTCTTATTATGAATGTATTTACCGTTCCATTTTTTTGGATTCTCTATGGATTAGGTTACTTCGTTTCAGTGATTGCCATCAAAAACGGCTATAGCAAAGATCTTGTACGTTCAAGGGTTCTCACCATTATCCTGTTGGTGGATGTGCTGTAGGGGTATGTTCTGGGGAAATTAATTCCGATTCGATAAATTACGGAATAGGGCATCTCCCCGCTAGCTCCCGATTCTGACTTTATCGTGAAAGGACAGGCAGGCCGATACCTTTAAATTATCAGGAGATGATTCACTCCAAACTGTAAACTACTCGATAGATGCTCCCGGTATAATCATCAGAAACAAACATGGCTCCATCTGGCGCGACCACGATATCCACAGGCCGTCCAAGGACCTTTTCCTTGCAAGTCAGAAAACCGGTGAGAAAATCATCCATCCCAATAGGGACTCCGTTTTCAATTCTGATGCGGATGACTTTGTAGCCCACTTTCACAGAACTGTTCCATGAACCGTGGCAAGCTACAAATAAATCCCCATGATATTCTCTTGGGAATTGATTTCCAAAATAGAAGGAAAGTCCAAGGGGTGCCAAGTGTGCAGGTAGTTCAAATACTGGTGGTACCAACAAAATGTTATTTGGTGCCAGTTGACCATACTTGGGATCTGGTTCATTCTTACCGTAAACATAAGGCCAGCCGTAGTGTTTGCCTTTCTGAATGATGTTGATTTCCTCAAGAGGAAGATGATCCCCCAACCAATCTCGACCATTGTCAGTGCCCCATAGTTTGCCTGTTTCCGGATGAAAGGTGATACCCACAGAATTCCGTAATCCGCTGGCGAAAATCGTTTCTTCTTTTCCATCTGGTGTGTACCTAACCACGGCTGCCCTGCGAGTATCTTTCTCCTCACACACATTGCAACTCGATCCGATGGATACATACATCATAGAATCAGAACCAAAGACAATCGTCCGGGTGAAATGACCGCCACCCTCGGTCGGCAGATTCGGAACCACTATTTCAGGTGGACCATCAGCAACAAAGTCACCGTCGTCGTCCTGAAACCGGACAACCCTGCCTTCCTCTCCCACATATAAGTATTCGTTGAAAAATGCAAGCCCATGTGGTCGATCCATGCCCTCTGCGAAAACGATCCGATCGTCAGCAACACCATCAATGTTTCTATCGGGCAGAGCATAAATTATTCCCCTCCGTATCGATGAAATGAACAAAACTCCACCAGGACTAAAGGCCATGAAACGGGCTTTGCCGAGATCTTGTCCGAATATCGAAATTTCAAAATCGGTTGGGACATTGAGATGATTGATCGGTGACTTCGCGTTTGCCACCACAAAAGAAATAAGGATGATATACCGCATTAGATAATTTGTCATGATCTTCAATAGACGCCCTACTGTGTTTAAATTTATGTATTAATACCGAAAAATAGACAGAAAATATCGTATGCAATAATACCATTAAATACCTGCTATTTGGCAGAAGATACAGCCAGGAAACCTGTCAATCCAAAAATGAAAAGATGAAGATTGCCAGACCTTTGGTCTACATTGGATGAAGGACAGATGAGGAATGGATTCTACATAGACCGCTCATCGTTGTATATCTCCACCGTGGAACACAACTATCTCATCCGGCTTCCATTTCTACCCAGCTCTCATTATCCGTAGTATGATTTATAGCGACCACGGCTACATTCCGAGTTGTATCGTCTTCCCCACAGGGACACTCCCTTAACACATAATTGAACTCATCATCATCTCGATGATCATTGTAAGCAATGAGAAAGTTTGAATCGGAAAAAAGGCAATTAAACCGTCCCAACTCAGCTATCTTTCGGGATATCTGATGGAGTTTAGCCTTTGAAAAGAAGCTGTTGTACTGTGAAAACCAATCTCTCAATCGGTCCATCATGAAACAAAAAGTGTACTCGGAATCTGTTTCACCTTTGGGGTGTACTTGGTAAATAATGGAATTACGAGTTTTAGATTCTCTTTAATGCTGAGGAGCTCTGTGTCTATTCTATATCCGACATACATCTAAAACAGGAAAAAAAACTACCAACTATTATTTTGGCAATTATTTTTGGTTTTTGTTACAACACACCTTATTAATTTTTGAAATTAGGAGGAGTGGCTTTTATTCGAGTAGCACGCTATTTCCGAAGCCAAGAGGTCATCGCAATAGTACCATTTTGCGGGTCTTGGTGAAATCTCCTGTCTTGATCTGAAACAGGTAAACCCCGGCACTTACAGGTTTTCCAAGGTTGTCTGTCGCATCCCAAATGACTGACTTGTAACCCGGTTCCTCCAATTCCCGAACTAAAGTTCTGACCTGCCTACCCAGAATGTCGTATATCGTGAACGTGACGGCTGATCTCTCGGGGAGGTCATACCGTAATGTTGTGATTGGATTGAAGGGATTGGGATAAGGTTGGTGGAGAATGAATTTCGATGGAATTTGTGGTGCATCTTGGCTTATTGAAATTGTTCCAAACTCCAAGGCCCCCATATCTGGCGCAAAACCCGAATAATTATATGAACTCAGGTCTGCCAGAGTATCACCTCCCCAAATAAAGAATGTTGTGCCGGCATCAATGCAGGGGGAGCCTTCTTGAAGATGGAAGTCACCGTTCTCAGGGTCTACAAAAAGCGGGTCATTATCGATATTACCCTCCAGCCAATTAACCGTGCCGTTGTCGTTGGTTACAATGCCTGATTCACCCCCGTGCACATCAGAATAGGCAATTGTGATGGAATTGGGGTCACCAGACTGGACGAAATAAATTTCCTCTGGTGATTCGTTCCAGAGGATGGTATTAATTAAACTGGGGCTGCAATTAATCCAGCACCAAATACCGCTACCAACTTCAGCCATATTCTGACTGATGGTAACATTGACTAAACTCGGACTGGAAGAAAGACAGTGAATCCCGCCGCCAGAACCAGCCATATTCCCACTTATAATTACATTCACAAAACTCGGGTTGGAAAACTCACAAAAAATACCACCACCATGATTTGCCGCGTTCCCGCTCACCCGTACATTCTCCAAACTTGGGTTGGAACTCGTAAAGGAAATACCTCCACCGATAGCCTGAGCGGTGTTCCCAATCACCCTCACATTCACCAAACTTGGGTTGGATTCATAAATGTAAATCCCACCACCTCCAGAAGCGCTATTTCCACTCACTATCAAACCCACTAAACTCGGGTTGGAAGAAAAACTGCAGGAAATTCCACCACCCCAAGAAGCCAAACCGTTTGTAATGGTAAACCCACTCAAAACCGCTGTTGAATCTTCGCCATTCTCGAACGTTACCACACTCCCGCTACTGTCGCCATCAATAACCGTCTGGGATATATAGGACGAATCCCGTGTCGTAAGAAATAGACTGCCAACCACAATATTCTTGCCATTAAAATTGATATTCTCTACATAGGTGCCTGTATCCACCAAGACTGTATCCCCATCACTTACCGAATCAATCCCTGACTGGATGGTCGGCTGGTCCTGAGGGACGTTTATGATGGTGGCAGTGATACTGAAGTGAGGAAAAGTACTGTCGTTAGAATCTCTTTGAATGAATATTTGATTTGATCATCCTTTCTAAGAAAATGGGGTGTAACAGGTTGGTAGACCATTTCGCAAGGGGTCATTTTTCCCTCTTTTCTTCGTGAGCGATGGAGTCTGAATTCACCCTTGTTATCCAATTTGTGACCGTGAATGTTCCTGCCGACTCAACCGCTTTTATGACTGCATTCCTTGAAGCCAAGTTCTTCTTTACTCATTCATATGCTGCTCATGAACGAGGATTAAATGAGAATACCAACGGTCTTATCCGTCAAAACTGCCCGAAAAAAAAGACTTCACATCTATAACTGAATAAGATATTAACCTAGCCATGAATCGGTTAAATAACCGCCCGAGAAAATGCCTTGGGTTTAAAACACACCATCAAGTATTTTTCGGAGGAACATCACGTGTTGCCTGTCTGCCGAATAGGCAGGCACTTACAAGTTGAATTCACAAAGTTTTTTAATTAGGATATGAGATGAAATCGAAGGTAGGTCAGTGATCCATTCCTCCGTGGTCACCTGCTCCATCATCAGCACTGCTGTGTTTAGAGCCGGTAACCAACGCAACCGTCCCTCCCACAACTGCCACTGCTACTCCCCAAACCCAGCCTCGCTTATACCAAGGGAACTTGGGGGTATCGCCAGTGATAATGTTCACCGTTAACCTCCAGGCATGATCGGTTGTCGGTAAATCAAATGCGCCATTCTCGTTATCATCCGCATAAAAATCATCATGATAGCTGTGCCCGTTAATAAGCCCTGAGACGGCGATAGAATAACTTGCCGATGGGATTGAACTGACCGCTGTGCGGTCCACCTCTTCCCCGTTTGACATATCCCACACCCGGAGCTCAAAAAACTGCCCCACGTTAGCACTCATGCACGAAAGCTGAACTGTTAAGTTAGCGGGATGGATGGGAGAAAAAAGTCCCAAAATCAAGAAGGAAACCATCCAGGGAACTATAGCTAAACGCGACAGTGTCACCACTCGCGGGCTCCCAGGATTGATCCATCCTCTCACTCTTCCCAAGAGAGAGTTCACGCTTTTCCAAATCATAAACAATTTGAGGTAGCTATCACCTGATAGTCGTCGGTACAGAATTTGTTCGGTTTCTAGTGGCTTATCGCTCATCAAAGTTTCATCTTGATACTTTTTGCCAGTTGGTGGCAGTAAAATTTCCGGCACTTGAGACAGCCATTTTGATTTTTTCAGCAGAAACGTTCATCGGGTCATACGTGACCGAAAAGATCCCGCCATCTAAATTGAAATCATGTTTGATAACGCCCCTCAGCTCATCCAGAGCCTTGCCGATATCAGTCGGTCACCCCATTCAGAGGACGCCATTGCGAATGAGCATCCCTTCCACATTGAAGGTCGCCGTTACAGTACTCTCTCCAGGTCCAACATGCGTTTCCTTGACCCCCTCCTTCAATCCAAGAAGCTCCCGGATGTCATTTTCAAATGTCTCCGGGTACCGAAACCCGATATATTTCCGCACAATGGTGCCGGTGCTATCTACAACGAAAGTAGTGGGAAGAGCATTTACATCACCGAATGCCTTCCTGACTTTGGTGTCAGCCATTAAAACAGGGAAGCTTACGTTCAGCCCTTTCTCTTTCATAAAGCGCTTTACGTAATCGGGGTCGTCTTCGGTACTGATGCTCACCATCCGGAAACCCTGGTTGTAGTACTTCTTGTACAGCGCTTCAAAATGTGGCATCTCCTTGAGACATGGAATACACCATGTGGCCCAGAAATCGATGATTGTAACCACACCGGAAAGAGAGTCCAGACGGACCGTTTTCCCGTTCAGGTCAATCAGAGACAGCTCAGGGAGAGGGAATGGTTCCACAAATCCATCTGGGTCATCGTCTCCTCGCACCAGCATCAAACCTACAACCAGCAATCCGAAAAGCCACAAAGTCTCCGCCTTCTTCACTATTCGCCTCCTCCGGCACTATTTGCAGGTACGAACATTTCAATGGTGAAAGATCCAACCGGATTGTCAGGAACAGCTTCGCCCTTGGGCGGGGGAATAACCACTGTACCAAGAATGTCGAATGGCTTATTTGTGTTCTGAGATTGATCGAGAAGTTTATTCAACATGTCATTTCGATTTAGAGAGTAACGAGCATTCGTTTCCCTTACTACGAACACGTATCCCGCACTCGTTGTCATCACTGTCCCGGTGGCCTTGATTTTCAGACTACTGATGGTAAATCCGTTGTCCCGCACCACCTTGACAAGCTTGGGAACGTTTAGGTCGAAATCCCCACCAGGGATTTCCACTCGCCCTTCCAATACATCCACACTGATATTCTTAACGCCTACCAGGCGTTTGAGGCTCGTTTCGAGCCCTAACGCTCACTGGTTTCACGTCATGCCATAGACGCCGATAAGCACCTGTTCAAGCTGAGCGGAAACTAGAATCGGTGTCGACAAAGCAATTGCAGCCAAAATACGTCTAATGGATTTCTGTATTTTAATTTTTCTTTCCTCCATTCAAATTCTACCGATTGATTAAAAGGCGTGCTGAAAGTGAACCCAGAAGGCCACCAGCGGTCCTTTTTCTCCCAGCTGTTCACCGTTCACGTTCTGCCAGATGGGCCAATCCACTTCATAATGCAGCATCAGCCAGACAAAAGGAACCCAATGTCCATCGGGAAGGATAAGGGAGAGCCGTTGTCCACCGCTATTCCTCAGCCGATCACCATTCTGATACGCCGAACCTAAGGAGATGTAGTTAAGACCACCACCGATTGCAAACTGGGGTCCGGGATAATTCTTTTGAACGACCCGGTAGTGCCATCCACCGTGGATCTCTACCCACGGAGACCGGCGAAGGTCATCTACGTTCTCCCCGTACCATTTTGCTATGATACTCACCCCTTTTTCCACCCTTCCTCTCGGAAAAGCACCGGCAACTGAGGCAAGCCAGTTCCACGAACCGCTGCCGGATTGAAGAGATGGTGAATAGAAGGTCCCGTTTCCATCCTTCAGCCGTGCCGAACCTATTGGAATCTCAGGTCCGAAGGAAATAGAAATCTGATTCGTGCCAGACTGGATATCCTTGCGGTAGACGCGATAACGGGCAAGGAGAAGCAGGTCTCCAAGTCCACGCGTCTGTTCAGTGACTATGTTTGAGCCGTCCAGGTAGCTCAGAGAATTAAGCTTCAGTGGCAGAGAAGCAAAAATCTGAAAGTCGGGGTAGGGGCTGTAGCCAACCTGGATAGGAAAACGATGCTGTCGAAACGTGGAATCCGCCGGATTCGCAATCTTACCGGTTCCGGAATAAAGGTCTTCATGAGCTTCCCGGACCCATATGACATTTACAGCAAGACTTTTAAACCAGACAACAGCACCCGACCTCGGACCAGGTTCCTGTGCCAGACCAACGCGTACCGCGCTAACAAGAAAGGCAAGCACAACAGAGCTCCATCCCACACCGTTCGCAATTGGACTCCGTCTGGAATCATGCATGGTTGACATCCTCCTTCGAAAATTTCCTATCGTCCTTGACGCTCTCCAAAGCGGTTAGTACTATGAACACGCACCGCCAGAAGAAAAGCTTTGTGGCTACATGGCCACCGGTCAGGATTAGGACAACTCTCCCGAAACTGGAGCAGTCCGTGCTACGCATTCGCGTTACCGTAAAAGGGGGCTAAATCCGCAGCAAGGACCGAATTCGGTTCAGTAGACCACCCTTTGGTTTATCAGAAGTCACTTCTCCGGCTTCCACCTTTTCAGGAATAAGGGTTGCCACAAAGTTGACTTTTTCAACGGCACGAGGAATATTGTCTAAAGCCTGAGACTTTTTAGAGACTATCACTGTAGCCGTCTGCGTGGCAAGGTCAACGTTGGGCACCGACACAACACCGTCAACACCCTCAAGGGCAGTCCTCACCCGTGCTGTGCAACCTTCGCAACGCATTCCTGCCATATCGCCCTTTCCGGTAATTTTATAGACGCAAACTAGGGCATCTTCACTTCCTGATGCAAGTCCTTTACCCATAGATTCTTGAGTCTGAGCTTGAACAGCACTTAGGAACGTCAACCCTATCACCAATGTGCTTAACAGCCTTTTTATTGATGGTGTGTATTTCATTAGCATCTCCTTTCCTGCTTTTGGCTCACTCTTCGATTCGCGAGCATCATACCCTGAACTTTCACTGGCCTGTTTTTCTTTGGCCACCTGAATGTCTTTTTCATCAGAAAGATTTCTTCCAGCTTTTGTTTTATCTGCAGGAACATTCCCACATCCACACATTTCACACATGTCATACCTCCTTTTCGATTTCTTGTTCTTCCAAGTTGGAGTCAAATCCACCTTCGCAGATCCCTTCGTGGTAAGCGGTGAGAAACCGGTCCAGTCGTTCCCTATCTTGCCGCACTGTGGAAACCCACGATTCCAGGTATTCCTTTCCCTTGTTTGTAAGGGAATAGCGCCGTCTGGCTGGTCCTGCCCGTTCCGTGTCCCAACGCGAATGAACGAGACCATCTTCTTCTAACGAGCGAAGCGTCCGGTAAAGAGCCGATGTATCCGCAGAAACCTTGAAGTCATCCAACTGACTGAGCAGTTCGTAACCATGGGCTTCCCCCCGCGATAATAAAAGCATTAAGACTGGTTCCAGGAATTTACCACTTATGCCAGTGCTGCAGGGACATGCGTCAGGATCAAGATCCGGGGTACAGCAAGGACATGGTTCTTTTTTCAGAAACATTGTGTCATTTTCATCTATCTGCATTGTACATATAGGTTAATAATTCAAGTAATGGAAAACAAGGTTTTTTTCAAGATAATGAAATTCCTAGATATCAAATTTTATGCTATTTCAGTATTGTAATTGGGAAATCAACTACTGTAGTCACACCGTGTTTTTTGCATGTAAAGTCATATTTCTTGGGAAAATTCATTTTTGTTGCATTTTAGTAAGAGTCACTGCTTTTTTGAAGCCCCTTTGTATTCATGGTTCTGAATAATTTTTTACCCTATACATGTCTGTTTTCACAGTAAATGTTACCTATTCACAGACTTAATAAAGTAAGAACAATGCCCAACGTAACGAAACCGGTAAAAGCTAATTCCAGCAGTGGGGTTATGCCTACTTCAAAAATGGTAGGTATCTTCTTCACATATTCCCACCGCCATTTTTTAATCGAAATCTTTTCTACAAGGAAGGAAAAAGTAACCGAGATCACCAAAAATGTTGAGATAGCCCTCGGGCGTGTAAACGGGGTTTCAGTTCTACAAAGCAGTACGGTTATAAAATAGAAAACTGTCAACGCCAGACCATCCTTGATAGACATCCAAACCATCAGGCGACAGTATTGGGGGAGTTTTAGTTCCAGACATGTTAGATACAGCGGACTGTGCAATACCTCCCATAATAGATTAACAAAAAAGCCAACTTAAAATATGTAGAGAAATTTCAAACATCCTCCAGTCGAGATGAAATAGTATCCAAGGGTTTTATCTTCACAATATTTAAGCACATGAGCAAACATTCATCGAAAATCTCACAACCCACCTATTCCAGTGGTTAATCAGATTCTAGGATAACACGGTCGCTAAATGGAAATCCACAGCCAAAGTCGCGGAGTCCAGAAAATGACTGAGATTATGGCTGCACCCCAAGTCGCCCGGCGGGCCCATCGCACACCCCGATGCCTCGCATACATCAGCCAGAACGCCCTTGCTAAAAGACTAATGCTAATGGGAAGCATAACCCAAGAAAACTTTGTTAGCCAGACCTGTGCAAACATCGTTCCTGTCAAGGAAAGAAATGACAAAGAGGCTGGGAGGACACAACACCAGGGAATGGAACCCAGTACGGTAGAAACTATTGCTAAACCGCTATGATGTACCGGAGATTTCTGCATGGCATCCTCCTTTATGTTCAAAGAATGTGAAACGATTCGATGTCAACGATATAGGGATGATGATCAGTATGTCCCAAGGGGGGTGCTTCTGAGGCTATACCCGTGATAAAAACCTTCTGCCCAGAGGATTTCACCGATGCTTTAAGTCGCTTTAATTGGGAATTGTCTTTCAGTACATATATTGTCTTGACCTTCTTATCTTCCCTGCTTGTTGAGATGATTGAAAGGGCGGGTATGCCGTTCCATTCAATGAATTGGCCTGCTACGGCCACCTGGATCTCCCGGGGTGTGAAGCCTCCCGCTATGACTGCAGCTTTCACCTTGTCAATATCGATATGCTGCCCTTCTTTCGGAATAAGTTCTGCCGTCCCTTTCTTCAAGTTGATGATTGATTGCTCCACAGCAGGAATCTCCTGGATTCGCTTTTCCAGCCCGTAAGCGCAAAAGGGGCAGGTCAACCCATCAACTTGAACGGTCACTCTGGGCTTCAAATCATCCTTACCGGCCGGTTCCCCAGCAAAAAGAAAGGGTGATATGAACAGAGTAGCCAAGATGATCAGTGCTGATATCCGTAATCCTATGTTATTTGTTTTCATAATGTATCTCCTCGTTTTTTGTTTTTGTTAAGGACTGGAAACCGCAAGAGCTGTATCATTTACGATTTCCGTCAAATTAAGCGTAATAAACTCATCATCAATGATGGAAATAGGATTCCCGCGATGGCAAAAGAAACAATGCCTGTTGCAAAAATCAGCATCCAAATGGTAAATCTCTGGCCAACTAACCGGCATTGTGCTTGAGCGCAACGGCGCCTCTCGCGGAAGTAGAAGTATTAAGCAACTCCCAAAAAGAAAACTCCTGTGGGAATGTTTAACCACTGATATCTCATCATTGTCATCATCCACCTGACACTCCCGATTCCTACAGCAATCAAAGCCAGCGGAATGAGACAGCATGACGCTGCAAAAACAGCGGATAATAGCCCTGATGCTCCTGATTGAAATCCTCGTATTCGCATGTTTTTAGCCTCCCTGTATTGGCAACATTTCTCGTTAATCAAAAAATCAACCATCGTATCCCGAAGGTGGACGAAAAGTCAATTCCTAACTGTGTTCCGTTTAGGTCCTGAAAGATGGGAACCTGAAGGGAAGCTTCCACCAGGAAGGTCCGTGAAAGGACGAATTGAATACCTGGGGAAAGCAATACGACCTTGCCACCCGTATCCTCTAACTCAACCCCGTTCTCCCGGTCTCTTCCCCTGAATTGGGAAAGCAACTCCAAGAATGCTGTAGCGTACGGGGAAGGATATGTCTCGTATACCTTGGGGAGGATCCGATAACCCAAGACAAAATTAGTGGACAGGATATCGCCAAATCGATAGTTATCAGCCTCTGTGTTCTTCCTGAAGCTGACTTCGGCATTGATCCCCAGTCGATTTCTCACGTAAGTGATTATAGGTCCGCCCAAAATATCAAAGGAGCCCGAGCCGAGCTGCAATGGCCGGGGTAGGGGTCCTTCGGCATCACTGGCATTGTATTTCCCCGTAGGCAGTTTGATACCCCCCAAAAAGGTCATCCGCAACGTAGAACTTCTCGTGTCTTTTTGAAAGAATTGATATTTAGCGAGGAGCTTTAAATCTCCCCAGCCTGAATCACCTCTTGATTGCCGAGTTCCTTCTTTGGTCATATTCATCTCTTTGTTCAGAAAAGGGATGACACCAATAACCACCAGTTTATTAGGAATAACCTCGTAGGGTACCATTATAGGGAGAGCAAAAACCGTTACCTGCTGATCAAGGTCGTTGGTAATTTTCTCTCCATTTTGATATAGACTTGCTTTACTTACCACCTTCCCAAAGGTGCGAATCGCTGTCCCTTCCAGTCCCACCACAAAAGCCGTATTCGTGTTGATCGGCGGCCCCTGACTGAAGGAGACCACAGGAATTATCGAGAATAAGATCAATAGCTTCAAAGTAAGTTTTATTTGCATAACGTTAGGCCTCCAACCATCTGAGAATTGGCACTAAGGCGTAAGAAAAAAACGTACCTATCCCAAGAATGCCTATGGAAATCCAAAGCATTGACTTGCCGAAATTGCCTGCCACTTCACACCCTTTTCCGCCTGTAATGGAGCAAGCGACCTTTCCATGGGGCCTCAGAACCAGGACGGCATTCAAAGCAATCAAAACTCCGGCGACAACAAGAATCCACCCCTTGTGCCGCGACAGCGGAATGAGCCAGGGCAGAGCCGATAACATAGTCCCTACTGCCGCTCCGCCTGCTACCGCCGCTACGGCCGCAGGGAGCGCACAACAAAGCAGCGTACCTGTTGAGCCAAAAAGAGCCAAGACACTAACGACTTTCTCTCTCATGATGACTTTCCAACTCCTTTCAACCTGCCTTTCAACAGTGACTTTATAGCCTTCCAACTTTCTAAGGCATTAACTAATTGTGTTTGATTCACCTTTCCAGGGACGTACTGTGTAGTTTCCGATCCGGTTTTCAGGTCAACGTCGACTTTGTTGACAGATGAAAATTTACCCTGTGCGGCTTTTACCGTAGTCTGACAGCTCCCACAACACGTCTCGACATTCTGCTGTTTTACCTTTTTCATGTCTGAAGTTTCCTTTTCTATGGCGTTTTCTGTACTTGAATCCATGAGTTTAACCCTCCTCAGATAATGCTTTAGTGATACTCTCCAGGAGGCGTTCCTTTGTTGGGATGCCACGCAGAAGGATCTCTTCACCAATCAAAATCGTGGGGGAGGTAATGACTCCGTATTTTATGGCAATATCGGGCCGCTCTGAGATGTTAATAATTTCGATCACAGATTCGTGCAATTCTGGTTTGAGAGATTCAACTAGATCAGTAAGATCTTGCATCACCCTTTTGCATTTATTGCAACCTGTCATCGTAAAAATCTTGATGTTTATCATGGCCTGAGATTCCTCATTTCATTCCGGTTAATTACAATTAGCGTGCCAAGAACTCCAAAACAGGGGGGGAAAAGTGGTTTCTCGACGATAAGATTATCAGGACATACACGGGTACAGATTAAAAAAGGTGCGAAAGTGAACAGTTTCTAAGTGTTCAGTGAACAAGAAATCTGTTCATGTGAACAGTAGCGGTGAGTAAACGGAGATTACCTATTCTGCCTTATACTCTTTGATCTTTTTCCAAAGGGTTGTCCGTCCGATACCAAGTAGTTTGGCAGCTCTGGTCTTGTTTCCTTTTGCGTCTTCTAGAGCTTGTTTGATTAACTGTCTTGGGTCGCTGGATGAATCTCTAAGAGAATATTTGCTGAGTAGAGCATCAGTGCCCTGCACCGACCGAATTTCCTTTGGTAGATCTTCGACAGTCAAATGCTTTACATCGCAGTGAACGAAGGCATATTCAATTGCATTTTCAAGTTCACGTATGTTACCGGGCCAGTCATATTCCAGAAATGCTTTTCTCACCTGAGGTGATACAGAATCAATCCTTTTCCCTGTCTTATTGTTAAACTTTTGGATAAAACGATCCAATAGTAGCGGAATGTCCTCCCTTCGCTCCCGTAGGGGAGGTAGCGTAAGAGGGACGACGCGTAACCGATAATACAAATCTAGCCGAAATCTTCCAGATTCCACCTCTTTTTTTAGATTTTTGTTCGTAGCAAAAATAAATCTGACATCCACTTTCTGTGTCTGGTTGCTACCCACTTTTTCGAACTCTTTCAATTCCAGGACCCGTAACAACTTCAATTGAATAAACGGACTAATGTCCCCGATCTCATCTAGAAATACGGTCCCCCTATCGGCTGCTTCAAAACGTCCAATTTTGTCCCGGATAGCACCCGTAAATGCGCCCCTAACGTGACCGAAAAGTTCACTTTCTAACAAGGTCTCAGGGAGAGCAGAGCAATTTACCACGACGAAAGATTCGTCCGCTCTGGGAGAATTGTAATGTATGGCGTGAGCCACAAGCTCCTTACCAGTACCACTTTCACCCTCTATGAGTACGTTGGCTGTTGATTGAGAAACCTGGACGATAATCTGGTACAATTCCTGCATGAGCTTGCTCTTGCCAATGATGTTTCCAAACCGGTACCTACCCTTGATCTCCTCCTTCAACAGTTTGATTTCAGAAATGTCACGGAAGGTGATAACATATCCGGCAAAATTATTGCTGTCATCATTAAGTAGCGACAAGTTCAAAATTATGTCTTTCAGCTCGCCATTCTTCGTTCGAATTTTCGTTTCCATAGAGTCGATCATCCGTTCACTTTTTAGGGCACGAGCAAAAGTTTGAGCGTCGGAATCTTCTGATATCGCAAAGATATCAAAGAAATCCATGCCAGCAATCTCAGTTCTTGAGAACCCCATACCTGTATATGCTGCACGGTTGAAATTGGTAACACGCATGTCAGCATCCAGAGCAATTATTCCATCGGATACACTGTCAAAAATTGCCTCCAGTTTCAGGCGTTGGATACGGCACGCATCATACTCGTGACGTATAGAAGTCTGGTAATCCATACTACTCAAAATTTAGGCGAAATCGCGGGATACGACCCGTAAAGTAATGAAACCTGTGATAGTCCGTTCCAAAATGGGACTGATGCCAACACTAAAAACGGTTGGCATTTTGTCTGCATACCGCCATCTCCCTTTTGCTATGGAAATTCTTTCAACGATAAATGCAAATAGCACCAAAGTAACTAATAATGTAAACAAACTCTCTAACCTTGTGAGTAGATCGATAGATCCCCATATCAACATCGAAATTAAGTAAAAAACTGTCAGCCATACACCATCCATGATAGACATACGTATTATTAATCGACAATATACAGGGAGTCTCATTTCAAGACAAGTTTGAAAAAAAGGGCAGTGCAATATTTCCCAGAGCAAATTAATAAAAAAGCCAACCAAAAATATGTAAAGGAAAATCACCGGACTTCCGGTGAAAGAGTAAGCATATACCAGTGTGCCTTATTTTGACAGCGGGGACCGTCGGGGAAATATTCATCACGTGTAACTTGAATCTGCGTAATTAAACCCACATCACAACACCCATAGCATTGGTAGGTTGCAGTCCTCAAGGCACGCTGGACCGGGTAGCCACACTAAGTTTGTTGTAATGATGGTTATAGTTGTGACCAAGTAGGGAATAACCGGTGTTAGCATAATCTGAATTATCTCTGTTTACGTAAAGCGCCATGAGAAGAAAGAGTGAAAGTGATTTATCAGAATTAAAACACACCCGACAATGCACCCTATTATAAATGATTTTTTCACGACCTGTGCACGGCAAGCAATAATCAACCAATCTCACAACAAAAATCGGTGCTTATTCATTTGATGCATTTCATAGGCCATAAATTACATTTCGTTCCTGTGAACTTTTTGTTCAAGCGAAGATGCGTTATGGTCACTTTCAGAAAATTGGGATATGAGATGGGAAACTTCGTCGGCAAGCCAGTCACCTTGAGAAGAATTCCAATTTCTATCTTCTGCAAAAGCGTACAATAACTCAAGAGCATTTTCAGGTGAATTCATTTGTTGAGCCAGTGCAAGATAGTAGAATATCATAGAGCCAGGATCAGACTTGCGCAGGGATTCCCCAGCCTCCTGAAGGACAACAGAGGCTTCCTCGGGACGACCGCTGAAAAGAAAACTAACCCCCTGGTAATATTTTTCCAGTGGATTGTAGAGTTCGGTCATGAGCCAGTACTCCACCTGCTCTCGCTCCCGAGCGGCGAGCCACGGAGCACTTCCACGTCCGAAAACCTCCACAACGGTGTCGATGCTGGGGAGCCGTTCGTCTCTCTCCGCAGCGCGCCTTAGCTCCCTTAGCTCGTCAACAAACATTATTGCGTAGCGTTCAGTGGCAATTGGGTCCCCTGTTCTGACAGCAGTCAACCAACGATAAAAGGGCAACAAAGCATGCAATTCTTTGAGCGAATCCTTGGATACGAGTTGAAAATACGTCTGGGCTTGAGCTAATTGACCCAATTGAAGAGCCACAATTCCCCTTAAATAATCGTATTTTGCCAACTCATACCGTGGCTGGAGGTGACTGAGTATAGTATCAGCAGCCAAATAATTATTCTCATGAACCTCCAATTCGGCAAGACGAATTGCCGCCTTCTCGCCCCACAGTTCCGATTCAACTATCGATTGCCATTCAGTTCGAGCGTTTTCAATACTCCCTATCTCTAATGCCATCGCGCCACGTATATATGCCGCAGCATCGCTTTCCCCTTCTTTCTTCAAAACTGCAACCAATTCTGAAGTAAGCTCATATCGTCCTTTCTGCAACGAAGCTTTTGCGGCATCAATCAGTAGCTTGGCCCACTGATTCATTTCGGAATCAAGTTCAAGCAAGGTTACTAACTCACGCGCCGAATACGCACTTTCAATGACAGAAAGATTTTCTGAAAGAATGGATTTGTGAAGATAGCCTGGAGCGCCAAATTCAACGAACCCGTTGTCATCCGTATTGAACATGGCATCTCCACCTACCAATTTTAGCGTTTCGCTGGCTCCCTGCCAATATGATAATAGATCACCTGCCGACTTGATTCCAACCCGCTTAAGATCGGCCCTCACCTGGGACAGACGAAACATCTGCTCCATCGCATCGGTCGAAATCACAAGAGGCTGAAGTCCACCGATTAAAAGAAGATCCCCATCCGATACACGAAACACAACGGAGTGAGGAAAAACCTCTAGGAATGAACGGACAAGAGACCTTAAATGCTCTGGCCCCAGTCCATATAGAGGAAGCCACTGGACGAAAAGTCCTCCTGGATTGAGGTGAGATCGAGATAGTTGGAAGAAATCGAGTGTAAAGAGCCTGGAGGGTCCACTCATCCACGGATTCGACGGTTCTGATATGATAAGATCAAAAGACCTTTTCGTAACATGCAGATAATGACGACCATCGTCGAAAACGAGGGTTACTCTTGGGTCATCCAACACTCCATTGTTGAAGGAATCGAAAATTCGTGCAGCCTGCTTCATCGAAGGTTCAATCTCAACACACGTAATGCTACTGACCGGATGAGTTGCAACTGATCCCATAGTTATCCCGCTAGCAAGTCCGATAACTAATACACTATCTGCCTTAGGATGAAAGACAAAAGGTAAATGACCCGAAAGTACCTGAGTGGACATGTCTCGGCCCGTAGACGCATCCACTTTCCCATCTACAGCCAGAGCCAAATATGGAATACGGCCAAGTGTCGGCATCTGAACCACAGAGACTACGCTTTCAATACCTTCGCTGTAAAACCTCATGCGGTAGAGGTCGAGAATTCTTTGAAGGCGTGCATCAGAACCGGTAAGTTGCCGGAATATGGGAGCCTTTGCGTAAACCCCGCTGGTCATTACAACGGGGTCCCATCTTGGGTGAAAGATCCACAGTACTATGAAAGCTGCCAGTGCAATGGCAACAGTTTGCATTCTGTAATGAATCCTTGGATGAGACATGGCAACGATGAGACCGGACCCGATATTGGCCAAAGCAAGGGCTGCAATACTGCCTTGAAGCCCCAGCTTAGGCATTAATAGGAGACTGGCTGCAAGCACACCAACAACATTTCCAGCCGAAACCCAGCCAAAAGTAAGACTGAATGGCTTTCCGACTTTCATAGATGCTCGTCCCTCAATAATTCGCACTGCCAATGGAAAAGAGACTCCGATAAGGAAGGTGGGAGGAAGCATTACTACTCCAACTAGAAGAAATTGCAGGAATAATATACCACCCGAACTTTGAAAAGAATCAAACAATCGAAGGTAGAGCCCCGGTAGGTGCCCATAGAGATAAAGGGAGGTGAGAGCCAACAATCCTATGGCTACTTGGAGGTGCGAAAAGACCACTGCTGGTGAGCGCAAGCGTCTGGCTTTGCTCCCCATATACAAGCTTCCCAACGAAGTTCCAAGGATAAACACTCCGACAGTCAGCGAGAATGCATAAGTAGAAGACCCAATGATTAAAATTAGAATACGCGTCCATATTAGCTCGTATCCAAGAGAACAGGCACCCGAAAGAAGTAAAACTCCAAGAAATACTCTCTGCCAGGGATTCACCACTATTTTTTTTGAATGTGGTATCACGTACGTTCTCACTGGCCGGATATTTAACGAGAGGGCAAGCCCCACAGTGATTAGGCTGAGGATAACCGCAATACCAAGTGTACCTTGCATACCAACCGAGGGAAGAAAGAAGAATCCTGTTCCAACAACCCCCGCAACCGCACCTAGCGTATTTAATCCATAAAGCATGCCAGGGATAGTGGCACGTTTTTCTTCTCCAAAGGATTCTTCGGACAAATTCTCAAAAGCGAATGCCAATAGTGGCAATGCCACCCCCATAGCCACAGTAGGCAAGATGAGACTCGCCCCTCCAACAAAATGCGGAATTCCATGGAAAACAGGGATGAATACGACTTGTCCTGATGCTACCAAACTATTAATAAAGTCCAATAATTTGCTAAATACGATTGCATAGAGGGCAATGCCTCCTTCAACGACTGCATAAAGTTTGAGTGGCGATGTTATTCGAGCCCCCCAGCGTGCGATAAGGGCTGACCCAAGAGCAAGACCTGTCATAAACGCAGCCAGTAATCCGGCCGTAGAATAGGTGGTCGAGCCGAAAACCAGAAGCAAATTGCGATTCCAGAGAATCTCATAACTGAGCCCAGCGGCTCCTGAGAAGAATGCGCATGCGAGGAGTAATATCCTAACCCTCTTTGTACTTTGTGTATAAGGAACAATCATAAGTTAGGTTTATTGGTTTGGGGAAAACGCTCATCCTTTTTTAGAAATACTTCATGCCAGTCCTTTGCGCCCAGTGGAGGAGGACAGATGCTTCTCCATTCCACGTATTTATATTCGTTAACACACTCTATAACCAAGACGAACTCAGCTTTGCCTATTGGGAAATAAATGTCTTTGAATTCCACCCCGTCAACTTTGGATGTTGTTTTTCTCAGATGATTCAATAGCTTTTCCAATTCGCTTGAATCCTTGATATTGTATTCCACGTGTTTCAAAATTATCATCTCAATCACCTACTATTTCTAAAGGCTCTCAGCTAGAGTCATTTCTAATTCATCCGGATCAGTTTTTTGCATTCTATAACCCGGGATCTACAGGTAGTTGGAATGATGCAAAACTATAAAACGTTAGACCCTTAGCGTATAGACTGATATCCGTTCAGCACCCCTATCTTGGACAGTACTATTTGCCACAATTGAATCCTTCGAGTCCTGGCTGAACCGGCATTTGTAAGCAAGAAGTACTTCCACATCCTATAGAATCGGTCACCATACTGGGCTATTATATTATGCCAATTAGTATCAAAATTCTCAAACCATGCCATGAGAGTTTTATCGTAGTCAACACCGAAATTATGCCAATCTTCCATAACGAATAGGTCTTCTATGGTCTCTCCAATCTGCTTGATAGTAGGGAGTGCATAGCTAGGAAAAATATACTTATTCAACCAGTGATCTGGAGGGATAGGGGACGTGTTTTTCCCAATCGTGTGCAGCAAAAATAGGCCATCACCGGATAAGCACCGATGAACGATCTCCATGTAGGTTCTATAGTTCTTTGGACCCACATGTTCAAACATCCCGATGGAAACGATGTGGTCGAAGGTTCCATTGACATCCCTGTAGTCCTGTAATCTTATTTCAACAGGAAATCCCTGACATGACTGTCTACAAAGGATTACCTGCTCCTTGGACACGGTGATTCCTACAACTTTCACCTTGTATCTCTCTGCTGCATATTTAGCAAAACTTCCCCAACCACAGCCAATGTCAAGAACAGATTGGCCGGAATGTAGTCCCAGCTTCTTGCATACAAGCTCCAGTTTTGCTTCCTGAGCCTCATCCAGAGTCAATGCATCTTTCCAGTAGCCGCAGGAATATACCATACGCTTATCAAGCATGTTTATGAACAGGTCATTGCCTCTGTCGTAATGTTTTTCTCCGATATTGAAAGCCTTCGATTTTCTTTGAGGGTTGAAGAGCCTTTTTCTGAGAACACTGAACTTCAGCTTCCAGGAAGAAGTAACTTTCTTGTTGAGATTGGCCCTCAAGACTTTGTAGAAGAACTGATCCAATTTTTCACAATCCCACCACCCATCCATGTACGACTCACCCAAACCAAGGGATCCTTCCGCCAACAGCCTTTGATAGAAATTCTCATTATGTACCTGAATATCCCAGGGGCGGTTGCCATTTATTCGCACATCCGCATAGGACATGAGTCTTTCCACTACACTCTTTGCATAGCGTGCACTGACAATTGTCATGACTGAAAAGAATACAACGATTGAGACAGGTGGTGAGTTAGTAATCTCATATTGGATTTTGGAATACAATCAATATCAAGTTTCAACGACGCGTCCGCAAGTTCTCAATAATCATTTGCTGAACATCGGGATAGCTGGGCATCTTCCAGTGCGCAAAACAGCCAATCAAAACACCGCTTGCCGAGTCAATCTCCGACAGTTGGTCACGATACAACACAGTGTAGTCGCCCTTGTCAGTAAAATAGTACCGTTCCCTGAGTAATTTCCTTTTGACAGCACGAATTTCGGCCTTCCCAGACTCGAGTACCCGGAATTCGATGGCACTCAAGGTGGGGTTGCACTTTCCAGCAACAATGTAATACTCCGTCTCCATCTTCCCCCAATTCATCTTCGCCACTGCGTACTGGAAGCGCTTTCCTCGCTCGAGGGCCGCTTGAACAAAGTCCCTGAAATCGAGCCACTTCTCATGAGCAAGATCCGGCGACCGGTTTGGAAAAAGAATGGCACACTCACGCTCAAATGATTCCCATTCGGACTCACTAAAAATGCCTATGCCGTACTGTGTCCAGGTTTCAATGTCAAAGACGTCGAGGGCGACTGGATTCCCAAGAGGATCTACAAACAATGACTTTGAATCCAGTGGCAGCATCTCGTATATAGCGGGCATGGTGAACGTGGCCCAACTCGAGGCGGATACAAAGGGCATCAAGTATTCACCCTCGTGCAACGCCTTGAAGGCGTGAGCAGAACCCTGGTGAGGTGTCCCCAGGAAGAAGACCTTGTCCACATTCCTTGCTCCGGAATAATCGGGCTCAGGCAATTGATCTAGTTCACTTACATTAGTAATCACATCTTTCTTCCCATACATCAAATAGTATTTCGCAATCATACCACCCATGCTGTGTGCAATGAGGGTCACTTTCAGCCCGGGATTCTTGTAGACTCTCTTTATTTCGTCAATACGTTCACCCAGAAGAATGGCCGACTCCACAGGATCCCTTTTCCAGTCATAAGGGAAAAAGAAAAGGTTGGCATCAATTGAGCACTGACGAATATTCCCCTCTTTTAGCCCACACGAAGAAAGTGATTTGAAAAGCTTCCGGTAAACTTTTACTTCCAAGATCCTGTTGATCATTTGAAAGCTGGTCAATTCCGATATAGGGACAAGCCTATCCCTGTTTTCATGGATAGGCCTGGCATCTATGGGGAATTCAAGCCCATCCACTTGCGGGTTGATGAGTGCCTCATGGGGATTCATGGCTTTTAAATCAAGAATCTTCCCCCAAACCACCTTACCGGTCTGGGGATCCATCAATTGAGTACCCATGGCACCCGGAATAATGATGACAGGACTCTCAAGGTGGAGTGGTGGAATGAATTCCTGTGAGAGAGGCGGGGGAGCACAATTCCACGCACCCATGACTATGAGTACTACCAAACTGACTTTTGCCACTGATTTCTTCAACTCGTACTGCCTTTACATCTTACCTTTTATTCAAGGAAAGAGAGGGAAAAGTCATTAGTTTTTCATGCTTAACCGCTTCATTAATCCGGTTACTGGCTTTAATTCAGTGTCCAAATGGTATCCTCCTTCCAGCCAAGAAACTCACCCTGTTGCACTTTTCACGATGTTTTCTAAGAGTTTGTCCAGTTCCTTTTTGGTCTTCTTCGGAACATCGTAGTCAGAGAAAACCTCCGAAGGCTTCTTGTAACCCACTACGACTTTTTTCCCGCGTTCCTGGACGATAATCTGAAGAGGCACCGCAGCAAAAGCGTCAGGATCGTTCTCGTAGATCACCTTCCCGTACCGGGGATGGAAGATAGCAAATGTCATTGACTGCTTTGACTTTACACCCACCATTTTTATCATCATCTGGACGTTGTAATCTTTCAGAAGGACCAGTTTCTGGGCTGAGACTGCTTGCTGAAGTTTCTGGACTGTTGTGGCAAAGTCATTCCTGGATGTTTCAAGGACGAAGCCATTCTTCCCCTTTGCCAACGCAACATCCGGAACCATGAGGTATCCTGCCATCAGGATAGTCAAGAGGCCCCTCAGAACACTCAGACGCCAATTTTTATGTGTGATATTCGACGTTTTCATCATCATTTTCCTCCATTTTCTGTTTGTGTTTACGATTCCACTAACCTTGGAATCAGTCTACTGTTTCTCTCATAACATTGAGATCTTGTTCTGTATAAAATCTCTTCAACCAGACTATGAACCCATGCATCAAAAAATAGGCAACAGGAATAACAATTAATGTCATAATCGTAGAAGAAGCAAGGCCGCCCGTAATGGCGGTAGCGATATTTCTGAACTGCTCCGTAGCAGGAGGGGGATATAAAGCCATAGGCATCATAGCAATTCCAGTGGTTATGGCGGTCATCAGCACCGGACGCAGCCGAACAGCACTGGCAAAAGGGATTGCTTTTCTAATCGACCATCCGGCTTTCCTTAGCTCTTCAATTTTATCTACCATCAAGATTGAGTTTGAGAGGACAATACCTCCTAAGATAACCAATCCCCAAAGCACCGGCGGCGACCATGCCATCCCTCTGAACCACAAACTAAATATGGACCCCAGTCCTCCCAGGGGGATCGCCAGCATAAGGACTACACCGATTGCGAAGGAACGGAAATAGACCACCAACAAGAGATAAACCGCAATCAAGCCAATTTTAAGACCTTTATTCAACGTGTTGAACGCATCCAGCATGGTAATCATCATTCCTGCCGGATTCAATTGCACGCCTTTGGGTTGGGCTAATTGCATTTTCGCCGGCATCAAAGCGCTCATAGTGGTAGCTTTTAACCCTAACTCTTTGTAGTAACCAAGTAAGCTCGCCGCATAGAGTGTATTAAATGTGTGCAGGCGGTCATATCCGGTCACTCTTTTAATCTTGGCAATGGCGCTCAATGGCACCGACTTTCCTTTGGGTGTTTTGATGATAATACTGGATAAATCGTTCACGTCTTCGCGGTATGGATTACTGTAACGGATCAACAGTTTACTATGTTCATAAACTTCCGGATATGGCTGAAAGAACCAATTCGATTTGACCCCGTACAGAGACATCATGGTCTGGCTGATAACATCAGCCACATTCAATCCCATCTGAGCTGCTTTGGGTTCATCTACTTTTAAGCGCCATTTCTGCAACCCATATGTCTGATCGATGTAGGGGCTATGTAGTCCTTCGGCCTGAGTTCGGGCAATGTAAAGCATCTTCTGACTATGACCGTATACCAAATCTTTATCAAATCCGCGAACGAATATCTCTACGGGAGCGCGGGCACCAGCTACTGGTGTTGGAGGAACCGGCTGCAATAAGAAGGCATCCAATTCAGGAATCGTCTGGTATGCCTTTTTACGAATTCTGTCATTAATATCCCACATGGTTTCCTCTCGTTCCTGTCGGGCAATTGTGAAATTCATGATTATCATTGCTTCATTGTGGTTATTGATTTCGTATCCAGAAAAGAATTGTCCCCACATGGGCGCCTTCCCGGTCATCATGGATATATCAATCACGTTTTTTTCTTCTTTAACGATAGCGGAGATTTCACGAGAGATTTCAAACATACGTTCAGGTGTAACGTTGGGGTCAACCCGAACATACCCGATGGCAATGGAAGTATCCGTGAGCGGCATTTGTTCTTCATCCAGACTTTTAAAGATGCCCATGGTAATCCACAAAGATGCACCCATAAAAGCCATCACGATGAGAGTATGATCCAGGCTCCAGGTAGCCAGACGGCCAAATACTTTTTCCATGCGGAAAAACGGTCTTAGAAAGAAGCGGGTTAAAAGCGTTCCTAACCAACCTTCGAGTTCCATAAAAACACCCAGTTCCTCGGTGATTGGCAGACTTCTCGCTTTTTCTTCATCTGTAACGGCATCTTTTGGGATGCGCATATAATGAGCTGCCATCAAGGGTGTTAGAGTTACAGACAATACTAAAGATGCCAGAATAGTTACAATCATTGGAGTCGTCATGCTCCGAAATCCGGAACCCATGTCACCTGATAATTGAGTCATTGGAAAAAGAACGACTACGAAGGTTAATGTTGCTAGTGTGATAGCTGGCATAACCTCTTCTGTACCGATAATGGCGGCTATCCGTGGGTGTATTCCTTTATCGATATAGCGCCTAATTACTTCCATAACTACTACGGAATCATCTACTAATTTCCCGACGATGAACACCAATCCCATTACTATTCCGAAGTCGCGCTGGAAACCCATCATATCTAAAACAAAAAACCCGAATGCCACTGAAGATGGAATAATGGCAAGAGCGATCATGGTTCCACCTAATTCGCCCAGTAGCAACAATATTACAAACCCTGCCAAAGATGCGGCCAGAAAGAACTCTATTATAGCGTTCTTATCATTCAGTCTCATCAACCTTGTCTTAGAAAATGCCTTTTCTATTTTCAGTCCCGGGTATTCATTCTCCAGCAGCGCTGCGAACTCAATGGCTTTTTCGTCAATTTCGTAAAAATCTGCTTCAGCCATAGGTTGAATACCGAGCCAGATTGCTGGCTTCCCGTTATAAAAGAAATCTCCATACATTTCCTGGACTGTGTCCTTCACTGCAGCAACATCCCTGAGATAGATATTTCTCCCTTTTTGTGAAGCCAGGACGACGTCGGGTAATTCCCGAAGCACATTTTCTACATTGATTTCATTGGACAAGAATACGGAAGCCAATTCCTCAGTGGTATTATTCAAAAGTGGACCACCAGCCATAATTACTCTGGACTTGTCAATTGCCATTTTGACCTGCCGGATACTCAGGTTACGCGCTTCTAATTTATTTCGGTCCACGCTAACCTGAATTTCTCGTACTGGACCTCCAAAAGTCCCTACAGCCTGCACGTTCGGTATTTTCTGGAATCGACTCACGACTAAATTATTGATAAATTCTCGCAGGTCTTTTCTAGAAACGCTCTCACGGGTGATCGCGAACTGCACAACAGGGACATTTTGTTTGTCCACTCTCACAACTCTCAAAGTGAGGGGCTTCCCCATCAATTTCGGCAAATCCATAGCAGCCACAACATCCGCGAGATTTTTCAACTCGGTTTTCTTGGCATCGAGATTAACGCCCTCCTTAAAGTAGAAAACGACCATACACCAACCCTCTTGGGAAACACCAGTAGTATATTCGACATCTCCCACAATTTGCAGTTTCTTTTCAAGGGGCTGGGCAATAAGCTTTGACATGTCCTCTGCCGGCAATCCCGGATACATACACATGACACCGAGATTTTTTGCCGGGATTTTTGGCGCCATACGAGCCGGCATACTCAAGAAAGAAACAATACCTAGCACCAGCAAGAGTAATGTCAAAACAATAGTAAAATGAGGGTGTTCAATCGAGAATCTTGGAATGCTGAATTTCTCCTTTTGCATGTTCTTACTCCTTGCGGTCCAGCACCAAGATAGATTGCTGTCGAGCCAAATTCTTCATTCCAACATAAACCACATATTCACCGGGTTCCACCCCGGTAAGCACTTGGGTGTAAGTAGGGCTCATGAGCCCTATTGTTACTTCCCGTTCTTCAGCAAATCCCTGTTCCGTTAACGCAGGAGCTATATAGACAACAGTTTTTCCGTCAGGTGTATCGAGAATGGCCTTCGTTGGTATGCGGATAGTGCTGTCCACCCGCGCTACAGCAAATTTCCCCACCGCATACCCATTACTCTTGAGAAGATAGCCCGGATTTGATAATCGCACTTCTACTGTGCCTGTTCGAGTTATTGGGTCTTCGGCTGGGTAAACCACCGAATTTTCCACGAGCATACCGGGCAACATATCGGGATACATAATTCTTTCAATATGATTGTTGTTATTTCGCACGTACTTCGAGAGGTCACTTTTTACCCATATGTTGGTTTGGTCATTTTCTGACAAAAAATGTATTCGATTCCGCCATCCTTCATAAAACTCAAATACGGTGGGTGAGAATTGGGGGAATTCGATCAACACAGGATCGCCTTGTTTAATGAATGGAAGGTCTTCATCAGACACCGCGAACTTAATCCGAACCCTATCCAACTGATCCACCCGAAAGATCTTCTGCCCCTTTTTTACGTATTGTCCCGGGTAAATATGACGTTCCGAAACGTGTCCGTGAATGCCAGCACGGATCGTGGTATACCCTACCTTGGCTCGCATCAATTGCACCTGTGCCACTGCCTGTTGATACATTTTATTGACTCGATCGAATTCAGATGGCGTTATGATACCATCCTGATGAAGTTGAGTCGATCTCTTCAGTTCAGCATGCAGGAAAGTAGAGTCAGCAAGGGCTTTCACAAGTTGTGGGCGAACGTTAGAAAGGTCCAATTGTGCAAGTACTTGACCTTTCTTGACATAATCCCCTTCATAAACATACATCTTTTCCACGAAGCCATCCACGCGGGCGTAGACATCATTGCTCTGGTACGGTTCGATCCTTCCCGTATAAGTGGCCATATTTACAACGGGTCCCTGATCTACTTTCCAGGCTTTTACCGCTACAGGACCTGTAAACTCCGGAGGAAATAAATCAGCGGGGGTGAGGGCCGGTTGAATCCAATTGATATAGAAACTGGCAAACCAAAATATGAAAGCTGCACCAAGAATATTGATTGTCCATTGACGAAGAACCAGTTTCGATAAATAGAATTGTCGAATCGTACTTAGCCATTTTAAAAGATTTAATTTCGAAAGTGGGCGTATCCTCTTACTTTTCCGGCCTATCCGAACGATAAACACAAGAGCAATAACGATCAATAAACCCACAAGCAATTGCGGCCAACTCTCTTGAATGAATTCCATAATTATCTTGATTCCTTAATCATTTTATGTTTTTGATTTTGTTCCTGATATTTGCCCTCGTTAGATACATCTACTATCTCTCCTTCATCCTCCTCAAGGAAATTCCTACAGTGCAATAACACGTTTTCCATTCACTCACTATCTACCCCAAAATCGGTTCATTCTTTGCTAGTATATATCGTACCTATAGTTTTCTTTAGTGCCATGACTGCAACATTATAATCAGAAAGCGCACGATAATATTTAACCTCTGTTTTAAGATGATCTACCTGAGCATCCAGCACGTCTTTAACAACCCCTTTCCCTTGTTCCAGCCTCTGTTTTTCAATGCGGAGACTCTCCTCCGTTTCGAGAATTGCGATTTCTGTCACTTCTATCTGCTTTTCAGCTTCATTGATTCCAAGGTAGGCCGAATAAACCTCTTGAGAGATTCTCTGTCCTAATGCTCTCTGTTTGGCCTCTATTTTCTTGAGAATAAGCTCTTCTCTCTCGATCTTGGATCGGACAATACCACCAGTGAAAAGAGGAACCGAAATATTTACCACGACCGCAGCGTCATCCCGAAAATCGGGAGAGATGTCGCCATAAGCTCCTTTGTAGAACCCCATAAGCGACAGATTGGGCAATCGTGCGGATTTGGCTATCCTTACTTTCTGAAGTTGTGACACCCCTAGAGCTTGAATAGATAGATATTCGGGATTGGATTGTAACGCCTGATCAATGCTTTCCTGCAGCGAGAATTGGGTGGGGCCGTATTGAAGCACTCCAATGATATGTAATTCGTCGGTCACTTTCCTACCCATGAGTGAATTCAGAAGACCATGAGTCCTTTCGATGCTAAAACGAGCCTTGATCAGATTCTGTTCGATATCTGCCAACCTTGCATTGATCCGAAACACATCTACATTCGTTGCTTTGCCGACCTCCAGCTGCCTCTCCACAATGCGCTTGGCTTCTGTTAAGCTTTCCACCGCCTTCTGATTGGCTTCAACCACTTTCTGCAACTGCAGGGTCTTGTAGTAAGCCCTGACTATGACAAACACGAGGTCGTTAGTTTTACTTTTGAGATCAAGTTCAGCTTGATCCATCATTGCTTCCTGAAGCTCTATCCCGGCTCCAATTCTCCCGCCGGTATAAAGGGGCAACTTAACCTTGATACCGCTATTGAAAATGTTTGTATTGAATTGTTCCTGGAAAAAATCCAGCATACCCTGAGGCATTGGAAGAACCTGTTCAGCCGTAGGGATATCCATATGTCGAGGTAAAAGCAGTTTATCTTCTACGGGAAATACTTCATAGCTGGCAAATAATTCTAATCGCGGTAATCGTTGTCTTGCCGCGACAGTTCGTCCTGTTTCCACCACTTCCACGTTGATCTTCGCTGCAGTTATGCCTGCATTATTCACCAGCGCTTCCCTAATAATGTCCCTTAAATCCATGGGAGATTTGTCTACTTGGGCATGGCTCGCGTTTAAGAAAATAAATGTAAGAATCATCGTTGGAATTAGCGGCGAAAACCGATTTTGTACCCTTAATTTCTTCATTAGACTCTACTCGCAATAAAAATAACATTCAGGGTCATTAGATAACCTCCCCAATTGAGTTGTAATTTAAGAGTTCTACCCTCCTTATCGAAAAAACTATGGTGATACTTAAAGAGTATAAAAAATGGCATAAGTTAATGTGTACTATATTAGGGAACATCTTTCATTGATGAGACCCAACCTGTACTTCTTTCGGAATCATGTTATCATTTTTCACAACTTCCGAATCGTTACTGTTCAAGGTCAGCTTAAACCCTATTTCTTCGACAGCTTCGATCAGTGTCTCTGAACTTACTTTGGATTCGTAATATTCAATGACAACCATTCCCAAGGCAGACAAGTCTGTCACAGATTTGACTCCAGGAATCTCTCTGACTTTCACGGTAATAAAACACACGCAACATTCGCAATCAATTCCATCTATCTGCAATATCCGAGACTTTTCTTCACTAAGATCAGTGTCCGGAGTTTCTGTTATTTTGCTTTGCTGCTGCGCGGAAATGCAGCTGACCCCAAACATGAGAAACAAGGAAACCAATATCACTGTTTTCATTTCAACCGCATGATGTCAAATTGCGCAGCAAGAGAGTTGTGCCACATCCTTTCCAAATGTGATGGCAGCCAACTTGATGCCTTCTGCCATGGTCAAATAGGGATGGAACATATCCACCAATTCTCTGACTGTTATACCATACTTGATGGCCAGACTGACCTCCATGATAAGTTCAGCACCCTCTGGAGCTAGAATCCTTGCTCCGATCAACTTATCCGTATCAACATCTCGAATCAGCTTAATGAACCCTCTTGTATCGCGAGCTGCGATGGCCCGGGGTACATAATCAAGTGATAGCGTTGATGTTTCCGCATTAATTCCCCGAGCTTTCGCTTGATCTTCATCCAGCCCGACACCCGTGACTTGAGGATCCGTGAAGATCACCCATGGTAAAACTGTGTAATCACTTTTCACTTGATCACCAGTGAGCGCGTTTCGTGAAGCCAACTGGCCTTCGTATGCAGCTGTGTATACAAACATATTCTCACCGAGAACATCACCAGCTGCATAGATACCGGGGACAGAGGTTTGAAGTATATCATCCACGATGATTGATTTATTCCCCTTCAGCTGTACACCTATCTCCTCCAAACCCATGTGAGCAGTATTAGGGGTGCGACCCGTGGCGACAATGAGTTTTTCAGCCATAAATGTTTTGAATTCACCCCTCACTTTTGAATCCACTGCTATATCGCCATCCTGTTTGTAGACTCTCAAAAAATTGTTCCCCGTAACGATATTCAATCCTTCTTCACGCAGATATTCCGTCAGAGCTTCTGTCAAATCAGCAGCTTCGGAGGGCAGGATACGGTCAGAACGTTGGAGGATGGTCACGTTGCTTCCAAAACGAGCGAACATCTGAGCTGTTTCCAAAGCGATATAGCGCCCTCCCATTACGATAATCGACTCAGGCAGTTTATCCAATTCGAAGGCTTCCTCGTTTGTCAGGTAGGGAACATCATTCAGGCCTTCAATCTCCGGGATATGTGGGCGAGCTCCAGTCGCAATAAGGATCTTATCTCCTTCAATTATTTCACCATTGACTGTAATTGAGGTTGGTGAGATTACTTTGGCTCTTCCCTTAACCAGCCGAAAGTTTTCCATGTCTTTGATTATGTTGATGTACTTTTCCTGGCGTAAGTCCTGAACCATGGAATTTTTCTGGTTTATCACAGCTCTAAAGTCGTTGATTGAGCCATCCGTCTGAATTCCAGGAAAGGGATTGTTTTTTGATCGGTGTAAGGTTTCGGCTGCCCGGATCAGATTTTTGGATGGTACACAGCCTACATTCACACAGGTTCCGCCAATGGGTAGACCGTCATTAATCATGGTTACTCTTGCACCTTGCTCCTGAGCTTCAATGGTCGCAGCAAAAGCAGCGGATCCACCACCAATTATAATCAGGTGTTTTGGTGATCCATTTTCCACGTTGTCCTCTTTGAGAAAATTAGTGACCTGGTATTGCCCCGTATCATTAACCATCCCAGTGATTTCTTTAGCGGATATTTTATCAGTTGCATAACTCACTTCAGCTGATCCATTTCTAAAGCTGACATTCTTTTCCACAATGCCATCTGCATTCAGGATCTTAGCAATGCTAGTGGCACAATGGTCACAGGTCATACCTTTAATATCCATTTTAATCGTATTTATCTTCATCTTTATACCAATACCTTTTCCAAATGTTAATGAACCGTTGATTCGTAACCAGCGTTCCTGGTTGCTTCAATCAGGTCTTTAGTAGACACTTTCGTCGGATCATATCTGACAATAGCATTCTTGTTCTCGAAGCTTGCACTCGCTTCGATAACACCTTCGACGCGGGCCAGACTCTTTTGAATTGTCACAGGACAGGTCGCACAGGTCATTCCAGGCACATCCAGAACCACCTCTCTTGTATGAATATTCAATACCACTGCATCAGCATCACTTGCAAACAATACAGGTGTTAAGTACGGCACTGCAAGTAAACCTAGGACTAGAATCGTAACTATCCATAATGAGATCTTGTTGATCTTATCTGACTTTGGATTGGCACAGTAGCTGCCCGGTTCACAGGCTTCAGCTTTTGGTTTGCTGTAGATACTATAAAAGGCGTATCCAAGTAAAGCCAGGGTGATACCCATTAAGTAGGGACGGAAGGGTTCCATTGCAGTTAAATTGCCTACCCAGGCACCGCCGGCTCCTAATCCGAGCAACAGCAATGGTCCCACACAACAAACCGAAGCTGCAATCGCAGCAAGGATAGCACCAACCAGTCCTTTGTTAGATGATTTTATTTGTCTTGAATCATTTTTCATTTTGTACCTCAATTTTCAGTTACATTTTATTGGTACTACTCCTTGTACTAAGGTACAGGGTTCCCTGGTTTATCAAATTTCTTTTTCAAAGGCATCTAAAATCGGACAATCACCTTCCGGACCAACCCCATGACAACTTGCGACCAGGGTTGATAAAGCTCTCTTGATTTGTTTTAACTCCCGGATTTTATCTGAAACAACTTTTATTTTTTCTTCTGCTTTTTTTCGTACATCTTCACACGTTGAAGAAGGATCTATACGTAAATCCAACAACTCCCTTATCTCTTTTAAAGAAAAGCCGTGCCGTTTTGATATCACAATAAAGTGGAGGCGATTAATATCTTTATTAGTATAGAGGCGATAACCTGCTTGTGTGCGTTTTGGTTCTGGAAGCAACTTGTTCCGCTCGTAGAAGCGGATTGTTTCTATGTTTAATTTTGTTTCTTTTGCAAGCGTTCCAATCGTGAAACTGTTCATATTGATCTCCTTCCAATAGTACAATATAATACCCTGTACTATACTACAGGGCAAGAAGAATCTTTCACCTTTGGGGTGTACTTGGTAAATAATGGACTTACGAATTTTACATTCTCTTTAATGCGGAGGAGCTCTGTGTATGTTCTATATCCGACATACATCCAAAACAGGAAAAACACTACCAACTATTATTTTGGCAATTATTTTTGGTTTTTAATACAAAACATCTTAATATTTTTTGAAATTGGGAGATTAGGGAAAGAATCAAAATAGAGCACAGAAAGCGTAAGAAGAGTATTTTTGCCGAGCAGAGCAACGACCTTTTAAGTCTATGTGATCATTTTATTCCCTTCCCATATTCCTCATCATTCCCGGACCTCTTCTACCCATCATCCGTGCTCTGGCGGCAGGCATATCAATCTGCATCCCGATACATTCCTCTCCCACCATATCCATCATCCGCCCCATCATACCCATGCAATTCTCTCTTCTGCCGGCGACAATAGATTCAAGATAATAGACAACAGCCCACAATTGGGATTCGTCCAGCACATCATAATAAGATGGCATTGGAGTCCCCTCCATTCCTGTCACTAATAACCGGTAAATATCTTCCGGTTTATCTCCCATCTTTCTCGGCATTTTTGTTAAGTCTGGCATCAGCACGGAGTTTCCTTGACTGTCGCGTAATTCATTAGCGGAAGGACCGTCACCTTTACCACTTTCACCGTGACATTTCACGCATCCAGCATCTCGATAAAGTTGACCACCGGAGGATATCAATTCAGTTGTCCTTCCTGGCGGGTCTGGAACAACAATAGCTTCGTTCATCGATATTGCCTTACCTTCAAAACGACCGGAAAATGTTTTAATGTATTCAACCACTGCCCACCGTTGTTCATCTGTAAGGTGCAGTTGTGCCAGCATTGCAGTGCCTCTGACTCCGTTTGTAATACTATGGTATAGATCACTACTGAAAGGCAGGGAACCAGGATAGGTACTCTTGAATTTATACTCGCCCCGCGTGAAGTTTCCGGGTTTAGTCTCAAACCGATGTGCTTCCTTGCCGTTCCCATCCCCATTCGGTCCATGACAAACAACACAATTCTGATCATAGACCTGCTGACCTATCTTGAGATCGGTAGTTCTGTTGTTACTCCTCAGAAATGACTCGTTATCCGCTTGAACAAATACAATTGTGGATACACTAATGAAAATCACAATGATTATCCATAGGATCCTTTGGAAAAGTAGGTAGATCAGTCCCTTTTTCGTACCCCAATAGTTTCCATTTGACATTAGAATGTCAACAATCGATCACTGTGACGAACGATTTCATACAGATCTCTCATCGTTGACAGCGGACAAATCTCTGACCCTTTTTCATTTCTGATTTTCAGACAGGTACCACAGGCATAAATCCTGCCTCCCTTATCGACAAATTTCTGCATCTGTATTGCGACCACAAACTCTCCCTCATGTAACGATTCACATTCTACACCCCTGGCGAGTAAAAATACTTTGACATCATCGCCTTCCTTTAAGGCAAATACTCCCAGCCTGAAGACATTCCAGACTATTTCAGCGTCATTTGAGGTGATCACTATTCCCAGTTTCATTAATATTTCCTCTTTATCAAGATTTCCCTGTGTCTCAGTGACTCTGTGGCTACATAAACACTAAAACCATCTGCGAAGCCAATCCTTCTCAAAAAGTACCTTTCCTGCATGCCAGTATCTGCCTGGTCTGTACATCTTAACTTGAGGCAGAGGTTCAGCGTAGAAATTTCCCCGGGCAAACCCAGCTTTTCCATCACCTATCTCGACAAAGCATTCACCTGCACCCGAAAATTGTTTCGGTTTCCCTTTTCCGGTAATATCCACAGCAATGTTATGAGCTACCACTTCTGCCTGGTAATGGGCAAACACTCCAGCTTTGGGAAGTGGCTTACCCAGCGCCAGAGAAATACCCGTCACATCACCTATGGAAAATACACCGGGAAACTCCGTCTCCAACCTGTTGCGATCCACCTTTACCCAGCCAGACTCTCCAACCAGTCCCGCCTCACGAACCACTTCAGGGACTTCATGTTTGGGGACGTATGCCAAAAAATCGAAGTGAGCTTGTGCACCATTTGAAAAATATAGTATTTTCTCCTTCGTGCCTACGCTTTCAAGGTGATGCTCCGGATAGAAATGGATGCCCTTGTCTTCGACCATCTTTCGCACCGCTGCGGACAGTTCCTTCCCCGCTACTCCCATGGGACCCGGCTCTGCGGCATAGAGAGAAATGTTCACATCATCCCGTATTTTCCTCTTACGACAGTCGTATTCTAAGAGCATGGCTGCCTCATAGGGAGCTGCAGGACATTTGTATGGGATGGAGGTTATGAGAACCACAAGATCTCCTCCCTTAAAATTCCTCAATGCATCTCTGAGACCCGCAGCCCCTTCCATGGTATAGAAGTTATGTCCTGTAGTCTCCAACCCAGGGATGGAATCGGGAACCAAATTAGCACCAAGAGACACAACTACATAGTCCCCGGAAAACTGACGGCCATTCACTTCGACGGTTTTACTTTTGGCGTCAAACTGTGCTATCATTCCTTCGACAAATTCGATTCCCTTTTTCCTAAGACTATTCAAATCCCGGCAAATCTTCTCCGGTTTTCTAAGCCCCGTCATCAACCAGAGAAACGAAGGGGCAAACCTGTGCTGTCTATCCTGGTCAATAACAATGATTCTGTGTTCCTTCCCAAGTGACTTCCTCAGGTCATTAGCAGTTACGAGTCCACCTACTCCTCCACCCAGAATTAATATGGTTTTATGTTCCATTGTTAAAATCCTCATTCGATTATTATTATTTGTTCGCTTTGTACCATCAAATACGCTTTGCGCAAGGTCTCATCAGTAATCTCGAATTTGTCAAGTAACGGAGGCGGAATGAGCCACAGCATTGAAGATACCTTGCCTTCCGGATGTGCAAAAACGAGGCAAAAACTCATAATTGGTCATCCTTGGTATCATTCTTGGCGTAATTCCTCCACACCTCCTGTCCATGCAGAACACCCCACAAGCAGGCCAAGGTGACTAACATTAAGGAACTTAACAACTTGCTCATCCCTGATACCCTCCTTTTGTTTCTGATTATCTTGCCTCAGGAGCTTGAACCAGCCCATTGACATGACCTGAAATTCCTTTTGACAGGGAATCTCTTGCCCATCCATTTTTCATGGCACCCAAGGTAATCCATATCTGTTTGAATCCTGATGTTTGAAGTAGGTCAGCTCTCTCATTCCGAGTGCCCCATGAAATAACAATAAATATACGCTTAAGTCTCATCGTCAACCCACGTGTTTTCATCTGGGGAGAGGATTTGTGCTTCCGACGGAGAATGGATACTGTAGAACCGCCGAACCAAGCTAGGTAGCAAAGCCAGTCCCGCCAACAAACTCAAGGCTAATAGACCTTTTATAATCAAACTCTCGCCCCCACCCACAGCTTCACGCCCTGTATATCCGAGATAGGAGTACGCAAATGCACCCGGTATCATGCAGACAAATGTAGCAACCACATAATGGTAACCCCGAATTTTAGTTAATCCCATAGCGTAGTTGGACAGGTTGAAGGGAAATATAGGAACCAAGCGGACAAATGCCACAAAGCGCCACCCCTCAGCATTAACCCCCTGTATTAACTCTTTTAGTTTCCCGCTGATCTTGCCCATCACCCAATCGGATATCAGATAACGAGCAATAAAGAAAGCTACTGTCGCCCCGGCTGTCGCCGCAGTCAAGCTATAAACTGTTCCCCACATGGGGCCGAACAATGCACCCCCCGCCAAAGTTAATATTGAACCGGGCAGGAAAAGAGCGGGGCCAATGAGATATACTGACATGAAAACCAGAGGCGCCCACAATCCAAATCCATGAACCCAAGCTTCTATGCTCTCTACCGTCAGATTTGCACGAAAATGAACAATGGTAATAATCACAACTACCAGGAGAAATGCAGACAGGACAATTCGAAATATGTTTGATCGTTTCAGGCTACCCTACCTTCATTCTGAAGTTATATCGCCCCATTTACCCTCTAAGAAACATCGGTTTGTCTTGCCTCAGAGTTCACTATACTCTTCCCGCAACTTCGACATATCTTCCAATTGTTCCAGCAACACCGTCCGCATCAATTGACATGCAGCCACAATCTTCGGATTTGAGATTCGATAAAAAATCGAAACACCTTCTCTCCGGCTCAGCAACAACCCCTTCGATTTCATCACCTGAAGATGCTGCGAGAGATTAGCCTTTGTAATCCCCATTTCAATTACAAGAGTTCCAGCGGTTTTCTCGCCATCCTGAAGCAGATCAATTATTTGAATTCGCTTGGCATTACCGAGGGCAGCGCATACACTTGCCTGCATTTCATAAAGACGTCGGTCCATATTTACACCTGAGTTGTTTATTAGTTTCGTAGTATCTTAACAAGTTAATTTATTGATTATCCCATTTTTTGACAAGGAAAAGTTTGCCTATTGTCTCAGAGTCATAGAACGGGAATCTTCCTGAGAAAATAGGAAAAATCGATAGAGATGCAGTATCCATTTTTGTTTAAATTACGTCTAAACAACAACGGGTAATCAATCAGAGATGACAAGCAGAGAGATTGTGCCAGCACCAGTAACAATAGGATAAGACTATGACTCCAGATGTAGTGGAGATTGTTAATCTTAACATTGGGCAATGCTCCTGTAAAATGGGGTGGAAAGATTCCATCCGTCAACTGGTGGATGGAAGGATTGTACTGTAAAAAGCCGTAAACGGCATAAAGTTTTTACACATATCTCTATAATCCCAGCCTTGAATAAATGGGTTATTAATCAGTTTTATTTGAGTTCTAGCCCAGTCCTTTCCTACCAGGAACTCCTTTCGGAGCACTACCGAGTATCACCGCCCTGCCGGGCGCATATAAAAAAAGCCCAGCCAGGAACAGCCTGACAGGGCGTATCTTTCCTTTGAGAAAACATAAGCCGGATCCAATTCCCAAATCGGATCAGTTACATTTTAATCGGTGGGTTTTAGGGGTATTGGGTTTAAAAATGAAAATTCCCTGCCTGACGGCAGGCAGGCTACCCGCCTGAACTACATAGTCTGGCAGACCCGCCTGCTTCCCCGCCTACCCTCCCGACACGTCGGGATGGGTGCCGGCAGGCGAAGAATGAAGGCGGGCCCCGTGGAATGGATATTCAACGGGGCGGGCAGGTAAAATCAAGCTATGAAGGATTTTGGATCCCTCTGCTTGAGGTAATATGATCAGGTTGTCCAGTGATTACCTTAAAATGTATCAGCAACACCAGAAGTTGCAGTTAATGTTGTAATGGCACCTAATCTAGGCGACTTAGACGATCTTATAAAAAAATAAGGATGTTTTTGGGGAGTGAGGATCTAGGTAAAAAATATATAATGTGGGATTATGAAAATATCAAGAAGTATTCGTGGTGAAAGCCTGCCAGAATCGCAATTAGCACAATTAATGGGCTAAACCAAATAAAATAGTAATTCTTCTTTACACCCGAATAGGTAACGGGAACGAGAATAGCACATAGAATGAAGAGAGATACGGGGAACTATTCATAATGAATTCTATTTCTTCCTGGATAATTGAAATTGTAGGAAAAACCAATGATAAGAGAGATTTTTTCCACATCTTCCACAGATTCCTCAGGATTAAACGGATCGAAACCAGCATTATTCCATAAGAGGTGGCTCACACCCGCCTCTATTATGAGACCACTAATAATTTTACGTTTCACTAACAAATCAATTGTTTGTAGATGTTCATAATTGACCGGACCTGAAAAACGTTGGTATGGAACCGTATTATATTGGTCCTCCAACATTTGGTCTGTAAGCTGACCACGTTTTGTATTCGAGTAACTCAGGATAATCCTGGTGTCGTAGAGGACAAGGCTATATTCTATGAATAATTCTTCTGCGTGTGGTCCAGCCCAGAATCCCAAGGGGTAACCGTTGCTATAATAATCGTTAATTGAAAAGCGATGTCTATAAACACGATGGTCCGTCCATGTCCATTCAATCGTCAATTGATCTGATTTCTTGAATAATCGTTGCCATCTCAGACCAGCCTGCCAAGTGACATCAGCACTCATTTGAATATTATCCGTATCTCCCAAATAATGCTGCAATGACCAGAACGGTATGAAAGGTAATAAGTAGTGGACATCAACTCCACGAGTGGCATAGATCACTAATTCTGTCGCACCAAATTGAATCTTATCCCAGGGGGTCCACTCAATACGATGAGCAGCAATAGTACGACTCACATCGATTCTTCTTTCCCCAACCTGCTGATATAATAATGTCCGGATAGAGTCCGGTATTCCACTCTTAAGGAATCCATGAAAATATTTCAGACGAAGTTGATCATTTATCTGCCAATCAAAACCAACTTGTGGATAAGAAGGGGGTTTTTCCGAAAAGATGAGCGATGAAAGACCTGGTCCCCAATGACGATCAAACTTACCAAACTCGAAGTCAATGTTTACTACTGTGTAGGAAACTTTCATGTTTGAAAGATCGAACCAAGATGTTTTTTTAATATCTCTAGCATGCTGGAAGCCCTGAAGTCCCTGCTCAGGAGAAAAGCTAAAAGGATCACCTGCGACGCCAAAAACTCCATTGTTGATAAACTCCCCCATCAATTCCCAGCTCTTAAATTCACCCTTTGCTTTTACCCCCCAGCCAGCTATTGTCATCGGGGCTTTTTTAGGATGCCAACTACCTCCAGCAGTTTTGTGCGTGGCGTAAATAATTGGCTTGAAAACCAAATTACCTCCAAGAACAATATTTACTATCAGTGCAATACATACGAATGAAGAAATAAAACCGTGTCGAACGTAAAAATAACCAGTTAATCGAGTGAAGTAATACCCACAAAATTCAGGATAGCTTTTTATCTTCATTTCAATCCCCTTTACATATTATTTGTACTGGTTTCATTTAGTTCCTAATTCCAAGTTCCCAGTTCCTAATCAAGATCAAACCCAAAAACCACCCATAGATGATATTTATAACTATTCGGTGATCTGGGATGAGGGGCTAGGATATAGGGGTTAGGATCTAGGGATTAGTTATTTGTGTAAGACAGTTACTTGAGTGATTTCTTGAGTCCGGTAAGCATGCGGCCAATTTCATCAGTTCGATCAAACAAATTATGAATAGTGTTAGGATCTGTGTAATTAAGTCTCCGCGCGATTTCCAAGTGCGTTTCTAATTCAGCAAGGGATCCTAAGGAAATCGCTATGTGGTGGAGATACCCGCGCGATTTTTTAACTGTGTCGTATAATAGAAAGTTTAATAAGCTCTAACTTTGGAATTGTAATGCGAAGAGAGTATTACAATTGCCGGTAAGACCACTTCATAAACATGGAGTCAATACATGAGTGACATAAAGAAACGCAGACGATTAAGCGCTGATCAGAAATGGCAAATCTATCAGGAATGTCAACAACCGGATGCCAAGGTCGGAGAGATATTAAGAAGATATGGATTGTATTCATCTGATCTGGTACGTATTCGAAAAATAGTTGAAGAAGGCGCCATAGAGGCCTTGGCCAACAGTGTTCCTGGGCGTAAGAGAATAAAGACAGTTCCCAAAGAGCAATACAATCATTTACAGGATGAACTGGATGAGAAACAGAAAGCTCTGGCAGAGATGTCGGTACTGTTTACTTCACTTAAAAAAAAGTGAACTTGGAATAGAAGGCTCTTTCCCTTCAAATCCTTTACCGGTAGAAGTAAAAGAGGCTGTAGTCAGTGTTATTTTCTATGCCAAGTCCAAGGGGATACCCAAGGTCAGGACCTGTGTCTTATTACAGATCAATGTCCGTCGCATAGAACGCTGGGTCTCAATGAGAAAAACAACGGGTAACATGAATAATTATAAACCGGGGCCAAAACATTCAGTCCATGCCCTAATGCCAAGTGAAAAACAGGCTGTTCTCAACTATGTTCAACTGGAAGAGACGACAGACTATTCACTTCATGTTTTAGCCTGCAAAGGTGCGGAACAGGGTTTATTTTATGTATCTGCAAGTACGATACGGTGGATCCTGTTTGATGAAGGTATATTGTCTGACAGAAGGCCGCTATTCAGACGTACAGGCGCCGGTAAGAAACCAGACAGGCCTGATGAAATTACCGGTCCGAACCAATGCTGGTGCTGGGATTTAAGCTACATAAAAACGGATATGAAACGAATGTTCTGGTATCTGTATGCTATGCTGGATGAATGGAGCAGAAAAGTAGTTGCCTGGCGTATTTGTCCAAGTCTCGTGCAATTGGAAGCAAAGGCTTTAATTGATTCAGCTTACCTTGCTGAAGGATTATTGGATGTACCCAGAAACCTGCTGCCGGTGGTTGTGAATGATCGTGGGGTTCAGATGAAAGCAAATCCGGTTAAACAGATGATGCGTGATCTTGGATTAACACAGACGTTTTCTCGTCCCAGAACACCGAATGACAATCCGTTTATTGAATCATTGTTTTCAACAGTAAAGACCGCTCCTGATTATCCCGGCTGGTTTCCCGGCAGTTCAATCCAAGTTGCCCGGGATTATTTTGAGCATTATTTTCACTGGTATAATAATGAGCATTTTCATTCCGGCATTGGATATATTCATCCAATTGATAAACATGAAGGACGGGCTGAAGAAATATTGAAAAAAAGAAAGGAATATGTGACCAATCAACGCAGATTGCGTAAATTGTATTGGTCAAGTAAAAATCAAATAACCGGAAGTGGTTTGTAGCGAATTAAATTCTGTTTTGCGACATCGATTAAAAATTTTGCCGATACTCCTTCGTATATCCACGATTATGTCCCTCTGATATGTTCGCAGGAATTGACACCGCAGCCCTTTGTAGTTGACTTACCAATCCATATATCTCACTCTTTGGAAAGGATTTTGTTAATTGGTAACAATCCACGACTAAATCCATTGATTTTCTCCATACATCTAAATCCCGGTAGCTTTTTATCTTCATTTCAATCCACTTTACATATTATTTGTACTGGTTTCATTTAGTTCCTAATTCCAAGTTCCCAGTTCCTAATCAAGATCAAACCCAAAAACCACCCATAGATGATATTTATAACTATTCGGTGATCAGGGATGAGGGGCTAAGATATAGGGGTTAGGATATAGGGGTTAGTTATTTGTGTAAGACAGTTACTTGAGTGATTCTTTTATTACGATCGTGGATAAATCAATATTTTCATCAAACTTATTGGGTGATGGAAGGAAAACCAAACTCTCTTCACAAACCCGCCTGCTCCCGAAGAATGAGGGCGGGCAGGCAAGATGTTTATGCTACAGGAATCACTCAATTTAGATCTTAATAATAACGATTGGTAAATAATAATTATTTCCTTACATTCTTACAGTCATAATAAGGAAACCGGATGATAATCAGCAAATTAACTTCAAAGTCTCAGACGACTATTCCAAAGGAAATACGGGAAAAGTTGGATCTTCACGCCCATGATACTATCGTCTACATGGTCGAGGGAGATCACGCTATTTTTAAAAAAATAACATTGGTGGATGACAGCTATTTAAGAGCCCTCGAACATACCTTAGAGGAATGGAATTTACCGGAAGATGAGGAGGCTTATCATAACCTGTAATCAATGGGATGTAGTCGTAGTGCCTTTCCCTTTTGTGGATGTGCCCAAGGCGAAACACCGGCCTACATTGGTTTTATCTGTCTCCGATTTTAATCAATATGGATTGGTTATCTTGACCATGATTACAACTGTAAAATCAATACAGCATACACGTGATTACGCTATCACTGATCTTGATGCAACGGGATTATCCAGACCGTCTTTAATCCGTTGGAAAATCTTCACTTTGGATTCACAAATTATTAAACGGAAAATTGGTCACCTAGCACTTATTGATCAAACCAAGTGTCAAAAATTGCTAAAATCCATATTTCAACTTTAATAGTGGCAAATAAATAATGATGAGCTGATAATAAATTTTTCTTTGCTCTATCAAGTAAGCAATCTTACCTATTCGACTTTATCGGGGTCATTTACCCCTCAGGGGTGTCATTTGGCTTCGCCGTCATTAGCTTGCTCATCGTAACGTAGTGTAGATGAGTCCATTGTCGGAGCGGAGCGTTCCGGAGGAACTCCTCTGGAGAAGATCCCATCAATAGCATGTCGGATGCGGGGGCCTGCCCCCCCCCCGTCTGACCGACGGCCAGGCCCTGATAGGGGGAACTGCTATAGGCAATGTCTGAAGCCAAATGACTCGTTGAATTAGTCGGCTTCGAGAATGCCGTACTTTGCATGCCAGGAGATGGAAATAGTGGTGAATTGGTAAGTGCCTGCCCCATAAGGAGGTACGACTGTATCGGGGGTGATGGGTGGAGTTGGGAAGGGGACATCCTTTGTACCTGGAGAAGCCCACTCCGTCTGAAGCGTATTGGCACCTTTTTAAAGGTGGGTTGGGTCGTGTGGTGGGATTGGGAGGGAGTTAGAATATAAAAAAGTGACTAAACAGGTAAAAAAAACAAGCGCTTACGGAGACCAATTTCTCCGTAGGAGATCCTTTGGATTAATTTTGGATTTTACCGTTGGGATCCGTTAGCTGACGGACCGCTTTTGGCTTTGTCTTCCAGTTTCCCCGCCTTTGGCGGGACAGGTTAGTCTCATCTGTTTTTCTTTGATATAGAGACAACTATTGATACGAATTTATTAGCCGCTCCCTTAGGGGTTCCTTTGACCCGTAGGGTCTCTAGGGAGGAGTAAGGTACGCAAATCCGCCTCTATATTTGTGCCACATGGTAATACCTACCGGCGTGTAATGTTTCTCCGGATCCTGTAGGGATCAGGTTAGAATATTCCATATATGATCATATCTTTACAATATTCAGGTAATCCATTCTTTTAGTTTCTTTACAGCTCTAACAACAATTTCAACATCTCTTTGTGTAGGCTCACCTTTTGGCAGTAATCCAACATCAGGTGGATATCGAATGTCAATATAAATGGAAGATAGAAATAAAATTTCATTTTCTTTTAAAGGAACATTAAAATTTAACTTAGCAACTCGTTTTACGAGTGCATTTATATCATGGATTCTCGGAGGAGAAAGACCCGCTCCTTCTCTAATCCCTTTTAAAACCTTTTCAATAAACTGATGAGCATGAAAACAAATTGATCTGTAAAACTTATTTTCTTTATTCCATAAAAAGGTGACCAATCTGTAATCCTCATCAGCAAAATTCAACCATTTTTCAGCAATATATAGAGACGTTTTATTTTTTTTCATATATAACCCTACCCTCGTCAAGAATCTCTTTTATAAAAGCGCTTTCCGATTCTTTCAGGTGATCAAATTCACGAGGGGTATATACGATAACATCCAGGGGTATTTCTGTTGACAAGATTTTTCTCACTTCTACACGCCGCCATAAAGGACTTTTTTTTGTATTCTTGACAATTAACAGGTCTAAGTCACTCTCTTCACTAAACTCACCGCGTGCTCTTGAACCAAAAAGTATTACCAAGTCAGGTTTGTAAAACTCTTTTAACCTGGCAACTAAATTATCAATTATATTTAAAGATTGAACATTCTGCATTCAACTTTTCCTTCAATATCAAGTAATATAAAACACGAAACATGCCTGCCCCGTAAAGAACGAAGTGATCGTACGGGGAACCATTGTCCGAAGGACTCTTTGAGAAACAGGTAAAAAAAACAAACGCTTACGGAGACCAATTTCTCCGTAGGAGATCCTTTGGATTAATTTTGGTTTTTACCGTTGGGATCCGTCAGCTTTTGGATTTTGGCTTTGTTATCATTCTGAACAATACTCTCTGATATAGTGACAAGAGTTCATCAAACAGAAAGTGGCAATTCCTGCTCCTCACCGCTGAGACTAGTTTTTAGCACGGAGGTCAGGAACTCGCTGGCATCAAGGATTTCCAACAACAGAAGATGCCAGGGTTAAGCTAAAACGTCTCTACCCGACACTACAGTGTTGACATGACACTAGGCGACTTAGACGATCTTATAAAAAATAGAGGCAGGTAAAAAGGCGCAAAATTATATGCCAATTGAGATCTTGAGCCTCCCATACCATTTGCGAAGGGTATAACGCTCTGGAGAGTTCTCATCAGTAGGTTCCTGATTAAGATTAACCTTCTGTTGCCACAAGACGTGGAAGATGTCAAATTCCACTATCACAAAGTTAGCAAATCTCGCCTCCCCCCGAACACCAAATAAGGTTTTGTTTTCAGCTTCCCCTTCGTACGTAGGGTGATCAAGAAATGGAATGTGTTTAGTTTGGTATTGAAGCACTACAGTTGAGTCGCTGACCTCCCCACGTCTTGAATACTGTCCGTAGAATTGTAACCACAGGCCATCCATCAGAGATCCTTCTACTGCAAAAAACAGGTTGTCTGAATTCGGTCCGGTCCAGAAACCAAGAGGGTGCCCCCAATGCTCAAAGGTATTTATACGGTTTCTGTGAACATAAACATAAGGTGTAAGAAACGTATATTCTGCTCTCAGCGTAGTTCCACCAGATTTCACAACTGGTAAGCGATAACTTGCACCCACCTGATATGCGAACCAGTTTCGGCTTTTATCCTTATCAAAAGTTTTACTCAAATGCCATTCATCCAAAAAAAAAGCACCGTATAATCGCCCAACATTTTTCATCACAATATCAAAATCTGCAAACCACTGAACATTATCTGGATCACTTAAATCATGTTGAATTGACCAGTACGGTACGACTGCCAAGAGGTAACCCAACTCTATTCCTCGAGCACCGTATATAACAGATTCACCCAATCCCAGACGGAAACTTTTTTTTATGTGGAAATCAAGTCTATGTGCAACCACATATTTCCTCACACGGGGAAAGCCTGGATTTGACAAACCAGGTACACCAAGATATTTATACGTCAAGTCTTCATATGTGGAATTGAGGAAACCGTGAAGAAACGTGAAATTCCACTTATCGCTGATTCTATGATGCACCTGAATAAAAGAAAAACTAGGCGATTTATTAGAGAACAACAATTGTCCAGCATACCCGGGTCCCCAGATAGGATTCGATTTAACCAATGCCACTTCTCCAGCTGGGTAATTGATCACTATTCCACCATCACCAATATCATACTCTTTCCACTTATCGCTCTCTACACTTTTTGAATAACCTACTTCTTTATGAGAATCAAAATCGTAACCAAAATTAGCGATAGTCTTGGTACTGAGTAACCTATGCGACTCAAAATTCATCCAAAAAGTTATTCTATATTTTGCAAAGGGAAACCCTTTGTAATTTGCCACTATGAACACCGCTGGGGCTCGGTCAACATAGGAACCGTCCTCCTGTATGGAACCCCCATTGATAGAAGCATCAACCGAGAAATATGGATATAACTTTAAGCGATTCTCTCTTAACCTACCATCTCCGATGTTTGTAGTCAGCAGGTCATTTCGATTTTCTATTAAACTTTCAAGCCAAAAATGTGAGAAGCGGGTGGTAAGATATTGCTCTGCTCTTCCACTCTGGATTGCTTTTGATTCAAGAAAATAGAAATTTGAGTTAGACTCCCTAAACAATATTTGAGCGGTTAATATCAAAGGACAAAATAAATAACTTAAGAATAGCGCATAAAATAGTTTGCAATAATTGGTGGTAAAGTAGGTAATCACAGTAGTACTTTTTTTAAAGTGAATTACTTTATGGCCTTTTTAAAACTCTTATGATCCCAGATTATGCATATACCACGGAGGCACCCCGATACGGTCACAGGCTCCCTACCTGTCCGCCGTTTCACTCCGGCAGGCGGGCGAGGCAGGCACATTTCTAGTTTCCCTGGTACGCTCCGCTACGGGGCAGGCTGATTTCTTTCTTTTCATAAAGATGCTTTGCACATATTTCAAAACCGGTTTTTACCTTACACTAATTCGATGAATTCTCCTAAACCGATTTCAGCCTTCCTTAGCAGACTCCTCAAGAGTCCTGGACCAAGCTCCTTATGTTGAGGGATAGAAATGGTATAGATTGACCCTTTTTTAGTTAGCACAACATGGCTTCCCCGTTGCCGTGAGATTTCCCATCCTGCTCTCTGAAACGCTTTTACAGCTTTTTTTCCAGAAATCCGGGGCAGCTTAGGCATGCCCCGATACGCCACGCTACAGGGCAGGTACCAGAACTTCTATTTCTTCGCTTTTTATCGTCACCGGCAACCTTTTCTCCTTACGCACCTCCAAACAGAGTTTGATGGCTTCCCGGATATTCTCCATGGCATCTTCTTCCGTCTTACCTTGACTCATACATCCAGGAATAGCGGGACATTCGACCACATACCATCCCTCCTCATCCTGATAAATAGTTATAGTAAACTTCATCGTACTCTCCTTTCTCTTCTCAATTACATACTCCCCCAATACAGTCCCCGAAACGCTTTACTACCTGCCTCCCGATCCCCCCGACAAGTCGGGGTCGGGAGGACCATTCAAGCGGGCGGGGTAAACTGATTTCAGCTTTTCCTCCACAGGAGACCCTACGGGTCCATAGTGAAGACTGTGGCATGGCTTTGTTATCATTCCGAACAATACTCTCTGATATAGTGACAAGAGTTCATCAAACAGAAAGTGGCAATTCCTGCTCCTTACCGCTGAGACTAGTTTTTAGCACGGAGGTCAGGAACTCGCTGGCATCAAGGATTTCCAACAACAGAAGCTGTCCCTCCTTACTAAAATGAGCGATGAACGGTTCCGTATGCTCAGCATGATCAATAGTGCCTTCACTAGACGTTTCGATCATCAAAATGTCTTCTTCTCGATCATAGTTAATTTTCATATCTCTCTTTCCTTCCCGGGTAAAATGTGATCACAATTATGTTGTTATTTTCTTCCCTGTATACAACTCGAAGAACATGTATATCGGTAATTCTCTTCTGAGCAATCAATCTACCTCTTGATTGTTGTATCACCTTGTCAGGATTTAATAAAGTCTCATCAACCTGCTTATGATCTATGATGAACCCATGTGATTTAAGTATTTTAAATTTAAGCTTAGCATGATTGGTATACTTAACTTTCTTCAATTCTTTTTATCACACTGATTTCAGCTTTTCCCATAGGGATGCCTGTGGCATAGCTTTCCCCGTACAGTCGCTCCGAAGGAGTGTCTACGACACAAGCTCCCTACCCCGCGCTCTCTATGTTCGTGCCTCACTACCTGCCTGCGCTGACGCTACGTCAGACAGGCGGGGCGGGCGGGGCAGGCAGCTTTTGGATTTTCCCATAGGGATGCCTGCAGCATAGATTTCAGCTTTGTCATCACTTCCAATAGTCTCTCCAGCTACTTTTACCAGAAAAGTTGATTTAGATGACGAACTTTTATGCTTACACTAGTGCGTATGCCCACGAAACACCCAAAAAATCGTCATAAATATAATAACTATATCCAAGGTTACGCTACGATTTTCGATATAATAGAAATCGTATTCCAAATTGTGGCTGATCTCAGAATTTCTAGTGGGACTAATTTGCCATAAACCTGTGATACCGGGCTTAACACTTAACCGCTGCTTTTCAATATCATTATATTCATCCACGATAAAAGGCATCTCAGGTCTGGGACCTACTACGCTCATGTTTCCTTTTAGTACATTGTAGAACTGTGGTATCTCATCAATGCTCAATTTTCGTAGCCATTTCCCCACCTTCGTGATTCTAACATCGTCACTACTATTAGGACAATGGGCGTACCTGTCAGTATCTATATACATAGTACGAAGTTTATAAATATTAAAATGTTTACCATTTATACCACTTCTCTTATGTTTGAAAATGGCTGGTCCTGGAGTTTCAAACTTGACCAAAAGTAAAAAGATTACAAAAAAGGGCATAAACAATACAAGCACAACTGTAGAGATTATTATGTCCAAAAACCTCTTTATAGAGTTGTAAAATGGGGTATTCCTGTGCCACACTCCAGGCTCTAAAGTTATTCCGGCAAAATCTCGCATTTTAACTGGACTTTGTACTAAAAACTCAAGCCTAGGAACATAACTCAAATTTACTTTTAACTGTTTAGCTCTAATCTTAAGACTTTCCATTTTCCTACGAGAAAGATGACGAACCGCAACAATTACCCTTTCAATGGAAAACTGTACCACCAGTCGATCTAGATCATCAAGTGTCCCCAATATGGGAAAAGGATTTAGTACAGTTTTTACAAGCTCCGGATCATCGTCAATATATCCAACCACGTCAACAGTCGTGTCACTTTGGCGAAATGTCTTTACGAAAGACACCCCAATTTCCCCCACCCCATAGACAAGTGCTTTTCGTTTCGGAGGATAAGAAAAGTATCTTTTCAAAAGTGAACACAGAAATAAACGGCTAAGCGGAGGCAAGATAATAATTGATATAGCAAAAAACACTATCAAGAGCCGGGGAACAATCAAGTTGAAAAGAAAAATAAGTACTACAATAAGAACCAACGTCTGAAATGAAGCTTTTAACACCCTTGTCATCTCTGACAGGCGGGCATAATCGAAAAAGTCTCGATAACTACCACAGTTCCATACAACAGAAAGAAAAACTATTTGACCAAATACAATAAACAAAGCGTTGTTATCCCAGACACTCTGAGATAGACCAATGATATCAGAATTGTAGGTAGCTATGGCGATAAATACCGCACAATAATAGGCTAAGGAATCGAATATAATCTTAATCGCAACGATCACATACTTACTTATAATTGAATTTGTTTGAATAGGTCTCTTCACAACCTTGTTCCTTTTAAAACGGAATCTACAAAACTACGATGATTGGAAAAACATATACTATGATTTTGTTAGCATAAAGGACAAGCATAGTACAACCTACGATAAAGATAATACAGTTTAGTATTATGAGCAAAAAGTAAAAAAGGTATATTAATAGAGTTTAGCATTAGAAAATTAAGCAGAAATTTTCATCTACATTCAGACAGTATCAACTTTGGCACCCCCACTCCAGGGTTTCACAAGACAACTATTTTCCAAGCTTATCATATGGATACCTTAACCTATGAGGCGGGGAAGGATGAAAATTCGAATGCAAGAACCAAGAGCCAAATAAAATGAAATAGGAATATGAAGTCAAGGAATATTCAATACTTTGGGATTTGTAGTTTGGGTCTTGTCCCGAAACTTCGGGATGAAAGTATTTTCAGGTGAAAATTCCTTACAAAAGTTATTTCATCCGAAGCAGCTCATCGAAATAGTCAATAGTTTTTTCCAGACCCTCTCTAAGTTGAGTTTTCGGTTCCCAGTTCAGTCTTTCTTTTGCCAGTGAGATATCAGGTTGACGTTGCTTAGGATCGTCATTTGGCAATACCTTAAAAACCAATTTTGATTTAGAGTTGGTTAATTCCAAGACCACTTCTGCGAGACCCAGTATACTATATTCTTCCGGATTACCAAGGTTTATTGGACCGGTAAAATCTTTCGCCGTGTTCATGAATTTCACAATAGCTTCAATTAAATCGTCCACATAACAAAATGCCCTGGTTTGAGAACCATTGCCGAATATGGTGATTTCATCTCCCTTTAACGCTTGTACTATAAAATTGGATACGACCCTTCCATCATTAATGTGCATTCTCGGACCATAAGTATTAAAAATTCTTGCAACTTTAATTTCCAGATTGTGCTGGCGGCGATAGTCAAAAAACAAGGTTTCCGCACATCTTTTACCCTCATCATAACAAGCACGGAATCCAATCGGGTTCACATTCCCCCAGTAGTCTTCAGTTTGCGGGTGTATAATTGGATCCCCGTAAATTTCGCTGGTAGACGCCTGAAATATTTTTATTTTTAGTCGCTTGGCCAAACCTAGCATATTAATGGCACCATGAACACTGGTTTTTGTTGTCTGGACCGGATCCCATTGGTAGTGTATGGGAGAGGCAGGGCAGGCAAGATTGAATATTTCATCTACTTCAACATACAGGGGGAAACAGATATCGTGCCTTAGCACTTCGAACATCGGATTATTTAGTAAGTGGATAATATTTCTTTTAAACCCGGTAAAAAAATTATCTACGCAGACAATCTCATTTCCTTTAGATAGTAAACGTTCGCAAAGGTGAGAGCCCAAAAATCCCGCACCTCCTGTGATTAATATTTGTTTCTCCATATAATCGAAATTTCCTTCCATTATTGAGCTCACTCCAAAAAGGGGTTCCTGCCCGTCCGGCAGGCGGGAAAAACTCAAAATTGTGTTTTTTGAACCTTATCCCCGCCCTAAAGGACGGGGCAAGTGATTTTTCCTATATTACTGTTAATTCAGATAATTACCCCGACATTTATGTCGGGGGTAAGAATAACAAAATAAATGGCATTTATGCCGATTGGACCTTTCCGGAGCGGACTCATTATTAATACATGAATGTATAGTTATTTATTTCCTAATTTCATGTTGTAAACAAGTGATCTTCTTTAATTTTTTCATTAATGACCAGCTTGTTTAACTTGCTCCTTAATCCATGGATAGGTTTTCGCCAACCCATCCTTAAGAGTATACTTCGGTTCCCACCCTAACTTCTCACGGATTAGATTGTTGTCCGAGTTCCTACCCCGTACGCCCAGGGGGCCAGGAATATGCTTAATTGCTAGATTTTTCCCGGCAATACTCATGACGATGTCTGCAAGCTGATTGATTGTAACCATATCTTCAGAACCAATGTTGACCGGACCAATGAAAGTTGACTCCATCAACGCGCGCACAGCATCCAAGCAATCGTCAATATACAAGAATGACCGGGTTTGCTCACCATCCCCCCACATCTCGATTTCACTTCCGTTCCGAGCCTCAGCAACCTTGCGACAGAACGCCGCTGGGGCTTTCTCGCGACCATCTGTCCATGTTCCTTCCGGACCAAAGATATTGTGAAACCTAGCTATCCGTACTTCCATGCCATAGTTCCGATGAAAAGCCAAATAAAGCCTCTCGCTAAACAGTTTCTCCCACCCGTACTCGCTATCAGGCGCTGCTGGGTAAGCAGAATCCTCAGAGCATTTTGGATTATCAGGATCCATCTGGTTGTATTCGGGATACATGCAGGCTGAAGAAGAATAAAAAATCTTTTTCACTCCAGCTTGATAGCAAGCCTCGATCATATTAAGATTGATAAGGGCCGAATTATGCATGATATCAGCATCATTATCGCCAGTAAAGACAAATTCAGCACCACCCATATCAGCCGCCAATTGATAAACATCGTCAAAGGGTTGATCGGTCACATCACGACAAATAACAGAATCTCTAAGATCGCTAATAACGAAGTCATCAGCAACAGTTTCACTGAACTCCGTATGTTTAAGATCCACTCCCCGAACCCAATATCCCTCCTTTTTCAATCGTTTAACTATATGGCTACCAATGAAACCACCAGCGCCACAAACAAGTGCCGTTTTCATTTATTTCCTTTATTCTAGTTTATATTTACCACAATCATTGTACCAGTCTTTCATGGCTAATTCTAACGTGTAGTTCAACTTATACCCATGATCCAGTAATTTCTGACCATTAATATTAGTTGAAACCATCAGTTTATTCACACGATCAGGATGGATACCATCAAATGATTTTCCTAGAATTTTACCAACCCCATGAATAGTAAAGGCCACACTTTTTAGGATGCTTGCAGGAATAGTTAAACGTGGTTCTTTTATTCCAGTAACCTTTGCGATAGTTTCACATATTTTTTCAATGGAGTGATTTGGTGTATAAACTGTATTATACACATGAACCCCGGGGGGTTCTTTTTCTGCCATTTCAACCATGAGACGAACTAAATCCTTTACGTAAATCGCTGCTTTTCTGGTATCTTTTCTGCCAGGATAAAAGAACCAACCTGATTTTATTGACCTATAAAGCCTGGTAAAATTTCCACCTTCATTCTTACCAAAGACCACGCCGGGTCGAACAATAATTAGCTTTTGCACATTCGGTTTTTCTGCTTGCCAGCGTTTGTGGATTTCTTCAGCAACAAGTTTTGAAATACCATATGCACTAGTCGGTAAAGGTAATGATTCTTCTGTTTTTTCATTTTCCCATGTGCCATAGGGTGCTATGGAACTGGTAAAAACAATAGTATTTATATTTTTCTCCCTGGCAAAATTACAGACATTTTCTGCCCCTTTGATATTGGTTTCAAAATATTCATGGTAATCGTGGCCAGGAGTTTTGTGAATGGCAGCTAAATTATAGATGACATTAATAGGTTTTGTAGATTCAAAAGCAATTTTCTCACGAACATCGCATAACTTGAAAAAATCATCATTTGATCTAATATCTAAATTAATATATTCGGATTTGATTACTGCCTTTAGATGATGACCAATAAAACCGGATCCGCCGATAATAATATTAGTTCGATTCAGTTTTCAATTATCCCTGATAATACTTTGAATACCAATAATAATCTTGGCCACTAAGAAATTTCTTAATCCACTTCGGAAACTTTAGTGCGTTAAATCCAATTTTGTATCCAAGATATTTCATTGCAGTTTGTATAATTGCATAAGGAACTAATAAACAGTTTTCCTTATATAATTTTTTTATTAGGGCTAAAAAATATGCTTTGCCTCTATTCTCTGCATTTCCGACTGCATCCTGTATCCAAGGCCTTTCAGCTCGCACATAACCAGTATCAAACATCCTTCTAAATTCATCAGCTAAAGAATAATTATGAGAGTGTTTTACAATAGCGTCCGCCACATAAGCTACCTTATATCCTTTCAATAATAATTCAGCACATGCAAAATAATCTTCGTTTGTTAAAGTAGGCTTGAATCCTCCAATCTCATCTAACGCACTGCTTAACCATGCTGCACATGAATTTGGACAGAAAAATGTATATACACCATATTTATGGATGTCTTTTATTGAACGAATCTGAGCTTTATCACCATAATTAAACAACCGTGGGAATGACTCAAATATTCCTGCATTTTGATGTAGTATCTGCCTCGCATAAGAAGCAGAGGCTTTACCTTCTCTTATGGGTTTAATCAATTTACCAATCGTTTCTCTATTAAAAGAAATTGCGTCCTGTGTAAGAAATACGACTATATCAGAATCAATGAGTTTTCTCGCCATTTCTCTTGTGGCACCATGATTAAAATTAGACTTTGGAATGGTTTTTATATAACAATCATATTTTCTACAAATGTCCAGGGTTTTATCATTAGATGAAGAATCAATAATAACGATATTATATTTTTCTAGATCAATTTTACTTAAAATCAAAGATATTGTTTTTTCAGCATTTAGAGTTAGAATTATAACTGTAGGTTTCATACTTACTTTTGTAAATAATCATTCATTTAATTTTTTTAAAGAAGTGTACTACCAATAATCTTTTTAAATATCTTATTAAAGATAGTAGGCTTAAAAATATATAAACTAATAATGGTATCTTTTTGTTAATATAAAGATATTTGTAATTGAAGAAATGACCTCTTTGCATTTTCCACATTTTTGAGCTTAGACCAGATTCTCCATATTCATGTTTATAAATATTTGCTAATGGAAGTTGTATTGCATGTATAGGTCCCAAATTATTGGAAATTTTCATTAGAAACAGATGATCTTCAAAACCATTACTCCCCTTTAAAAATCTAAAATCAATATTTTTTTTTACCATAAAACTGGGTGTAATAATTGGGTTTTTTAAAAAAACGTATTTATATGAAAAAGTTTTTACCTTATAATCGGAAGAATAAAATTGATTTTGAGTTAATTGTTTATCTTGAGATAAAATCTTATTGTATCCATGACCTGTGATTGCTATGCTGGGGTATTTTTTCATGTAATTATACTGTATATCAAGTTTTTGTGGATGCCATGTATCATCACTATCTAAAAAGGCTATATATTCACCCTTTGCGCTTTCCCAACCACTATTTCTAGCGATAGATACACCCATATTGTGACTCAGTTCAATTATATCTATCCAATAATCTCCATATTTTTTTTGAAGTTGGTACATAAGCTCCAGAGTTCCGTCCGTACTACCATCATCTACCAATATTAACTGTAATGGCCTCAATGTTTGACCTACGACAGATTTCACAGCACGCTCTAATATTCTAATTGAATTCCAACAGGGTATTATTACAGAGATTGGAGCTGTATTAAGTTTGGACAAATCAGAAAACTAAATTTTAGCTCTTGTTTTTTTTAATATGTTTAAAAGCAACTTCCTGATAGCACGTAATAAAGTAAGTTTTGATAGCATCGGAAATATTTTTTCCTCAAAATATCTGATCAACTTTCCTAAAAATATAGAATTATAATTTGAAAATTGGTATATATTAGTTTCATCATTTGTATATTTATATTTGTATTGCTCGTCACCATTTAAAAAGTCATATTTTTTTAGTTTTAATTCGAATGCTTCTTTAATGGAATTTTCCATCAACAACCGCCCCACTGAATATGAAAAGAATTTGGGGTTAAAGGATGGAAGGTAATAATAGTAATAACCATTATAAATAAATCCTAAATGTCTAGCAAATGTGGTGTTTTGAAAGTAAAACGCGTTTAATGAAAGGAAACCACGGCGAAATCACTGTACGAAGACACCGGAATTTCCAAACAATACGTGTGAATCTCATAGTTAATTGTATAGGTTCTTTGTTTTCTGCAGCTGGTATAAATTTAGAATTAGCTTTAGCAACCAAGAACTAACATATTCCCATTCTCCTTGATATGCAATTAGTTTTCCGCCAACACCCTTTTTGAAATTGTACCCCCCCCAGTTTGCGATCGGATCAATTCCTGACATATCCAATTCTGATATACCTATTTCATTGAGTTTTTCAATTAATTTCCATATCATAGCGTTTGAGAAATAGTATTTACGTCCAATACTATTTGCCGCAGCATAATAGTAAAATGCTTTTTCTCCTAATGTTATGACAAGACAACCACAAACAGCTTGATCGTCATGCTTACCTATCAAGAAATGTATATTATCTGAAAGCATTTCTCTCAGCGAAAAAAGTTCTTCTCGTGAAATACTATAATTTTGCATGGATTTAAGCTTGCACATGGAATTATGAACTTTCACGTAGGTATTCAATAAGTCTTCACTATTTCCCCAGGTGAAGACTGGTCTCAATGACTCTGCTCGACGAAGCTGATTTCTCCACTTTGAGTGAAACAATTTACTATTTTTTAATATGTCCTTCTCAATGGTCACCACTGTTGTTAGATGTGGCGAACGTTCTAATAAAGGTTTAGTGAATCCCGCCTCACGGATTGCGATTTCGCAAGTGACAGATCTTTCATTCGGAAAGAGACAATTGATATACAGTAACTTATTTCTTGCTCTAAAATAACTGATCATAAGCCTTAGAAAGGTTCTCAAATTATTCAGATTAGCCTTCTCACTATCTGTTGCTTGATAAACTGGACCCCTCCTTATTGTCAATAATGAGAAATAAGGGAAAGGTCTACGTAGAATACCTTGCCCCATAACAACTGACTGCCCACCCTTGAAAAGCACTGCTCTAAATATCTCTTGACCTTTCGACTTCTCATACTCACCGAAGCTATATTTTTGCTGAAAGTTGTAATCTCGGAAACAAATTAGCATTTTATCCCAGGCACGACCCTCGTCTTTTGATCTGAAGATTTCAAAAGTATCCATACGATACTAGACCATTAAATATTTCATTGATTCCAGTAAGCCACCTTCCAGTTTGCCGTACTACCGTGAATCACCTCATACTTTACTCCTTCTATTGGCTCGATAAATCTGCCAAAAACACTCTCGTGTGACTCTAGATAAGTAACAAGGCAATATCTTCCTAAGTGAGACATGAGTTTAATTGCTTTTTCTATATCCTTCAAGTAATACAATATTTCGCATGCGACAACTAGTTCATACTGTTGTTCTTTAGGGTCTACGTTAATTATGTCAGCAACTTCAAAAATACCGGTTGGGCATTTTCGCTTTGCTGCTTTTATTGCAATCTGACTAATATCAATGCCATAAAGTTTGTCGCATAGTTGACTAAGGTATACAGATTGGTGCCCTTCCCCGCAGCCTATCTCTAAAATAGAGTCTAGATGCTGCATTGACTCACTGATAATCAGATTTGTTTTCAGAAAGCGATATTGCTCTTTTTTGCTATCCATATTCCATGGATCTTTTAGAAAACTATATATCAACTCAAATCTTTTTTTCTTACCCAAATTTACAGTTTTTAGCTGTAGCAATCTAATGAGAATACCCTTTAGGCGTGTTTTTACCACCTCTATAAAATATTTCATTTATCCAAGGTAGTGCTAAATATCTTTTCTAATCTATATACACAGTAGCTTGGCCCATCGAAACCTTGATAGATTGGCAAGAATAAGAGTGAACGCATTACGCTAGCTGCTCCATAAAGATCCTGGTTGATGACCTTACACGACAGGCATGGCCATTTTTGTATATCAACTCCGATTTTTCTACTCTGCTTCAATATCAAAAGCCACTTCTTGCAATCTGTAACAACTGATCAGCGACAATTAGATTTCCTACGTGAGTATTTTTAATTGTCGCTGATCAAACAACCATTGAAAATATCATTGGTGAATTTTCTTCCACAAGTATATTATCTATACTCACATTTTCATTCGAGTAAATCTTAGATAAGAACGTCTCAATCAGGCGGTAAAGGTTATTTCTATGCATATGCAAATCAAATGTATTAAAATTTGAATATTTTCTTGATTCGAGTATCGAGTTCCAATTTTATTTTAAAATGAAAAAATTCTTTTTATTTGAAATAATCTTTTCTTTAAGCATTAATTCAAGGTCCGACGTATTCTAAATAAAGCAGAAAAAACGATCCCTATTCCCGATAGTCTGCAAATAAATTCTTCAAATGAAGAGAATGGTGGTATATTAATTCTTTTTAACAACAATCGGTTATCTTGCTTGTATATAAACCCATGATCAACCGTATATGCATAACGATAACCTGCATTTTTTACTAACTTAACCAAGTTGGAGTCATACTTGCCTTGCGGGTATACAAATACATCGCATCTTTTGCTTGTTAACTCTTCAATCTTTTTCTTTGAAGAAATTAATTCCCGTTTAGCAATTTTGGTTTCCAAAGCATTTATCGGATCATGACTTAATCCATGAGATAGAAATGAAATATTCTTATCATTATTTAATTTTTCAATTTGTTTATATGTAAGAGCTCTTAAATCTGGATCGATTTCAAAAGGATTCACACTATGTTCATTAAGTTTATATTTCATCTGATTTTTAAATTTTTTTCTCATATTTGAATTCATATTCAAGAAATTTTTTGATAAGGTATCAAAATCATCTTTAGTATTATTTCCTTTCAATGTTATGAGCATTGAAAGCATAACATCCCATGGAATTTGTTGGTTATTAATTCTATCACAATTAATTGCAGTAGCTATGGGTATATTATAAGATTTTGTAATTGGGTATATATTTTCATAAAAGTTTGAAAATCCATCATCTATTATAATTGCCACTGAATTCTCTTTACAGGTTTTTACCCCTTCGAAATGCTGATGAATTTTATCTAAAGATACCATGTTATAATTTTTCACAAGATATTTGATCTGTTCTGCAAAATCATCAATACTTGCATGAATGAATTTATTCAAAATATCCTTTTTATTTTTTTTTGTAACACTATGAAATACAATTACTCTTGGTTGATACTTGTTAAGATTTTGAAATAATATATGTATTCGAAAAAAAAATAAAAGTTTGAATACTATATCTCTCACTGTAGTTAGATTAAATTTACTTTGTTAACTTTTCCCGCCCTGCCATGGCTTATAATAGCTTTTTTAAAAAAATCTTGAATAGTTCTATAGTAAAGTAAAATAAATAATAATATATAGAACACAAATCTCATATTAAAGCGTGTATTATCACCCATTTGATAATAAGGAAGCAGATATGATGACATCAGAAGATGAAATACAACAAATGTAAAAATGTTCTTATTCATTAAAACTTTTATCCAAACTTTGGATAATTTCACTATTAATACAGTAGTAATGATGAAAATTACAGTACCAATAATCATGCCGTGATAGTATATATAAATACCCGGAAAACCACCTGTAAAAACTACTCCATCCCTTAAATAACCAGAAGCTACTATAGGACTAACACTTACCATATAATGACCTAAACCGTAGTTTGGATTGACAGGAGCGTTTCGAAACGATAAAAATTTTTCCCAAAATGCTAATATAATTTCACTTGTTTGTCCAACATAGCTTTCGTTAATACTAATCCAAAATAACTGTCCCTGGAGTGCGAATCTTTCTAAAATTGGAAAAATCATATTAATGGAAGTGTCTCCTTGGGTTAGAGAAATACCCCTAACAATTACATAAATTGTAAATAAAGGTATTGAAATAATTATATAAATGGGCCTTAAACCGAACCCTTTTTTTATAAATGCATACCTTAATAATAGCCAAATAAAATAATCATTTATTAAAGACCCTATTGAATGCGTAAATATTGTATTCGCAAAGAAAATAGTAGATAATATATAAAAATATTTTTTTCTTGATGTGATAAGATAATAAATAAAAGCACATTTAATAATAGTCTGTAGATAAGTTAATATTTTCATAAAAGATGTCATTTGACTGGGCGATGCTAAACCCTTTGCAAATATGCTTGTTTTTTCATGAACTGTATAATCAAAGCTACCCGTGTTAATAAAGGAATACACAAGAAAGAAAAAATAAATAAAAATAAATATCTTCGGTTCCTCACTTGCAACAAATGAACCACATTGCAATGACCTTTGAGATTTTACAGTTAGAATAAAAGTGATTGTAAAAAATGTCCAGATGTAAAATGAATAATTATTAAATCCATATCTATTAATTTCAAATAAATAAATTCCTTTTTCAATTATAAAAAGAGAAATAAAAATTGCTATGATTAATGTGTAATGCCATAAGAATAGGAATGGTAGGACTTGTTTATCATTTAATTGACGATAAATCAAAATTAAAACAATAATAAAAATAAATATTTTTAAATAGTCTTCAGGTAATACTCTAAATAAATTTAGCATTGATAAATATTTTTTTTGTTCTGATAATATCAGATTTACTTGAATTCAACTATTAAGTGCAACTCAAACACTGTTTGTAAACTTGAATTCAACTATTAAGTGCAACTCAAACACTGTTTGTAAAGAAAGCGGAGCTGCTGTAGGCTCTCCTCTTTTCTTTAAGACAAAAATGAGGAGCACAAATGAGACACTACAGCCAGGTCACGCTGGAACAAAGATACGGAATATATTCTTTGCTTAAAACAGGTCATAATCAATCAGAAATTGCTGAAGTGATTGGCGTCCATAAATCGACAATTAGCCGAGAAGTGAAGCGGAACCGTGGCCAACGCGGCTATCGACATAAACAGGCTCATGCCAAGGCGCTAGATCA
>SCKK01000001.1 GCA_004124475.1 Fidelibacterota bacterium
CTTGAATTCAACTATTAAGTGCAACTCAAACACTGTTTGTAAAGAAAGCGGAGCTGCTGTAGGCTCTCCTCTTTTCTTTAAGACAAAAATGAGGAGCACAAATGAGACACTACAACCAGCTCACGCTGGAACAAAGATACGGAATATATTCTTTGCTTAAAACAGGTCATAATCAATCAGAAATTGCTTTAACAATTGGCGTCCATAAATCGACAATTAGCCGAGAAGTGAAGCGGAACCGTGGTCAACGCGGCTATCGACATAAACAGGCTCATGTCAAGGCGCTAGATCAACGACAAGGTAAAATCAGACCACATATTGATGGAAGTACCTGGGCTTTTATTGAGCGTTTGATACAAAAGGAATGGTCTCCTGAACAGATACACAGCTGGATGAAGGATAACATGGCCATGTCTGTAAGTCATGAATGGATTTACAGGTACATTCTTAAAGACAAACAGGCTGGTGGTTCTTTGCATCTTCATTTAAGGTGTCGGAAGAAAAGGAAGAAGCGTTATGGGGCTCATGACCGACGGGGAAGTATCAAAAACAGAGTCAGTATTGATGAGCGTCCTATTGTGGTAGAAGAGCGAAGTAGAATTGGCGATTGGGAGGCGGATACCATTATCGGTAAAGGTCATAAACAGGCTCTGGTCTCTTTGACAGAACGTAAATCCAGGCTGTCTCTGATCTACAAAGTTGAAAGGAAAACAAAAGACGAGGTAACCGATGCTGTGACTAAATTGCTTAATCCAATCAAGGATAACGTCCTTACGTTGACGTCGGATAATGGGAAAGAGTTCTCCGGTCATGAGACTATTGCTGATCATCTTAGTGCTGACTTTTATTTTGCTCACGCGTATTCTGCCTGGGAAAGAGGCACAAACGAAAACACCAATGGGCTCATCAGACAATACTTCCCCAAAAACAGAGACTTTAGAACCATCACAGATGATGAAATAATCAGAGTTATTAAAAAGCTAAATAACCGTCCGAGAAAATGTCTCGGGTTCAAAACCCCCAATCAGGTATTTTTCGGGGAACTTTCAAATGTCGCACTTACTACTTGAATCCAGCGAATATATCACCTTACCAATTCCTTTTAAGGAAAAACTCGATAGGGTAGCCTTGCATGGTGCTAAGAATCTCCCCTATACGATACCAAACATTTTAATAGACTATAAAATGGCCAACACAGCCATCCCTGTGGGTTGGTGGCGGTCTGTCTATAATTCACAGAATGCTTTTGCCAATGAATGTTTTTTAGATGAATTGGCAGAATCTGCTGGGGAAGATCCCTTTGATTTCCGGTTCAAACTTCTCTCAAATTCACCACGCCACGCCAATGTATTAAAATTAGTTGCCAATAAATCAGGTTGGGGAAATCCTTTGCCACAAGGTCACTACCAGGGAATCAGCTGTCATGAATCCTTTGGTTCTTTTGTAGCTCAAGTGGCAGAAATCTCAATAAACGAGGAGAAAGGTGTCAAGGTTCACCGGGTGGTCTGCACCATTGATTGTGGACAGGTTATTAATCCAGATACTGTTGAAGCACAGGTTGAAAGCGCCATTGCATACGGTCTAACCGCTACAATAAAAAGTAAAATCACCATTAAAAATGGCCGTGTACGACAAAGCAACTTCCACGATTTTAAAATATTGCGAATGGATGAAATGCCTCAAATCGATGTACACATCATCCCCAGCACAGAATCTCCTGGTGGAGTAGGAGAGCCAGGTTTACCTCCTATTGCACCAGCAGTAGCCAATGCTGTCTTTGCCGCCACAGGAAAACGAGTCAGAAAATTACCCATATTGCCGAAAGACCTTAAAACAATATGATTCTTTATACCTCAATAGACACACCTATTGGGAAAATACTGATAGCAAAAACAGAAAAAGGTATCTGCCGCATTGGATTACCGTCAGACGATGAAGAATCCTTTACCAATTGGACGGCAACTCAATTCCCCAACGAGAATGTCATTAAAAATCTCAAAGCATTTGATAATGAAATAAATCAACTGGAAAAATATTTTACAGGAAAGCTTAAGAAATTCAATCTTTCATTAGACTTGCAATCTTCACCTTTTTATAAAAAGGTTTTAATGGTAGTTAAAAACATCCCTTATGGCAAGACAGCTTCATACAAACAAATTGCATACTGGATTGATAATCCAAAAGCAGTGAGGGCTGTAGGAAATGCTAATGCCAATAATCCTATCCCAATCATCATCCCATGCCATCGGGTCGTTGCGAGTAATGGGTCATTAGGTGGATACGGTGGTGGGCTAACAATGAAACGTTGGCTGCTTGAGCTTGAAGGTGCTTTGTAAACGTGCCTGAAATTGATACTGTTTGAAACCTCTCCCTTGTTTACCGTAATGCTTCAGTGAAACCGAAGTACTACGCACTTTGAAAGTGCGTGGCACTTAAGGTACAAGGTGGATTTTTTTTATCGAATGAACTTTGTTAACTAAATAACAAAACTTTGAACTTTGAGTCTTGAATCTTTTATCTTTTTTTTTAAACCTACTGGTAACTCTGGGGTTAATCTTCGCATTCCCTTATCATTGTTCAATTGTTATTTCAAATGTAACTTTGGCTAATCTATGGCAAGCATATTAAAAAATATTCGGGGTAAAATCATGGCAGGGTTTGCAACACTTGTACCCATTGCTGCCACAGTATGGATCATAAAAGTTCTTTTCAATTTTTTTGATGGTTTTGCCTCTCCTTTCCTTGACAAAATTTTACCTTTCCACATCCCAGGGTTGGGTCTTATTGTTTCATTAGGGTTTGTTTTCATTCTTGGAATAGTAGTTACAAATTTCCTTGGTAGAAAGCTTGTATATTGGGGAGAAAGAATTCTGGAAAAAATTCCCGTGGCAAGCACGATTTACAACACAGCCAAACAAATCACGCAAGCGATTGGAGGGTCTTCAAGCCGTGCCTTCCAGAGAACAGTCTACATCCAATATCCGAGAAAAGGGCTGTGGACAATAGCATTTGTAACAGGAGAATCGAAAGATAAAGATGGTAATGACTATTTTCATCTTTTTGTCCCAACCACGCCGAACCCTACATCAGGAGTTTTGATCATTTTACAAAAACAGGATGCTATTGATGCTAACATTTCGGTAGAACAAGGAATGAAAGCAATTATTTCCGGGGGAATGTTGGCGCCCACCAAAACTGAAATTTCAGCCACAGACTAAAATCTATAGCTAAATTGACATTAAAATTATTCAGGTTTACAGCACAGTATGATCCGCCAGCTGGCGGATTAATAATTGGTTACCATTCAGGCATATAAAAACCAGCCCGGGAAGCTAATGTGGGGTTAAGGAGGGTGAGACAAACAGCTCCCCGAACTGGCAGTGATATCACATTTACTATAATGGTATTGAAAAGTTCCCAATGCTATCACATTTTATCCTCACGAAAATGATTAGTCTAATCACGTTACTGCTGTTAGGATATATTATTGGATCCTTCCCCACTGCCATATTAACTGGAAAGACTTTTAAAGGAATTGATATACGTCAACACGGCAGTGGGAATGCAGGGGCTACAAATGTATATCGTGTCCTTGGCTTAAAACCTGCTCTCCTCGTAGTGACCGTAGACATTCTTAAAGGCTGGCTTGCCACTACTTATCTACCTGTTTTAATGGAGTTGACACCTAACATCGATATTGATATTGGGATCACTCATATTCTTGCAGGACTGTCTGCCACTGTTGGTCACACATTTAGTGTCTTTGCAAAATTTAGAGGAGGTAAGGGTGTCGCTACTATTGCGGGTATGATTATCGCACTCTATCCCGTTGCGGTTCTATTCTGCTTGTTTGTGTTCATGGTCACGCTTATAATCTGGGGTTATGTTTCCTTGGCTTCAATTGCAGCTTCACTTATTCTCCCAATAATTGTTCATTTCTATTCAATATTTGGACTTTTACCACCACTCACATCAATAAAATTTTTCTCATTAATCATACCACTTTTTGTATTGTATACCCATCGAAGTAATGTCCGACGACTGTTAGATGGAAGCGAGAATCGTTTTGAGAAGGTGATGATATTCAGAAAATCCCGGTAGTGTTTAATAAAACTTATTTTTTCGTTTCTGACAAGTTAGAGGGAAATTGTTTTTTATGGATGCTATTACGCCCTAAAGGTACTGTGGACAAGATTATATCTTGCTTCTTGACTATAGAATTCACTACAACCCATGATATAATCAAAAAGGGGTTAATTTTATAAAAGCAAAAGAAAATGAATGGGATAAACCTACAGGTAGAATAAAGTATTTTTCCCTTGCTATAGAATCTTTCCATCATCTTCTTTTAACATCAGCATTCTCACCAGTGGGATTGGTGGAGCGCCAAAGGATAAAACTGTATCATGAAACCTTTTGAGGGAATAATTGTCTCCTTCCTGAGCCTTCCAGTCATCACGAAGTTTTAGCATCATTAATTTTCCCAAAGTATAATTAAGATAACCCGGATCGAAAGTACCTCGCTCTGCTTCCTTCCTTGCTGGAGTTTCTTCCATATACGAATTTTCCATGAAATATTGTGTTGCCTCATCCACTTTCATATTTTGAGTATGCATCTTAATGGCGCATATGAACCGGCAATCCCGCAATAATGCCTCAGAAAGTTGAGCGAGGTGATACCTCGGATCATCCTTATGCCACCCTTCCTCTATCATCATTTGCTCTGAATAGTGAGCCCATCCTTCCCAAAACGAATATGCTCCTTCAATTTTTGACACTTTTGAAGGAGCAGAAAGTGTGTGTAAATAGTGAATAAAATGACCGGGATACGCCTCGTGAACCGACACATTATCCAAGGTAGCGTAGTCGAATTTTGTCAGCCACTCTTCTTTCTCTTTATCCGACCATTCAGGCAGCACATTGGTTACGTAGTAAAAAGACTCGGAAGCTGTTTTCTCGAAAGGACCTGGGGTATCACACATGGCGAATGCCCACCTCAAAAAACCGGGTGTTTCGGCAACCTGAATTCGAATTTCAGACGGAACAGATACTATATCACGATCTAACAAAAACTGCCGGATATTTTCCAGCATATCCCTTGTTTCACCAATAAGTTTGTCTGAAGATGGATGATCCTTTGCAATACTTAGCATAACATCTCTGGGAGATATTCCTGGCATTAATTTAGACGCTATTTCTTCAAATTGTTTTTTATTCTTTTGCAGGTCGGTTTCCCCAATGGTCAACAAAGAATCCAAATCAATCTCCACCATTTCGCCAAATCGCAACATATCAATAAAATTGAATCGACCAATAGAAAATTCATCAGTAGAATCCGGCAACAGTGTTTTTTCCCCATACGTCAAGAATTTCTCTAATGCTTGTGCAGCCTTACGGATTGATTGTTCTAACTCAAGTTTTGATGAATCACTTTTGACAGATTTGAAAACTTTTGGTACATCAAGGGTATAAAATTCGATAAAACCCTGATACATTTCCAACGTAGTTTTCAGGTTAATTTTTGGCTGGACTGCTATGAGATTATACTTCTGACAGGTTAAAAATCGTTCAATTTGTGATAAATGTTCTATCGTATGTTTCAATCTCGTTTTCAATGGGGCATAATTTCTCAGCAAGTAGTGACTAACATCAAGGTGTCCACTATAACTCATTGGATTTTCAGCCCAGTTTCTTAACTGCTGTAATTGGAATCGCTCATAATTGATCGTCAATTCCAGTTGAACCAAATCTGCTTTCTGCTGAGAAGTGAAATCTTCTTTTCTAAGCCGATTGACTTCAATCTGATAGAACTGTAGACGTTTGACAATTCCCATAACATTTTCATAACAAAAATCCGGGACCTTACCCAAGTATCTATGGAATCCAATCTGGCGACCTAAGGTGGGATTAAATCTGAAATAATCGTCGTAAAAACGGTTTACAAAATCGTTGAATTTTCCAATAATTGACATTAATTCGTATTAATACCTGTTAAAATTTATGACCTATATCCATATGCCACGTACCTGACTGCCATTTCCCTTTATAATACCCAAAACCAAAATCAATTCGTAATAGTCCTCCTCCCGGAACAAAAAATCGCACCCCTATGCCCGTTCCAAATATAGGTTCTTTTTTTAACATTGTGAAAAACTTGTCATCAGCAGCGCCCACATCCAGAAATTCCGCAAGTATCACTCCAAACTCGGTATTAGCAGATGTAAGATACTTCGGAACAAGTGTCTGCCGCAATTCAAAAGATGCATAATAACTATTTAAACCTACGCGATAGTTCTCTTCAACATCATCTGGAGTAATTATACGCCATCCCCTGACACTTTGAGTTCCGCCTACCCATTGAATCCGATACGGAATTTCTTTTCCAAAATATTTATGAAAAAATAATGACCCACTCAATACCCACTTCTTCTTCCCTGGAATTAGAGTGCGATACCCGCTGATCTGGGTTTCCCAAATGTTGTTATAGGGTTCCGTTTTCCCCAAACCAAATTCGGGACGAATCTCATTAAAAATTAACATACCCTTCGCCGGATCCAAATAAATGTCACGCGTATCATAGATGAGCTTAAACTTTGTTTGAAAGTAATTGTGTTGAAAATCCTTATCCACGTTTTCAACGTAACTTACCCACCGCTTTTCAAGGCTTCCGGTCACCCATACTTTCCAATGATACCCAAAATACCGACCAACTGTTATTTCACTGTCTATTTCTCTATAGTCGTATTTTAAGAAAGGATGGTTGTAAAGTGTGGTAAAAAGGTGTCCCTGTATTGAAATATGATCTCCGACAATCCAGGGATCATGAAAAAATAACCCACCGAATTCTGTCCCTCCAAATGCTCCCAAAACCTGAAATGTTTGATTCCGACCTCGGAAATTACTAACAGTCAACCCCGCTCCGTACGACCAACCCGTCCGCTCCTCATAAACGATCACGGGAAATGGAATATACCTCCACGTTTCAACCACCAGGTACGTTAATATATTCGACCCGTTATCACTTTGTGTCAAAAAGAATGTAACTTCACTAAAAATTCCAAGGTTGTCAATACGGTTTCTGTCTTTAATCGCGATAAGTGAATCGAAGGGTAAAGCTACCTGATGCTGAATTTCACGCCGAATAATATGTTCCTTCGTTACTTGATTTCCCCGTATAACAATATGGTGTACAATGGGATGGGAAATCTGATTTTCAGTTGCTCTTGAAATAGAGACCACAGTTATCAGGGAGAAAAATATTTTTAGTAGGTTCAAAACTTCGCTCTAATCCACAATCAAGTTACTAGCAGAGTCCTGCGGACAAATTTCATTCGTTGGTTGGTAGATAAGTTTGATGCGTTATGTCTTATGCAAGAACTCAAACACTTGCGCCATTAGTGTCCCTGTGACCCAGAGGGTCTCCCTTGGAGGGAAATACATCAACACCTGATACTTGTCACTTGTTATCTTCAAACGGTCTAAAATGAAAATCCCTACCCACCTGAATGATCCCGAAGTTTCGGGAGGTAGGTACGATCCAGTTAATATGAGGTGAGATTCGAAATTTCTTCATAAAGATATATGCAACTTAAAATACCGTTTTTAAAATTTTCCAAATCCAGCCATTCATTGGGGGCATGGGCATTCTCATTAGGGAGTCCAAAACCGAGAAGCAGGCAGGGAATATTCAATGTTTCTTGGAAGGTCCGAACGATGGGGATGGATCCACCTTCTCTAATAAAGACGGCATCAGCATTAAATCCTTTTTTCAGTGCAGCAATTGCAGCAGTAAAAACTTGATGGTTAGTATCAGCAAGATACGGCATGCCACCGTGCATTCTATCGATACTAATTTCCACCTCAGGAGGAGTAATTAAATGAATGTAACTTTCAAATAACTCTGCGATCTTTTCCGGAGTCTGGTCGGGTACCAGCCTCATACTGACTTTTGCGTGGGCTTCAGAAGGAATAATGGTTTTTGACCCTTCGCCTGTGAATCCACCCCATATCCCACAAACATCCAAGGTAGGACGACACCAAATATTTTCCAGGATAGAATATCCGGATTCCCTAAAAAGTTTTTTAACACCAATTTCTTCTCTATACGAATCTTCATCGAAAGGTAGCAAAGCTAAAGCTTTCCTCTCCCCAGGAGACACGTCTACAACATCCTCGTAAAATCCAGGAATGAGGATTCGACCATTTTCATCTTTTAATTGAGTCAACATTTTTGATAAAGCATGAATCGGATTGATAACAGAACCACCATAAGATCCTGAATGTAAATCTTGCTTTGAGCCTCTCAGATTAATTTGAAAATAAGCCAATCCCCGTAAACCATAGCAAATACTTGGGTAGCCTTTTCTGATCATGGGTGTATCGGAGATAACAGCATAATCTGAGGATAATAATTTACGGTTTGGTTTCAAGAAGTCTTCGAAATTTTCACTTCCTATCTCTTCTTCTCCTTCAACAATAAATTTAATATTCAGTGGAAGAGAACCATGCATTTTCATCCATGACTCAATGGCTTTGAAATGAATGTAGACCTGTCCTTTGTCATCTACTGTACCTCGTCCGTACATTCTTCCATCATTAATTTCAGGCTCGAACGGTGGCGTATCCCATAGGTCAATTGGATCGACAGGTTGAACATCATAGTGACCATAAATGATAATAGTGGGTTTTTCAGGAGCTCCCAACCATTCTCCATATACAACCGGATGACCTTGAGTTTCAAAAATCTCTGCCCGCTCAAGACCTATCTCCAACATCTTATCCTTTAAAAATTCTGCACAACGATGAACATCCACAACATGGTCTTTACTGCTGGAAATACTGGGAATTCTAACCAGGTCTTTTAATTCTTCGATAAACCTATCCTGGTTAGCTTGGGCAAATTTAATTACATTATTATGTAACATTAGTTTTCCTCGAAATTCTATTAATGTTTGTTCTGTTTTTCTCTTTTGTACCAGATATATCTCTTTCCGGATACTCATCTCCACGGTGGCAAGTCCAACAAGAAATCGAATCAAATTTTAATGGAGCCATTACATTTTCATTAATATCTATCACCATCTTCATCATTTCATGACCAATGGTTTTATGTGCTTTTTCATCTGATGAATAGTCTTTTATATTGTGGCAGAATTTACACTTCACACCTAAAGACTACACAATTGGGGTCAAAAATGAGCATCTGGATTTCTAAGATGTAATCCAACTGCCCAAATGCAATCCAGGGTGATATGAGAAGATACCCGATGATTTTTCTGACTGAATATTTTCTAATCGCTCTATTATAAACATTGTGGGGTGAATCAAACTGTTAAAGTATGTTTAAATTATTGAGGATTTCTTTTTCACCTACTAACTTGTATCAAGGAAGATGATTTTAAGAAGATTTGGCCAATAAAAAAACCCCCAATATTGGGGGTTTTTAAAATCAATAACCTACCGCGAGGTTATTTACGGCCTCTTGCCATTTTCGCGCGAGAGACGTCTCCATCTTTATCGATAAAATAGAGATATCCACTTGCTCTGGTAACGCCAGCATCTGCGACTTTTTCGGCATTCCCGCCGCCTTTACCAGCACGAGCCATCTTTGAACGCCATACATTGCCATCCTTTCCGAGGTAATACAGATAGCCTGAGGCTTTACTTACGCCAGTTGTTTTCACTTTTTCAGCCATTATCTTTCTCCTTCAATTGAGTTAAGAAAAGCTTATTTATTTTACCGACGGGAATTTTATACGTTTTCGTCGAGAAAGTCAAGTTCTTTTGACAGAGTGCTCGTCGAGAAAATTTTCAGTAAAATCACTGAAATTAGTGTCTGTCTATACAGTTGTAGAATGTGAGATTAACTCACAGTTTCAGAGGCTGTGTGATAACGTCAATCCAACACTTGAAAGTACACTGTCCGTCAGCTGATGGATTCTTTGGAAAAGCGTACATTTGGTTTTCCTGGTTCTTTTTGATCACCCAGATGAATCTGGGTGCTAATCTTATAATTAATTTAAGATTGGTAGTTTGCATCACGCTTGACCGATTCAGTCGAGCAAGTAATAGCCTTATTTTCCTTGTAAACATGTTTTCAATAATGCATTCATTTAAACTTGCACAACGAGTTTACCTAATGATTCAAACATCAAAAAACCGTTTTTAACACCTTTTTAAAAAATGACCCCATATTCCACAATTCCTTCACCAAGAATTTGATTCCCTTTTTATAGACGTCAACTTCCGAATGCCCATATAAGTGACTTATATATGTTTTCACAATCTTTCCCTCTGATCTCAAAATCCGGCTGAATTTAACAGTTTCTGTAAAGGGAACCATATTATCCTGTAATCCATGCATTAGAAACAGTGGAAAATTGATTTTATTGATGAAATACCTGGGAGACAATGCTATGTTTACATCTTTCAATTTCGGAAGAATTTCTTCTGCCAATTCCATTGTCTCTTTTCGATTCCCATCTACAATCTTCCGAACAAATAGTTGTTCCTGTTCAGACATCTTTTTAAATGCATCTTCAGCTCCATTCTTATCATTCTGCACCAATTTTAATATGTAAGGACGTACTCTCTCAGAATTTAAATGTTCTTCCAACAGATCCAAATGGTTATGGAAAAACACAATTCTTCCCCACTCATTAGGATCTGTATGATACTGTTCATTCCCATCGCTAAAATCACCTGTTAAAGCAAATCTCAATGTATCTACAAAGTCAAAATAACTACCATAAGATAATATACAAGCTGGCATGGTAGTTATTGACTCCTCGGCAAAAGCCTTTATCACGAGGCTACCACAAAAACTAATTCCCACCACGGCAATTTTCTCGGGTTTAACATCCGATCTCTGACCCACCTGACGATATGCTTTGATGATTTCTTCGGTAGTTTCTCTTTGAATAAGAACATCCTTCAAGGCTGACAATCGCGGTAAAAATACTCTCAAACCTAATTTTGCCATTCCTTCACCCAGTATATTTAATGCTTCGTGTTCCTCACCTGTAGGGGATGCACCCGGAAAGAAAATAAAAACCGGTCGTCTACCGGATTTCTTGGGATGATATACCCTCATGGGTATCTTTTCCCCTTTTACCCCTATGTAGTGTGTAGTTTCCATATAAACTGATGGCAAAAGCGCTGCCAAGAGACGAGAAGGTGTACCGGGAATAATAATGGAAACCAAAACTGCCAATCTCCAATTTCGACGGATAATTTCAATCACAATTAGAGAGAATAGAGCAAGTGCAATAAGGAACATGGAGTTAATTGACTGATTCATTATTTGTATCCATTCAGTCGTTTATCGTAAGTCTCAACGAACATGAGACTAAGCCTTAATATTTACCATTAATTAAATAGTTCCAATCCCCGCTACAGGCAATCTCGTGGAACCCCAATTTTATAAAGTGTAGCAACATTTCGAGCCAACACATTATCAATTGCCTGAATTTCTGCCGCTTCTTCAAGAGTCATACGTCCAAAGAAATAGTACGGACTGGTTGCAGGAAAAAATTGGAGGGGAAAATCACTTCCGTAATAAAGCCGATCAAAATACGATGGATTATCCAATAGATAACGGAGGCGGTGGATTTTATGGAGAAGGCTAAGTGCTGATATCTCTCCCATCAGATTCGGATAGGATTCGAGCATTTCCAGAAAATGGAAAAAGTATGAGCCGTTTTCATCACGACCCTCTACCGCGCAATGAGCAACAATTACCTTAACTCCTTCCTCGAGAGACAATTGTAATAACTTCGGATTTCCTAATTTCTGATCATATGCCGGAATCGCATATTCCGTGCCACAATGTGAAAGTAGAGGTAAACATACTTCCACCATCTTTCTATAAAACGGGATCAATTTTTTATCTGATGGATCTATTGCCTGGCTATTTGGAATCCACTTGATAAATATTGCCCCCCTTTCTGCTACCTGGTCCGGTTCGGTCAGGGCATCACGGCGAAGAGGATTTACAGATGCACCGGGAAAAAGTTTTTGACTCCGATCGGTAATGTTAAAGAGGCAATCGTTAGGTATTAGAAATGGGGTTTGAACCTCATCCAATCTGCCACTTGCATTATATACGCCATCCATAGCAAGAAGTATTCCGGATTGATGATCAGGGGAAGACTCAATGGTAGAAATCAACCAGTCAACATATTGGTGATCCTGATCTTCAAGAGATCCATTCGAATCAATTTTTAAAAATAATTTCTGTAATCTATAAACAATTGACTTTTGTGTCTTGTTATTAACATAGCAACCATTCTTAGGACTTAATCCGATGAGGTGCATATGAACATCACAAATTTTGAGCTGTAAATCATCAAATATTGGATCATATCTCTTTTGTCTATTGGGAAAAGGTTGAAGGAATAAGAAAGCGGATAATGATTGGATGAACTGACGTCGCTGCATTATTGTCCCACACCGACACCGTATCTCATCACGAGTTCCCCACCAAGATATCCGGTTATCCCCACAGAGAGAGACAAAAGGAATAAAAATGCTAAAGCTATATAGTCAATGCCGCTATTTTTAGGATAATTTTTCCCAAGATGCTGCGCAAAATATAGGTATAACCAGCCAATGAGAAATATAAGAGATCCCCAGATAGTAAAGTTCGCAAATCTCTCATGGGTTTCGATGGCATTACGTGTGAAGTCCAGGAGTATCATTTCGGTAATCGCCATTGTTGCTGCATCCTGCCCAGATATACCGGCAAGGATAGATGTAATCACACCCAACCCCAATAGTAACATGGGTACAAGTCTGTTAACCCAAGTCGGTTTCCAGATAGCAAAAATCTGAAACACAAATGCTACCATGATCAAGGTTATAGGAAAATGAATTAATTGAGTATGTAGTTTTGACAATATTAATCTTTCTTCGCTTGCGCCCCAGCAAATGCTCGGATGGCATCTTTAGAAGAATATTGATAGCGAAAATCTGTCTTTTGCTCAACTTTACTGCCATCTACAACCCATGGATATTGAAGAAAATCAATCATCGCTGCAGGCGCTTCTGTGAGCGAAGTAATGTGAAATTTCCACGCTAATCCCGTCATCATATTAAGTAACCAAGATCCAAAAAAAATCGGTTTCCCTCCAAGAATTTGTGCGATCTTTACTGCATGGATTGTATTGGGTGGACCTAAATTATAGACGCCGTCAGGAGCTTTTGTTGCAAGATGATATAATGCTTCCGCAGCATCTTCTTCGTGTAAAAATTGCATTTCTGTGTCACAATCCTTTACCAAAAGAACAAAAGCCTTGTTTATATATCTCGAAATTAAATTCCCGATATGAGCTCCACAAACGATGGCAGTTCGAGCAATAATAATGTCGACTTCAGGATGATTCTCACCAAATTCATGGAGCCTCTTTTCTACAATCATCTTGTCCAGGGCATACTGGTAATCTTCGTTACCCCGCAAAGGATGAGCCTCAGTAAGTAGGTCGGGATTGTCCGGATGAGCTCCGTAAGCTGTTGCAGAACTGGTTACCAAAATCCGTCGAACATTATATCTCTCAGCATAGTTAAGTATATTTTCCATACTCCCAACGTTTATCCGGTACATTGCCTCAGAATCATGTGTCATATTTAGAATGTATACCAAATGAATGAGCGTATCTATTTTATGTCTTGTGAAAATATTGTGCAAGTCCCCGTTACAGTCTTGTTTGTAAAATTTTAGTTTTGTGAATGACTCTTTCGGGTAAATCAAGTCCAATCCCATAACTTCCTCTATTCCAGACTCCTTATCAAACCGTCTACAAAGTTCTGTTCCGATGTATCCTGACGGCCCTGTAATTAATATTTTCAAATTTCCCCCCTTTAAGATTTTAGTTATTAAAATCTACTTTCTCGGGTTGTTCTGTAGATTCCACAGACCTTTCTATAATTTGGAAAGTAGTAAATCCGAGTTGATATCCCTTGGAATCAAAAACCACGACTTGCCAATCTCCAATCAATCGAGGCTGGATACTCTTAATACTCCATGTCCGCCAGAATGGCGACCTGCCTACCTCCAAATCGATAGTAGCCATTTCTCTCCCATTGTAATACCACGTATGAGTTACAGAATCATCGGTAACCAAATTTTCTATCGCTGTAAAACAGAATAATGCCCCTATATCGTTGGGAAATATCTTATCTACTCCAAGTGGAATCCTTTCATTTGAAACCTCTTTGCACACCACAATTCTTCTTAAAATCATTTCAGATTCAAGTTCATCAACGTGCTCTTCTAACACCTCAACTATAGGAAACGAATCTACAGGTACAATAACAATTTGTGTATCGACGTCCGCTGGAATGGTATCTTCGGGTATTACCACAATTTGATCATTTACCATCATTCCCTCAACCTGTAATTCTGGTTTGGATTCCTCCACTGGATGGGTTGAAGTAAGTTTAATTCCTGCATAAATAAAATAGACAACAATTAAGATTGGTATTCCTTTGTACAACTTCTGCCAAATTGCAACACCTATGAGCAGTAATAGAATAACTCCTACCAATAAAAGAGCTGAATCCATTTTTTTAATCTATGAATAAATATTATTTATTGAATTGGACTGATTACCTGATTGTTAAAATTTACAAAGGAGATCGATGAATTCAAGACAAAAGAAAGGGGAAACACGGGGAATAATAACATAGTTCCGACCCGTCCGTCAGCTGACGGATCCTTTGGGATAGGGTCTCTCTGTGGGAGTCCCTGTCTGACAAAATGACGTTAGTCAGCCTGGTAGAGAACCCCTGTTGCAGAGTTAACTTAAAACCAGCTCTAACCTCCACCTAATTGTATTATTAAAAGAAAAGGATCTGATAACCAGAACCATTTTTACAACGTGACCCCTAGGGGAGTCGAACCCCTGTTGCCAGGTCGAAAACCTGGAGTCCTGACCGCTAGACGAAGGGGCCAATTTTAGATTGCCGTGATTTTCTCACCTAAAAAAGGCGGCGAAATATAAAAAATCAAATGAGAATGAACAAACGCTATTACGTCTATTTCGTAATGTCTCAGTCATGGATAGATAGTATAGTTGAAAAAGACCCAAAAACCCCCGTACAGTCGCAAGCTCCTTACGAGGCAGGCAAGAGCCAAGAACCAAACATTTTTTTATCGACGATTCATGCAATCTTGGTTCTTTATGTGCCTACTAATAACTGAGGGGTTACTCTATATCCCAGATTTATCTTATGATGTTACAGCAGCCTTTTCAGCATTTTCTAGTAATGTTTTAAGTTCACCATTCTTGTGGAGTTCCAGAGTAATATCACTTCCACCAATAAACTGCTGGTTGATGAACAGTTGAGGGATAGTAGGCCAGTTTGTAATTTCGGAAAGCTTATCTCGCATCTCGGGTGTTTCTAAGATATTGATATCAACGAATGGAAGCCCATATTGATTCAATACCTGAACCACAGCATTGGAAAAACCACACATGGGCATCTCTTTTTTACCCTTCATAAACAGAACAATCATATTCTCATTGATCTGTTTTTGGATCCATTCTTTAAGGTCCATTTTAATCTCCTATACTAACTTATATTAATTAGATACCAATTTGATCAGGCGTTAAAGTCTTGATTTGAAGTGCATGGATCTCCTGTGTCATATATTCACCTACGGATTCAAATACCTTTTTGTGTTGCTGAACCAGTCCCAGCCCTGCGAATCCATTCCATATAACAACAGCCTTAAAATGATCGCCTGTTCCTGTCGTATCCGTCACTTCCACCTTTGCACCTGGTAGTCCCTTTGTGATGAGATTTTTAACTTCTTCACCTGTCATTCCTTAGCTAATGTAAGAATTCTTGTATAAGGATGCCAATTCTTTAATCATTAGGTATTTATTTCTCAGCAAGTTATTTCAAAGGAGTTTCGTTTATTTTTAACCTAATTTGATATGACTTAGCTTGGATTATCCACAGGATCTTCCGCAGGATCCTCCGGATGAGATTTATCACTAATCCCGAAGGTTCGGGATTATTCGTAATTCGTATCCTCTCCGCTTCTCTGTTCCCTCTCTCCCCTACTCCCTGTTGGAGTGTAACGCCTGTCTGCCATGCTGGATGGGCAGGTACACGAAGTGTCGGGGCTCCCCCGCACTTTTCCCCACAGGGTCCTTCGGATAAGAAATTCGTGAACTATGTTCATACTTGAATTAGGTAAATCCACCCAATTATAAACAGACACCCCTTCTAATTTCCTTCTCGATTGCAAATCAGAAATCCCGTAACTTTGTATCAGATAAAATCATTTAAGAAACGATGTTAGCCAAACTTATTTTAATTTTTGTCGGAATCCCGTTTATCGAAATAATGATTCTTATCAAATTGGGGGAAGTGTTCGGGTTCTGGAATACCATTTTACTGGTAGTTGGAACAGGAGTTTTAGGCGCTTACCTTGCGAAGGCGCAGGGATTTTGGATCTGGCGTCAGATACAGCAGGAACTTCAGTTGGGAAGAATGCCCGCAGAAAAACTGATTGATGGATTCCTTATACTCATTGGTGGCATCGTCCTTTTAACACCGGGATTACTCACAGATATATTTGGATTTGTCTTGCTGGTTCCTTTCTCACGAAATATGTTCAAAAAATGGATTCGTTCAAAATTGGAGATGATGATACAGACCGGTGAAACAAAGACGACATTCTTTATTAGATAAGAAAATTCAAGTTACTCGCAGAGTCCTGCGGACAAGTTGTCATATATTCTGAAGTATCGGGATGACAAATCTTCTTCCGAAAATTCACTAATTTCAGGATAGATACTAAATTGGGCAACACGTGAATGCATGAACATTAAATGATAATCTAATGTAAACATTTTTATTAATCGTAACATATAAGATGCATAGAATCATTCCTTAATGAAACGAACCTACTACCACAGTACCAATAGAGATTTATCGCCTCACTATACACCACCCGTTACTTTTAAAGATGCGCTCTTTATGGGTTTGGCTCCTGATGAAGGTCTTTTCATGCCGAAGATTCTCCCTTCATTAACTAAACAAGAATTAAAAGAAATCAAGCATAAACCATATTCAGATGTAGCATTCCTGATACTCAATAAATTTCTTAGTCATGACATTGAAGAAAATACACTTCGTTATATTATAGAAAAAATTTATGACTTTAAATTACCCATCGAACCCATCGATAATATAACCTACCTGATTCGCCTTGATCAAGGACCTACCGCATCGTTTAAGGATTTTGGAGCCCAGTTTATGGCTCAAATGATGGCACATCTAAAAACGGATTCATCTGACATTACGGTTCTGGTAGCTACTTCCGGTGATACGGGTAGCGCTGTCGGAGAAGCTTTTAGAGATTTGGAAGGATTCAAAGTATATCTGCTATACCCTAAAAATGAAGTCAGCAAAATTCAGGAACATCAACTCACTTCGATTGGAAATAACATTCAAGCTATCGCCATTGATGGAAAGTTTGACGACTGTCAAGCTCTGGTAAAGTCAGCATTATCCGATAATAGTCTTGAATTCCTCCATTTTACGTCAGCAAATTCCATCAATATTGGCAGAGTTCTACCACAAATAGTGTATTACGTATATGCTTATATCAATATTGCCAGAAATAGTGAACCCATGGTTTTTTCCATCCCGTCCGGCAATTTTGGGAATTCACTTGGGTGTGAAATTGCCCGGCGAATGGGGCTCCCTGTTAAAAAAATTATTATTGCCGTAAATGAGAATGATGAATTCCCCAAATTCCTAAGTGCCGGTTCATACCAGAAGGTCTCCCCCTCGCGTAATTGCTTATCCAATGCTATGAATGTGGGAAATCCAAGTAATCTTGCTCGGTATTTCGATTTTTACGGAGGCATCCTCACAAAAGAGGGAACGATACACAAACAACCAAACTTAGAAAACATGAAGAAGAAATTATTCTCGGTATCAGTGAGTGATGTTGAGACAGTAGACACAATTATTAAAATGAATAGTAAAAATAATTTATTAATTGAACCTCATGGCGCTGTAGGAATCTACGCTCTGCAAAAGTATCGTGAAAATAATCGAGCTGAACCCGCTATCTGTATCGAAACGGCACACCCTGCAAAATTTCCTGAGGTGTTAGAGGAAGTTCTGCACACAAAAATCGATTCTCCTCCTTCTTTATTGAAGTACAAATCCAGAAGTACCAAGGTTACCCTTATCGACAATAAATACACTGAGTTTAAGTCCTATTTATTGGACAACAAATAACATGAGTTGGATAAAAGTATTTGCGCCGGCAACTATCGCGAATATCGGTCCTGGTTTTGATGTACTTGGTATGGCAATTAAAGGGGCAGGTGATATAATTAAAGCAAGGAAAACCGCTTCTGGTGTTATAATAACACAGATCGAATCCACCGGAGATATCCCTAGCGATCCTAATAAAAATACTGCCGGTATTGCTGCACAGGAAGTCTTAAAAATCATTGGTGAATCAGGGGGATTGGAATTGAGAATAAAAAAAGGACTTCCCATTGGTTCCGGGCTCGGTTCCAGCGCCGTTTCCGCAGCAGCAGGCGCATTCGCTGCTAACTACTTATACGGACAAAAACTTTCAATAGAAAAGCTGATCATTCCAGCTACATTAGCCGAAAGTAAGGTGTCGGCGTTTCATGCAGATAATACGGCCTCGACATTATTAGGAGGGGTTGTCCTGGTACGCTCAGTCTCCCCTCTCGATGTTGTTCAATTAGGAGTCATCGACAATTTGACTCTTATTGTAGTCACACCCAACATTATAGTATTAACCAAGATGGCTCGAGAGGTACTTCCACAAAAAGTTGATTTCTCTGCTTTTGTTCAGAATCTGGGAAATGCTTCGGCAGTTACCGCATCATTCATTACCAATGACTACAACCTTTTTGCCAGAAGCTTTTCTGATGTTGTGGTAGAACCTGTGAGGGCGCCGTTAATTCAGGGTTTTCAGCAGGTCAAGGAAGCTGCCTTATCCGCAGGAGCTGATGGTGTGGGAATTTCCGGTTCGGGTCCTACTTTATTTGCCATTACAAACCGCTCGGAAAATACCGCCGCTCAGATTGAGAAGGCTATGGTCAACGGTTTCAAAGAAGCTGGTATCGCAACCAGCAGTTTTATTACCACCGTAGATGAGGAAGGGGTAAGGATATTGGAGTAATATTGATATTTGCACATATCTCCTCAAAGGAGGAACAAATGGATGGATTAAAAGAACTGATTATGAATGATTCTATATTTAAAACAATACCTTACAATAGCTTTACTAATGAATATTGATAATGAGCCTATAAAAGATTCAGATTTCTATAAGAGTTCATCCAAGGGGAAACGGCAAAAGGATTTATATTAAGTACCGCTTGTTCAATTGCACTGCATGTCCAAAGGGAAAGAGTGCGGTTGTTGACTCAACTTGTAGAAGAATATAGCAAGTGTTGACTCTGACTCGATTGTAACGATCTAATAAGATTATTGCGAAGGATTTGATTAAACAACCAAGATTGTGATTGAAATAAGAAATTTGTCTACTGGGTCACATGTTTGGCTTACTTTGGAAAAAAAATCTATCAAGAAACTCACATGTGTATTTTACAAAATATTGAAAAATCATATAAGTAAGGACCAATATCAGAATATCACTTCGTAGATAATTCAGAAATCAGATTAGGGGGAGCTAATGAATCTTTCAGTTTTGGATTGGACCATCATCGTAATCTATTTTGTCTTCAGTTTATCAATAGCTGTTTATTTTTATAGACGGGCAAGCAAGAACACAAGTGAGTTTTTTCTCACTGGCCGAAATCTGCCCTGGTACATCGCCGGGACGACCATGGTAGCCACTACTTTTGCAGCAGACACCCCATTAGCTATAACGGAACTGGTGGCTAAAAATGGAATTGCCGGTAACTGGTTATGGTGGAATATGCTGTTTGGAGGAATGCTAACGGTATTTTTCTTTGCAAGATTGTGGCGACGGGCTGGAATTATGACAGATGTTGAGTTTGCTGAAATCCGTTACTCAGGGAAACCTGCAGCTTTTTTAAGAGGGTTCCGTGCCATATATCTCGGATTGCTTATGAATATCGTCATCATGGGGTGGGTCAATTTAGCCATGGTGAAAATACTTACCGTCATGTTCCCTGATCTTACTTTTTTTGGGTTAAATGGTGTGTCTATTTTGGGTTTTCATTTCAGCGCTCAATTGTTGGTTGTGGGTATCATCATGTTGATTGTCGCAGTCTACGCATCTCTTTCTGGTCTTTGGGGTGTATCCATTACAGATGCCTTTCAATTCGTTATGGCGATGGCAGGAACTATCATTTTGGCTGTAATTGCTGTCAACATACCCGAAATCGGTGGAGTTGCCGGTTTGAAAGAAAAATTACCCGAATGGGTTTTTCAATTCACACCTGCATTTGGAAGTTCCGATACATCCGTTGGCAATGTCTTATCGATGACGCTTGCAGCATTTATCGCATACATTGGCGTTCAATGGTGGGCATCGTGGTATCCAGGCGCTGAACCGGGCGGCGGTGGATATGTGGCTCAGCGAATGATGTCGGCTAAAGATGAAAAACATTCCCTCCTTGCTACTTTGTGGTTCATTATCGCCCATTACGCCATTCGTCCCTGGCCTTGGATTATGGTGGCTCTTGTCTCTTTGGTTTTGTATCCGGATTTGGACATGGCACACAAAGGTGAAGGCTTTGTTATGGTGATGCGAGACTATCTCCCCTCAGGATTATTAGGCCTACTTCTGGCGGCATTTTTGGCTGCATACATGTCCACAATTTCAACACAGTTAAACTGGGGATCATCTTACATTGTTAATGACTTTTACCGTCGCTTTTTTAGAAAAAGTGGGGATGAAAAATACTATGTTCGAATTTCCCGGATTACCACAATACTCCTTATGATCTTATCCCTAATTGTGACATCAAAAATGGATAGAATCATTGATGCCTGGGCGTTTATTCTGGAAGCGAGCGCCGGAATTGGGATAGTGCTTATTTTACGTTGGTTCTGGTGGAGAATTAACGCCTGGTCAGAGATCTCAGCCATGATAGCACCGTTCATTATTCTTCCGTTTATTAAACCTTTCGTAGAATTCCCTCACACTCTCTTTTTCATTGTCGGATGGTCCAGCATTGTTTGGCTGTCTGTTACTTTTATGACAGCTCCAACCAACGAAAAAACGCTTATCTCCTTCTATGAACGGATTCATCCCGGGGGTGTGTTGTGGAAACCTATTTCAAATAAATTACCACACGTGAAAAGTGATAGTGGCTACACACAACTTTTTATCGATTGGGTTGCCGGCTGCATCCTGGTTATCTTTTCTCTCTTTGGATTTGGAAAATTAATCCTTGGGGAGCAGGGGACCGGGTTTCTATTTCTATTCATTGCCGGGTGTGCAGGATACGTGATATATTGGCATTTATCAAAGATGGAATGGGGAAAAGTATTACAATAAGTCGAAAAGATTAATTCAATCCTGTTCCATTTCGGAAAAGTTTTTGATAGATTCGGTAAAAAATATGAATCCACCAAGACTCGAAAAAGGCGACACCATCGGAATTGTTTCCCCAGCCCGGTGGTTAGAGGAAAAATCACTTGTAAAATCAGTCAGATTATTAGTAAAAGCTGGATATGTGGTCAAAGTCGGGAGTGCCGCTCGTTTAAGAGAAAACCAGTATGCCGGAACTACAGAAGACAGGGTAAAAGAGCTTGAAGAAATGTTCAGCGATAAAGAAGTCAAAGCTATTATTTGCTCTCGCGGAGGATATGGAGCCATTCGCGTTACGGATATGATCAACTACGATTTGATAAAACGCAATCCTAAAATTTTTATAGGATATAGCGATATTACTGCTCTGCACTCAGCTATTTTAAAATCTACCGGACTCACAACATTTCATGGTCCCATGTTGATTAGCTTTGTTGACACAAAAGATGAATTCACATGGAAATATCTATTTGAAGTTATTTCGTCTTATACTCCATCAGAGATTATATTTCCCAAAGATCAACAACCAAAAGTGTTACGTCAGGGGAATGCAGAGGGACGACTTTTCGGGGGAAACTTGACACTCCTGATTAACATGATTGGCACTCGCTTTGATTTCAATACAGAGGGAAAAATATTATTTATAGAAGATACAGATGAAAAACTTTATAGTATTGATCGTCTGCTTTTACATCTTAAAAGGTCGGGGAAATTAGACAGGATAGCTGGATTGATTGTAGGGGAAGTGACCAAACTCAGTGATGAAGAAATACCTTTTGGAAAAAGCCCGGACGAAATTGTTTTAGATGTATGTAGTGTCTGAACGAAAAGTCCTATTTTCTAAGATTTTTGATAAAAAATTAGGATGGTAAACATTTCTAATTCACAAGAAGAAAGGTCAAATGGATTTTGATTGACCAACAACTAACGAATGTGTTGATTTTTGCTGATTTTAGACATTTTTGGTTATACGTCTCCGTGAGGTTCTTTAATAACTCAATTTTTCGCAGTGTTCAAGCCAACGCTAATCTGAGCCGTCGGCGTTTCTTTATTTTCTTCCGATCCTTTTCAATTAAAAGGTTTCCAAGCCGATGCAAATTAAACGAAAGAATTCCCAAAGAGATGTATCGCTTGAAATGGTCGATCCCACTATCCGGACAGCGATCCAAACCATGATGCTCCAATGAATTAATATCCGACTCTACTGCTGAATGTTCATGACGTAAAGCGATAAACTGTTTTGAATGCTCACGCTCGTATTCTTCCTTTGACGATTTCCCCTTTTTCCGTATGACAACCTCTGGAATTAAGGTGGATAATGCCTCATAATTATCCTGACTCCAAAACCCCATATCATAACTGACACTGCCTATGGGAATGTCAGATCGTTCAATAATCTGTTCAGTCATTGGTACCGCTATGGCCACATCCTGTTCCTTCTCCAAAACATGGTGATCAATACAAAATCCATACTGATCCGTCGCCACAGCTACATTCAGACCTAAATCAATACAGTTGCCTGATTTCCCCTTCTTTATCCATTCAGTATAGGGCTCAAACAGGGAAAACATCTTCTCATTATGGGGAATCTTCTCTTCCTTAATTATACGACGTTCTACCAGGTCTATGTGCTTATCCAACATTTCTTCAAAATAGAACAACTCCATTAAGCAAATCGTTTTCGGAAGGGAACCTTCCGTTGCTTTAGTCAAAGCCTCCCTGGATGATTTTATCTTCTCACTGATGGTCTTGGTCAGCCGTAAATATTCCTTCGTTGACTCCTGTAAACGGACGGCCTTATTCTTGCCCCCGCTTGCCATATGTTTACTCACACGAAGATAAGCATTCTTAATCTCACGTACCCAAGCCTGACCTTTTCGCCATCCCCGTATATCTGTCCCCACCACTATCTTTAATACCATCTGAATACTTTTACGAGCTGCATCCCACAGTAAATTTACATCTGTTGGAAAATGAACATTGCTTTCCACCGGGTAGGTATCAATCTTTACCCTTAGAGCCTCGTCTTTTTTTTTGATACGATGACCAACCTTTACAACAATGCCGTTAATTTCATCAAGAAGCTCCTCACTCAAGAAGCCTACATTGTCTTTCAACGTCTGCAAAGGGTAAACCTTTTTATTCCTTCCAAAATAGGATAAACCCAATAACTCTCGGACTAACATATCATAATTGGTCCCGAAGGATCGGGATTCCAACCGATCATAATCTGCGTCTAAGGTTAATCGGACAACACCAAACACCAATATCTCCCATAAACTCATCCCTGGACGCCCATTGCCAGTAATGACAATTTCGGACTCAAGGAGATCGAAAACCTGTTCATTGATTTCCGGGGTTGTATAGATATACTGCAATGCACGCAATACAGGGGGAAGTTCATCCCTGCTTTTCAAGGGAATGCCTATTTCTTCAATGGGACATGAACCTATTTCCAATTGAATCTCGAATCTTTTCCGCATAATCTGAATTCCTGTGCTTTTTCTACTGTTTTATTGACCGAATGTTTGGCTAAAACACCACTTTTAGCTCATTTTTGTATGGAATTTAGCTACAATTCGATGACAATTACAAGTATATTATTACTGATATCAACAAGTTGTGCGTTTTCGTTCAGACACTATGTAGAAATACTCAATTCCCCATTATTTCAAATTTCCCATGCGGTCATGGTGTACATCAAATGACTATACCATATGATACCATGGCTCGAATATTATGTACAAAAGACAGATTTTCATTTACCCTTTTAGAATCTGCCGTCGTTTAGTACAGGTTTTACAATTTCCGTTTCGCTAATTCCCGCTGGTAAACCTCAAAAACTTCACGTAAAAAACAGACGAAGATTACCCTTTTAAGTTCCTTGTATATTTCGAGAAACTTTAACGTTTCATGGATTGCTATCTGAGTTGCCTTTTTCAAGGGAAACCGATATACACCCGTGCTGATTGCCGGAAAAGCCACTGATTTAATGGAGTAATCCTTCACCAGCGTAAAACAACTTTGGTAACAACTTGCCAGTAACTCCTCTTCACCGTTATCGCCACCATACCAGACCGGACCGACAGTATGGATCACATATTTCGCAGGCAAATTATACCCCTTTGTAATTTTGGCTTTTCCCATCTCGCATCCACCCAATGTTTTACATTCATCCAACAGTTGAGGTCCTGCCGCTCGGTGAATAGCTCCATCTACACCTCCGCCACCCAATAGCGATCTGTTGGCAGCATTTACAATGGCGTCAACCTTCATTTGGGTGATATCACCTTGAATGACTACAATTTTATTCAAGTAGATATTTCCTCTGTTTAATAGTGATGTATTTCAATATTCTTTTCAGACGCCTTCCAAAACATTTCTATTTTGACAATAATTCACTTTTATTGATATAGCAATTTCCATATTCTTTAAATTAAGTAAAATCTTTTTCGACGGATTCCAGACACTGTAAAAGGTAAAATATTATGGATTATGTATGCAACTGCTTTACTGGTTGATTCTTAATACATTTTAAATCGTCGACAAAATATCGGCAGGGCGGGGGGGGTGTTGTGTGGTTGTTGCCATCTAGTTCACTTCATCTCTGTTAGTTCGCCTGCTATCAATTCAGCTTGTTTTAACACCGTTTCCGTTGCCAGTTTTTGCATATCTGGTGGATAACCGTATTGACGTAGCGTTCGTTTTACAATTACCTTGAGCTTTGCTTTCACACTTTCCTTTATTGTCCAGTCAATTGAAGCATTCTGTTTGACACGCTCGAATAGGATGACTGCCAATTCACGCAATTTATCTTTCCGCATTAATTCGCGGGCACTTTTATTATTAGCAATCGCAGTATAGAAGGCATATTCAAATTCAGACAAACCCATTTCCTGGGGTTCCTTGTCCATCTTTTTTATTTCTCTGCTAAGTGCGATCAACTCTTCGATAACTTCGACAGCAGTTAGAATCTTGGCATGGTATTTCCTTATGGAGTTCTCCAACATCTCCATCAGCGTTTTACCCTGAACCAGGTTAGTTTTTATACGCGATTTGATTTCATCATTTAGCAGTTTCTTTAACACTTCCAGAGCAATGTTTTTATGCTCCATATTCTTTACTTCCAGAAGGAATTCCTCCGAAAGGATCGATATATCCGGCTTCTTGATTCCGGCAGCATCGAAAACATCAATCACTTTATCCGTTACAAGAGCTTGGTCAATAACCTGCCGTATAGATGTTTCTATATCTTCATCAGTCCTTCGGGTCCCGGTAGTGTCAAATTTCACCAGCCGTGCTTTTACCGCTTGAAAGAAAGACACCTCATCCTTTACATCCATTGCCTGCTCGTGTGGAATTGCGATAGCAAAGGCTCTGGATAATGCTGTTACTTCATCAATGAAGCGCTTCTTTCCATTTTCCAGGCTGAGGATGTGTTCTTCGGCAATCAGGATAATTTTCAGTTTGGTGATCGTATCGGCTGTAAAGTATTCTTCGTATAAAAGCCCTCGATCTTTACCAAGAAAAGGTACAGACGGATCTCTGACAGCATTTTGATACTCATAAGAATAATCCTTAACCGGTTTCTCAAAGAACATTTGTGATACAATCTCTATTTTTTCCAACATAGTTGGACAGCCTTTTCCTGAACCAACAGAGGATCACCCTTACCACCGCTCTCAGAGTAAAAAGACAATGCTTTTTTCAAATCGGATGCAACCCCCAGATAGTCTACAATTAGACCGCCATCAATTTGATTGTAAACCCGATTTACCCGGGCTATAGCCTGCATTAGGTTATGTCCCCGCATGGGCTTATCGATATACATCGTTTTGAGACAGGGCGCATCAAACCCGGTGAGCCACATGTCCCGAACGATGACAAGCTTCAGTTCATCTTCAGAATCTTTCATTCGTTCTGACAACGCCCTTCGCTGGTCTTTGGTGGTGTGATGTTTTGCCATCTTTGGGCCATCGGATGACGCTGCGGTCATGACAACTTTTATCATTCCTTTCTTCAAATCATCGTCGTGCCATTGTGGTCTTATTTTTATGATTTCACTGTACAGATCAACAGCAATTCTTCGGGACATGGCGACAACCATACCTTTACCTTCAAATACTTCCTGTCTTTGCTCAAAGTGTTTTACAATATCCTGCGTAACCTGTTTTATCCGGTCTTCACTTCCTATTAACGCTTCTAACTGTGTCCATTTTGCCTTCGCTTTTTGTGTTTCAGTCAGGTCGCCTTTCTTTAGTTCTTCGTCTAACTCAGAGACTAATTTTTTACCTTTTTCGCTCAGATTTACCTTTGCCAGCCGGCTCTCATAATAAATCTTGACCGTAGCACCGTCGGCAACCGCCTGGGCGATATCGTATATGTCAATGTAATTGCCAAATACGGCCGGTGTGTTTACATCAGTGTTTTCAATCGGTGTACCGGTAAATCCCAGGTAGGTAGCGTTGGGCAAAGCATCCCTCATATATTTTGCAAACCCGTAGACAATTTTCTTCCCGGTTACAATTCCCTGTTTATCTATTTCATCAATTGTTTTGGCTTTAAAACCATATTGGGTTCGGTGAGCCTCATCAGCAATAACAACAATATTATTCCTGCCGGAAAGTTGCTCGTACACATTGCCTTCGTTCGGTTGGAATTTCTGTATGGTTGTAAAAACAACGCCCCCTGATGCCACTTTCAGGAGTTCTTTTAAATGCTCCCTGTTTTCCGCTTGAACAGGGTCCTGCCGGAGGAGCTGTTTTGAAGCGGCAAATGTGTCGAATAACTGGTCGTCCAAATCGTTCCGGTCAGTAATCATTACTATGGTTGGGTTATCCAATGCCAGCACAACTTTACCGGTGTAAAAAACCATGGATAAGGATTTCCCGCTGCCCTGCGTATGCCAGACCACACCGCCTTTTCGGTCGCCTGAGGGTTGTGAATTCACCCCGGTGACACCGTAGCTTTCGGGTGATTCCATTACTGCATTTTCGATTTTGAGATAACCGGAAGCCCTCAAGGTCGATTCCACTGCACGATTCACCGCATAGTATTGGTGATAAGCGGCAAGCTTTTTCACCGTCTCGATAGTGAAAACACCGGTCTCTTTATCCTCTTTTTTTGACTTCTCGAAGACGATGAAATGGCGTATTAAATCCAGCAACGTTTGTTTATTAAGCATGCCCTTAATCAGGGTTTCCAATTCACTGACCAAATGGGAGACTTCGGATTTTCCATCGGCGGACTTCCAAGTCATGAAACGGCTGTAACCGGCGGAAAGGGAGCCGGCTTTCGCTTCCAATCCATCGGAGATGACCATTAATCCATTGTAGGTAAATAGGCTGGGAATAGCTTGTTTGTAGGTTTGCAACTGCCTAAAAGCTGATTTGATGGTGGCATGTTCTTCCACCGGATTTTTTAGTTCAATTACCACTAAAGGTAATCCATTGATAAACAGAACAATATCCGGGCGTTTGTTTACAGTTCCGGTTACTGAGCTTGTCGAAGTAACGGTATACTGGTTCACTACCAGGAAATCATTATTTTCCGGATTCTCAAAATCAATGAGCCAGACCAGATCACCCCGGCTTTCTGTGCCGCCTGCCTGTCCTGCGGACGCAGGCAGGTCTTTTTGATAACTGACCTTTATTCCTTCGGTGAGCAAACGGTGAAAGGCTTCGTTATTGGCGATGAGTTCAGGAGAGTTCAAGCGTTGAATTTGCTTTAAAGCGTCATCCCGGGAAGCTTGGGGAATGTTAGGATTTATCCTGCCAACGGCTTTTTGTAGACGATCTAAAAGCAGCACATCTTCAAAGGATTGCCGTTCGGGTGTGTTGCTATCGGGAGCGATATCAGGAGCATAAAGGTATTGAAAGCCGTTGCTTTCTAATAATTCAACGGCAAATTCTTCGATTTCGGATTCGGTGATTTTATTTACCACTGCCCTTTTTCCCGGTAATACGCTTTATTTCTTTGTCAAAATCAGAGATGTAATTTTTATCTTGAGTGACACGATATATTTCATATTCCTTGTCAGCCTTTATTTTAGCTTCCAGGGCGCTGACTTTGCCCTTATTCAGTAGTATCGGATAGTCGGATAATTCCAGAAAACGGTGGAGAAATTGAAACCAGTCCTGCATTTTCATCAGTATCTGCCGCTGTGCCCGATTTTCTGCCAAATCAAGATAGGCGGAGACGATCCGGTTCAGTTCCTTGATGTGGGTTTCACTTAAGTAATTTTTAGCAATGTGAATATCAGATTTTAAAATTTTACCGTCTCGCGCATGTTTCCAGTTGGTCAAACCCATATACGTTTTGGTTGCATCTGCTGAATCATAAATGATTTCGGCAGCCGTTTTTCCGGTTATGGCCCAATGAAGTCTATTTTGGACGGAAGCAAAAAATTCTTTTGTAATAGGAGCATTTTTATCATAATCAGCAGAAATGGCGTAAATATCGGTAATCTTTTGGTAAAAGCGCCGTTCACTGGCCCGGATTTCCCGGATGCGCTCTAAGAGTTCGTCAAAATAATCCTTGCCGAAAAACCGATTGCCTTGCTTGAGCCGTTCATCATCCAGAACAAAGCCTTTGATGATATATTCTTTCAGCGTCCTGGTTGCCCAAATGCGGAACTGGGTAGCCTGATAGGAGTTAACGCGGTAGCCTACGGAGATAATGACGTCGAGGTTGTAGAATTTTGTATCGTATGTTTTACCGTCAGCGGCAGTTGTTCGGAAATTCCGAACAACTGAATCTTCATCCAACTCACCGGTTATAAAAATATTTGTAAGATGTTCACTTATCGTTGCTTTTGATTTTCCAAACAGAACACCGATTGCCTTTTGCGTTAGCCAAATCGTTTCGTCTTTTAAAAAGACTTCGACATTTACCTTACCGTCTTTTCCGGTGTAAAAAAGGAAATCGGATTGTTTGGCGGGGAGATTGTTTTTCATTATATAACCCTCTCTTCCGTCTCTCCTAAGGGATATACCACCCTCTCTCCCAAGAGGAGAGAAACTTGTTCAATAACAAATTCTTCGATTTCGGATTCGGTGATTTTGGTCATACTTCGGTTAATAGCTTATGTTCTTCAACAACAGCAATTGCTTCACGATCATATGATTCAGAAACAGCTTTAAGTGTTGATGCCAGACGATGATACCCGTTGTTTTCAACTTCATCAGCTTTTTTTCTCCACTCTGAGGCAAGCTCTTTTTCTGGTTTACTTGTCGGATCGACGAAATGTGCACCCCTAGAATTAAATATTTCAGAATAAAAACCGCTTCGCATATCCTCATTATCCTTATTATTTAGAGCCTCGGCAGCAAATTTATTTATCCATAAACCATCAACATCTGAGGGACAATAAAAAAGGACTTTACCAACATGACTCAATGCAACTTCAAGGTGCCCTGATTTTTCAGTAGACTTTATTATTTCATCAAGCCACTCATTTAGTTTATCACCAGAAAAACTTCCATCTGTTTGCGTACCTGGCGGCGTGTGCCACCCCTCAAGTGACCTCGATGCGTTGGAAGCGACGGTTTTTTCCTGCTTAGATGGTTCTTGCTCTGTTTTTGGCGTATCCTTTGAGCGATAAATAAGGCGTATTACATCACAAAAAAAGTTTGGGTCAGTAATTAGACGATTTTCTAATAATTTTGGTCTTGCACCAGAATGACCATCCAAAAGCGGCAGATATGCCCATTCTATACGAAACAGATCATCAGGATTGACATCAGAATCCTCTTGTAAAAATTTAATTATTTCTATTGTATCGTACGCATCTAATCTATCAACTATTTCTTTAGATGATAGAGCAGATAGGAGCGCTTTAATTGCTCTTTGTATATCTAATTGTCTATGAATATGAAGATTTTTACTGAGACATTTAATAGCTGAATTAGGTCTGCCATATTTTATTAGCTTATCAACTGCCATATTTATATCACCGTCAGTTTGATAAGGATTTACGATAACCTGACTCCAATAATCACCTTCAGATTTAGGAATATGTTCGTATACTCTTTTCCATGTTTCTGAAGTAAATGGAAGATAGGATAAAAAACGAGCTATTTGTTGAATAGTCAAATTTTCCATCTCAATATTATCAACCCATTCCCATCCTTGACTTTTGTGTCTACTCCAGACATATCCACTAATAAAATATTCAAAATTTTTATTTTCGGTGCCGATTAGACTAGGGAGAATATCCGAATCAACAGATACATCAGCCAATGAACCGTAGGAATCCCCGACACCCATTGGTGACTCAACCATTTCTACAAACTTAAGTATGGTTTTTTTCCCGCCAGAGTCTAAAATGTCTTTTATTGCCTTCTGTTTACGTTTTTCAAGTTTCTTCTGTTGCGTTTGCCAATCCTCATTTTTTTCATAAAGATCATAGTTATGTTCATTAAATAATCTTCTATATAGATTTAATGGGTTTTTTGGTGAAAGGGCATTAGCAACCTCCTCAATTTTTGTAACTATATCGCCACTTAGAGCCCATTCAGTATCAGAAAACCGTTTATGTTTTGATGCGAAGTCAGTTAATCCCTCCCAAATATTCAATCTTTGGGACTCTGGTATTTTTATAATTGCTTGAGATTCTAGGTGATTAAGAATTTTATCAAAGGACACTTTGGGCAGATTATCAAGATGACCAATAAGTTCATTAAGTTTATCATGATCATCTTTAGCCATTTTTACTGCAAGGTCCGCGTAGAAAGAAACCTGTTCAAAATATTCAACTTTTTTAATTTTTATATTGATGCCCTCTACACTGATGTTTCGCCATCTTGGTTTATAAGATCCTGAAGAAGTTTGATGCTGATTTGGTAGTAGACTAACTAAAAGCTGCCATGTTATATCTGGATTTTCATTCAGAAGTGTTTGCATTGCGACTTTTCGTTTATCAAATGACGCCAAAGTTTGTGGAAGCCATGGGAGAAAAATAGTTGATAAAGAATTTGATGGGCGATTACCCCAATTACCTCCTGGGTCGAGAGATGCTAATTCTCCAAGAATAACGGAAACTCTTACTAAATACTGTTCTTCCCAGGCAAGAGCTTCAAGCGACCATAGCAAGCCAGTCATATAATTACTACCAGTTATACCATCGCCTTCTTCACTGAATAGCATAGTAATAGGGCATGGGGTTTTTTTAATTGCTTTTTCAACAGAAATTAGGAATTCATCGGGTGAGGATTCAGCAAGTACTGGAAGTAAAGAGTTTAAGCTAGCCCAAAGAATCCAATCCGAATCTTGAAATATTTCACGGATGGTTAAAACCGCACTAGTCTCACATTTATTCATTGAACAATTGACCAGAACACTTGAATAACAAGCAATTAGAGCTAAACCCTCAGCAAGACCTGTTCGTAAATTGGTTGAATACTTCGGTACTTTATCATATAAGCTTGCGGCAAATCTATCTTCTTTTGATAGTTCAAACTTCGGATCACGTTCCGTTAAAACAGATACTGCACATTGTTTGAATAGATCAAGATTATCATCGAAAATTCTAGTTCCTAATTCTAACCAGAGACTTTTTCGATCTTTTATTTTCCAAATTCCATTCTTCAGATTTATAGGGCTATTAGGATCTTGTAAAACTTCCCGAATTTTCAGTATCCAACTACTATATTCTTCCCTTGCTAATTGACTAATAATTGCCCTATCATTATCAGCTTTATCATCCCATGAACCGATGAGATTAGCAATTGCAAGTTCATTTGCATATTTGTGTTGATTCCAATCTTGAATCTGTACTTCAATTTTCTTTTCTATAAGATCGCTCGGTATTACGTTTAAAGGAGCTTTTTTGAAAACAGAACTGATTCCTTCATCAATTGTGCTAGTTGTTACAAAGCCAGCGTGCTCGCTTTCCCATTCAACATGATCCTTTATCTGTGCCCACAGCGCATTAGTGTTTTCATGGGAATATTGACCAATAATTGTATGCAACAAGGAAAGTGTTACACCCTTGATGTCAAGATCATAAATAAGTAAGTGGAAGGATTTTAAAAACCTAAAAACCTGATCGTCTGTTAAATCTATACCATCGTTTGCGTTTTTTAAATGTTCTTTAAAGATTTGAAGTTTTGCACGCTGATCATTACTAGTAAATTTTCCAAGATCAACCCGAGCAATAAAATCATCAGCATTCTCAGAATGTTCAGCTTGGTGTAAAAGTGATCGCACGCTATCAGTATCCCTAGAAGACAAGGGTCCGCTGATCAATGCAATAGCGTCATTAGTCTTTGAGAATATTTTTGCGTTATTGTAATCATTCCAGGCAGACTGGATAACCTCTCCTAAAATTTTATTCCGTTTTGTGAAATTAATCTTGTGTTTTATTTGACATAATAATTTTGCTTGTCTTTCAGATTCAGGTTGTTGTACATATACGATAATATCATCTGTTTCAAATCCCTTATATTTCCCTTGTAACTTTATTTTAACAATTGGCCAAGTAGGTAAACAGGGTGCAAAACCACCAGCAAGCATCAGAACTACAAATGAAGTTTGTACACGGTTTTCAAAATGAATCCCCAGACCACCAGTAGACGCCGGATTGCTAATTTGCTTTCCAGTGTTACTCATGTTGCTACCCGTACTTCACCACTCATCAATTTGGGTAGCAGGGTGTCTCGGAGTTTTTCTAGGGTGCGGATTTGATTATTGTTAATAACAATTTTATCCATAATCGGTGCTTCTTGAATATCCATCACTTCATTTATGTATTTACCTTATTTTATAAAATGTTTTGTGTAATGAATTAGAAATTAACTCCTTTGATGTTCAGTATAAGACCTTATCAACTTGCTCATTGGTTCTTTATTCACAATCCCATCTTCAAGATTAAACCATGTCTTCACAGCCAGACCCAAATTCCGATTTGTTGTGTCCAGATTGCTATCCCGACCGATAACACGCAAGTATTCTTGCATTAAATCTTTGTCATCTTCAATGTAACAAAAGAATAAATCGGTTATTTCCCGTGTAAACTCTGTTAGTGCATGTTGTTGAAATTCACTTAAAGTCATTTTATTTCCTCCTTGTTAATAAGCCACCCTCACCTCACCACTCATCAATTTCGGTAATAGTGTATCTCGGAGTTTTTCAAGGATGCGGATTTGAGATTTATTATTACTTCTCTTTTCAAAAACCTGCTTTGTGAATTCAGAAAATTTCTTGATTAATTCAGTAGGTGGAATTGTTAACTCAACACTTAAAGCAATATTCCGATTGAGACCAGGAACAGCACTATCAGTATTCATTTCTTCGAAGTTTATGTTTTTTAAAAGAAAGTATTCAAAAAATAAACTGTTACTATTTATTCTGGATTTAACATAATAAGTAGTATCGATTGGGTAAAAGTTATCTTCGATATAAATAGTTTTACCTAAAGTTCCTTTTCTGCCAATTACAATACCAGGGCCTTGCACAAGATAATTGGAATGAAAACCAACTATTCCACTTGAACCAACAACTGGGTAACCAACCCCAGCTCTCTCACTTCTTTTTAGTCCTTTACCATAAACTAACTCTATTAAATCACCTAAAGTCCCTTCCTCCCAATCCTCCTGCGCTTTCTCAACAAACCATTGCCTGAAAAGTGTTTCTGCCATTGCTTCAAGGGTTTTATTCTGGCGTTGGAGCAGGTCGATTTTGTCATCAAGACTAGAAAGCACTGAGACGATGGCTTTTTGTTCGAAGAGAGGAGGGAGAGAAATATCAAGATTGTATATGTGGTCAAATGTAATTTGAGGAAATGTGCCTGACCTATCTTCCGCTATCATTTGCAGATATTCAAGTCGTTCTTTAGATGTGAGAAAAATTTTAAAAAAGTTTCTATCGATTTTATCATTGCAGCGGAGAACCATTAATTTTGTTGAAACGACGTAATTCTCAGCATTAAAATCAATCATTGCATAACGTCCATTTGCTGGACGTATTTCACTAAATAAAAAATCCCCATTTTTTATTTTCTTTTTCGCCTGTCCTGGTAAACCAGCGGAATCTTGTAATTCGTGATTAATTACACGGCCGAGCAAAATATCTGAAGTATTTAAAAAAACAACTTGTTCATATGGTTTGAATTTATATGTTTCTGAAATGCTATCTACATATTCACCCAGCTTAGATTCTTTCCATTCACCCATCCGCATTAACCGTTTTGAGCCTTTCCATCATAGTAAATGCTTCTTTATCAAATTTTGAGAAGACGAACCATTTTTTAGTTCAATCTTCGCCAGGTTTTCTTTTATTAAAGCGTTGAGTTTTGTTTCCTCTTTCAACTGCTCCTCAAAATCTGCTTTTAACTTGCTAAACCGCTCATTAAAATCAAAATCATCCTCGCCATCCTGCAAGCCTACATACCTGCCCGGTGTCAGCACATAATCCAGTTCTCTGACCCGCTCAATGGAAGCTGACTTACAAAAGCCTTTCACATCTACATAATCCCCCGCGGCTGAGCCCGTCGAAGCCCGCCAGTTATGATAGGTTTCGGAAATTTTCATAATGTCTTCCTGAGAGAATTCCCGGGTCCGGCGATTGATTAGATGTCCCAGGTTGCGGGCATCGATAAACAGAATTTCATCGGTGCGGTTGCGGAACTTGCCGTTGGCTTTATCGCGGCTCAAGAACCACAAGCTGGCGGGTATCTGCGTATTCAAAAACAGTTTGGCGGGCATGTTTACGATACAATCCACCAAACGGGCTTCAATCAGTTCTTTGCGAATGTCTCCTTCACCGGATGTTTTAGAAGTCAACGCGCCTTTCGATAAAACAAACCCCGCTTGTCCGCTAGGGCTTAAATGATAAATGAAGTGTTGTATCCAGGCATAGTTTGCGTTTCCGGTCGGGGGTACGCCATACATCCATCTGCCGTCTTTTCTAAGAAGATCACCACTCCAATCACTGTCATTAAACGGCGGATTGGCAATCACATAATCGGCTTTTAAATCCTTATGGCTGTCATTTAAGAAAGAACCTTCGTTGTTCCACTTCACCTGTGAACTGTCTATGCCCCGAATCGCCAGATTCATTTTCGCTAGTCGCCATGTAGTTTGGTTACTTTCCTGGCCGTATATAGAGATATCATTCACCTTGCCCTGGTGCTCGGCGACGAACTTTTCCGAATGCACAAACATACCTCCTGAACCACAGCAGGGATCGAACACCCGTCCTTTATAAGGTTCCAGCATTTCAACCAGCAGTTCGACCACACTTCTGGGGGTGTAGAACTGGCCACCCTTTTTCCCCTCCGCCAGGGCAAATTCACCCAGGAAATATTCAAAGACATGTCCAAGGATGTCAGCGCTTCGTGCTTTTGCATCACCCAGGGCGATATTACCGATCAGGTCAATCAAACCACCGAGATTAGTGGGATCCAGATTGCCTCTGGCATACACCTTTGGTAAGACATCTTTCAGCAATGGATTATCTTGTTCGATGGCATCCATGGCTGCATCCACATCTTTACCAATTTCAGGCAGTTTTGCTCTTTTTAATAAATATGACCACCTGGTTGATGGCGGAACAAAGAACACGTTTTCAGCCTTATACTCATCTCTATCCTCAGGGTCGGCACCGGCATATTCTCCTTCACTCTTTACAAGTTTAGAGTGTAATTCCTCAAAAGCATCAGAGATATATTTCAGAAAGATTAGTCCAAGTATAATGTGTTTGTACTCAGCGGCGTCAATATTTTTGCGCAGTTTATCAGCGGCTTTCCAGAGTTGTTTTTCAATAGGTTCTGTTTTGGTGTTACTTTTTTTGGCCATGTATCTTATTTCTACCTTTTATTCTTTAATGATGGAATTATTGCTTTACGTTGGGTTTCAATTTGTTTCGGTGTCAGCTAATATTTCTCTAGCATTTATTAGAAAATCTAATGTTTTTGTGAATCCTTCAACTGTATCATTTAAGGCTGATTTTAAGTGGATCGGTATTTGTCGTCTTTTTTCCATCAATCGAAGAATTTCACTTCTATCTGAAGTAGCAAATGAACGTTTATACGAGAAGTCGGACCCACTACCAAAATAATGAACAATATTATCTGTTAAACTCATATTTTTTTACCCGCTCTCATTATATTTTATTATCGAGGTTATAACAATAACCTAGGTATTTGATACACCTTAAAATTATCTCAAAATCCCATCCCAAAACAGCCTTTTCTATCTCAAAACTCATCTCAAAATCAAAGTCTAACAGGCAGGGGAGTCTATCTGTTAAATGTTACCGGTTTTCAACTCTTCTTTGTTTCAGGGATTTTTTACTTTTAACTGATATCTATATTGAGTGATTCAACCCCTATATTCGATGAAGAGGTAATAATCAATGGAGTGATGCAATCCGCCAGTTGGCGGACATTCAAATCAACCAATGAACACAAGCAGGGATGCTTTTTCTACCCCGAAACTTCGGAGCTCAATTTAGGTGTTAGAATGTTGGGCAACATTTCATAAAAGAACAAAGCTACATCCAGATGTAATGACATAATCCTATATTTATTGGTTTTGATGATTCATTCAAACTTCTTACAATTCGTTTAGCTGAGTATCATAATTTTCATATTTTCGTAATTAGGGGAAACAAATTTTCAATTTTTATTTTGATGGATATAAATTTACTAAAAAGAATTATTATCATTGCTTCTTTCCGTCGTTCAGGAACTCATCTTACGATTGATTCTTTAATCAATAATTCTTCAAATATTTCAACAAAATTGGTCGTTATAGATCAACTCTCCAAAAAACATGGTTTGAATATTCCCCTCACGAAGTTTTTAAAGAAATTGGAGTCAGCAACCAAAAGAAAACAATATATTATTTTCAAGACTCACCAACCTGACTCTACTTATCCACTTGCAGCAGAAAGCCGATCATTTCTAGAAAATGTATTAGCTAATGCCAAGAAAGTTTACGTGGTACGAGATGGTCGAGATGTTATGGTCTCTCTATGGTACTATCTTCAAACTATCAAATCTGAAAAGGGAAATAGTTTTACTGATATCCTAAACAGGTATGCTTCTGTTTGGCAAGTACATAGTGATCATTGGTTACAGAAGGACGTTTATTTACTCAAGTTTGAGGATTGGCACAAGGAATATGAAATAACTCTTAATCGTCTATTCGACTTTATTGAATTACCATCACCCCGAAAGATTAAAAATATGGTAGGTACATTTCAAGCTGATCTTAGACATGATAATCGTTTACCGTCAATCTTACAACGGATACTCCGAAAAACACCATGGAAAGGAAAAAGACTAACTACTGTGGAACCAAGAGCAGGTAAAATAGGAGAATGGGAAAATCATTTTTCATCAGGAGATAAAACCATTTTTAAGCATTTAGCCGGAGAAATGTTGATAAAATTAGGTTATGAAGAAGACAATGATTGGTGAATGGTTAATTAGATTGGTAATGTCTTTAATGTAGAGCGCTATTGATCATGAAAAAGCTAATAAATTGGGGTTCAACTATTAACAAGTAATAGCTTGTATAATACAACTAATTATTGCAAATATTCCTGTTTAACGTTAACTGCTCTCTCCCCTTTGACATCAAATTCCACGTCAAACAGGAGTCTCTGACTCCTATGCAATCCTTTATTTTTTAGATGAATTCTTAAACCACATGTCGGCGGACTTGAACCGACCACCGCTACAGCTTAAAGCCACGTCGATAACGGTTAGGGTATGAAACGTAGGGCATTCGGAGCACTTCCTTGTCCACCGAAACCAAGGCTGATAGAACCCCAAAACTTGCGGAAACAACTTTCTGCCCTATGTTTTATACCCATTGTTGTGTGCAGTGTTTTTATTCATTAAAGCCAACAATGTTTTCGCTTAGATCTAACACCGTTTTGCTCGGCAAAATATTCTTTACTATGCTACTACCAGCAGCACTTCTATAACCGCCTGCACAATGTACTAAAATAGGCTTGTCAACTGGGATTTCATTTGTTCTCTCTCTTAATTCTGCCAATGGTATGTTTATGCTATTTTTAAAAATTTGTTTTTCTTTTACTTCCGAAGTATTACGAACATCCAAAATAGTATAATCTGTTTGGTTATTTGTAAAATGATTAAGGTCTAATACATCTTCTTTTGTGGAATAAAACATTCCTACAAAGGCTCCTTTTATTTGTGATTCATAGCCAATTTTAGCAATACGTTCAATTAGTTCATCTAATTCATTTACGGTATTGGCATTTAAATAAAAAAATTCGTTTGGTGAAATAATACTCCCTAACCAAGTTTCAAACTTACCTTCAATTTGAAGATTAATACTATAGGCAAAATGTCCTTCTTTAAATTGTTGTTCTGGTCTAGTATCAATGATTAAAATATTACCATCTAATTTGTTCGCACAATTTTCACAGGTTATTTTTTCAAGTCTTGGCACAATGCTAATATTTAGTAAAAACGGATTAGCACCTTTTTTATTGAGCCCAACATCAAAGCCAAAATATTTAGGAATAAATGGTTGATCGGCAATTAATTGATTTACAAATTGAGTTTCTGTGGTGGATTGTAAGCTCCAATTGCTTATTCTTTCTGTTCCAATTGAGCTACTGTTAGCTTCACTTAGTTCTTTACCACAAAGTGTGCCTGCGCCATGTGCTGGATAAACCAAGACATCATCATTCAATGTTAGTAGTTTATCTCTTAAAGAATGAAACATATTTTTTGCTAAATCGGCTCTTGTAGATTTAATGTTACCTACATTTTCACGTAAATCGGGTCTTCCACAGTCACCAATAAATAAAGTGTCGCCTGTAAATATGGCTATATCTATATCTTCGCTTACCAACACAATACAAATGCTATCTGGCGAATGTCCTGGGGTGTTTAATGATTTTAAATTTACATAGCCAAGATTAATACTATCCCCTTCGTCAAAAAACGTGTGATGATATTTTGCACCTACCAATTTACTTACATAAATGGTTGCTCCTGTTGCATTGTGTATTTCTAAATGACTACTCACAAAGTCAGCGTGCGGGTGAGTTTCTATTACACCAACAATTTTTGCATTTTGTTTTTTAGCAAAGTCGTAATAGGGCTGTGGATTTCTGGCTGGGTCAATTAAAATTATTTCCCCTTGGCTCACTACGGCATAAGAATAATGCGATAATGGTTTGTCTTCAAACTGTTTAATTGAATATGTATTGTTCATTTTTGTTTAATTTAAGAACTAATTATTGAATGATTAATGAGGTAATTTTTCTCTATAATGGATTTTGCTTGATCGCTGCGGTTACCACTTTGACAAAAACTACGATGTGGTTTTTGTTTTTGAATTTTGATAGTTGATTTTGCACGCGGTCAAGAGGAATATTTATTGTCCCTGTGGCCGAACCACTTTTAAATTCAGATACTGAACGAACATTAACCAAAAAAGGATTTTTGGCTAATATTGTTTTCAAATCGTTTACACTTGGGTTGCAAAATAGTTTGCTTAATAATTTTTAAACCATTTTTTATGTATGAATTATTGAATGAGAAGTAACTCTTTTATGATTATATAAACACCTGTGCTTAGCACAAACCAATCAAAGGCAGGTTTTAGTTTTTCATTGCTTATTTTTTTGCTCAAATACATTCCTACAAAAATTCCCATTTAATGGGATTGCTATTCAAACTTCCTGCAAAGCCAATAAGTGAGTTGGAAGCAATGATTATTAAGGAAGTGGCAACTGCTTTTTTCATTGGCAATTTTGCAGAAAAAATCAACGTAGGAATAATTAAAAAACCACCGCCAACACCTACAAAACCTGTAATTTATCTGTTTGTATTCGTTCAGTTAAAATCATGCTGCTTAATTTAAGATGCAATGATATATATGTTTCTATGTAGCAGTGCCTTGTTAGGATTGCGACGGTACGCTTTATGCAAAAACATCGTTGCTTTAGCATAGCGGAAGCTTCACTTGCTAACTGGCACGACCCATGTTTATTTAAAGCTCGTTTTCTACCAAACCAATTTACAAATTTTGCAAAGCATCCTAACCCCTAAATCAGCCGACGCATTAGCGTTGGCTGCATTGATTTGTTAGCAATTAATTATTTGGGTTGCTTTAAAGTTCTCAAATAAGGTTTTACCGTTTCCCAACCCCCTGGAAACATTTTATCAGCTTCTTCATTGGAAACAGCGGGCAAGATGATTACATCATCACCATCTTTCCAATTTACAGGGGTGGCTACTTTGTGTTTTGCTGTTAACTGCATAGAATCGATGACTCGTAAGATTTCATCGAAATTACGTCCTGTCGACATTGGATAGGTTAACATTAGTTTAATCTTTTTATCTGGGCCAATAATAAATACTGATCGAACTGTCGCATTTGCCATCGCTGTGCGTCCTTGTGATGTACCTTCTTCTTTAGCAGGTAGCATGTTATATAATTTTGCAACAGCTAAATCACTATCACCTATCATTGGATAATTAATAGCGTGCCCTTGAGTTTCTTCTATATCCTTAGACCATTCAGTATGATCTTCTACTGGGTCAACACTTAAACCAATAATTTTACAATTCCTCTTGGTAAATTCGGGCTCCAAGCCAGCCATATAACCTAATTCGGTGGTACAGACGGGCGTAAAATCTTTAGGATGTGAAAACAAAACTCCCCAGCTATCACCTAACCATTCATGGAAATTGATTTCCCCTTGAGTGGTTTGGGCTTTGAAGTTAGGTGCTTCGTCGTTGATTCTAAGTAACATAACGTTCTCCTTTAGTTAATTGAAAGATTTATTGTAAATAAATATCCATTTACACCAAAAAATGCTAACATATATTATGTGTTTCATTCATTTTCAATGTAAACACGCAAAAGCTGTAGGCGTTATCCTTTGGTTTCATCCATAATGTTAGCAATATTTTTTATCAAAAACAAATATTTTCAATAGGGATTGGCAATAAATTTCCACAAATCATTGCATTTATCAGACAAAAGTTCTTGAATTTATGTAAGTCATTTATTTTGTCCTTTCAAATTCAAAACAGTTTTCATTAGGCAAGCTAACGCCCCGGTTGAGCAGTGCCGCCAAAGATTCAACCGGGTACCGTCATTGTGCTTTCCGGCGTCGGCTCGATCCGATGGTTAGACCTCATATTTCTATTCTCTCCGTTCCCATACTTCCCAACGCTCGCGACCAGCAAATACTGGGACAGAGTCTCTAACATGTACATAGGCGATCCTCTCAAAACTGTCACCGATAAGCGATGGCAATTCATTCTCTTTCAAACAAAACGGAGGACCACCTTGCTCTTCGCCGTAAACAAAAAATCCGAGAAGCTTCCCCCCTTGACGAAGCAATTCCGATACTCGGGCCGCATACCCGTTCCACATCTTTCGTGGCACCGACGCCAGGAAGGCACGTTCATAAATTAGGTCGAATGGCTGTTCGCCGAAATCATATGAGAAGAAATCTCCAAGGACCACCTCCACAAGAACATCTCCTATCTGGGCATTTGCCATTTCGACCGCAGCTGGACTAAAGTCGATCGCGACAACATCGTATCCTTTCTGTGAAAAAGAAAACGCCTCATAGGCCGTTCCACATCCAGGTATCAGTACCCTGCCACCACCCTTGTCTTTAGCCAAGTAGCGTTCTAATAGTGGCGGGGTAGTTCCGGCGTCCCAGGGCATTCGCCTCTCAGAGATGCGATTATTCCAAAATTCTGAAGTTGCAGGGTCGTCTGATGTGATCATGCAGAGTAATCTATTGTAGCTCAACCCTGTCAATATGTGTAATATTTTGACTCATATCACCCTTATAGTTGGAGATATTTTCACCGATAGATATGTGTTTACCCCGTGCACAATCAAGCATCTAAATATTAAGGTGCAATTCGTAATCTATTAGGCAAATATACAATATACCGGGACTTCTCGAAACAATTTACGTTAATTTTCCACTGCCTACCTCATGAGCTACGGGGAAAAAATAGCGTGGCGCACCTGTTCGGCTTTAAACTCGAAAAATCCCAAAAAAAGGAGTTATATATAATATTCTAGGGTAAAGTCGCATTTTAGCCACTAATGTTGTTAAAATACACATATGAGAGGAAAGATAAAGTGTTCCCGTTGTGGAGGGAAAAACTCTTTTCCATTCGATGAGAAAAGGTGGGTTGCGACGCTTGCTTCCCCAAAGTTAGTAATTCTGGCGGGAGGGCTAACACCTCAAAATGTTAAAAAAAAGCAATTTTATATGTAAAACCAGCAGGTGTGGATATACATTCAGGAGTTGAAAATAAATGGGGTAAGAAAGATTCAGAGTTGGTAAAATTGATTATCGATGAAACACTAACAGGGTTTCAAAACATTAAAAATTAAACATATGAAAATCAAACTGACCCCTGCCCTATTATTTTGTATCCTTTTTAATTTTGTTTACACACAGCCTGTTAAAAATTCTGACACTCTCAGGATCGGTTTTTGGAATGTAGAAAATCTATTTGATCTGGAAGATGATCCTGACAAGAACGATGAAGAATTTACACCAAATGGTAAAAAACATGTTACCCAGGAAATACTTGATCTCAAATTAAACCAACTGACAAAAGTACTAAGAGATTTGAATGTAGATATATTGGGTCTTTGTGAAGTTGAAAATCGCGTAGTAATGGAACTTCTGAACAAACGATATGCTGAGAAGGACTATGAAATCATTCATTACGAGTCTCCCGATCGTCGGGGAATTGATGTGGGATTATTCTACGATCCATCTCGATTTAAAGTCATATTATCCAAACCCATTTCAGTGCAATTAGGTGAGGGGCAAGTTACTCGTGACATTCTTTATGTTATGGGAGAATTTGAAGATATTACTCTTCACCTATTCGTCAATCATTGGCCATCTCATTGGGGTGGAACTGAGGCAACAATACCTTTACGCAAAATTGCAGCTAAAACTCTCAGGAGAGAGGTTGACATTATTATCGATAAAGATCCTGAGGCGGAAATTCTTATTATGGGTGACCTGAATGATAATCCTTGGGATGCTTCTGTAAAAATACACCTTGGGAGCACTCTGGAAGAAGATTCTGTCTTCGTTGAGGGGATATATTTATGGAATCTAATGGCGCCATTCGTAGGAAAATCAAACGGGGGCACTTACAAATACCGCGGTCAAGATAAAATTATCGATCATATCATTATTAGCCCTGGACTAAATGATTCAGAAGGTCTTTCCGTCCTCTCACAATCAATTCAGATTTTAGACACACCGGAATATCGTCAACAGGTAGGAAACTATATCGGCTATCCCTTCCGATTCTGGGCTGGCGATAAATTATTAGGGGGATACTCAGATCACCTGGCAATAAAAGTTGCCATTATCAAAAAGTAATTATATCATCAATAGTTCAAATTACTCCCACTCATTAGGAAATTCCGTTTCAACTCTTGCTCCTGCAATTGCAAGTTCTTTCGCTTCTTTCACATAAGGAAGCATGGAAATCAGACTGCCCTTCTTCAATTGCGATTACCCACCCATAAGGGCAAGGATAGGATCAAGGTTACCCTTCAATATACGTCTCCAATTCTTGGGGGATGCAGAAATGATATACTGAACTGCCTCCAAATCCCCCTCTGAAGCTACTCTGGCTTCTCTGCACTCACCATGCCATAGATCCACATTTACAGCCATATAACTTTATTTTTACTTTCGTTTGGTAAATCTTCGATAATTCCCTATGGAACATTTTCCCGAATGCCCCATATTGAATAATGCAAATTAATCGATAAAAGTGAGATGACCATCAATCATCCACTTTTCTTAAAACTACTGGATACAAATTCGTTAACTATGTTACACGATTTGACAATATCCCTGATCATTATTTAACTTCAACAAATGAGAAACAGAACAATATGACGCTACCAAACATTCGATATCCCTTTCTCATCATTTATGGAACGCTCATTTTATTTTCTTGTGATGAGCCGACAAAACCATCATCCATAAGCAATCTTTCCCAAATAGTGTTTGTATCCGATAGAAATGATAATGATGACATTTACATTATGAATATGAGCGGAATAATTCAGACAACCTTAACCGACTACTCAGGTGATAACTTGAGTCCACAATTTTCGCCGGATGGATCAAAAATTGTATTTGTGTCAGATCGATTTAACGAAAAGGAAATTTATATCATTGACTCAGATGGTGTTAATCAAACAAGGCTAACCTACAATTCGGAAATTGAAAAAACGCCCCGGTTTTCACCCGATGGTACCAAGATTGCATTTCAATCTATTATGGATGGTAATTGGGATATTTATCTCATGAAAATAGATGATAATACCATAATGAGGTTAACCACCAACAACGGTTTCGACGGGTGGTGGGGATTTCAGTTCTCTCCTGATGGATCTCAAATAGTTTATCAATCGTCACAAGGCAGTAATGAAGAAATCTACCTTATGGATGTGGACGGATCTAATCAAACCAACGTGACAAATCATGCATTCTTCGATATATATCCTCAATTTTCACGAGATGGTTCAAAGATCGTGTTCCAGTCAAACAGAGATGGCAACTGGGAAATTTACATGATGAACACCGATGGAAGTAATCAGACCAGAATAACCAATTTTGAAGGGGCGGATAACCTTCCCCGATTCTCTCCGGATGGTTCTATGATTGTTTATGAGTCTTTCATTGACGATAATTGGGAAATAGTTATCTCGGATGTAGATAAAGCTGACCGATCCAGACTGACTTTTAATTCAGAATTTGATGGATCTGGGCAGTTCTCTCCTGATGGATCAAAAATTGTGTTCACGTCACGCAGGGATGGTAATTATGAAATCTACCTGATGAACATAGACGGAAGTCAACAAATCAATTTGACTCGTAATCCATTTGATGATCATTCACCACAATTTCAACCGAATTTCTAACCATCATCAAAAAATGGAACAACAATTTCACTTTTATAGTATATCCTTTTATATCTTATGAATTACAGAAAAAATTCTTTTGTGATGACTAATCCACCTGTTATAGTTAGTAAAGCAGAACAGATAATAAGAGACCTTTTTGCACAGGCAGATATCCAGATTCATGGCCAAAGACCGTGGGATTTACAGATACATAATCCCAACTTTTATACAAGAGTACTCAGGGGTGGATCACTTGCACTGGGAGAATCATATATGGATGGCTGGTGGGACTGTGAAAGTCTTGATCAGTTCTTCTATAAAGTTATCAGAGCCAATTTAAAGGAAAAAATTAAGCCCTTTTCACAATGGTTAGCCAAACTAAAGTCAAAACTAGTCAATATGCAAACCCGAACAAGAATTAAAACACTGGTTAAAAAGCATTACGATCTAAGTAGTGATTTGTACATGTCATTTTTAGACCCTTTTAACCAGTATACCTGCGGTTATTTTAAAAATACTGAAGATCTCAACACCGCACAAGAAAAGAAACTGGACTTGATTTGTAAAAAGCTCATGATTAAATCGAAGGATAAAGTCCTGGATATCGGTTGTGGTTGGGGTGGATTTGCAAAGTTTGCAGCGGAACGGTATGGATGTCATGTAACAGGTATAACCATATCCGATGAGCAGATAAAGTATGCGAAAAAATTCTGTGATAGACTTCCAGTTACGATTATTAAATCAGACTATAGAGATTTCAAGGGAATTTTTGACAAGGTGTTAGTATGTGGTATGATTGAACATGTGGGATACAAAAACTACAAAACTTTAATGGGAACAATTCACGATAATTTAAAAAACGATGGTCTGTTTTTATTGCAAACAATCGGAAGAAATGATTCGACAACTTACGGCGACCCCTGGATGAGTAAGTATATATTCCCAAATTCAATGCTCCCCTCATCGGAACAAATCACCACAGCGACAGAAGGTTTATTTGTGTTAGAGGATTGGCACAGTTTTGGATACTATTATGACGAAACAACTATGGCTTGGTGTAAAAATTTCAAGAAAAACTGGGATCGCATCAAAGAGCACTTCAACGAACGCTTTTATAGAATGTGGACTTACTATCTACTTAGTGGAGCGGGTTCTTTCAGGTCAGGAATACAACGTTTGTGGCAAATTGTGTTTTCTAAAAATGGGATTAAAGAAGGTTATCAAAGTATCCGCTAACCCTCAAAACAATGTGCCGGTTTCACTCACTTATTCAGCTAATTTTTAAGAAAATACTTTATTCCTCCTGATTTTCAATTAGAGCTTGTCAATTTAACTTGATTGTACCTGCCTCCCGAAACTTCGGGATCATTCAGGCGGGTAGGAATTTTCATTTTAGACGGAATTAACAAGATATACAGGATATATTACATCCCGAAGTTTCGGGATAATCATGCTCATCCTGTCTATCCAGTCAAAAGTCCGCAGAAGGCGTTAAGTACTTCAATTGGTTTCCTTCATTTTGTATCAATTATCAATTGTAGGAAGTTTTTTCATCCTCCCAACCAATAAATAGACAAAAGGGGTATCTGCAACAGTCATCAACCATTTTACCACTAACTGACCTCCTATGAGTGGTAACAATGTTCTATCACCGTAAAATGCAATGATAATAAATATATTTGTATCGAGGGTTTGGGAAAGAAATGTGGAAATATTATTTCTTAGCCAGAGATGCCGATGTTTAAACCGTTTTTTTAAGAGATGAAATAGCCACACATCGTGGAACTGACTGATCAGATAAGCTATTATGCTGGCGATGGTGATTCGTGTTGTCGATCCCAAAATAGCGGCAAATTCCTGTTCTTTATTCCAACAAAGGTGCAGATGGCCATATCAGGGACAATTGAATTAATCCATAAACAACCACCAGGTTAAGAAAACCTCCCAGAACCATACAGTTTGCTTTTTCCTTTCCTTATAATTCGCTGACGGTATCGGTCATAAGGAAAGTTATGGAATAAGCAAGGACACCCGCTGGAAAAACGAAGGGTCCGAGTATTGCAATCTTGCCGACAAGAACAGAAGCAATCACAAGTGCGCCTAAAAATATAGATGTAAGAAAAATAAAGGCTGTATTTCTCGTCAAAATAATTATCCCCATGTTTTAATCCAATTTCTTTTGGGTTAAATTACTATTAGCAAGATGAATTTTTTTAAACTTATAATCTGAAAATGTCAACAGCTATTATAAAATGAAAATTCGCACCATTACCACGGGGATCACTTTTAATTCTGGGATAGACGTTGAAAAAATCGAGCAAGTCGCTGAATTCAATCAACAGGCAAAAAAACAATTTGAACAGAATGGATACGAAATTCAAACAACCAGGATCGCCACTAATTCCTGGGAAGAATACCTGTCTGACCTTCATTATAATAAAGTATTGGAGGAAATCACAAAAATTGAAAATAACTGTAAACGTTATGATGTAGATAACTTTAATATTGGTTATTCCCAATCACCTGGACTAATCAAATTGATTCCACAAATAATTACTAATTCACCAATAATATCTTGCTCCACTAAAATTGGAGATAGCGAAAAGGGAATGGATGATCGTGCAATTCGAGCGAGCGCAGAGGTGATTAAACAACTATCAGAAACGACTCCAGGGGGGCTTGGCAATTTCCAGTATTGTGCCTGGGTAAACTGTCCACCTGGAATCCCCTTTTTCCCCACAGCTTATCATAAAGGTGAGACATCTTTCGGGATTGGATTGGAGTGTAGCGACCTTGTAATGAAAACATTTTCCCACTCTAAGGATTTGAATGAAGCGTCTGAACTACTGGATGAAATTTTGGAGAAAGAATTTTCAGAGGTTGCTGCCATTGCAGAAAATGTAGAAAAAATATTCGATATTCCATTCCGTGGAATAGATACGTCTATTGCCCCTTCTTTAGATCCCAAAGAAAGTATTGCTTATGCTTATGAAAAATTTGGGATTGATAAATTTGGTCATGCAGGGACCCTCACCTTATCCTCTCTTATCACACAAGTCATCAAACAACTTTCTGTCAAAACAACCGGTTTCTGCGGACTCATGCTGCCTGTAAGTGAAGACGTCGGATTGGCTGAGCGGGTCAGTGAAGGGACTCTCAATCTTTCCAATTTATTGCTGTATTCCTCAGTGTGTGGGACAGGATTGGACACTATTCCCATCCCTGGTGACACAAGCATTGATAAGATCGAAGCTATTCTTAGGGATGTAGCAACACTTGCCATTCAATTGAACAAGCCTCTATCCGCCAGACTGCTTCCTGTTCCTGGGAAAAAAGCCGGTGAAATGACTTCTTTTGACTCTCCCTACATGGTGGAGAGTAAAATTATGGACGTTTGATCATTTGATCTCCGAGTAAAAAGAATTTTGAATGGGTTGTTCCGACATATCATTTTTGTTTTACCATAATCTTTGTAAATTCCCCGTGAACGGGTTTACTATTCCCCAATAGGAATATGAAATAACAAAGGAGGAGAAGTCATGAATGAACAAATCGTAAAAGCATCCTGGATTGTGGCAGCCGTATTTGTGCTCGCCGGGGTTGTAAGCAAACTGGCTGGATTGGATATTCTAACTGTTCAAAACAACATCAATTATTTCCACGCTGCTAACACTGCCCTGCTATTTGGCATACTATTTTCGCTCCAGAAAAAAGGGTGATCCCCTTTTAAAAAAGACAGTTACAAAGAGCTAATATAGCGGAAGGTTTTTCTTTTATTAATAAAGAGAAAGACGTGACAGGATTTCATACCACCTTGGACAAAGATGCCGAAGTGTTGAATGGCAGTGGGTTACTCTGAATTAATATTCCCTTCTATACAAGTTGAATTGAACCCGCCTCGAATATTGTAAACGGTAGTAACCCGAATTCGATTCGTTTCCAGGATCGACTTTAAATCAGAATAAATGCGTTTGGTGACCGCTTCCTGATAAATTCCCACATTCCGGAAACTGATGAAATAATATTTGAGACTTTTGAGTTCCACACACTTCCCTCCATCGGGGTAATATTCGATTTTCACATAAGCCAGATCGGGTAGTCCACTAAATGGACAAACAGCACTGAATTCATCTGTTTCCGTTGTGATATATTGATTGGGACTATCGAATTCAAAGGTCTCTAAAAAATCAGTTTGAATGTGACTCTCATCTAAAAAGTCGAATGATTTTCCTTCTGCTTTCGCCATAATATTCTCTCCGTTTAACCTAAAGTATTTGAATTACTTATAGTCTTGTCATTTCTCCAACGATCTGTGGAATGGGTTCTCCTATATGGACTCCTCTTGTGGAAACCCAGAATCCTTACCTTATCTTCTGCCATAATAATACAAACTTAGACTCATGATAACAACTTTGTCTCTATTAATTTTCTTCATCATTATTAACATACAAGGATTCTTTGGATAATCTATCCCGAAACTTCGGGATAGTGGGGTAAGGGAGTACAGACTGTCCCCCCGACCCCGACTTGTCGGGGGGGGGTTGGGAACTGTATTAGGGAGCGGATTGGGGTATCTTTACGGTAAATAATCCGGATTGTACCAATTATTATTCTCTTTTACTTTTACAAAATATAATTTTTAACTAAGAATGATGTATAAAGTCGATGGATAAAATTCACCGTAATTGTCAATATAGAAAGTTATAAGATTCCTGAGAAAAATTCTGCACTTTTTGTATTTTCTCCTAATATTTATTTTTGTTGATGAATTTTATTAATAAATTAACAGCCGATTTTTAGAGTATTCTACCTATCAAAGAGATAACATATAGGAGTTATAAAATGATTACAACAAAGTCAAGGACAATACATTACTGGTTGATTGTGGGGTTAATTTTTATCTGTTTTCAGAAGATTTCAGCAATCCCCGCTTTTGCAAAGAAATATGGAAAACCGTGTCAAACTTGTCACGTTACGGAACCCAAATTAAATGCTTTTGGTGAACTTTTTCGTATCAATGGATATCAGTTAAGGGGTACTGAAGAAGATACACCTCCCTGGGCTGTTGAAAATGTACAACTCTCAGGAATGCTTCACGAGATGTTTGTTACTCGGGAAATTTCCAACAACATGGCTGCGGTCCCTCCTCCGGGTATTCCATCAGGGAAATCTTATAAAGTAAATTCCTTTAGAGATATGGGCGGTCATCTTTGGATGGCTGGTTCTTTAGGAAGGAAATTATCCTTTTTTGCAACCCTTGGTATTGAATCTGAACTCGATATAAGTAACGGTCGCTTTGGGTCCGAAACCCACGTTCATTGGGATCAGGCTTTCTTTCAGTATAATAATATGTTCAATTCCTGGGCTCATCTTACATCGATAAAATTCGGATTGTTTGAACTGGAATTACCCTTCTCCGCTTTAAGGAACCTCGGATCTGCAATAGCGCCATACGAGGTTTATGACATTCGCGGAGTGAAAGGCGCTGCAAAGTTAGGTGCGACCCAAATGGGAACGTCATTTAATGGGCTATCTCATTTTGGGGTCAGTTCCATTCGATATGAACTGGCAATGATTAATGGAACCAATGGAAATTTTGATTCCAATGTGGAATTTGATTTCTATAGTCGGATAGCGCTAGCAAGGTTATTTGATAAATTTCTCCACCGGGTACAAGTCGGATTTCTATACTATTCAGGAACCCAAAATTTAAAGGATTTACCCGGGAATCCGTTTCCTAATTCGGCAATGCTGGAATATTGGCAGATTGATTCGCTCTTTCTTGAATTCAATGAGGACCCCCTAAATGTTCACATTGATCCTGAAAATTCCAACTTTAACCGATGGGGAGTGGATGGTTCAATTGATTTTGAATTGGCTGGTTATCCCATAAATATCTATGGACAATATTTGGTTGGGCACGATGATGATATTGATATGACAAACCTAAAAATGCCTCACCTGGGTTCCGAAGGTGAAGGAGACGGCGACGATCATGGAGATCATTTAGCTAAAATTCTTAGCAGTGAAGATAAATGGGTCACCCGCCCTTTTGATTATTCCGGCGGTTTTATTGGCGTTGATGTAGTATTAAAACCGGCAAAACTTTTTTTTACCCCAAGATTCGATTGGATCTCAGTAAGCAATCAATGGACAGACGAAATAGATGGACGTCGTCCTCGTGGTGATGATAAAATGATTTGGAATATGACAAATAAACTGTCGGAATATTCCAGGTATATATTAGGATTACGCTATCATCCCATAATGCCACTTACGATTACTTTTGAGTGGGGTTTTCAAGAAAACCTGTTCGGATTTCCTGAACCTGATGAAGCTATGTACAACCCCGCTTGGGTCGCCGGTATGGGACGTGTAGTCGATATTGATTCGAACTGGTTTATGATAATGGTAATGTTCGTATTTTAATCAGGAGAAAATAATGATGAAAAATAATATAGTTATATCCGTTTTGATATTTTGTTTCTCTATTTTGGTAGCTGAAGACGATATTATTAAAAAAGGTGAACAGATCTACATAATCAGCTGTGCAGTCTGTCATGGTCTTTCTGGGAAGGGAGATGGAATTGTAGCCGGAAATTTAATAGTAAAACCCCGGGATTTTACCAGCGGAAAATACAAGGTAAGATCCACATCCTCCGGACAAATTCCTCTAGATCAGGATCTTTATCAGACTATAGGTTTCGGCATGGGACATGATAATACGATGCCGGGGTGGTCCCATTTAAGGTCAGATGAGAAGGAAGCGTTAGTACAGTATATAAAAACTTTTTCCGACAAATTTTCCAATGGTGAAGAAATCAATATTGTTCCCATTCCTCCAAGAAAACCCAGCACTCCGGAAAGTGTGAATGCGGGGCGTAGATGGTACAATGACATCGAATGCTGGAAATGTCATGGTATGGGAGGTCATGGCGATGGTCCCAGTACACCTACTTTGAAGGATGATTGGGGGTATAAAATTGTACCACCGGATTTATCGAAACCGTGGCTTTTCGTGGGTGGATCTGAACCTGAAGATATTTATCGGACGTTAGTTACAGGTCTCGACGGTAGTGCAATGCCGGCAATTGAAGGTTTGATCACCGAGGACGATAATTGGGATCTTGTCAACTTTTTAATGCATGAGTTTATCGACCAAGGTAAACGCGCGCCTCGTTAATTATAAACATCATTCATTAATAAGGAAAACAAATAATGAAGAAAACAACAATACTATCTGCTGTTTTATTGACCGGCTTAGTCTTTATGTCTTGCGAAGATGATAAAGATGAATTTTCCGGAATATTGGAGGTAACGGTTATTTTTGATGACGCCGAAAAAGGGTCGGATGATATGATCATGGCATTTCTTTGGAAAGGATCATCTTTCACATCAGCCAAAGACGCCGGAACCGTTGACTCCTATATGTTTAGTTTTGGCACCGATACAGTAATCACACAAACGGCATCAATTCAATTAGAGGACTTATCTGAAGGTTCTTACTACTTTGGTATTTTCGAATCACACGATATGGATTTTGATGAACATTCTGAAGCCATGGGCTATTATTGTGCTGATTCAACAAATACTACAGGATCTGCTAACCCTACAGCTATTACTCTCGATTCGGATAATGAGCATCAAACAATTTCATTGACGATTACTCACCACGGTGATCATCAATAAGATTAATAACTTTTACCTAAATTGAGCGATTTGCGTAGGATAAGTTGTCAACTTGTCCTCGTGATAAGACGTAATATCTTTAGTAATGATAACAACCAATTAAGTATATATATGTTCTTTAATAATTGGCATAAAATCGCTCAATTTAGGTTCAAGAAAAAAATCTATTAACCATCCTTCCTCCCAAATCCCCCTCCCCCCGGTGTCTTAATTACAATCGTTTCACCGGGATTCACTATTCGCTCCACTTTTCCCCCAAGATTGATGTATGTTCCATCATTCTTTATCAGGATGTTTTTCCCTTTAGCACCGGGACTCCCTCCTGCCATCCCATAGGGGGGATATTTTCTCCGTTCGGAAAGAATGGATATCTTCCGGGGTTGAAGGAACCTGATCTTCCTAATCGTCCCGTCACCTCCCTTATATTTCCCCTTGCCTCCTGATCTATTACGGATAGCGAAACTTTCCAGCCGCAATTCCGGGTACCGCTGTTCCAACACTTCCGGATCGGTGATTCGGGTGTTTGTCATGTGCACCTGCACCGCTGAGGCTCCCGGATGACCCATGGTTGCGCCTGAGCCCCCTGCAATGGTTTCGTAGTACTGCTTTCCTTTTCCATCCGCTCTACCGAAGAGAAAATTGTTCATAGTCCCCTGGGAAGCTGCCGCAATCCCCAAGGAGCCCAAAAGCACATCCACGACCCGCTGGGATGTCTCCACATTCCCGCCCACAACAGCTGCATCAGAAGATGGATTCAATAAGCATCTATCAGGAATGCGAATATCTATGGGATCCAAGCAGCCTGAATTCAAAGGAATATCTTCGTCAATCAAGGTGCGGAAAACATAAAGGACAGCCGCTTTTGTTACCGCTACAGGAGCATTCAGATTACCAGACATCTGATGATCTGTCCCCTCAAAATCAACGATCACCCTGCACGTATTAGGAGACTTACCATCCCAGGTTATTGAAATTTTTACCGCTATTTTCGAACCGTTATCCAGATAATCTTCAAAATAATTCTCATACTTCTTACGATCACCTAAGTAGATAGCCAATGCATCTCTCATGGCTTCAGCGGCATTATCCCGGATATGATCCATGTAGGCGTGAACCGTGTTAAGGCTGTATTTATCCACTAACCGCCTCAATTCCCGTTCGCCATTCCGAATAGCCGCTATCTGTGCTTTGAGATCTGAAATCCGCTCATCAATATTTCTTGCAGGATAGGGACCCGAAAGAAGCAGTTCTCTCACTTCTTTTTCTCTAAACCGGTTATCTCTGACCAATAAAAAATTGTCAATCACAATTCCTTCTTCCGCCAGATTTTTCCCAAATGGAGGCATGGATCCGGGTGTAATTCCACCGATGTCGGCATGATGACCCCGGTTAGCAGTGTAAAAAATAGGATGGTTATCCTCCCCGAATATAGGGGCAATGACTGTTACATCCGGAAGGTGGGATCCACCCCGGTGAGGATTGTTCATCATATAAATATCCCCACGCTTCATCTTTCCCTGATTATCACGAATAATGGATTTGACTGATTCCCCCATAGCGCCTAAATGAACAGGTATGTGAGGGGCATTCGCCACGAGGTTCCCCTCATAATCAAAGATGGCACAGGAAAAGTCCAGCCTTTCCTTGATATTGACGGAATGGGCACTGTTTTCGAGTGTATAACCCATCTGTTCAGCTACACTCATAAATAGATGATTAAAAACTTCCAGCATGACAGGGTCTCTTTCCCCGCTGACTATTTCCGTTTCCACCTTCGTCTGCGTCAAAACTAAATGACCGAATTTATTCAGACTTACTGAAAAACCCGGTTCCACAACCGTGGTGGAATAATCCTCTACTACAATGACAGGACCTTGAATCTGCGTATGAACGTCGATCTCCTCCCTTTTATAAACGGGAGTGGGAGTCGCCCGCTTACTCCAATAAACCTCCACAATACCGATAGGATTTAAGGGACGATTTTGTTGTGTAACAGTACCCTGTGTATATCTTAAACTATCCATACCCTTTTGATTCTCTTCAAAGTGTCTAAAATCATCCCCCTTTCCAATCACCTCCACCCGGAGATTCACCAACTCTAAAGGCGTTTCGGATGGATCAAAACCATAATGCTGCTGGTAAACAGAAAAAAATGTTTGTTCTAACTCACGGATGGATTGAACAAAAGGGATGGAAAGATAAGAGTCGGTCCCCATAGGTCTCAAGTCGAGAAACCGAGAGACAACAATTTTATCTTTCGGAATATTTTTCTTACGAAGATCTTCAATTAGAGGTTGCTCAAGTCGACTAAATTCTTTATCCAAGATTTGAAAACTCTGACTATCCATCTTTTTTATAACAGAAGTCGCTGCATATTGGAGATGATCTGCCATGGCTATTCCGTAAGCCGATAAAAGTCCTGCTAGTGGGTGAATAATGATGGTTCGTATACCCAATATTTTTGCAATGGCGCAGGCATGTTGGGCAGCAGCGCCCCCAAAACAGATAAGAGAATGTTGCCGAATATCAAACCCTCTTGACACAGAAATTTCCTTGATGGCTTTTGCCATCGTTTCGTTGGCAATTTTCACAAAACCGAGGGCAACTTCCACAGGTGTGAATTGATGATTTAACCGGTTATTGATAGTCCGTGTAATTTCTTCAAATTTTCTCACCACAATTTCCCTGTCCACCTGATCATTTTGTGAATCACCAAAAGTAGACGGGAAGTAGTCCGGAATTATCCTCCCGAGCAACACATTGGCATCGGTGAGGGTTAGTGGGCCTCCTCTCCCATAGCACACAGGACCGGGAATTGCTCCTGCCGATTCAGGACCTACACGCAGTTTTTGTCCATCAAACCAGAGAATAGATCCCCCGCCGGCTGCCACGGTATTCACACTCAAACTGGGCACCTGAAATTGAATTCCACCTATTTCCATTTCGTAAGCTTTTTCATAGGCTCCCCCAAATCGGGAGACATCCGTGGACGTCCCTCCCATATCAAACCCGATGGACTCTTCTAAATCGTTAACCCTTGCTACGGCAGCAGACCCAATAACACCTCCCGCCGGACCAGAAAAAATAGCATCCTTCCCCGTGAATGATCCTGCATCCGTAATGCCACCCGAACTTTGCATAAATTCCAGGGGAATCTTCCCTGTGAATCGTCTCACTGAGTTGATGTAATTCATGAGTATGGGATTCAGATAGGCATCCACAACAGTGGTCTGAGCCCTGCCCACGATCTTAATCAACGGCATGATTTCACTGGAGACTGAAACCTGTTTAAACCCTGTTTTTCGAGCGATATCTCCGACGATTTTCTCGTGCGTGTTGTTCTTCCAGGCGTGCATCAGTACGATAGCGACGGATTGAATCCCCATCCGGCGGATTCTTTTCAGGTCTGCTTCCACCAAATCTTTGTCCAGTGGTTGAACAATACGCCCCTCAGAATCAATTCTTTCGTTTACTTCTTTCACACACCGATATAGCTGCTGAGGCTTTTTAATCACGAGGTTAAAAAGTTCCGGGCGGTTCTGATATCCGATTTTCAGAAGATCCCGAAATCCTTTGGTAATGAATAAGGCAACCGGCACTCCCTTTCGTTCCAGAAGGGCATTGGTGGCAACGGTAGTCCCCATGCGAATTCGATCCACCCGGTTTTCCGGGATGGATACTCTACTGGAAAGTTTCAGCATTCTTCTCATCCCCTCAATGGCAGGATCATCATAAAAAGGCGATTCTGAGAGGAGCTTCAGAGTGTGTAGCTGATCCTTGGGGTCGATTCCGATTACATCGGTAAATGTCCCACCACGATCAATGGAAAATTTCCACTTACTTAATATAGACGAACTATCCATCAGGTGGCGGATAGCCCAACGCTTTTTTCCTTTCGGAGCGCAGCGGAGACCCCGTACACGCAGTGTCGGGGTGCCTTCGCCTTCGCCTGCCTGTCCGTCGTAACGGTAGTGTAGACGGGCGCCTTAGCCTTAATAGTTACCACGCTTATAAAACCTTAGCCACTTCACGAAAGAATTTCTTTTTCAATTTGGGTACTTTCGTCTCTTCCTCAGGAAATCCGACGGGGATGAGCAAAAACGGCTTTTCGTTTGAGGGGCGATTTAATATTTCTGTCAGGAATTTCATGGGACTGGGTGTATGTGTCAAAGCCACCAATCCCGCATTGTGGATAGCCATAAGGAGAAATCCGGAGGCAATTCCCACAGACTCGTTTACATAATAATTTTTTCGCTGTTTCTCTTTATCAACTCCATAAACCTGTTTAAAAAGCACGAGGAGGTAAGGAGCCTTTTCCAGAAATTCCTTATGCCAGTCTGTCCCAAATTGGTTTAGATCCTCCAGCCATTCCCGCGTAAACCTGTGCTCGTAATTTTCCTTTTCTTCTTTTTCCGCCGCTTCACGGATTTGCCTTTTTACTTCCGGATTACTGACAATCACGAAAGTCCAGGGCTGCTTGTTGGCGCCGGAGGGGGCTGAAGCAGCTGTCATTACGATGTTTTCAATAACCTCAAAGGGTACCGATCTCTCCGAAAATGTTCGAACACTTCTACGGGTTTTCATTTGAGCAAGAAATAGAGATGATCTCTCTACCATCTCTTCATGGGTCAATGGTTTGTATTTAAGATTTTGAAACATGTATCCCTCTAATATTCAAGGTTAAAGCCATTACTTATTATGTTGAAACAATCTATAAAGAAGAAATATTCAAAACAACCGGATTGCTACATTATCACCCCTCTTTCAGACCTGTTAATTTGATCAAAAATAACAGATCGAACCATGCGTAAAACAGGAATTTCTACTTAAATAGAGTCTGTCTATAATGTTGGGATTTTTTTCCCTAACCCCGCTCCGTCAGCTGATGGGTTAAGCCAGAAAGATTGAGTGGTCTTTCTTCGGGACAATTCTCCCTATTTTGAAGGCAAGAATGGAAGAGTGTTGATTGAATTCCTCTAAAAATGCATCTGCGTCAGCCTCTGAGAACGCCAAAAGTAATCCACCGGAAGTCTGGGCATCAGCCGCCATAAGTTTCCGGTAATCTTTTATACCGGAATCGAACTTCGTATCTTTTTCCACGAAATTTAAATTGCGTTTCGTGCCTCCAGGAATAATTCCTTGTTGAGCTAAGTTTATGACTCCATCGATAAATTGGATTACATGAAACTCAATTTCCGCGGAAACGTTGCTGCCACGACACATTTCTAAGAGGTGCCCCAAAAGACCATAACCGGTTACATCCGTAGCGGCATGTACTTTGTGTTTTAACATGAGTTCAGCGGCTCGGCTGTTTAATGTTTTCATCACGTTGGTTGCAGTCCGGATCATAGATGAATCGGCAATACCCTTTTTTATGGCTGTTGCAATGATACCGGTTCCCAACGGTTTTGTCAGGACAAGGACATCCTCAGATTCTGCTGTGGAGTTTCTAACAAGATTGGGAAGGTAAATTTCTCCCGTTACCACCAAGCCGTATTTCGGTTCTATGTCATCAATTGTATGACCGCCCACGATGGATATTCCCGCCTCTTTAGCTTTATCCGCTCCTCCCAATAGGATTTCGATTAGCGTTTTTCTTGGCAGGGTTTGAATTGGGAAACCTACAATGTTCAAGGCAAAGAGTGGTTTGCCTCCCATGGCGTAGATATCCGACAGGGAATTGGCAGCAGCAATTTGTCCGAAATCATAGGGATCGTCCACGATGGGGGTAAAGAAATCGACGGTTTGGACAAGCGCTTTATCTCCATCCATGCGTACTACGGCGGCATCGTCAGAATTATTAAACCCGACAACCACACGGGGATCCTCGATAGGCGGCAAATGACTCAGAACCTGAGCCAGGTCCTCAGGACCTAATTTGCTGGCTCAACCGGAACCGTGACTAAGTGTCGTGAGGCGCTTTATTTCATCATTAACCATAGTAGTAAATTTAGGAATCTGATTAGTAGTAAGGTAGAGGAAAGGTGGGAATGAGAAAGATTCCAGCTATTTTTATCTTCCGGTGAATTAAATACTTACTATTCAAGCTTTGTGTATACTTACTCATTATGACTAAGGTATATGGTTTTGATTGATTGCCGGCTCTAATATTTTTCTAATAAATCTTCTCTACCGGATTTAACTTCGTTTCGGATATGCCAATAAGAAAAATGTTTGATGGATGACAAATAGGATTTAATCGTCCGCGGGCTGTAATTTCGGATAGTAAGTTTTTGTTCTGCGGTTTTTAATAATTCAGCTTTACGCATGATAATACGGTTAAAATACAACTACAACATAAAGAGTAAACCTGCTAAACGCGATATTGGGTTTAGCACAACGTTGGCAGAATTGATGCTAGAGGAATCAAGATGAAAAGACTTCCCCGAAAAGTAAAAGAATTGATTGAAAAGTCGAGAGAGTCTGCGATATTAGCAGTAGATATTTACAATAAACCTGCTACAAAATTTCGCTCATTTACTTTCATCATCTTGATGAATATTTCTTGGACATCGCTATTACATGCAACATTTGAACGACAGGGAATCAAATACTTTTATAAAAAAAGTAACTCGAACAGATATATTTACATTGATGGACAAAAAAAGGCATGGGACCTGAGCGAATGTATCAATGAATATTTTAAAGATCAAAATTCTCCTACGAGAGAAAATCTACGATTCTTTATTGGCCTTAGAAATCAAATTGAACATCGGTTCTTACCCGCATTGGATCTGGACATTTTTGGAGAATGTCAAGCACTTTTGCTTAATTATGAGAAACTTTTAACGCAAGAATTTGGAGAAGATTACAGCTTGGCAGAATCGTTAGCGATTCCTCTGCAATTATTAACGGTTGATTCAAAATGGAGAAATAAGGTGTTGAAAGAAATTCAGTCGAGAGAGTACGAAGCAGTTAAAGAATACATAGATACATTTCGGTATTCATTAGATGAAAGTGTATGGGATAGCTCCGAGTATAATTTCAAAATTTTTCTTGTTCCTAAGCTTGGAAACAGGCAAAGGTCAGCGGATATAGCTGTAGAATTCATCCCATATGATAAAGATAACCCAGAAGAAATGGAAAAATATAAAAAAGTAGTTGCATTTATTAAAGAGAAACAAGTTCCGGTTGTAAACCCAGGAAAACTTAAACCAGGGGACGTATCGCAAAGGATGGAACAAACTCTTGGTATAACCTTTCATCCGAGCTCACACCATGTAAGATGTTGGAAATATTATAAAGTTCGCCCATCATCAAATAGCAAATCTCCTGAGAAAACTAAAATCAAATATTGTCAATACGATGTAGCTCATGGCGACTATGTATATACAGAAGAATGGGTAGAATTTCTAATAGCAGAATTGTCTGTTTTAAAAAAAAGAAAGGAAGTGTTAGAATGAAAAGAATAATGCACCACATTAGAAAACACGGTGTATGCGGTTCGGGCTTACGCCCTCACCCAAATTCCTCGCTTTGCTCGGAACTTCAGATTTACTCAAAACATTATCTGCAATTGCGGGCAGGGGAAAAAGTAAATATCAAGGTATGTTATATATAAAAATTAATCGAAGGTAATCAGATATGAACCAGCTAACATTTCTTGAAGAAGCAAAAAAACTAATCAATTTAAGAGAAGCCAGCGAATGGGCTTCGCAATATTTAAATCGTAACGTTACCACCTCCAATATTTCATATTTACTGCAATACGGAAGAATAATAAAGTATGGGAGTAATGGAAATCCCTTAATAAATATTGACGAATTAAAAGAATATTACGACTCTTTTGATAAGGAAAAACAGTGGAAAAAGAAATTAGGTGAAGACCTTAATTGGCATTTGTCTTTTATAGAATACAAGGAATCAGAGAGAACAAAGCATGTTCACAGATTACACCCTTATAAAGGTAAATTTATCCCTCAATTGGTAGAATATTTCCTTGATTCTCATACCGATGAATTCAAGAAACAAATATATTTTCATAAAGGTGATATTGTGTTGGATCCATTCTGTGGAAGTGGAACAACGTTAGTTCAAGCAAATGAATTAGGGATGCATGCCATTGGTGTAGATATTTCTGCGTTTAATGCAATGATTAGCAAGGCTAAGATTGAAAAGCATAATATCCCAAATATTAGGGAAGCTATTCACAATATCACATTAAACTTGGTAAATTTTCAGAAAACAAAAAATAATATTGCTTTTGAAGAACATCTACTTTCAGAACTTTCAAAATTTAACTACAGGTATTTTCCATCGCCAGAATATAAAATAAAAGTAAGAAAAGGTAAGATTAACGAAAAAGAATATGCAAAAAATAAAGAACAAAAGTTTCTTAGCATTTATTATGATTTAGTGGAAAAATATAAAATCAAAATTAAACAAGATAAAAATAATTCTTTCTTAGATACGTGGTTCTTATTTCTAGTGAGAGAAGAAATCGACTTTGTATTTAAGGAATTGAAAAACGTTGGTAATAAGGATATTAAAAAAATATTAGCAATAATCTTTAGCAGAACCGTTCGCTCCTGCAGAGCAACTACTCATGCTGATCTAGCAACCTTAAAAGAGCCTGTCACAACTACATATTACTGTAAGAAACACGGCAAAATATGCAAACCAATTTTTTCCATTAAAGGATGGTGGCGAAGGTATACCATAGACACATTAAATCGCCTTAATGAATTTGACAGATTAAGAACCGAAACATTTCAAATATGTTTGATAGGGGATAGCAGAACGATAGATATTTATAAAGAAATCAAAAAAAGAAATTCAAGGTTAGCAGAATTATTGCTGAAACAAAAGATTAAAGGTATTTTCTCAAGTCCACCTTATGTCGGACTTATTGATTATCACGAACAGCATGCATATTCCTATGAAATATTTGGATTTGATCGAAAAGATGAATTAGAAATCGGACCCCTTTCTAAAGGTCAGGGAAAAGAAGCAAGGAATTCCTATGTCAAAGGCATAGCGGTATCTTTAAGAAATTGTAAAAAATATCTTCAAAAAGATTATGACATCTTTTTAGTAGCCAATGACAAATTTAATCTTTATCCAGATATTGCACAGTTATCAGATATGAAAATTGTTAATCAATTTAAGCGGCCTGTGTTGAATAGAGTGGAAAAAGATAGGTCTAATGCCTATGCAGAAATAATATTTCATCTAAAGGAGAGATAAAATGTCGCTTATAAAGGAACAAATAAAATTAATCGAGAATACTATCAAAGATAGCCTACGGAAAAAGTTTAAGACATATAAGCCAGAAACGAGTCATATGCCTTTTCATTATCGCTTACTCGGTCGTGATAGAATGGCATTATTTTCCTTTATCCACTCATTAAACACGACTTTTGGTACATCTATTTTTGAACCTGTTGCTGTAACTTTGGCAAGTTTGAACTTTGAATTTGCACAAAAACAGTATGTCGTCGGTGATACTATCAGTGAACAAGCCCAATCTGAAATTCAACGTATTATGAATGAACTCACAATTGGAAAAAATCCGCATAAAGCGGAAGAAATCGAAAGGATAAGAAAAGTTTGCAACAAGGGTACAATGAACAAATTAAAAACTGTAAAAGTAGATTTATTTGTTCAGAGTACTAGTGGAACAGTCCATTTGTTTGACTTAAAAACAGCAAAACCAAATATCAGCAATTTTAAAGATTTCAAAAGGACATTGTTAGAATGGATAGCAATTTATTTGGCAAAAAATCCAAGTGCAAAGGTAGAGTCATATATTGCTATCCCCTACAATCCATACGAACCAAGACCTTATGAAAGATGGACATTGAAAGGTATGTTAGATTTGGATAATGAGTTAAAAGTTGCAGAAGAATTGTGGGACTTTCTTGGGAATGATGGTGCCTATGAAGAATTATTAAATTGTTTTGAAAGAGTAGGTATAGAATTAAGACCGGAAATTGATGCATATTTTGCAAGATTTAGAAAATAACCATTGCATTTGCAATCACATTTCCAATTTGTTCAAGCCAACACACGAGCCAATAATTGCAAAAGAGCTTGAAAAGCCAACCCGAACAAAAAAGAAAAATTAAAAAAGCACGAACACGCAACAAAAAATAAAACGCATTGAAACGTTCTTTATTTAAACAGTTGGACTAAACCTTCGGTAGTAAATTTTTCTCCTATAATGAACCTGTATTCTCTCTCACCTTTGCCGATACCTGTTTTTCCGGTTTCATGACCTTCCCATTTCCCAAGGGAAAAATGGAAGGGTTCCTATGGAAGTGAACTGTCCGTAGCTACTCTTCTCCCATCTTGCTACTCAACCGCTTCACGTCCTCGATACTCCGAATGGTAATGTTTTTCAGATTCTCCAGATGAATGGACTTAAAAGCGAACTTAATTTGGAGATTATCGATGTAATTCCTCAGGTCAATGGGAAAATGATGCGTTTTAACAGCAATGGCTTTGAGGGGATAATCGGGATAAGTTTTGTCTAAGGTATGCAGTGTCAGGTTTTGAGATTCGATATCTTTTCGTACTTCCCGAATATGGTTCATCAGGATATTTTCTGAGAATTCCCAAGGAGCAGTATCATCCTTTATGTTGGAAAGGAACCGGTAACCCTTATCAAAAGTAGTCAGGAAATATCTGCTGTACTTTTTTCCGCTCAGCGTGTCTTCTAAAAACATTTGGATTTGTGTTTTTCGGTCTTCAACAAACTTCATCCAAATCCGGAAATAGGGTCTGAAAAGAAAATAGCCAAACGGTGTTTTAAATGAATTCTGCCGATTGAAAAAGCTCTTTATATCGTAGGTTAGCCGTCTCATTTGGTGACGTATCTCTTTTGGAAACAGGTGATAAACAGGTGAAACCAGATTGTCTGAGCCGTTCTTTAGAAAATCGTTGGGGATCTCCAATTCAAAAATATGGACAGAATAGGATTTATCCACACCGTGAATAGTAACCGAAACAAAAGCCCCTAAATCGCTCATCTTGATAAGATTGTCCATAGCTCGATCAAATTCCGGGAGAGTGGAGATGGAAGGAATCGTAGGCGTCCTGGAAAGTTCAGGGAACAGTGCAAGCTGTGTTGAAGTGAAAGAGTCTGTCATGATAACCAAAGGTTACTCTTGGGTTGGAAAATAAGCAATAATCCTTAATTGAAACCACGTTTTTAATCGTTTTGAAATCAAGGATATTTTTTACAAAAGTAACAGGGAAATAGCCGTTTATTCATTGTTAATTAGCTATGATAAATAGTAAATTGGTTAGAAGAATAAAAAATATCTTGGTTTATATACCCACAAATAATGATGAAAAATCAAAAAATCAAAAACAAAGAAATAATTAATGTTGAAAGCGTGGTTATTCGCTTTGCCGGTGATTCGGGAGACGGTATACAGTTGGCAGGCAGTCGATTCACCAGTGCAACTGCGATTGTAGGGAATGATTTAGGCACGTATCCTGATTATCCGGCAGAGATACGTGCACCTGCCGGAACGCTAGCTGGAGTCAGTGCATATCAGATACAGTTCAGCAGTAAAGATATTTACACTCCTGGCGATATGGTGGATGTTCTGGTTGTGATGAATCCGGCAGCTTTAAAGGTTCATCTCTCCGACCTTAAGCCCGGTGGAACTATAATTGCAAACAAATCGAACTTCAAATCGAGAAACTTGAAAATGGCAGGCTGGGAAAGTGATCCACTCGAGGATGATTCATTATCAAATTATAAAGTTTATGACATTGAAATCAGTCGCCTCGTATCCTCTGCTTTGGAAGATATGAATCTACCCTCGAAGACAGTAGAAAGAACAAAGAACATGTTTGCCTTAGGACTAATGTTCTGGATTTACACACGTCCTTTGGAACCGACTATCAAATGGCTTAAGGTAAAATTCAAATCAAGACCGGAATTGGTGGAAGGTAATATCCGGGCATTGAAAGCTGGATACAATTTTGGAGATATCACGGAGATATTCCCGGTGAGCTATCAGGTGGGTCCGGCACCTCTGAAAAAGGGTACCTATCGAAATATCACAGGGAATTATGCCATTGGGTTGGGTCTTTTGGCAGCAAGTCAGAAATCGGGGCTTCCGCTCTTTTTCGGTGGATATCCCATTACCCCTGCCAGTGATATCCTACACCAGCTATCCCACTACAGAAATTTTGGAGTGAAAACATTTCAAGCTGAGGATGAAATTGCCAGTATTGGTTCGGTTATTGGGGCAGCGTTCGCCGGAAACCTTGCTGTTACCGCTTCATCAGGACCTGGGATTGCTCTAAAAGGCGAAGCACTCGGATTGGCAATTATGACGGAGTTACCCATGGTAATTATCAACGTGCAGAGAGTCGGTCCCAGTACCGGAATGCCAACCAAAACTGAGCAGGCAGATTTATTCCAAGCATTATGGGGAAGAAATAGTGAATCTCCCATGCCCGTGATCGCTCCTATATCACCGGGTGACTGCTTTTACGCTACTTATGAAGCGTGCAGAATCGCCCTGAAATATATGACCCCCGTGTTCATACTATCCGATGCTCTTTTGGCAAACGGCTCGGAACCGTGGTTAATTCCGGAGATCAAGCAGTTATCCCCAATAGATGTGAAGTTTGCTGTGGACCCTGGGGAAGATAGCGTTTTTCACCCCTATGAACGGGACAAGGAAACCCTGGCAAGAAAATGGGCGCTCCCCGGCACGGCCGGAGTTGAACATCGAATTGGCGGATTGGAAAAAGAAAATATCACGGGGAATGTTAACTACAATCCGGATAATCATCAACTGATGGTCAACTTGCGAGCACAAAAAGTGGAATCTATTGCCAGGGAATTCCCAGCCATGGATATCTACGGGGACACTACGGGTGATCTATTGGTACTTGGATGGGGAAGTACATTCGGAGCCATCCGGGCTGCAGTTGAAAAGATCAGAGATGAAGGGATGTATGTCTCCCATGCACAATTGAGATGGGTGAATCCATTCCCTTCCGATTTGGGAGAAATTCTTGTCAAATTTCAAAAAATTCTTATTCCTGAATTAAACACTGGACAGTTGATAAAACTAATTCGATCTGAGTTTCTGATTGATGCCGTTGGAGTGAATATTTCGACAGGAAAACCCTTTACAAAATCCCAAATTATTGAAAAAATTCAGTCAATTATGTGAGGATATTATGGTTGAGTCAATCACAAGTAAACCGTTAACCAGAAAGGATTTTATCTCCGATCAGGACGTGAGATGGTGCCCTGGTTGTGGGGACTATTCTATTTTAGCTCAGGTACAAAAAACATTTCCTGAACTTGGAATTCCTAAAGAGAAAATTGTGTTTATTTCCGGTATTGGATGTTCAAGCCGGTTCCCATACTATATGAAGACCTTTGGTTTTCATACGATTCACGGCAGGGCTCCCACCATTGCCTCTGGGGTAAAGTTGGCTAATCCGGACCTCTCCGTTTGGGTCATTACCGGTGATGGAGATTCCCTGAGTATTGGGGGAAATCATTTCATCCATCTCATGAGGCGGAATTTCGATATTAATGTGATAATGTTTAATAACGAAATTTATGGGTTAACGAAAGGACAATATTCACCCACCTCTGAATTGGGGAAAGTTACAAAATCCACCCCCTTCGGCTCCTTGGATCGACCTTTTAATCCACCCCTGTTGGCACTGGGCGCTGCATCTACATTTGTTGCAAGGTCTATCGATAAAATGACGCACCACCTCCAAGACATGCTCAAACGAACACACCAACACAAAGGGACGTCCTTCTTAGAGATTTACCAGAACTGCAACATTTTTAATGACGGGGCTTTCAAAAACCTTACCGACAAAGAAGTAAAAGACGATAATTTGCTTATTCTGGAGAACGGGAAACCGATGATATTCGGAAGCAAGAAAAATAAGGGAATCCATCTTGATGGTTTTAAACCCGAGGTAGTAAAGCTTAACGGCAAATTTTCAGTTAATGATCTTGTAGTCCATGAAGAATCGGATAGAAATCTGGGAGGGATATTATCCAATTTTACTCACAGCGAAAAATTCCCAACACCCATTGGGGTTCTCTATTGTGAAGAAAAACCAACATATGAAGATCTCTTGTATGATCAGATTAAATCAGCCAAAAAGAGGCTGGGTGAGGGGGATCTGGAAGCACTTCTACATTCGGGTGACACATGGATCATTAAATAATTTTTTCAATCTAAAAACAATCCAAAAACACTTCTTGATTAACACTACTTTTTAATTTAGAATGATAAATAGACATGTCTTTCCGTATTGAAAAAGATACCATGGGTGAGATGAAGGTTCCCGAGGATAAATACTGGGGTGCCCAAACCCAGAGGTCATTGGAAAATTTTAAAATTGGAAATGAGCATTTCCCGCGAGAATTCATTCGAGCATACGGAATCATCAAGCAGGTAGCGGCGGAAGTGAATGTGGAGCTTGGAATTTTAGATAAAAAACTATCCAGTCTGATCGCGGAGGCAGCACAGGAAGTGATTGATGGCATACATGATGACCAATTTCCACTGGTGGTCTGGCAGACGGGGAGCGGTACACAAACCAACATGAATTTTAACGAAGTAATTGCCAACCGGGCAATTGAATTGGCAGGGGGAAAGCTAGGGAGCAAAACCCCTGTCCATCCCAATGATCACGTCAATAAATCCCAATCGACAAACGACACCTTCCCTACAGCTATCAATGTTGCAGCAGCCACCGAGGTGAATGAGCAACTCCTGCCAAAGTTAAAAGGTTTGTCTGCTGCCTTGGCAGAAAAGTCCGATGAATTTCAAACCATTATAAAATTGGGTCGTACACATCTCATGGATGCCACACCACTGACATTGGGTCAGGAATTTTCCGGCTATGCTTCCCAGCTTGACCACGGTTTAAAAACTATTGAAAACACTTTGCCTCACGTGTTTGAGTTGGCAATGGGTGGCACAGCGGTGGGAACGGGAATCAACTCTCCGGAAGGATTTGCTGAAATGGCAGCCGAAAAAATTGCTGAAAAAACGGGTCTTTCTTTCCGTACCGCTGAAAATAAATTTGAGGCCCTGGGTGCTCACGATTCCGCAGTTGAAATGTCGGCGGCTCTCTCCACGCTTGCTGTGTCGTTGAATAAAATTGCCAATGACATCCGGTGGCTGGGGAGTGGACCCAGAGCAGGGATCGGTGAAATTGTACTTCCGTCCAATGAACCGGGATCATCTATCATGCCCGGAAAGGTAAACCCAACTCAATGTGAAGCAGTAACTATGGTGGTGGCTCAGGTCATCGGGAATGACGCCACTCTTAAAATGGCCTGTGCATCCGGCAACTTTGAACTCAACGTCTATCGACCTGTAATTGCATTCAATCTCCTTCAGTCAATTAAACTCCTTGGGGATGTTTGTGACTCTTTTAATCACAACTGTGTGGCAGGAATTAAACCTAATTTAGATCGAATCGACAAGAATTTGAGAAATTCCCTTATGCTGGTGACTGCCCTCGCACCACATATCGGATACGATAAGGCAGCAAAGGTGGCAAAAAAAGCCCATGCGGAAAACACCTCACTCCGGGAAGCCATCATCGAATTAGGATATATGACAGGCATCGAATTCGACGAAAGGGTCAAGCCGGAAGAGATGGTTTTTCCAACCTCTCGACAGCAGTGAACCTTTCGATTTTATCCACGTTAAATCCACAAATTCCATACCGTTAAGTATACCAGAATATGACCACAAAAAAGGAAATATCAAGAAATACAAGTTGGACTCGAATCGCATTCAGAGTTTTAGTTTTTTCATTGATCTGTGGTGCTGGAGGTGTCACATACCTGAAGTTCCTGTCACGGGATCTTCCGTCCCTGGAACAGCTTGAAAATTTTGATCCCGATCTGGTCACGAGAATTTACTCTGCGGATGGTGTTCTCTTAAAAGAACTCTACACGCAAAGACGGGTATTTGTGGATTTGGACAGAATTCCCAAACAGATGGTGGATGCTGTCATCGCTTCAGAAGATCACCGGTTCCGGTCGCATTGGGGTATTTCTCTCCGTGATGTGGCGAGAGCGGTAGTCATTAATACACTCACCCTCAGCTATCGACAGGGATTCAGCTCCATTACACAGCAACTTGCCAGAAATCTCTATGACACTATTGGCTTTAAAAAGACCATAACAAGAAAGATCAAGGAAATCATCACCGCTATTCAGATTGAGAAAACTTATACAAAAGATGAAATCCTGGAGATGTACTTGAATTCCATCCACTTTGGTCACGGGACGTATGGGGTTCAGGCAGCATCGAAACGCTATTTTCAGAAGGATGCCTTGGACATTACTTTGGATGAAAGCGCTCTTCTTGCCGGATTATTGCCGGCGCCTGCCCACTACAGTCCCATTAACTATCCGGAGGAAGCTATCCGCCGCCGGAATACAGTTCTCCGACTCATGAATGAGCATGGACTTATTATGCAGTCTGCCTACCTGGAAGCAAAGGCGCTGCCTCTGGAGGTGAGCCAGGACAGCAATAATCTTGGTCTCGCACCCTATTTCTCCGAGCACATTAGACGCCTTTTGGAACGAGAGGATAAGGAACTGGACATCGATATTTATCGTGATGGTCTCGAAATATACACTACCCTTGACAGCCGGATACAATCTGCTGCTGAGGAAGCTGTTTTAAAATCGGTGAAAAGAAACCAAGCGATTTTAAATAAACGCCTTTATAGTGACCGGGAGGAATTTGAGCAGTTGGCTTATCTGGGCATTTATCCTGAAGACTCTGTTCGCATGATGTTGAATGGGGAAATGGCACTATACGAGGGAATTCGGACACAACTTCTGGTTCAGACTGCCTTTATCGCTATTGATCCCACGAACGGGTATATTAAAGCGATGATCGGTGGACGTCCGGATTATCACGATCAATTTAACCGGGCAGTTCAGGCAAAGCGACAACCGGGATCTGTGTTTAAACCTTTTATCTACACCGCCGCTATCGACAACGGCTATCCGGTAACCCGTCAGTTGCTGAATCAACCGGTTGTATTGAATGTACAGAACGCCGATGGATTGTGGGAGAAATGGATGCCAAAAAATTATGACCTATCAACAGGTGGACTCACTACCCTCAGAGAGGGACTCAGAAGATCTCTGAATCTTATCTCCGTTCGATTAGTCCAAGAGTTAGTACCTCCGGAAGTGGTAGTACAGACTGCCAAACGAATGCACATCACTACGCCTCTCCGGGCTGTGGATGCAATTGCACTGGGCACTTCCGAGGTTATTCCTCTTGAAATAACATCTGCCTATGCTACATTTGCCAACAAGGGGGTATGGTGCGCTCCTATAGCGATCACAAAAATTGTAGACCGTTTTGGTGTCACCATAAAGGAATACCATCCCAAGCGGGAAGAAGTGCTAAGCGAGGAGACGGCTTTTATCATGACCGACCTCCTGCGTACAGTTGTGGATCGAGGAACTGGGGGAAGCATCCGCTGGAAATACAGATTCAACAAGCCGGCAGGGGGCAAAACGGGTACCACACAAGGATGGACAGACGCCTGGTTTGTAGGATTTACGCCCCATCTGGCTGCAGGCGTATGGATGGGAATAGACGATCCCAGCGTCAGTCTCGGGAAGAAGCAGGATGGTGGCCGAGCAGCTTTACCTGCCTGGGCTAATTTTATGAATGCTGTCTACGATACTATGGGGTGGGAACGTAAAGATTTTGAAGTACCAGAGGGTGTATCAAAGATCAAAATCTGCCAGGTTACCAAAGATTTACCCACCAAATATTGTCCCACTGAGAAGGAATGGTTCATCGATAAATATGCTCCGTTCAAAACATGCCTGGTGCATACGGAAGCCTCCACCCGACGCAGTCGTGATAGGGGAATAGACGATTTATAATTCTGTATAAATGATATTTAAGGTAGGAGGAGCATTTTTACCAATTTTAATATATTTCAAAAGATTCTTCGCAGCTATCGATACGGTATCTTGACTTTCTCCTTGACATAAGGCAAGCATATCACCCTTTTTTACCGACGCCCCTATTTTTTTACAAAACTTAACACCTCCTTGAGGAATCGTAAGCCTTTTACTACTTGAGTACTGGATGGTAAGCTCGTTGATTATTTCTCCTAAAGCTCTCGTATCCATTCCGGTAACATACCCCGAGCGCTTAGCGACAACCTCAACAACATTTTTGGGAGATTCAAATTTTTCTGGAATCTCAAGATAAGAAATATCTCCTCCATGAGCTTCCACCATTTTTAGAAATTTTTCATAGGCACTGCCATCTTCAATCTGTTTTTTCAGTACCGTTTTCGCTTTTTCCCTTGTGTCGGCTTTCTTCGCCTGGACCAATAGAACGCTCCCTAACTCAAACACCACTTCCATAAGGTCTTGTGGTCCATGGCTTTTAAGGCTTCGAATGACTTCTTCTATTTCGTTCCAGAGTCCGGCTTCATGACCAAGTGGCTGGTTCATATCGGAATAAATTACATCTGTGCTTACCCCAAACTGTTCCCCAATCATCGCCAGTTTTTGTCCCAATTCTTTGGCATCGTTCAAGGATGACATAAAGGCGCCGTTCCCCACTTTCACATCTATGACCAGTCCCTGAATGCCTTCGGCAATTTTCTTACTCATAATGCTACCACAGATGAGGGGGATCGATTTCACCGTATTGGTTCTGTCCCGAAGTGCATAAATCTTTTTGTCTGCCGGGCAGATTTCATCGGTCTGCCCCACGATACTGACACCCACCGTTCCCACTACTTTAGCGAATTCTTCCAGGGACAGGTCAACTCGATACCCGGGAATGGCTTCTAACTTATCCAGGGTGCCGCCGGTGTGTCCCAGGCTCCGCCCGGTAATCATAGGAATTACTAAACCTGAAGCTGCCATCAGGGGTCCGAGAATAAGAGAAACTTTGTCACCCACACCACCTGTGGAATGTTTGTCAGCCACATAGGTACCAAGGTGAGAAAAATCCATAGTGGCTCCTGAGGAAATCATGGCATCAACCAGTAAAATTGTTTCGTCATCAGTCAGACCTTTGACGTAAACCATCTTGAGCCAATCGGTCATCTCCTTATCAAAGATCGCTCCCTGGGAATAACCGTGAATGATCGATATGATTGATAGAGGTAGATTGTCCGCGAGATCCTGTGGGGAGTTTTTCTTCACAGTTGCTTGATCAACTTTATTCGTTCTAAAAACTATTGATCCTTTTTACGAAAAATGAATCTTAAAAAATTAAACAAATCCTTCTGTTCGGTGGAAGCTTTCCCTGCGAAATACAGACCTAGTAAAGCAAATAACACATTCGGACTCCACATACCAAAAGCAGGTGTGATAAGATTGCGATCAGCCAACCCCTCTCCAGCGATGAGAAAAATCCAATAAACTACGAAAAAACCGAAACTGAATATCACAGCGGTAGCTAATCCACCTTTTTTCGCCATCACACCCAAGGGGGCTCCTAATAGCACAAATACAATGCATGCTACCGGTATGGAGAATTTTTTATGGATTTCCACTTTATACCGGTTGATGCTCCTTCCGTATCCATCGATCATCTGGTAGTCTGCTTTCAACCTTCGAATGGCAGATTGAATAGTTCGATTTTTCTTTATTAGTTCTTTTTCCGTAAGTGATGAGTCTGCCTTAAAGCTTTCTCCAACTTTTTTAAGAAAAGCGGAGGCAATATCAAACGATTTAGGTGGTTCTGCATCAGGGATTACTTTTTTCATCTGTCCTTTAATTCTCTCAAAAACCGTTGCTATTTTCCCTTCATAGTCTGACACCTTTTCTGACATCATTTCTACGGTCATTTCCCTGTCGGTTCGTGAGGAGCTGTCCCTCCTTTCCAAGCTTAGGTCATCTGCATGGATAGTGATCTGGTGCTTTTCAAAAATAATTCGCCGGTAATTCTGGAATTCTTTCGTATCCAATTCATGGATTTCTCCATCGAAAAGAGTCACAAGAATGGCGTCCTGAATTGTGGTAAATGTCGCTTCACGGGCATAGATAGTCGTTTGAGTCACTGCCCTGTCTTTGCTAAAAATCCGTACATCCTGGAAGCGCTTCCCCTTTCTCCCTTTAACGATCAAGCTGTATTGGGGCAGATCATCGATGAAATAGCCCGGCTCGATATTTATATCAGGTCGCTTTCGATAGATATCCCGAGAAAGTAGTCTGGCTTTGTGATTCATCTCCGGGAGGACAGCGTTATTGAAGTAGGTTAAAGGTCCTGCCACCAAAATGCTGAAGATGAGAGCTGGCCATAATATTTGGGGAAAGCTGACCCCTGATGAACGTAGAGCGGTGATTTCGTTGTCTTCTGAAAACCGCCCAAATGCCATCAGTGTTGCCAGCAGAACTGCCATAGGTGCCGCCAGGGCAAGAATGTGTGCTGTGTTCAATAGCAGGTACTCCAATATTACAGAGAGTTCCAATCCTTTTCCCAGGATGCGGTCAACTGCTCGTAATAGGAAGTTAGTAAAAAGAAGAAAGAACACCATGAGCAGCGACAGGAAAAATGGCAGTAAGTGCTCTTTGAATATATAACGTGTCAGGATTTGCATGGCTTTATTTGACCTTATTAAAATACGTAGAAATCAGGGATTGCACCAACCATTGTCCAATATCCCAAATTCTAACATGGGATTTATCTCAAATAATGCCGTTGGGATAAACTTTCCTTGTTTCCTTATGTCATTTATGTCAATTTGACAGTGGAATTTAGCTTCAATTAGTCTCCTTTTTAGTTACCAAACATACACTAATCCCTAAAATTGAGGAGTGGTGTCAATTTATCACCTTCTGAGCCTCACTCTGTAGTCTTATCATAGTAATTTTGTTTCACTTTTTTCTACTCCTTTTGTTAAGAATAATTGCCTTGTCAAGGGGAGTGTTTTCTTTTACTTACAAATCGATGTCAATAGATTATTTTATCCTAAATTGAGCGATTTTATGCCAATTATTAAAGAACATGTGTATACTTATTAGGTTGTTATCATTACTAAAGATATTACGTCTCGTTACGAGGACAATTTGACAACTTATCCTACACAAATCACTCAATTTAGGTTTATATCAACTGCACGATTTGGGTTAATCTTTATTTTTATATCAGGAGTTCCGTAATATAGTATCTGAGGTATTACACTGACTACCATATTAGTGACAGGGCATCTTTCCCTTGAATCTCCACAGAAGCCACCCTAACTTCACTGCCTAAAATCTGAAAAATATTTAAAGCAATTATGGTAAAATTAAAGGCACACTACAAAGGCATCCCTGAACTCAGTGAGGAACCTGGGATTAAGAAAAAGAAACCAAAATTGATGGCGGTGGTCGATGAAGACAATTGCACCGGCTGTCAAGTGTGTGTTCCTTTCTGCCCGGTAGATTGCATTGAAACTGTTCCCACTGAAAAATATGACATCCCCATACCCCCGGTTCAAATCCGATTTGATGAATGTATCGGTTGTCAGATTTGTGCCCGTGTCTGTACCAAGTTGACCTGGGATGCTATTCGAATGATTCCTACAGCAGAATTCGAAGAAACATACAACATCCTAATTTCTTAACCCTGTTTAAATTCATCCCTCTTCATCTATCCACTTTCGTGATAGTAGTTGGTTACCTCAATACGATTAACTTCACAAACGGAGAGTGATTACCCCTACAAATGGCGCTTTAGTGGTAAAATCCCCCAACCCCGACTAATCGGGGGGAGAAATTCCTTACCTGGAAGCAGGCAGACAATACAGTATATTATGAATAAACCTGTCATTCTGGTAATCGATCAAGGGACGTCCTCCACCAAGGCATTCCTTTTTGACAAAAATCTGAATCCTTTATGGAACAGTAAAATCCGCCACACTGTAGTCAGGAAGCAATCGGGATGGGCAGAGTGTGATGCTGAAGAAATATGGAGTGTAGTTCTATCTCTGATGAATACTGCTTCAGATATTTGTCATTCCCAATCGTTGACTATTACTGCTATGGGAACGGCATTTCAACGGTCTACCTTCCTATTTTGGAATAAAGAGTCAAAGAGAGCCATCACCCAGGCAATGAGCTGGCAAGACAACAGGGCGAAAGAAGTAACAGAGGAATTAGTTGATAAGTCCGACTGGATTCACCAAACTACCGGGACACCTCTAAGTCCCCACTTCGGAGGACCTAAGTTTCTCTTTTCCATTAAGCAAAACAGTGAACTCAAGAAAAAAGTCCTCAATGGTGAGGTTTATTTCGGCACCCTGAGTGCATTCATCACGCACCGGTTGACTGGTCAAGCTGTTATGGATGAATCAATCGCAAGCCGCTCCCTCTTATTTAATCTTGACAATTTAACATGGGACCAGGATTTATTGAAATTATTTGAAGTCCCACTCAATTGTCTTCCTGATATTGTCCATACTTGCAGAGACTTTGGTACAGTATCAATTGGTACAATATCCATTCCCCTGTTATGTGTCATTGGAGATCAACAGGCATCTCTCCTGGGACAGAATCGATGGGAAGCGGGAGAAACCGCTATCAATTTCGGGACTTCCGGCTCATTACTTGTAAACGGCGGCATATCTCCTGTGAAAATTTCAAACCTGGTAAGCAGCATCCTCTTTTCAACTGACAGTGAGCATCTCTATCTTCTTGAAGGTACCGTCAATAGCGTCAGCGTTCTCTTTAAATGGTTAGAGGTGTTTCTGGGTATTTCCCACGAAGAAATGAATTGGGGAGAGAGATGCCACAGGGAAACGGATGGGATTTTGATCCCGGGTATGAATGGAATTTCCGCTCCATACTGGACGGGGGAATTTGACACCGCATTTTTCTATTTCCCGGAAAATTGTCATCCCAATGAATATGTCCGCGCCGGCATGGAATCCATTGGTTTTCTCATTTATGATATATATAACATTATTCAAGAAAAGACTGCCATAAAAGTCCACGACATCACCGCTTCGGGAGGTGCATCAAAACCAGAACTGCTTCAATTTATATCTGATTTATTGGGCACCTCCATCTGGAGTTCAGCAGGAAAAGATATGACAGCTTTAGGTGTAGCACGCCTTGTAGCTGAACAAGTGTGGGACAGAACTTACCGACAGGGTGAAATCAAGAGGGTTAAAAAGTTTGTCCCGACAATGACAGAAAATAAACGGCGACAAAAAATAAAACGATGGAAGAATGCCCTTCGCCAATTAAACATCATAACATAGGAGCCAACATGTCGAATTATAAAAAATTGCGGATAAACAGCCCCACAAGAATGGATGCCTGGAATTTACTGTGTAAATATACAAAATCAGAAGCCCTCAGACGGCATGCCCTGGCAGTAGAACAGGTAATGCGTAATCTCGCCATCAAATATGGTGAAGATCCTCATGTCTGGGGAATGACAGGACTCCTCCATGACTTCGATTATGAACAATATCCCACAAAAGAGGAACATCCGTATATGGGAAACAAAATATTAGAAGAGTTGGGATATCCGGAAGATATTCGTCTTGCTATCATGGGACATGCATCTTATACCGGTGTACCGAGAGATAGCCTAATGGCAAAAGCTCTCTTTTCTTGCGACGAAATTACCGGTTTGATTTTCGCAGTCACCTTCGTTCGACCATCAAAATCAATCCACGAAGTGAAGGTCAAGTCAGTCAAGAAAAAGTTGAAACAGAAAAGCTTTGCCGCCAGTGTGAACAGGGAGGAGGTGGAACAGGGAATCATAGAATTGGGAGTGGATAGAAATGAACACATTCAATTCATTATTGACGCATTGAAGGAAAGAGCAGAGGAACTTGGATTGGCAGGTAATTATCAGAAATAATTAATGACCACAGATATCACAAAGTTTTTGAACATAGTGCAAACTTCTCCCGATTGAATCGGCACGGATGTTTGGTCTCCAACAAATCATTTGCTTAATTTTGCAATGATCTTTCGTTGTTTGTCTTGCCATTTCGTCAAGACTCTTTTAAAAGTGAAAATTCCTACTCGCCTGCTTCAGAAGAATGAGGACCGGCATGTACAATTAAATTTTAGAAAAAAATTACAACTTAGCGATTTTAGTGGCTATAAATTCTAATTCATCCTGAGGTCACCATGAATAATATCACCGAAATCCACCAAATCACGAAACTCCGTATCCATAAACTGTAATAAAACCTGGGCACGAATTGAAAGGTCATCCAACTCAAGAAGCTTTTGTTTTTCTTCTGCCTCCACCAGAATTTGTGTCGCAATCATATTCACAGTCATTTCAAAATCGAATCCATCCTGAATATAATCTGCGATTGATAAAAATCTGGAATCCTCCAATAAATGGCCAAACTGTCTGAATATTTTCCTTTTGAGAGACTGGATATTCCCTTCACCCCTTTTCTCTTCAATAAATGTCAGATTTCCCATCCGATACGGAGTTTCAGTTTCCACTTCCTGAATAAGGACTTTAGTCAATCCTAATAATAAAATATCAAAGGTGCCATCCGCATATTTTTTTAAAGCCTCCATATAACATAATGTACCTACAGAATGGATTGGAGGAGTTGCTTCATACTTTTTGTCAACATCTGATTGATCTTTGTGTTGACAAGATGGGCGAGTGGGTACTTCCGGTCTCAATAGTGTCACACAAACCAACCGGGGTCCACTCTCCACATCTTTTATCATGGTTTTATCCCGTTCTTCGGAGATGTAAAAGGAGAGTAAGGTCCCCGGGAATAACACATCATCCTGAAGGCAGAATAAAGGCGTTGTACCGGAAAAATCTTTTTTAACATTCCGTATCTTATCATCCAGGCCACTTAATGTAAATTCCATCTTCCCTCCTTTCTATGTGGTATAGTTTAACTCTAAATGAAGGATTTTCCACCGAAATACCTGTTCGACAATTAAATACCCATCCATGCCAGGGGCAGGTCACATTTTCACCTTCTATCTCACCAAATCCCAGAGATCCTCCACGGTGGGGGCAAGTGTTATCCATGGCAAGATATTCCCCCTCAATATTGAACAGAGCTATGGGGTGATCATCAATAAAAATCACTTTGCCCGTCCCAAGTTCTAATTCATCCCGTCTGGCAACCCGCCTAAGAGTGACAGATGCTGATATCTCTGTGATCGCTTCCATCTTTACATTCGTACCTATTCAGATAATCCCTATTTAAAAATTCGGTCCAAGGTGTTTAATCAACTGCGCTCGACGGTTCCACAATGAGTGCCAGTACCTCGTGAACCAGTCTTTCGATACCATCTGCAGCTTCAGATATTTTGTTTGCCAGCATGTATGCGGGTGTAGACACCACTTTATTTTCCTTGTCCACCACAAATTCTCTAACCGGACAGGAAATGTGACTTTCCCCCATATTCTTAATAGCTGCTGCAGTCTCCTCATCCGTTCCAATAGTGAGACCGACACTTTTCCCCGAATTTTCCATCACTTTTGCCATGAGCGTATGAGCAAGACAACACTAACTTTTGGCATAGTTTCCGCCTCCTTTTTCCTGATCATAGCTGAACGTAGCGCAAGACGATCTCTTGTGAACCACCTTAGGAAATAACTCCATAATACCTAATTATCTAAACAAATAAAATAAAAATTCCTACCCGCCTGCTCCCCAGCCTGCCCAACTACGTGGGTGGCGGGCAGGTACAATGAACTTATTACGTGATTTGTTTCCTATCAATCGGCAAAGATGCCTGTCCAACGATTTAGTCCTCAATAAAGAATTCCCCATCCATCAAATATAAAAATTTCTCATCGTGAATCAATTTTGCCCTGTCCAAAAGTCGCGCCACTGGGATGTCATCCTCAAACATGTCCAGGAATGTCATCAGATCAGATTTTGACTTAACTTCAAACTGGAACTTCGGTTTTTCAACGCCTGTGTGAATCTGAAGATAATATTTATCTTTCTCAAGACCAGCTTTTTCCCGGGCAATTTCTAATGCTTTATCAAGTCCTCCTAACGCGTCAACCAATCCCAGCTCTTTCGCATCCACACCTGTCCAAATTCTCCCCTGAGCAACCTTATCTACTTCATCTCGGGTCATGTCTCTTCCCTCTGAAACTCGCCGGAGGAACTGTTCATAATAACTATCTACGATAGCTTGCATTCTCTCACCCTCTTCCTCTGTGAATAATCGGTGCGATCCAAACATCTCAGCGTGGGATTTTTCTTTCACTACATCCACATTGTATCCGATCTTCTCAAATAGACCTCCCAGGGAAAGCTTGCCGGACAGGACTCCTATGGAGCCGGTGATACAATTAGAATCTGCCACAATAGTATCAGCAGCACAAGAAATGTAGTAACCTCCTGATGCTGCCACATTCCCCATGGAAATGATAAACGGTTTACGGTTTTCTTGATCGGAAGAATCGGGATGGGTGGTTCGATGGACTTCGCGCCAGATATCTTCGGATGCAAGAATAGATCCACCGGGACTGTTTACTCTCATGACGATGGCTTTTACCGATTTATCTTCCCGGGCTTTACGGATGGCTTTTGCTGTGGTTTCTGAGCCAATAATCTTATCCCCCCCAAATGGTGAAGGGACACTTCTCCCGGGAACGATTGGTCCCTCCGCATAAATTAATGCAATCTTTGAAGCTGCAAATGATTCCCAGTCGTAGTCCCACAAGTCCGGCAGTTTATGCGCTTTCACAATCTTTGCCTCATCTCCCGCTATTGCCTTTATTTTTTTCTCAATTTGGTCAGGATGATAGATCCCATCGATCAAGCCGGCTTTGAGCGCCATCTCAGGGGTGAATAAGGCTGTGGCATAAATTTCTTCCAACTGTGCTTCAGTGAATCCTCTCCCCTTTCGGATCATTTGAGAAAAGGTTTCCTGAAAATCCGCAAGCACTGCTTCATAAGCCTCCCGACTTGTTTCTGTAAGTTTTTCTTCCGTCAATGTTTCCGCAGCAGTTTTATAATCGCCTCTGCGATAGATTTGCGCTCCAATCCCAATCTTGTCGAACAAGTTTTTAAAGAATCCCACGGTAAATGCCACACCGTCCACGTTGATAAAACCCCCACTGTTCAAAAAAATTGAATCAGCGACACAGGCAAAAACATATTGACTCTCCCCCGTCGAATTGATAAAAGCCAAGATTTTCTTCCCCTTTTTCTTAAACCGGTGTAAAGCCTGAGTAACTTCTTCCATTATGCCAAGTCCGGAGACATAATTATCCGGTTTTAGGATGATGCCATCCACATCGGTTCGTTCAGCCATTTCATCGATATCATCTATCAATTCTTTTAACGTGATGGTTTTGGGACCAAAAAATGCTCGTGGTGTGGGGGAATCCGTAATTCGGCGTTCAAAAGAAAGTTCAATATAAGTGGGGGTCTTATTTTCAAATAAGACTCTCCGAATTTCTTCAGAGACTTGAATACCAAAGAGACTATTCGTGTAATCCCCATTTTTATCCATGTTGTGAAATGATTCAACGCTAACAGTCCCCAAACCGACGCTAAGACCCAATTGAATTCCTTTCATCTGAGTATCATAGTTAGCAAACAGTTTTAATCCATCCACAAATTCCATATGTATTTGGATGTTTCCTCCAAGGTCAGTATTGTTTTTAAAAGATCCTGCCTCAAATAAAAATCTGTGGTCATAAGCTATTGTGACTCGATTCCCCAACGGTCTTACAGCCAGGCCGAGATTCACGATTTGATCCGCACGCTGACCTCCTCGCTGCCGAGACCACAAGTTCTTCCAGTTCAATCCGGCGGAAAGCCAAGAGTAACCACGATACAATAGTCCTATGTCTACCGCTTCATAACCATCGGAGGAAAAGTGGGAAGTTGACCCCATATAAAACCCCTTCCACAAATGTTCTCCACTTCCCAGATGGAGAAGATCGATTCCATTCTCCAAATGAGTAAACCCAAAGCCCGATCTTTTCATCTGCATAAATATGGAAAAATCATTCTGTACAGAATCGAGTTTAGAGAAATTCAACGGCTTTAAAAGATACATATTGAAATCCCGTGATATTCCCAAACCTCCGGGATTATTCGCCAAGCTAATTCCATCATCGGTGGTAGCAGTAGAGTACATGGGAGCAAATTGACCAAAAACAACTCCGAATGAAATAAATAATATTGTCATGATTTTCTTCATTAGATTTCCCTTCTGCCCAAAAAATTGGCACTTATATTTCGCTTTATCCCTTCAAATTTAGCCCGTTTTATGGCACTCTTCCTAAAAATTCGTTTGTATTCTTCCTCAGTTAAAGATTCCCATTCCTCAACAGTCTTTTTTACAATGTCACTTCGGGGAGAAAAGGCTACTTCCTCACTTCTCCTTCCGAATTTTATATTCCACGGACATACCTCCTGACAAATATCACACCCGTAAATCCAATCGTGCAACTGATCAGCCATTTCCTCCGGGAGTTCTCCCCTGTGCTCGATGGTCAGGTACGAGATGCATTTGTTTGCGTCCACAATGTAGTCATCCACAACGGCGCCAGTGGGACAGGCATCAATACAGGCAGTGCAGCTTCCGCACAAGTCCTCCTCGAAGGGTGAGTCATGTTCCAGCTCACAATCGAGAATAAGTTCCCCCAAAAACAGCCACGACCCATAATCCCGGGAAATCAAGTTGGTATGTTTCCCGATCCATCCAATCCCTCCCCTTTGTGCCCAAACTTTCTCCATAACAGGCGAGGTATCTACACAAGCAATCCCTTTAACGCCAGGATAGCGTTCTTGAATATCTTTCAATAGTTGAATCAGGCGTTTTTTCAAAACCACATGATAATCATCACCCCAGGCATAGTTGGATATTTTTAGCTTTTCTTTTGCGGTACCGTGAAAATAATTCATGGCGACAGAAACAACCGATTTGGCTTCCGGGAAGTATCGATGAACATCCCTTCGTTCATTTACCCTGGATAGCATCCAATTCATCGTCGCATGGTATCCACGATCAAGCCACTGGCGGAGGCGTGATCCCTCCTCATCCAATGGACCAGCAGGGGCAATCCCCACCTTGTCAAATCCTAACTCGTGAGCCTTTTTCTTGATGAAGTGGGTGATAGATTGGATTTTTTCAATTTCACTCATTTTATTAGAAATCAATTATGATGAAATGATACTACTTTTTACATATTGGAAGTCTAATCTCCAATCAGTATAGAATTTGATACTTAAAAATTTTATTCTTTAAAATTAATGTCAGATTGGATAATTATTTCTGGAATAACAGTTTTTCCGCCCAAAACAACCCTATGATTGTTTTCACATCAGTGATCTTGCCAGTCTGTACCCATTCCATACATTGGGATAATTCCGTGGGAAGCAGTTCAATAAATTCATCTCCATCCGTATTGGTATTGGTCTTTGTAAGGTTTTCCACCAGGTAAATCCACATGCGCTCATCGCTATAACCGATGCAGGGGTGGATTTCCGTCAATTTTGTAATTTTACCAGCTCGATATCCCGTCTCTTCCTCAAGCTCCCGATGGACAGTCTCTTCAAGAGACTCCCCCGGATCGATCTTCCCCGCGGGCAGTTCAATTTCAACTCCTCCGATGGGGTAGCGGAATTGGCGGATAAGGAGAATTTTGCCATCAGGTAGAACAGGGATCATGGCTACAGCGCCGGGATGTTTAATATACTCCCGAACAGACGATCTACCATCAGGAAGTTCAACCTCATCAGTCCAGACATCCAAAAGTCTGCCTTTGAAAATGTGAGTAGAGTTTAGTTGTTTTTCGGTGAGGTCTTTCATCTATTTAAAGATGCTATCCGTCAGCTGACGAATGTCTTTTATATTTCTATATCGTCTGCTTGCTACCGGATTGGGAATTTCTCCTCCATAGGAGACCCTTTGGGTCATAGGTTACAGACTCCTACGGAGAGTCCCCGAAGTTTCGGGACTCATTCGCTAATTGTTGAACGGTTACGAAGCCTCACAACATATCAGGGGGACATAGCTATTTACCTCAAAGGTCATCCAAAAGCTCTCCGGCTTCCTTTTGAAGGATGCGGTCACTTTCAGTGGTGACTGGGATATTTAAAGCTTGTTTAAACGCCTCTCCTGCACCTTCCTTATCATCAAGTTCGATGAGTGTTTTGCCCAACCAGAGATAATTTCTAATTTCGTCAGGTGTTTTTTCGAAAGCTTGTTTAAAATAGTCCCGCGCTTCTTCAAAGCTTGCTTCAGGGGGCGTGGCATAAACCCAACTTGCTATTTTCCGTTCAATCCAGCTTAAATCTGCCAGTGTGTAATGCCACCGTCCCATTACGTGGTAATTCCCGCCATCTTCAGGGTCTAATTCAATTGCTATAAGTGTATGTTCAGCCACTTTGTAGGAATTTTTGATTTTCTGTTCTGTCCCTTCAATTTCTCCTACGCGACCAATAAGAATACCGTACCACTTGTGGGATTTAGGATGAGTGTTATCTTTTTCAAGCGCTCGTTTTGCATATTCAAATCCCGTATAAATATTTACCTCAATCACAGATTCTTCATCCGTATTATCAGAAAAATCAAAGTGCGCTCGTGCCAACCGCCAAATTACTTCGATATTTTCAGGATCCCTTTTTTCTACTTCCTTTAATAAATCAAAATTTCCCTGGAAATTATCGGCATCATATTTGCCATTAGCTTTCGCTAACAGGTCTGATACACTCTGGGATAGAACAATAGACACAAATACAAACATAATTAGAATCATCATGAAGTAAATCAGTCGCATATTTTCCTTAAAATCAATAAACCACGATCTTCAACAGCGGTTTAAGATTACTACTCGATCACCGACTCACCAACCGCCGGGTTCGGCGACGAGTATCAGTGTTGAACTAACTCGATTTTTCAACCGGCAGAACTCTAGTCTTTTAACACCATCTTTTTGGATGAGGACACTTTTTTCAAGAATGTACTTAAAATCGGATTTTGCGCAATTCTTTTCTTTTGAATTCTATTTGACTCTTCATCAGGGATACCAGCAAACTCATTATCAATTTGTCGTTGAATGTCCCATTTCATTTTTACACAATCAAACTCTTTGAATTTTTTCATAGATCAACTACCTCTCTTGGAGAATAGATATTAATGGTTCTATAGCCATTTAACATGTTCACGGCTTGATAGCCGCTTATCCTTTCAAAATGAACAATGTGCTTGAAATTCCAACTTACTACAAAATCAGCCTCTGCGACTGAAGCATATGCAATGTGCTCCGCATCAGACTTGGCTTGAGATCCGACAACTCCAGCTTCTAAGTATGCATCCCGAAGTAAACGAATTTCATCTGCATATTCAACTATTTCTATAGATTCTGCTGGAAGATCAACCAAAACACGTTGGACATGTTCAGGCGCTCTATCAAGCTCACGCAAAAGGATCGTAGAGATTACAAGAATAAACCTACCGCTTTTTATGTCATCAAAAAACGCATTACTTTCTATTGCAAATTCATCATCAAAACAACCTCCGAACACTGATGTATCAGCATAAACTCGTAACTGCTTCATACCCTTTGTCAAATTGATGAAAGCTTATCATAATGATAAATTATGGTATTAAATATGGGATGATTTTTCTATATGAGACTCACTTAAAAATACTCTATATACGTAATCTTCAACTCTCGGTTAAAATAGTTTACATTGTTCTCGTCAAACAGCAGATTATTGAAATCGAGCTCAATGTGAAGGTGTTCCACAAAGGTCCACCGGATAGCTGCATTCAAATACCCTCCTTTATTCAGAGCTATCGTCTTTGCCGTCATATCGTTTTCATTTAGAGCCGCATTATATTCTAAAAGAAAAGACAACTCAGGATTGATTTCAATATCAAATCCCGCAAAACCGCTCACATCTTCATCTCCATCAGATTGCTCAGAAAAATTATAATTTACTCCCAAATGAAGACCTGCGTTTCCTAAAGGTGAACGCCAATTTTTGCTGGCTACAAGGTATATCCCATACGCTTTGGTAGCATATCGTTTTAACGAGTCAGCATTATAATAGACACCAAATCCCTGTGTATCAACTCCGAGAGAAATTCCAGGTACGGCTTCGCTTTCGTCTATCAGGCGATACTTCAAATTGACTTCGGGACGAGGATACCATTGTAAGCTATCATCCCCAATCAGGTTACTGGCACCAAAATAGACACCAAACATAAACCTATCCGTTAGCCCTGCCGAAAGTCCAAAAATAAGACCCCCACTTTTTTGAATCCTTGCATCAACAGAAAAACTCCCCCGAACAAGGCCACCAGCAGTGGGAACGGTAATAAGAGTGGAAGGAGGTGGGTATTCCGTCTGCCCCCAAATGATGGTGACAAGTAAAATAATAACGATTGCCTTTCCCTTCATAACGGAGTCAATATACTTTCGGGTCAGTCTAAAATCAAGTATCATTCATTTAAAATTTGGATAAATAATGGGATAAAGGATTTCACCATCTCTCCGTTCAATCTCACCTACGGTTGTTATAGGCAAGTGTAGAATCGCCTCTTCACCTTTCAGCTTAAATCGAACATACTCTTTGGTAATATCCACCAGGATAACTTTCAGCACATCCCCGTTTTTCAAATAAATTACATCCGGAGAATCTTTTACTGTCTCCCACAAAACAATACCTGGCCGATCACCAAATTCGACTCTTTCCCTTTTCTGTCTTCGAATATCTTCTAAGATTTCTGAAACTTCCTCTAATACATTTCCTGAAAAATTTTCCTGACCATAATCTTCTTTATCAAACATTACAGTCTCGCCTCCAAACAGATCGGTAGATTCTACAGGTAGTATCACCCCAACATGGCTGATTTCCGTCCCCGTGGAATCATACTCAAACAGTTCATACTGATGCGTCATTGGCTGATGTTCGTAGCGAAAAAGTCGTATTGTTTTCGTCTCAGGTAAAGTAACCCATCGTTCTTCTGATACCAATCCCGATGGGTCATATTGGTAATTAACACCGCCAAACTCGGTATTGTCCACGCTAAAAAATCGATAGGCTTCAATTTCTCTATTTTCCCCAAATTCGTATACGGTTTTGCGACCATTGAATTCCTTTAGATTTCGATGAGGAAAAGCATATTGGATAAATACTTTAGACATCTCCTCATGATCATCATAAACCTCAAGTCTGTGTATATTCCCTTTCCCATCATGAAATGCCCGCTTCCACAGGGAGCCATCTTCCGTATATTCGTATGACTCCTCCTTTTCAATTTCCCCAGTCTTGTCGAACCACTCTTTCCATAACATTTGATCCCTTTCATTAAAAGCAACTCGGATATGTGCTTGATTAAATCGTTCTGTGGCAAGAAGAGTTCGACCCTTTAAAAAATCTGTATTATTCCTGTAATATTTAACATACATAGGTTCTTGTGCATATGCCAATAACATCATAATGAATAGAGAGATTAAATATCGATGCATCAATGGAAATTACAAAAAAGAGGACTAACCTTCAAAGATAGAAAACTGACATTTCAGACCAACGGTCTATTGACATCACTTGTGACTTTTGGTAACTTAGACTGCTGATATAAGAGATAGTCCGGGAAATAGTTCTTTTTTTACACATATCAATATGCAGATTAAAACAAAATTACTACGTTTTGTTTGTTTAGGGAAAAAACATATTATCAAAACAATCATAACCATTTTTCTATTATTTCTACTTACCTCCAATAGTACAGGTCAAACCCGAACAATCCCAATACTTCCCAAAACGGTGGCAGAGGATGTGTTTGATAAATTTACATCAGTAGGTCAACTTGGTGTAACCATAACCAATTTTGGAGTTCTTGGGAATGGTTGGAACGAAATCAACGGAAAAATTCTCCCTTCTTGCCAATACAAGCAGCACACGGAAATTTTGAGGGAGCAGGTAGAACATTTCTCCTTTTCCGGACTGTAGACACAACCCTTCTGATCATAGATGACACAGATACGGTTGCGGTAGACACCTTTTTAACCATTGAAATTAAGGGGTTTCTGTCTTCTCCCAGATCAATTACAGTGGATGCTCGGGATGTTATTTATATCTGTGACACACCCAATTCTCACATAGTCAGATACCGTCTCTCAAACACCCTGGATGAAAATGTGACAGAGGAGAAGTAAGCATTATTCTCCGTTTGGCTTCTGGTAGATTCTTTATATTTCCCCTATCCTAACTGAAAATAGATAACACTATTTCAGAAGAAGTAGCTTACGGGATAGTGTGTATTCCCCTGCTGAAATTTTGTACAAGTAAATTCCTGAACAAACGTTACTTGCATTCCACTTTATCATATAAGTTCCTGGAGATTGCTGGGCATGGACGAGTCTTTCTACCAACTGCCCCTGAATATTGTAAACCACCAAATCTACAAAAGATGAATTGGGTAACTGGTATTCTATCGTAGTTACGGGATTGAAAGGATTGGGGTAATTCTGATAAAGCCTAAAAGCTCCCGGAATAACCGGTTCCTCAACAACTGACACATCATAATTTGCCTCTCCCGGCGTCCCAAAATCCCCATCTCCAAAGGGTACGGTTGATTCTACCCAGTTTGCACCAACATTATTGTCTGCGTTTACATCCATCAACGCCATAGAGAAGCCAGTGGGATCGGGAAACTCAGGACCGCCATCGTATTCCACGCGATCTACTTCCGCGCCGTCCTCATCCAGCAGGATGATTTCGTCGTCACCGTTGCTCAGCAAGAAGCCGGAGTAGTTGTAGTCCGCTTCCACTCCACCGTTGAGGCTGGTGTCGTCATTTCTCGCCAGAACGAGGTAGTCTCCCGTTTCAATCATAATCGGATCAACTGCGGTGATCACGTGGTTGTCACTATCGTTATCCCGAATGGTCCAATTCCGTAAGTCGATGGACTCAGTGCCGGCATTGTAAATCTCAAACCACTCACCGTACGTATCGCTTACCACTGCCGGATTTTGCATGATTTCGGTGATTACCACTTGGTAGGAACTTTCTGTCACACCCATAAATTGCAATTCCATGTACACAGGAATATGATCTGATGCTGCTACAAGGGCATCCGCCATATTATCGGGAACCACATAGTTATTTCCCACATTGATTGCCTGGTTGAGATGCTCACCATCATTCCCAAAAGCTACGTAGCTGTCATCAACATAGTTAAGCTCCGTAAAATTTATAACAGCAAAGGATGCCAGGATAAAATCAAAACGGTCATCCATACCACCATAATTTTTATTTTGATAATAATCCCTCGAAGATTGTGTATGGACATCTGCAAATGAAGAATTATCGTGCCAGTTTCCAATTCGATCAATGGGGTCAAAAAGTTGACCATCATTGTCACCTTGTGATTCAGTCAACCTGTGGAATCCTCCCTCGTCGGAGTTGTAAAAATTGAAATCCCCAAAAACCAGGAAGTGAGTATTGGGATCTAATGAGTTGAGATATTCTCGTAGATTATTTGCTTCTGATTCCCTCTCTGTTTCGAAATCAGTGCCCGCCTTTAGATGCACCCCAAAAAGCCTGAATTCAATTCCTGTAGTTTCATGTACTAAAACACATTCCAGAGCGTCCCTGTACCCATATTGGGAAGTAATATCAATAGTGGTCGTGCTAACTACATCAAAGAAATCAGGTTTATAATAAAGAGCAATATCTATATCAGGTGTGGGTTGATCAATAAACGCACCCTCATAGAGCCCTGGCTCATCGTAGTTTAACACGTCACTTAAAAAATGGTTAAAACCGGCTGTATTATGTACTTCTTCCGCCATCAAAATATCCGGGCTGACATAATGGATAACCGTTCGCATATCTGATTCCCGGCCGTCGTCATCCTCATAGTCCAGAATATTATACGTCATGATTGTGTGGTCATAACTTGTTTGTCCCCACAATAATCCGAATACACACGAAATAACAGAATATTTAACTGTAACCCACATATTCATATAATCGTTCATATCTTCAATTAAATACCAAATCCATTTAATTAATCTGCCAGAAAAAAGCAAAAACACATAGTCATTAATTCTATGTAAATGTTGAATGGTTAAGTCAATACCTATCCATTATTAAAGGTTAAAATTTACATTCCATTAAATAATTAATGCTCTATCAGTTTTAGTGTTTCTGTTCCTTTGTGACTATTAATCCAAGTTAAGCAACATTAAAAATTATTCCCTCTTTTTTATTTATTAATGTACCGACTCTGACGCAAAAATAAACTTGAATCCCTGGCTATTTAAAATAGGAACTTCTTCCCTCAATACTTCTAATGTATTTTTGCGAGGATGAGCGATGCCAATGGCGATTCCATTTTTTCTCGCTTTTTCTGAAAGCAATTTAAGTTGTTCACGAACGACATCCTCAATGTCTTTATAATCGATAAATACTGTGCGTACCGCAACGGGGACACCTGCTCGCTCCATCTCCTCAACGCTAACAGTCTTAGCTGATGTTTTACTGTCTATAAAAAATTTACCTTCCGAGCGCAAAACCTCCGCCACAATCCGCATCACATTTTTATTTTCGGTAGCATCCGATCCCTGGTGATTGTTCATCCCCTTAGCTTGCGGCAATTCCAACAGCGCACTTCTCAATCGTGAACGAATCTCACCCTTTCTCATCCCCCGCTTGATTAGGAATTCATCCTCTCCGGATCTGTGATCCTTGCTATCCATAGGCATGTGTACAATTACTTCAAATCCCTCTTTATCTATTAGTGTAGCAATTCGTTTAGAGTATGCATGACCGGGAAGGACCGCAAAGGTCAGGGGAATATCCAAGTTCAGAAAATTTTTCACCACATCGTTGATGTTATAACCCATATCATCAATAATGATACAAATCTTCCCGGCATAGGTTGACATATCCGGTGTTAAGATGATTTCTGAGAATACAGTTTCACCGAGAACAATATCAATAATTATATCACCGAAGTTCTTACCTATTCTTACTTTACCAATCTCTAATCCATAATTTTTAAGAATAGTAGTAGACCTGCTAATAATTTCTTCAACCCTGTTTTTCCTTGAATAGAGGAATTCGTATGCGTTTCTTTCTTTCAACCCGATTTTCCTTACAAAAGATAATCCTGTCCCTTTCTCCAACAGCTTCTCTTCGATGACATGAACCAAAAGATTTTCAGCCGGCGTACTCTTTTTTTTAAAATAATCCCATTGATCCTTATAGGTAAATAACAGAACAGCCAACAAGATAATACCAAAAACAGCAAACAGAAATGATAAGTTTCGATGTCTAGTATATCGTTTCATTAAAATCTCTGCAACTCCACATGATAGTGTTCAATTTTTTCCCTCCAAGGGAGACACTTCAGGTCAAAGGGAAAACTCAAACACGTGAACGCTTAGTCTTATCTTTAGTAAACATTTTTAAGATACGCAGGACTATTTTGAACTGCTATCTAATTGGATTTTTTCTGGTTAAGAGTGATAATAGGCATCAAGGTAGTGTGACACCAAACTGGAAAAGATGAGGAATATCGATCTGGTGGGAGCTGATTTCCAGACCATAACTGAGTTGAAAACGACGCCAGTTAATTCCTAACCCAATTCCTACCCCCATGACTTCATTTGATAATTTCGTTCCCAGTGTAAAACGAACAGGATTGTAAAATAATTCCCCGGACATTCTAACCACCCAGCCATGAGCCTTTGAATATTCACCAACTATTGATGTATAAGTGTCATATTTTTTACTGCTCAGTCCGAATAATGGATGAGTCTTAACTGTAATACCAGCTATGATCGAGGTTGGAAGCTCCGGAACCTCCTTCTTAAAAGAATTCATCTTCCCAACATTCAGTAAGGCTGCTCCCATGGTTATTTTATTTTTCAGAAATGACCACCCGAAACCAAAGTCAGCAGAAAATCCTGTGGATACATGGATATACGATTCTATTCGAATCCACCGAAGGGAAGCACCCAGATATGCACGATTCAGTTTCTTACCCCATGTACCTTCCAAGGTTGTCCCTGATGCAGAAAAAAGGGAAAGATAGTCATCTGTGGGTGTTGTCGTTCTCAACTCAAGGTTGGAAAGAGAAATTTGACGGAGTCCAATTCCCAATGTCCCTCCATAGACAGGATTTGTGACCAATAGTGACATCCCTTTCGTATCCGCTAACCAGATATTATATCCAAAGAAAACAGTAGATGCGGATGGATAATCTACAATCAAAGCTGGGTTGCCATGATAAAGAGATGGATCTCCCATAATAGAAGGATTTAACCCACCCAGCGCAAGTTCTCTTGGGTATATTGGCACGGTAAGAAATGAGGTGCCAATTGCGCCTACATGATAAAATAACTGCGTAGTAATCAGTAAAATCTTGAAAAATTTATATAACATACTTATTAAAAGGTAAAGACATACGTAAAAATATGAGATAGTCCTTCACCAGCCCTCCCAAGTCGGAGAGCATAATCCACATAAGTATCATCCCGTTGCAGGAGAGAATAATTGAGTCCTCCGCCTATGGCCGGTAGAAAATTATCAATACCCGCCCTGATAGCGACCTTTTTCATAATTTGATATTCACCGCCTGCACGGAGTCGCTGAGAAATCACCACATCTCCATTATAAAAAAAAGTATAATCTCCGTTCACCTCAAAAATCCCAGGATGGTAGGAAAATCCTAATCGGATTTGCATAGGGAACTTCTCCTCGTAATCCCCGCCCTTCTCCTCATATAACTTTGAAGTTTTCCAGGCATATTTTGCATTGAAATCCTGCAGTACAGCGCCTAAATCTAATTTCTCGAATCTGTGAATTAACAATCCAACATCAATTCCAGTCCCCTTACCCGTTATGGTTTCTCCTGCAGCCAGAGTATGATAAAGGACCTTGACATTAATCCCGATGGATATTCCCGGGATCAGTTCGTTGGCAAAACTGATATAGGCGGCATATTCTGAGGTAGACAACGTTTTTGTGTGTTGACCCGAGCCATCCCGACCATCGATATTGTCCACACCCGCTCCAATCAAAGCCAATCCAACTCCAGCAGAGGGGGGCAAATGGGTAGCAAACGATGACGAAACAAAAAATCGATCCATGGGGAGAAAGTGGTGCAGTACCGTCACGCGACGTTTTACTATGAATGCCAGAGAAGCAGGGTTGTTGTTTGCCGCAAACCCATTATCAATCGCTGCAGTTAGACCACCTCCCATAGCCAATGACCGGGCTGTAGTACCTATCCGTAAAAACCCTCCGGCATACCCGCCTATGTTATCCGCAGACACAAGTGAAAACATCAGTAAAAGAATTAGCCACAAAGTCTTCTGGTTAATGGTAAGTGCCTGCCCTGATAGGAGCTTATGACTATTCGGGGGTCTATGGTAAACTGTCACGATTCTATTCGTTTCCTCACTTTGATATTCTAGAAATGACCAATAGATCGACTCCTAAGTCCTAATCCCCCTTAAAAAAGGGGGACAAAGGGGGTTGTCTTCAAAGACCACTCTTCTATCCTTTCTCATTTTCTAAGATCCAATTCTCAATTGCAGTTAACACTCCCTCAAGATTTTTCTTTACATCTAAATCATCAAATCTCAAAACTGTCAAATTCCATGATTCCAATTTTCGTTGTCTGATTTTATCTACAATCTCTTTGTTGTGGTGACTTCCACCATCAATTTCAATGACCATTCTGAGCTTGCTACAGAAGAAATCTACGATGTAATCACCAATAGGCTTTTGTCGCATAAACTGGTATCCCCACATCTGCCTTCCTTTCAAGTGATTCCAGAGAATTACTTCCGATAAGGTGCTTTTGTTACGAATATTTCTTGCTAACTGCTTCAATATTGGGTTGTAGTAGATTTTCATCTCTTTTGACCAAGACTCCTGTATTCTAAGACAACCCCAAACCCCCTTTGCTAAGGGGAAATAGATAGGAAGAACAATACAAAAAATCTATCAACAGCCTGGGTGTCAGAAACATTAAGATCATAAAAAACTGTCCGCTTGACCACCAGAACGATATCTGGGCAGAATGACATAGTCGGACGGGAAGCAATAACCCTAAAATAGTCATCATTTCACAACCATCAACTTTATCCAATGATCATCATCGTCATACAGCACATTACAAAAATAAACGCCATTTGCCACCAGACTTCCCCCGCTATCCTTTCCATCCCATTTGAGAGTACCGTTGCCACTTCCTAACCTGTGATCAATGATACGAACCTCTTCCATAGCAAAATTGTAAATGGAAACCTTAATCAAGTTTGACTTTCTTAACCTGTTTAATCCGGTTGTGGGAATATGAAATCTGATGTATCCATCTCCATCCAACTGATTATGAACCCTGGGTGAAAATGGATTGGGATATGCATAAATCTTTTTGGGGCTTATATTGGTTCGGTATATCGTCCAGATAGATTCATTACTTCCCGGATCCGGCGTTCTGGCAAGTCCATCCCCCGTCCCCACCCAGAGTGTACCGTCCCAGTAAGGCCTTTTGTCATGCACAACAGCAAACACATTGTTGTCTAAAATTTGATCGTTGTTTGCTGCATCAATGGCTGGACGGTATAGAGCAAAATTGATTCCATCCTCCGATCTCCAAAGGCCATTTTCTGTCGCAATATAAACGAGATTACCGGTAGAGAAAATATTGTATCCCCTTTCATTCTGCAGAATTTGTACCGACAACCACGTTAACCCATCATCCGGGGTATAACTGATACCATGGATTTCACCGGGTTGGTCAGCCCTGAGTGTAACCGCCCAAATGATCCTCTTTCCGTTAACTACCTGTTTTGCCATTCCTACAACCCAGTTTCCTGTAATCCCATTCAATGGATAAGTATAATGTTGCCAATCGATACAGCCGGAATCATCCAGGATACCCCTGTTAATTCCATTGGCAGTCCCTACCCAAACGGTATCTCCGTAAGCCAAAACAGAAAAGCCTTTATGATTGTGATTTCCCTGAGGTGGATCTCTTGGGTTCAATTGGTAATTTTCAATTTCATCTCCACAGTTCATTTCGCTCATTTCATCCATGGGGAGAGGCACCCGTTCCCACTCAGATTCACTTACGCCCCGATTCAGACGACGGAGTCCTCCAGCCCAACTGACTATCCAATAATAATCATTACTAATGGCAATATCAAAGGTGACATTCTGTTGGGGGACAGTAATAGGTAATGCTTTCAGTGTATCACCCCCCCAAACTAAAGAACTATCCCCTGAACTATCTACTGGTTGACTGAAGTACACCCAGTTCACTCCAGTCGTATCCTGACTGTTTGTAGAAAGTGTAAGACCTCCACCGGTGGTAACTCCCTTTACACTGGTTGCAATCGCCACAAGAACAGTATCACTACTTCCAACTCCAATTGCCGAAACTCCACCTTCCGGTAAAAACAACGATTCCACATGATGTGTAAGGCTAGTCGATGAATAAAATGTGCGTGAAGTTGTACTATCCCGTAAGACAGTCAAACCCCGTCCCGTTCCCAACCATACAAATTTATCACCCTGAGCACGGATTTCAACAATGACGTTACTCTGAAGTCCGGATACTGTAGAATCTCCTAAAGCTGTTTCATTCAACACCAAGTTTTTGGGAACGAAGTTTTGTGCGATAACCCAACCAAATAGAATAAGTGATACAACCAATGTTCTCATTGCACAATCACCGTATGCTCAACAGGAGTACTATATGCATAACTCAAATCCTGAGCATAAAAAGTCCACACATAAGTTCCCACTGGTGTATCGGAAGCTAAAAGAAGGATATACGAGTATATTCCATCCCCAGCAATTATATCTCCACTTGTAAGCGTAATAAGGTCTGATTGAAAGATTATCTCCTCCCCTCCATCATCATAGAGAAATATAAGATTGCCGTTATTGGCATAAGTGCCGTTGGGTTTCAACGACTTATATGCTGCCCAACGAATGTCTTTGACACCATTTGCATCGGTTACCGTAATACTGAGTGTATCCAGAGTAAAACCGGAATTGGGGAGGAATAGTGTATCGGGAGCATCAATGGATACTATCTGCGGGATGATATTTCCCAAGCTCAATGAATCTGATAAATTGTATAAAGAATCGTTTTTATACTGTGCGATAATTTTCAGGTATACAGTACCTGTATCTTCATATACAAGGCTATTCGTTGAATCCAAATCGATAATATTAATTTTCCGGGAATATGTATCGTCACCTTTTAAAATATCGCCAAAATCACCATTATCATTCAGAAACATAGAGTCAGGTGTGCTATGCTCAAAACCGTTTTTCCCATACCATACCCATGTTACAAAATCCAATCCGACTCCATTAAATGGATCTTTGAGTCTCGCCGCTACAAAGATGCTCTGATCTTCCTGCAGATAGGTGAATTGAATATTTTCGATGGAGTCTGTCTCATCAACAGACTGAACAGGAGGTTCGCAAGAAAGGATGAACAGTCCAAGAAAAAAAAGAGGGAAAACCTTTTGTGTGCGAATCATTTGGCCGAGAATATAGAAGTATTGTCTTCTCATATCAATCATTTCCTCCGTCTGGTGGTGTGTGAAACGTGAAAAGTGATTCATTATGTGTGATGTTCCGAAGCTTCGGGATGAGGTGTAAAACGTGATATGAGACACATGATTTTCCCGGCATAAGGTCGTCCCGATTTTATCGGGAGCTTCGCTCCAATTGGCATTTGGCTATTTTATCTTGGTGATTTGTCATTTATCAATCTTTATTCTTCAATATTCATTTGTCATTCTTCATTCGACGTTAGTCAATCGTCAATAGTAAATAGTAAATTGTCCATCTCGTCTCTTCATTCTATCCTATAAATATGATACAACAGCAAAGTCCCAACGATCTCCAGACTTTCAGCGCTGCATTTGTCAGGAGTGTCTTCTGTTGTATGCCAATAATTGATGGTTGTATTCGGATAATCAAAATCAATGATAACAACTGCAGGAATCCCACCTTCCTCAAAGAGAATAACATGATCATCCTCAATTGTATGCTTCACTACATTTTGAAACGATGCCAACCCCAAATCCTCTGCTTCCTGCCACAACTGATTCACCAGATGGGGAGCTTGCACAACAGAATAACCTTCTTTCGGTATTTCCAAATCTGCATCTCCCACCATATCAATCAGAATGCAGTATTCGGGAAACTCGGTGGGAATATTTTTTGCAATGTACCGGGAGCCGATAAAAAAATTCCTCAAATCTCCCCTCTTACCCAAATCTTCGCCATCCAAAAAAACAAGATCCACGCCAACATTGGGATAGATTTGTGATAAATGATAAGCCAACTCAAGCAGAACAGCCACACCGCTGGCACCATCATTAGCCCCGAGGATCGGTTGTTTTCTCTTTTTCCGATCCCTATCCCGATCAGCCCAGGGCCTTGTGTCCCAGTGGGCAGCTATCCAAATTCGCTTTTTCATCGCGGGGTTGAATTGGGCAATGACATTGGTCAACGTCAGCATCTCTCCTGAATAAGGATCAATGTGTATAAACTGTTGTTGGATAACGCTATCTGCTAAAGGGACAACTGTTTTCAATATGAATTGAAGCCCTTGCCGGTGCCCACTCGACCCCGGATTTCTTGGGCCCAATTCACATTGCTGTTCCAAAAAATTAAATGCTCTTTCGGAATTGAACACGGGGATATCCTGAGCTAACAGCAGGACAGGGAGAAAGATGGTGATGAAACGTGAAACGTGAAACGTGAAGCATGAAGCGTGTCGGAGCGCAGCGGAGATCCCGACTGAAGCGTAGCGAATGTCGGGGGAACCTGTCCGCAGAACTCTGCGAGAAACGTGCCTACCCCGCCCGCCTGCCTGTCCGTCTTCTTTGTGGCGGGAATGGATTTGTCGGGCAGGTAGGGAGCTTGTCTGCTCTATAGTGAAGTATGAGCGTATTGGGGCTATCATACGGGGAAATATGAAGCAGCAAGCATTAAATTTCATACCAGATTTGGAATTTATTTTGGTATGGGAACGTCTTCGAGAAGTTCCTGTTTATTTGTGAAATATTTCTCTTCAGGTTCCCCTATCCGATAAGACCGTTGGTGTGGTATCATTGTTAATAGCAAACGTACAATCTGTGTTAAAAAACGTATTCTGTGTTCTGCGACTAGTTCTCCCAAGCCATGTCGTCCTTTGAAATACCAATCACAAGCCTCTCTTGCCGATCCTAAAGAATACTCATAAAAACGAGCCCTGTCCCTACCAGTACCACGAGAGTATCCCTCAGCCAGGTTTGCACTTATAGAACCCAAGGATCTATACAATTGGTCAGATAAACCCAAAGTGCGCTTATCACTCATTAGCTTAGTAACATCGTACCATCCCGGATCAGAAAGAAAAAGAGATAGACGATATGCTTCCATGTTCCACAACGAATCATTCCTAATCTCAACCGGAACGGACTTTACCCACTCGTCATAATCCATTTTCATTCCTCCTTCTACATTCACCTTTCATTCATCACGCCTCACGTTTTACGTTTCACGCTTTATCCTTGAATTGCAATATTGACCTCAAAACCAAAATCTCTGTCAATCTTTTTTCCGATTACCTTGGATTTGCTTTCACGGTATTCATACCATATTCCACCTGTAACTCGCCGAGTGAAGGAATAGGATATCCGAGGAGAAATTTTCCAACTTTTCTGCTCACCGGTGGTTGTGAGTTTTACCCCTTCTTTATTTCTTTCTTTGGTTTTGGAATCGGAAAAGTCTAGGGAGAGTGTAAAATTGATTGTGTTTTCAAGGTTAAAATCTCTGAAGAAAACTATGGGGATTCTCAAGCCGCCACGATGCGTATAGTTTGTGCTTGCTGTAAATGTACGATCTTTTTTTAATCGAGTACTGTTGATCCCGCCGAACCTGTTATCCACACTATTCACAATAGAATATCGAGTAGACAGTGAGATATTTTTTACCAGGGTCATAGAAAATCCCGCTAAGGGTGAATAGGAAGAAGTATATTTAGAGGATTGTATTGAATTATTTTGCCAGGATCGAGATTCTTTACCCACAAACGCATGTTCAAAGGTAGCAGACTTTGACAACAAATTAATGAGTGGCCACTTTTCTACACCTGTGATTCTCACATTCCACCCTGCAATTGGGAATCCTTTGTCTCCTTTCACCCCCTTTGGGAAATAGTCACGGGTCTCTGATTTTGTCCGGATATTATTACCATCGATTGAAAGTGAGCGATTATTTGAAAAGTTAAAATTTGTGCTAACCTGTTTAATGAGTTTGAGACCTGATCTGATAGAAAAATCATACTGAAAATTCTTTGAACCGCGGTTCACTCCTGCGTCTTCACTATGATCCAAACCTAATTCATCGCTAAACCCAAAACGATAGGTAAGATCAGGACTTCCAAGAACCTGATAAGCATTTTGTGACTGATTCTCAGAGTATGTAATATTGATGGGGTTTACGCGACTAACTGCTGCATAAATTCCCTTTAAAATGGTTTTAATTCCCTCATTAGGTGGTTTTTTCTTCTTCTTTTCCTGCTCATCGGGGACACGGGTCTTACCGCGCCTTCGTGTTGTTCGACTTTTCCTGGGGGGAGTATAAACTGTCTCAATAATGGATTTTAGTGTTAACGTGATGGACGATGAAAATCTTCGCTGGGACTGTATGGTTGCTCCTTCCTGAGTACTATCTTTTGGCTTAGACCACCGATAATTTGAACTATAATTCAGCGACGGTTTTAACCAGGATAAGATTGTAGGGTTAAAGGTTGTTGACAAATTCTCCGTCGCATCCGATACAATACCAGGCTTCAAGTTTTTCACCGCATCCAGATGCCTGGCACGAAACTGATTCATATCACTCTTGATATTTTTGTTGTAATTGGTTTTCAGGTTTTCCAAAATAGTATAATTGACTTTAAAATTCCTTGAGAGTCCCATGTTATAAATTTCTTTGTAGTCACCAACGCGCGGAGTTGTTTCAGTGAATGTTTCACTCACATTTGCCGATAAATCAATTGAGGAAGGCGTATAATAAAGATGCGTATTCCCCACCTTCTTACCTAACCAGGGGATACTTTTCAGGAATTTCAAAGGTGAGACATAGTTATCCCTGCCGAAAGGGAGGTTGTAACTGGTACCACCGTTGTAATTCCTCGTGAATCTACGAGCTGTCTGTTCATTTGATTCCAATCCACGACTGCCGGAAAAATTTAATTTAATCCTATCGATAGAATAACGTGTATACCAATGGTCAGATTTCGTGGATTTAGATAAAGAAGTGGTTAACGACATTTGTTTACTCGTTGTAAGCATTTCCTCCAAGACTGAGTCAGGTATTGCGTCCTCGTTCAATCGGATATCCGACCCGGGGATATACTTGGGTGTAGTTACATTATTTGTAAATCCCATACTCAATGGTAACTTTAATCCCCACCGCTGAGGAAACAGCTTATCAATACTGATTCGACTATCTATCCGAAACTTTTCGGATGACCTGCCTGATCCCAACCGCTTTTGGAGGACATGGAAATCAGCATCTTTACGATTGTAGCTCACTGTCACATTCCCAACATCCGCCAATTGAAGTTTTGATTGGACGCGGAAAGCAGTACCCACATCTTTTCTGACACCGGATAGACGAAGTTCATCTATCCACACTTCCCCGCTGATGGAAGAGTCCGGGTGTGTGTTTTTTACCCCCACAATAAAATATTGCAATCTGGAAAGTGAGGGGGCTCCTTGGATGTAATATCGTTTTAATGTGTCTACACCATCTTCAGAAGTGATTATGTATTCTCTTGTGGTATCAGATGAGGTAAATATGTGATTGGGTGGTAATTCATTTTCAGGGTTCAGCACTTTTATTTCTGTTAGAAAATCCAAATCAATTTCTATAAAGTTTCTCTTCAGTTTTGAATCCCACCCACTATACACCGGTTGACGAAGTTCATAGTAATCATCGGCTCGACCAAACCTGATAAAAAATTCCACATCAGAGGTATTTTCATCACTATGATTACTGGCTCCGTACGTGAACAATTTCAATTTCTTATAGGTAAGATAGCTTTGCGCCTTGTCTCCTCGAAGTTCAAATAGGTTCTTTTGAGCAGCACCTTCCTCTCCCGGTCCCAAATCAGTAAACTTTAAAACGAGGGACTGCTCTTTCAAACGAACCTCATTCAATCGATCGTATTCTCCCTGAACTCCGATTTCCTCCACACTCTGAGCATATTCCAAGTTATCGTCCGTATTCACCACAGTAATGGCAAAAACCGAATCATCAATAACGTAATCTTCCGCTAAATTTGCTCTTACTCCTAACTCCTGCCATTCATTACCCACCATTTCTAATTTGGCTATCCAGACTTCCGAGCTGTCTTCGATTCCACTCACAACCAACCTCATGAACTTGATAGTGTCCCAGGCGATGTCACCCCCATCACGTGCTTTATTGAATGCCACCAAGGGAATTCGATACAGTCGCCACCCTGTTTCCGTCAATCCACCCTGGTAATTGAACCAATCATCACTCGTTTCGCTCAGATCAAATGTAAACGTAAAATAATCGTCTCGTACATCAAATGTCCCGTTTCGATTGATGTCCTCCGTATCAGGATACAAGGCGCCTTGCAGGGGGTTTAATCCTGCCGGCGGATATCCATTTCTTTCGGTGCCGTTTACAAAGCGGTATTTTCTGGGTCGTTCAACATCATTTTGATTATAAGACCAATTGTCACTGTTTGGATCATCTGGGTCACTTCCAGAATATTTTAAGGAATCTGGAGCATCTTCGTAAGTATATCCATTTGGCAAACATCCGCCATATCCATCTTCATACTGATCTTCACAGCCGTCCAGACCAATATCCTCTTCCTCCTCTAAAAGCGTGTTGCCGATAAAAAGCCCCGCTTCCGGTTTATCTTCAGTATCGAAATCGTTATTGTTATTTTGATCCTCACTTATGAATCCCAAATCGACTGTTATTTTTCCTTCATCACCAAACAGCCATATTTCAAAGAACTTGCTACCTGTTTGATTGTAATCGCTGGTATAAAAACTTGACGTAATCCCTGCCCAGGATGAATCCTGAAGTACTCCATCACGACGTTTATAATTAAGTCGGAGAATATCCGTCAATTCATTGCCCGCACGAATTCCTGTGTCCAAGTTGGGCCAAATATCTCTTGTCCTGTATTGCGTAAATGGATTGTACCAAAAAAACTGAGCACGATGCGTCGGGTCCATACCGACCGGCACTGAGGATCGGTTCCAGAAACGCTGGTTAATCGACGGACTGGTTGTCCTTTTGGCTCCCTCAAAGTCATCAATGTAAGCCACGCCATTGCGATCCCCAGTAGATTCATTATTAATAGGATTGGGATTGGGTAGCACTTGAGCGTATTCTCCTTCAATCGTAAAAAGGGAAGGTTTTGTAGTCTCTATCAGCGGCAGTTTATCAATTGCCTGAGTTAATAAGTTTATTTCTGATTCATACCTGCCATTTATATCCCATATAAAGTTTTTTGTGGGCTCATAACCAACTTCTATTTTCTCGTTGATGACAGATTGATTGTAAAAAAGAGCCGTCATCCCAATAAAGGACTTCTTTCCAAGGTCCATTTGAGCCCGCGCACCAACAATAGTTTTTTTATCAAAAGAAACCAATTCATGTTTTTCATACAATATTTCAAGATCAGCAGACGGATCGTTAATGGCATCCGTTAAAAATGTGAGGGTGCCTGAAAAATAATCAATAACATAGTCTTTATCCTTTTGAAGCAAAACGTTGTTCAATCTGACCTCTTCACTCCCTTCCACCAGCATAAATCCACCCAGATTGATTGTGGAACTTGTGTTTGTATATGTCACTCTGATGTCAAATTTTGACTCGTTGCGTATCTGTTGATCAACAGTCCCCCGATACATGAGCGCGGAATCGGGAAGGATTTGCTTTAACGCTGTATTCAGATTCCCTTCCCCCCTATAAAGCGGGTCATCAGGTGTTGGATTGTCCATCACAAAGACTAACGAATCCATCTCAAAGGGATGGAGCAGGGGGAAGATCAGCTCCCCGCTAATAAGACTAAGGATGTTGGGATTGCCAAGGTCCATAAGGTCATCCGGATTTAAAGCGCCATTTTCATCAAAATTATCCAACCCAAATAAGTTGAGAAACGTGTTTCCGTTTTCATCATAAATATCATCCCCTAAAACCCCATTTTTATAAATAATCTCCAAGGTAAATCCCTCTTTATTAATATTTGACGTCCCTAAATAGTAGACATTTTTAAATGCCAAGGGCCATGTGGGATGAGAGGGTCTTGGATCATCGGGTTTTATAAGTTTCAGGTGAATGGTGTCACCTTCTTCTATGTCGAAAGTAAGCTCACCCACTTCTTTTATGTTTACTGTGGGATCTTGCTCCGCTACCTTACGTTCGGACAGTTGGTAAGAGACAGCGATTTTTTCAATTTGCGCTGGTGTGGTAAGTCGTATAAATCCCAAATCTTCGCTGACAAAATAATCCACATTCCGGACCAATCTCCGGAAGAAGCCATTATTCGTTGTATCTGCATTTTCCGGGTCTCTGTCCTTCCACCTGCCATTTTTGAAAACGGGGTCTACATATGTCAAACCATAAAATGTCCCCGAACCTGCGGCAGCGCCCACTCCTTTAAACACTTCTATTTCTGATACAACTACATTTCCCAATAGATGTCTCCCCAATTCGTCAAGAGGGTAAAAACTAGGCATATCTAATAGTGCATCCGGATTCTGACTATGAAATTGGACAATCCCATCATTATCCAATACCGATCCTCCATCGCGAAACACCTGATCTATAAAGAAATATTGGTTCTTTCGGTACCTGTAGTCAAGAATCGCTTGACCTTGAGATTCCGTTCCTCCCTTAAATTTCTTTTTTTCTTTCCTTGTCTGCTCAATGGACATAATGGAAGTGATGTCCACCGGTCCTAATTTCATGATGGACTTGATTCCAAATAACCCTTTACTGCTACCGGAAAAGCTGACAAACTGGGTGGAAGGGAGAGAAAGGGAGATATTCCCCGCTTCAATTTTTTGAATAATTTCATCCTCCTTTCCGAAGTAGTGAATTCGAATATTGTTCTCCCAGTCAAAATCTCGCTCACTGTCCCAGTCCAGAAATACGGAAACCCGGTCACCAATTTTACCTTCGCTACGTAGTTGTTGACGTTCATCAAATTCAAAATGAGTGGTTTGAGCTTCCCGGAAACTTGATCGTGCCAATTCCTGATCCTGGAAAACCATTTTCCCTGTGATTGTGATATTTCCACTAATATTTAATGATACTCTCCCAGCGCCGGTGTCCAGACCAAAGACCTCTATTTTCTGTCTTCGTTGCTTCTTTTTCTCTTTACTTTCTCTCATCATAACCTCATAAAAATTGGCATAGCGATTTTGAATAATCCGCTGTTGAAAATACCAATCCATGGGAGCAGCAAAAGGAATCTTATACAGCAATCCTTCGTGCGCTTCATAAATGACAATCACAGACCAATCGTATGAAACTTCAGCCCATCTTTCAAATCCATCATAACGAACATCAAAGACACCCCGCAGTGAGGAAACAGAATCCATTCCGAATAAAGGTTGAGGAATCTGATCAAATGGATTCACGATCCATTCTGAGGTATGAGTATAGAGATTAGAATGTAATGGGGCGGAGACATAACCGTCTGAGGTAGTCACAAGATCAATGTAGTCAGGGCGCAGACCATCACCCTGTTCCTGAGCCCATAAAAATGCCCATAGAAACAGACAGATAAACACTGCTCCTGCACTCCATCTTTTTCGGCACAGAACATCCGAAAAAGAAGATATTCGTTTCTTCTTCTGCACTAAGTACCGTCTGGTTTTGATCCCTGGTTAATTCCAAGAAATCATGCAGGTAGCAGTTAGTCTATATTAGTTCCTATTACCAGGGATTTTAGAAAATATTAATGAATCTGTGGATGATTCAAAATTAGAGATAATTTTATCAGGAAAACATTGAATTAAATTCGACATAGCTTTACTTCGATGACTTATTTGATTTTTTTCCTCTTCAGTAAGTTGTGCAAATGTTTTACCTAATTCCGGCAGATAAAAGATAGGATCATAACCAAATCCCTTAGACCCGCGTGGTGCTTCTGAAATATACCCTTCTACGATACCTTCGCAAGAGAGTTCCGTTTTTCCATCAATGAAACATGCAACCGTTCTAAATCTTGCTGATCGTTTGTCTGCAGAAACCCCCTCCAAATTTTCCAGCAACTTATTTACATTATCCTCATAAGAACATCCTTCACCGGCATATCTTGCCGAATAAATACCAGGTGCTCCATTTAGAGCATCCACCTCGAGTCCAGTATCGTCAGCAATTGTTGATATACCTGTCAACGAAAACACGGTACGAGCCTTGATAAATGCATTTTCCCTCAATGTATTGCCTACCTCTTCTATTTCCGGAATAGTATTTCCTTTATCCCATTCATCGAGGGATAGACTTTCCATCCCATTCAATTCAAGAATATGTTTCAACTCTCTAACTTTATTTTTATTTCGAGTAGCTATCAATACTTTCAATTTATCAATTCCTGGTTAATCTCTCACTTTACCACAAAAGGTGACGGCAAACATAGACATTCTTGAAAAGGCTGTCAAGTGAAATCTACATATCATTTCACGAAGAGAAATTGACTTATTTAGCGGTTGTTTTTCCACGAGAACGCCATTAATTTCGGCACGCTTCAAGCTCGTTAGCTCCCCAACTTTGTCGGGACAAGCAGTCTCCTCCTTCCAGCCCAAATGATTAAGGCAGGCGGGAGCTACCGATTAAAGTAGGGAGGCAATCGGTTATTTGATATGGCTCGGTAGCTCAGTCGGTAGAGCAGAGGACTGAAAATCCTTGTGTCGCTGGTTCGATTCCGGCCCGAGCCACACTTTAAACTTAGTGAATATCAACAATATACATGTGTTTTTCTTTAATTCCTAAATTATACAAAATACCCTTAAAAAGGACAAATTTGGACACTCTGGGACATTCATGGTCACCAAACGGTCACTAACGCCTGTAAGTGCACAAATATAAGGGGGAACATAGGACTGAAAATCCTTGTGTCGCTGGTTTCCCGATTCCATCGGGAGCCCGAGCCACGATACCCTCCAATATAATGTGGTGGGTATTTTTTCCCCCAATAGTCAGTAACTCCCCGACTTTGTAGAGACGGACAGTCTCCTCGTTAATGAAGAAATACTACAACCTGAAAGAGAACATCCACTATATACTAAGACCTAAATTGTGCGATTTTATGCCAAATATTAAAGAACATATGCATATTTATTGGGTTGTTATCATTACTAAAGATATTACGTCTCGACACGAGGACAATCCCGAAGTTTCGGGATTATCCTACCCCCGAAACTTCGGGATAAATTGCGAAAAACTTACGAACACAAACAGGCTGTTAGTGCTACTCGTGGGTTAGTACAATTATCTAAATCTGAAACCAATAGTTTAACTAAATCAACAGCGCATTCGAATTCGATCTGTCCCAGATATCATCTTCAGCTGAAAAGAAATTAGAGTTATTTAAGTTATATACCACAAATAATGTACTTCCTGGTAAATACTCCCATCGAATAACAAACGTACCTACAGTATTATTAATCTTGAAATCAGGATCATCCACATAGTCATACGGTTCAAAGTCTAATGTTCTGGGGGCTTGAAGGCTTTTGAAATGACGATAGTCCATATTGACTCGGAAGGGTTGAACCCACATCTGAAATGACAGCTCAGGTGAAAATGTCCAGTTCATCCGTAGTTGAATATCATTAATTTGTTGCTTGGAATCACTGTATACTATTTGAACACCGCTTGTATCACTTTCAACCCCCACCCACTCAACCTTATTATTATATAAAGACTTAGTTGCATCAACTGAAAAAGTAAGATAATCGGTGGGATTAACGGTAACAACTAATTTTGCCATATAACCTCCCCCTCCTAAATTATCCTCTCCGAAACCATAAATTGGATTGACGACAATTCGCTTTCTATTGTCGCTTCTTAACCAAGCCCATCGTGCCCATGAACTGGGCGACCTGATTTCCCACGCCAAATTATCTTTAAATGTATCATCATCACTGAAGGATGGAAAGTTAATCTCTGTTCCAAAACCAAAAGCCCAATAATTTTTCATAATATTTTCTTGTTCAAAATTCAGGCTTTTTGAAAGAAGTAACCCATCGATCCTTGATTTATAAAAGAATCTAAATCTCAAATTATTCCGTAGGAAAGTACCCCAAGAATCTTGTTGTCGGATTCCGCCAAACGTTCCTAAAGTCCATGTCCCATTCCGGTCTAAAAATCCTAACTCATTGATCTCAAAGGAGTCGTCGAACCAAGATCCAACTATTCTCAAATCCCACCATACCGGATCACTGTATTCCAGGTAGAATCTTCCTGCAGACCCATACTTCTTTTCAGATTGAGAACCTGTGACTTGACCTGAAAATGAAAATCGATTATCAAATAATTTAAACCTCCAATCCAAACCCGCTGTGGATGCTGACATTCCCTTATATCTCCTTATATCCGTAGCCAGAAATCCCACGGAAGAAAGCTCATTAAAGACCGGAGTTTTGACCCGTCCAACAAAGTAATTAGTATAAGGTTCTAACAATATACCATCTCTAACAGTGTCTCCGTCCACGGTATGTTCCCAAATACCATACTCTCGATCCGTAACACTTTCAATGACACCAAATTCGATTCCAGAAGCTGATCTTCCCATAAGTTTTGCAGCGGCAAGTATTGTTGTAGCTTCGGGACTTTCTACAATATTACCATCTTCCGGTGTAAAATACCCAGGCTTTTTTCCAATTCTCCTGGAGTGAAATAATTGGATTCGGGTTTTAAAAAAGGAGCCTCCTTCAATAAAAAATATTCTCTTCTCCTCAAAGAATGTTTCAAAAGCGGTGAGATTCAGTACTGAAGGATCGGCCTCCACCTGCCCGAAATCCGGATTAACAGTGAGGTTAAGGGTTGTGTTACTGGCAAGCCTATACTTTGTATCGAATCCTATATTGCGGGTTAATTCGTTCTTATTTCCAGTACGATTCCCGCCTAAAACATACGGTAATATTTCGAATTGGTGAGGTGTCGGAATGTCCTTGATACCTTTAAGTATCCCAAATCTGGAAACAATGCCCTCTACTCCTCTTTTCTTGGCTGGCCATTCATGGAATTCCTGTTTGCGATAAATTGCCCGATTTAGTTCTAATCCCCATGTCTGTTCGAGTTCATCACTGAACCAGAAAAGGTAAAATGGTATCCGATATTCCACAGTCCAACCAAGAGAATCTACTTTTACCTTCGCATCCCAAACTCCATTCCAACTGATATCATAATCATCATCATTATAAATATAGGCGTCGAGTTCAACGCCAGCAGCGTTAACCATAAATGAATAACCTGTTCGATTATCATTTCTGCTGTCAAAGGCAATGCTGACCCAGTCAGCATTATTAGCGGCTGCCTCCATCCACATGTCACGGCGAGCAAGTCTTCTCATAATTTTATCCGGTTCTGAATCAAAGTTTCGAAAGCTAACATACAGGTTTTTATCGTCATAAAGAATTCGCACCTCTGTTAGCTTTGTAGGAGGCATTAAATTATCCGGTTCAACTTGAAGTAAATCGGTGATGGGTATTCCCTCTCTCCATACTGAATCACTTAAGTCGCCATCAATAACAGGCGGTGATGATATTCTGACCGCATAGGCAACTTTCAGATGTAAGGTTGCAGGATCAAAATTTGAGGCGTCCACAGGATTATTTTTAAACCCGAAAACCAGACCGCTACAAATAATCATAAATATGGAGTATTCCGTAACTGTTTTATTCAATTTTATTGCGCTCATTTATTGTTGTATAATAGTTTCTATAATAAATCATTAAGAGGTAAATTTACCAAACTAATTGAATATTTTTCTAAAAAAATACGGAAAAGGAGAGCTATTGAGTGTGAGTAATTTTGATTTTACCTTAGCCATTGGGGGTGCAGCAGGTCAAGGCGTTGCCACTCCCGGGAATATTTTAACAAGAATATTTACCCGTCGGGGGCTCCATTTTTACGCCTATAATGCATACCAGTCCATCATCCGAGGCGGACACAGTCTTCTCACCTTTCGTGTGGGAAGTGAACAGGTTAAAACACACGGTGATAAGTTTGATTTACTCATTGCCTTAAATCAAGACACCATGGACCGACACCTTGTCCATATGAAACCAGGCACCTGGGTGCTTTTTAACAGTGATACCATACAGCCAGGAGAAATCACAGAAGGTGTTCATTTCTGTCCAATACCTGTAAATGAACTGTCCAATAATAACCGAAATAAACTAATCCAAAACACAGCTGCCATTGCGGCTGTTTTATCAATTTTAAATTTAGATATAACAGAATTTGAGAAAATTCTTGTTAACATGTTTACTCGAAAAGGTGAAGAAGTTGTAGAATTAAATGTAAGCGTTGGAAGGGCATCGTACGAATACGCAAAAAAGAATTTTACGGTTAATTCCCAAAACGTACCCAGGGGCTCCAAACCGCTCGGTGTTTGGGGTGGCAATGAAGCCATGGCTATGGGTGCTGCTGCTGCGGGTGTTAAATTCTACAGCGCTTATCCTATGAGTCCTTCCACTGGAATTTTACATTGGATGGCGCGAAACTCACAAGAATTAGGTATCATGGTTAGACAAGTGGAAGACGAGATCAGTGTAATCAATATGGTGATAGGTGCAAGCCATGCCGGTTGCCGTTCCATGTGTGCTACTTCCGGAGGTGGTTTTGCTTTGATGACAGAGGCGATTGGCGCTGCCGGCATGATGGAAATACCCCTCGTCATCGTCAATGTCCAGAGGAGTGGACCCTCCACGGGGGTTCCGACAAAAACAGAGCAAGGAGATTTGTGGCAGGCATTGGGTGCAAGTCAAGGAGATTTCCCGCGTATAATTGTTGCACCTTTAGACGCCCTTGATGGTTTTAATACGATTCCGGAATTATTTAACCTGACAGATAAATACCAATGTCCGGCGATTGTCCTTTCTGATCAATTAATTGCCGAGGGAACTTTCTCATTTGATCCGGATGACATCGATTTACATCCCAAAATCGATAGAGGTGAACTTATTACAAAGTCCACTCAAACTGACGGTTACAAACGGTACAAATTTACAGATAGTGGTGTCTCTCCCCGGGCTCTTCCCGGGATTGAGGGATATGTCCATGTAGTTGCTACTGATGAGCATGATGAATACGGAGTGCTGATCAGTGACGAGTATACTCACCCACATAAGCGTCAGGCAATGCTTGAAAAACGCCAGCGAAAGTTGATCGGAATCGAAAAAGAAATTGATCCACCCAAGTTAGAGGGATCTGAATCCGCTGAAGTGACACTTATCGGATGGGGAACTACATACGGTGTTATAAATGAAGCTGTTCAGCAACTAAATAATAAAGGAATTTCTGCCAACCATCTTCATGTCAAATGGATCGTTCCATTTCATGGTGAAGTAATAACGGATATCCTGTCAAAAAGTAACAAAACAATAATTGTGGAAAATAATTATTCCGGACTTTTCTACCGGTATATGCGAAGTGAAACCGGGCTTGATGTGGATGCACACATTCGCAAATATGACGGAGAACCTTTTATGCCACACCATGTAACTGATGGGGTTAAAGAGATATTGGCGAATAAAACCAAACTTTATGTTCCTGTTCACGAAATTATTGTATAAGGAGAAAAATCGATGAGTGAAGTACTAACATCAATTAAAAAGAAATCCAACGGTGAAGTTATTACCAAGCTATCACCGAAAGAATACAAAGGAAAGGTTGACCCCGATTGGTGCCCTGGGTGTGGGGATTTTGGTCTTCTCAACGCTGTTCGCAAGGCTTGCGCTGAACTCGGGATACTACCCCATAAATTATTAATCACAAGTGGCATCGGCTGCTCATCAAATTTCCCGGGATACTTCAATGCTTATGGTATGCATACACTCCACGGACGTCCATTGCCGGTAGCTACCGGAGTCAAGCTCGCAAACCATGAACTCACTGTGATTGCTATTGGAGGTGACGGCGATGGTTATGGAATTGGTGGGAATCATTTTTTGCATACGGCTCGAAGAAATATCAACATCAAATACTTCGTTATGAATAACCAGATTTATGGTTTAACCACAGGACAAAATTCTCCAACCAGCAGCTTCGGTATGATAACCAAGAGCACCCCTTTTGGAAATATAGAATTACCGATAAATCCGATTACCACTGCCATCATGGCAGGAGCCACATTTGTAGCACGAGCTTTTACGGGCGATAGTAAACATATGGTAGAAATCATTAAACAGGCTATACTCCACAAGGGTTTTTCCCACGTTGATGTATTTAGTCCGTGTGTCACTTACAATAAAATCAATACTCACAAATTTTTCAAAGAACGTACGGTTCATCTCGAAGATGTGGATCATGACCCCACTGATTGGAAAGCCGCATGTGAGAAAGCTATGGTTTGGGGCGATGAAATCTACATAGGACTATTCTGGCAAAATAAAGAGAGGAAAACTTTGGATGATTTGGACCCCGTCCTGGATGAAGGAGGACCCATGGCATTTCGAAGTCTTGGATTAAGTAAGGATAAAACACAAAAACTTATTCAAAAAATGATGTAATCCAAGTTCATCTACGCTTTTCCAAGCATTTGTCCGGCATAAGAAAATCATACAAATAGAATATGAGGAATTATACTAATATTATTGATAGCTTGCTCCTCGTAACGTAGAGTAGAGATGTACCCCGGGCGAGATTCCCCGCCTACCATCGGGGAGGGAACTCCCATCTTCACTCGCATTACGGCGGACAGGGAATTACTTCGACCTATCCTATTTATCAGGTACTTACTAGTTTTAGTGACCATACTTTTTCAAATTGTTCAATGCTGTAAAAAAAGAGCAGTGAACTCATAATACATTTTAGATCGTCGATAAAATATCGGCAGGGTAGTGAGAGGACGGTGTTTAACTTTTGTAGCGTCTTGGCGAATATTTTTAAAAGTGTGATATTTTTTTTATTGTGGATTGGTGAGTAAGTTATAACAATATTTGGCCTATCATATTTCCATAATATTCATTTTATTCCAATATAATTGCACTCATTATTTTATTATGCTTAAATAAAACATAAATAATAAATATTATTATATAGATATAGACAAATATTACTGATTTATAATCATATTATTAATCATTATATAAAATATTTTGTTGCATTATTCGATATTATTTTCTACATTTTGCTCAAATTAAAACGAGTAATAGGAGAAATTAATGAAAGAGACAAAAGAAGAACGATTTACGAGAGTGGCTGAAAAACGAATTAATCGTGTTCTTGAAAGCTTAAGAGTTTTGTCAAATTGTTCAAATCGTAGAATGTACAGTTGGTCGGATGAGCAATTGAAAAAAATATGGTCTACAATTGATAGAGAATTAAGATCATGTAAACAAAGCTTTGAGAATAAAAAACCAAATAAATTTAGTTTTTAATGAGTTAGATGCAATAAGGACATAAAAAAATAATATGAAAGATAAATCTAAAAATTTGAGTAATATGGACATAGTCATTTATGCACTTTATATTTTAGGGGGTTGGCAAAAACGCATCCAAACTGAAGATATCGCATTGGAATGTTTCAAAATCGCCCCTAGAAAATTCTCATGGGTAAAATATTCACAGTACCCTGATATGCTTCCATCCTTGTTTGCATTGGAGGCTGCAAAAAAAAAGCAATACGGAGAATTAGTTATTGGAGAAACTGAAAGAAAAAAGACAGTTAAAATTATTGGAGGATGGATGCTTACTGTCAATGGTGTTAAGTGGATTAAGGAAAACTTATCCAGAATTGAACAAAGTTTAAATAAAAATAAAATTGGGGGTAAAAGACTACAAATTGATAGAAAATTGGAAGAGTTATATAGAAGTATAGCTTTTAAAAAGTTCCTTATTGAAAGTGAAAATACTGAATTCTCTCACGCTGAGTTTGCCGAATCACTAATCTGTACTATAAATACACGATCAGAAAAATTAAATGATCGTTTGAATCAGCTTTCATCTATTGCAGAAGAATTGAATAAGGAAGAGGTTAAAAATTATATAGATTTTTGTCGAAAAAAGTTTAGTTCAATACTGGAGTTAAAAAGAAGTGATTTTAATGCAGAAAAATAAAATACCAAATGAGTGGGATCTTGGTGCTCATAGGCGCTATAAGCGTCAGAATATGGAAAGAGCAATGAGGGGGAAAATCGAGCGTGGGCTTGTGGAACTAATCACAAATACAGATGATAGCTATCGTAGTTTAGAGGAGGAAAGAATACAAGTTTCAGGGAAAATTTTAATTGAGATTAGAAGAAAAAAAGGAAGTCCAACTATCGTTAGGGTTCGAGATAGAGCTGAAGGAATGAGTAGATTTGAAATGTATAATAAACTTGGTGAATTGGGTAAGAGAACTTCAGGGTTCGAAAAAGGGAAGCTACGTAGGGGTCTACATGGTAGAGGTGCAAGAGATGTTGCAGCTTTCGGAACTGTTCATTTTGAAAGTATCAAAGATGGATATTATAATCATTTGATAATTCCACCTTCACTAAAATGTAAGTTTGAAAACACACGCCAAAAGAAAGTCAATGATGACATTCGTAAGAAACTTGGTATAATGAGGGGCAATGGTACAGTAGTTACGATCCATGTAGAAGGCCGATTTAAAGTTCCTCTGCATGAAAGATTAATTAAAGAATTTTCCAGGTATTATCCCTTACGTGATATATTTTCTAATACTAATAGAGAAGTGATACTTTTAGACCTTAATAAAAAACGAAAGGACAAACTTTTTTATAAATATCCTACTGGTGAAATTGTACTAGAAAGTGATTTCACAATTCCACATTATTCACAGGCAAAATTTCATTTTATTCTTCGTAAACATAGCTCTCCTTTTGAGCAAGAAAGCTCTCTTTATAGAGAGGGTATTTTGGTAAAAAGTAATGTTACAATACATGATTGTACGTATTTTGGACTTGCATCCGAACCGTCGGTATGGAGATTTACTGGCGAAGTTACCTGTGAATATATTGATGATTTGGTGCGCGAATATGATGACCGTGAAGAATCAGATCCTGATTACCCTGCTCACCCTAAATATAATCCCCAAAGATTATTAGACCCATTCCGAGAAGGCTTATTTATAGAACACCCTTTTTCACGGGCATTGTATGATAAGTGTAAAGAAATTTTACGACCATTTATTGAAGAACTAAAGACTGCAGAGGAATCGTCCAAGCGAAACGTTACAAATAAAAAACTCGAGAGTAAATTAAATAGTCTTTCAAAGAAGATCTCAAAAGTTTTCGAGAGAAAATTAAAGGAATTAGAAGACAGAATACCACCTGGCACAATTGATAAAGGTGCTATTGATAATCTATCCATAGGTTTGCATATTATTCCTCCGAACGAACAGACAATTATAGTAAATATACCTAAAACATTTTCAATTATAGTCAAGCATTATGAAGCATTAAATAAATCATTGCCTATTAGTATTATTAGTAGTGATCCTGAGGATGTTAAAATTTCTCCACCATATGTATTTTTGAAGAAACTTTCAGATTACGGAAGAATCGGAAAATCAACGTTCAAAGTAGAAAGCTCTAAAATTGGTGCTGAAGCTTACATTGAAGCACGATCTAATGGATATGATGCCTCGGTGCTTGTAAAAGTTATTGATCAACCACCGCCTCTTGAATTACCTGAAGGGCTTTCTTTTGAAAAACTAAAATATCACTTACAAATTAACAAACCAAAAAAGATAGCAATCTGGTTAAAAACCAGCGATAGAATAGAAATACCATTAAGAGCACAGATTATTTCTCATTATACTGAAATTATTGTAAAAGGTGGTGGAAGTTGTCGATTTCTAGGAACTGATATACCGGGAGTATATTCTGGACACTGCACCATAGAAGGAAGGCAATTAAAGGCAAAAACAAGAATAACTGCCCATATTAAAGGTTTTGCAATTGCAGAAACTTCTGTTGTTGTAGAGGAACGTAAACCACCGAGTAGTATAAAGTTAAAGTTTAAACCAGTTGAAGAGGATTTTGGGTCAGTTCGGTATAAATGGGATATTGATGATCCATATTTGTTGTTAGTTGGGGCTAAACATCCCTCTATTAGGAAATATCTGGGCGAACCAAGTGAAGAGAAGTATCCTGGAATAAACTTTCCAGTATATCACACGATTCTTGCTGAAGTTATTTCGGAAGCATTAGCGTTTCGAATATTGGAAAAGGAATTCAAGAAAGAAGGAGATGACGGTATGTTAGATTATGAATCTACCGATCTTTATTATCACAAGGAATTCTCCGAATTCCTTACAATTGCTCATACGTTTCTAGTCACAGAATCTGTTTCTGAATTAAAATAAGTCGATATAACTCCATCGTAATTAAATAAAGATTTTTTATGATAAGTTTGATTGGTCAACTATGAAAAGAAATATCCTAACCTTCGAACTAATTATTTATGGATTCTCCTAAAATAAAGGATACATTAAATTCTATAGTAATATTCATTTTCCATATATTGACATATTCCTTATATGAACCCGTCACAAAAACCATCCTTTTTAAGACAAACTAAAATAATCTGAAAAACCCATCCCAAAACAGCCTTTTCTGTCTCATAACCTATATCAAAACTCATCCCAAAATCAAAGTCTAACAGGCAATGGAGAGTGCCTGTTAAATGAGGCTGGTTTTCAACTCCTCTTTGTTTCATGGATTTTTTATTACATTTGACCAATAGGATTTCAATATCGTTTATTGATTAAATCTCTGATAACAGTACTGAATCCGTATAAGGGATTGGCATTCCAATTGCTTTTTGTTTCCAGACCATTTCATTATGAGCAGCACGATACACATCATATTTATTGGGAAATTTTATTGCGATTCTTTGAATGATTTTTAACTCATCATTTGTTAATGCTTTGGCGTCTGATACATTTGCATGAATAATTTCGTCAATTAAGTCGCTATAATTGTTGAGTTGGGGACCATAAGGTAGAGCGGCGTAGCTACTGCCTGTTATGCTTTTTCCCAGTTCTCTGAACGATAGCATATCAGCATACCACAAATACTTAGCTGTAAATAGTAATTTATCATTTTTAATAAGTAACTTTTTCCCAAGGTACTTTTCAAACTCGAGGATTACTTTTTTCACCCTTGGTATTGAAAATAATTGATTTCCGGAATGGTCATTTCCTGGTTTCACAGCATTTAATATATTTCGCAGGGACTTGTCCATTGAAACATTCTGAATAGATCCTGTTTCCCATCGTTTAACACTTGCTATACCAACGCCTAATGATTCTGCAAGAGCTTTTTGACTTAGATTTAATTTAGATCTTAACCTTCTAATTTGTTCTCCGGATAGTAGTCCGACTTTCTCACGGTATGCATCACATAATTTCCGTTTTATTATGGTTGTCTGTTCAGGAGTACCCGCTTCAAATCCGCAGATTTCACATAAATACTCCTCAACTTTTACACTTACAGGAATATCACGTAATACCGCTTTTTTTCTCATTTCTTTACGTATCATTTTTCCGTGGTTATTCGGACAAATCATTGTTTTATTTTCTCTCATATTTAGTGTCATGTTATTTCTTATCTTTATGTAACGAGACCAACCATAGAGTATCGTTTATTATTGCAAATTTGAAGTATGCCTTGCATTTCAAACATCTACTTTCCCAAGCAAAGGCAAAAAGATCACTGCCCTTAATTTTACTTTTATAGGATTTTTGAGGAGGTCGCGATCCAACGTAATCATTTGGTGTAATTTCGTCTAAAATGGTTGATATTGTTTCCTGATCTGCATCACAGTCCAATTCAATAAGATCCAATGCAAAGGGTACGGGATCTACTATATCAAACTGATTATTTTTGACAAATTTTTTAGCAAGATTGATTTTCCCATTTAGCTCTTTATATGTTGGTCTGTTTATCATAATTTAATGGTATCATATGATACCATGCAACAGTAATTTGTAATGGACTATTAAAATATTTACTAACATTTCTCACTTCATATTAATAATACAACTGTAATATGATCTGCATGTAACGACATAGATAATTCAAAATAAGCTAAAATATGGTTAAACTAAAAAATGACCATTTTAAAAATGGCGTTAAGAAATTCTACGAAAAGACCGTTAAGAAAAATAAACTGTTTGAACGAAGTGAGTTTTTATTTTTTAGGCATTTTCATTGAATTTTAGCAACATTTTTAAACCGGTCTTGATTTTTTGGTACTTTTGTATCAAGACAAAAGTACAAAGAGGTTGTTTTAGGAGATATCAACGGTTATTGAGAAACTGCCTGCCTGTCGGCAGACAGAAAAGAATTCATTTTGAAAAAATATTAGTGATTTATACTTCACCCTTTTCCGCAGGATACTGTGCACAGGATTTACCTTTTTCCCGAATACAAAGTGTTGAGAGGATTACCTGCTTACCATAGTGCCAGCACCTGCCTACGCACAGCGTGCAGGTAGACAGGCAGGATGGAGGATTTACAAACCGGCGGAGGTTTTCAAATCACGTTTTGAAGTGAGAAATGTTAAATATTTAGTTAACTATACTTCTTTAAACAATCCAAAATTATCTCAAAAACCCATCCCAAAACAGCCTTTTCTGTCTCATAACCTATATCAAAACTCATCTCAAAATCAAAGCCTCACAGGCAGGGGAGTCTGCCTGTTAAATGTAGCCGGTTTTCAACTCCTCTTTGTTACAAGGATTTTTTACTTTTAACTGATATCTATATTGAACGATTCAACCCCTATTTTCGATGAGGAGGTAATAATCAATTGAGTGATGTAATCCGCCAGTTGGCAGACATTCGGATCAACCGATGAACACAAACCCGCCCTGTGGAATAATCACTCAAATTTCGCATATACTAAGTAGTTGATTATTTAGTTGATTACATAGGTATTATGTCAGAATGAGGTATAGGGTATAAGGTATATGGTAGGGACCCATGACTAGACTATTGAGACATCCTATCCGTTAGCTAACGGATTCATGTTATGTGTCCGTAAGCTGACGGATTGTCCGAAGGATCCTGCGGAGGGGCTAAGTATAACAGTTTCAATTAGAACCACTTTCCCCTTATACCCTATACCTTATACCCTTCAACATAGAAATCGTAACGAAATGTACCTGCGAAACATGAGTAATCAGCTCTTGTGTCTGAGGAATATCGATGATGAATTTATTCCACGGGGTGAACCTTAGCCTTGTTCTACCAAATAGGCTGAACAGTTACCAATTAAGAGCGAAAATTCCAAATTCTGATTTGAATGTCCGTGATAATTGTGTAATTTCCAAGCTGCTTGAAAATGAACAAAAAGAACGACAAAATCATCGTTAGAGGCGCCAGGGAACACAACCTGAAAAATATCAATGTTGAGATCCCCAGGAATAAGTTTGTAGTTATTACCGGGCTCTCCGGTTCAGGAAAGTCATCTCTTGCATTCGATACCATTTATGCCGAGGGTCAGCGCCGGTATGTGGAATCTCTTTCCGCCTACGCCCGCCAATTCCTTAGCCTCATGGAAAAACCCGATGTGGATTACATTGAGGGGTTGTCCCCTGCCATATCCATCGAGCAAAAATCCTCCTCCCGAAACCCCCGTTCAACGGTTGGGACTGTCACGGAAATTCACGATTATCTTCGCCTGCTTTTTGCCCGGGTCGGAACACCCTACTGCTGGGAATGTGGAGATCCTATTCAACGCCAGACAGTACAACAGATCGTGGATACGGTTCTTAAGTTTCCTGTTGGGACCAAACTACAAGTATTGTCACCCGTGGTTCGAGGACGGAAAGGTCAGTTTAAAAATGTCTTTAAGGAAATTGCCCGGGAAGGATTTCTTCGAGTACGTGTCGATGGAAAAATTCGAGGGGTGAACGAAAAAATAATCCTCTATAAGAACAAGAAACACAATATAGAGGTAGTGGTAGATCGGATTGTATTAGAGGATGATAATAATGGATCTTACGGTAAGGAACGTCTCACCGAATCGGTAGAACTTGCATTAAATATCGGCTCAGGGTTGGTCATTATCAATAGGTTGCCAAAGGAAGAGCATATATTCAGCGAAAAATTTGCCTGTCCCAAATGTGAAGTCAGTATGGAGGAACTGAGCCCCAGAATGTTTTCTTTTAATTCGCCATATGGGGCTTGCAAAACGTGTGACGGTTTGGGGTCCCGTATGGAAATTAATCCTGACCTGGTGGTTCCGGATAAAAGGAAATCGCTAATTCAGGGCGCCATAGCTCCACTGGGGGAGCAGCCACGTGGAAGTTGGTACAGCGCCATATTGAAAAGCCTTGCCAGGCATTACAATTTCAATTTTACGACTCCATGGTATAAGCTGTCACGGGAAGCGAGGAGTGCTCTGTTGTGGGGAACTGAGGGTGAGAGGATTATAATGCAGTACCGGTCAAAACGGTTTAGCGGGGAATATTCAGGAGGTTTCGAGGGGGTTATTCACAATCTTGAAAGGCGGTATCATCAAACGAAATCAGGGGGTGTTCGCCAGTGGATAGAGCAATATATGAGCATGCAGCCGTGTCCGGAGTGCAACGGCGCCCGCCTTCGAAAGGAGAGTCTGGCGGTCAGAATAGGGGATATGACTATTGGAGATCTATCCAAATTATCGATAAAAGACATTGAACAATTTTTTGGCGAATTAAATCTCAATAAAACTGAGCAGGAAATTGCCAAGCAGATTCTTAAAGAAGTGAAAGAAAGATTTCGATTTTTAATTAACGTTGGATTGGAATACCTGACGCTTGATCGGACAGCTTCATCTCTATCCGGGGGTGAAGCTCAAAGAATCCGTCTGGCTACGCAGATTGGGGCTCAATTAGTGGGTGTCCTTTACATTTTGGATGAACCTTCCATCGGTCTCCATCAACGGGATAACAAGAGACTCATTGCTACATTAAGAAAGCTTAGGGACCTGGGAAATACCGTGTTGGTTGTGGAACATGATCGGGAAACCATCGAAAGTGCGGATCACATCGTGGATCTAGGACCTGGTGCCGGGGAAAATGGCGGGAAGGTTGTGTTTGAGGGAACACCTGATAAAATCAAAAATGCCACTGATTCCATAACTGGGCTCTATTTAGCAAATAAACGAAAAATTGAATTTCGGGATAAGCGTCGAAGCGGATCGGGAAAGGTGATAAAACTTCATGGTGCCAAGGGGAATAACCTTAAAGCCATAGACGTGGAGTTTCCGTTAGGGAAATTTATTTGTGTCACGGGTGTTTCGGGTTCAGGGAAAAGTACATTAGTCAACGAGACATTATATCTTGTACTTGCCAGGGAACTTTATTCAGCCAGGAAATATCCATTACCCCACGATAGAGTTGACGGGTTGGTTTTTTTCGATAAGGTGATTGATATTGATCAGTCTCCTATTGGCAGAACACCCCGGTCAAACCCCGCTACTTATACTGGAGTCTTTACCCATATTCGGGACCTTTTCGCACAGCTTCCCGAATCGAAAATCCGTGGATACAAACCGGGACGATTCTCTTTTAATGTGAAAGGGGGGCGCTGCGAGGCGTGCAGGGGAGATGGGATTATTAAAATCGAAATGCACTTTTTGCCTGATGTTTATGTCCAATGTGAAGTGTGTAAAGGATCTCGTTATAACCGGGAAACATTGGAAATCTCTTATAAAGGAAAAACAATTGCAGAAGTTCTGGGTATGACGGTATCTGAAGCGCTGGAATTTTTTACCAACATCCCTCAAATAAAGAGAAAACTCAAAACACTTCAGGAAGTGGGGTTGGGTTATATTCGCATGGGTCAGCAAGCGACGACACTTTCCGGTGGAGAAGCACAGAGAGTAAAACTTTCCACGGAATTATCCAAAATCGGAACGGGACGCACCATTTATATTCTCGATGAACCGACCACAGGTCTCCACTTTGAAGACGTGCGTATGCTTTTGGATGTCCTCAACAGGTTGGTGGACAAAGGGAATACCATAATTGTTATAGAGCACAATTTAGATGTGATCAAGACAGCGGATTGGATCATAGACTTAGGTCCGGAGGGAGGGGATGATGGGGGCACCATTGTTGCCGAAGGAACCCCGGAAGATGTGGCAAAGGTAAAACAATCTTACACTGGACAGTTTCTGAAAACGATTTTGTCTAAAGGGTCCGGTGGAAAGGCATTGACGAATGGAAAAAGAAAGTCTCGATAATCTTTGTGTCAACACCCTTCGTTTTTTAGCGGTAGATGCCGTCGAAGCGGCGAATTCTGGCCATCCAGGGATGCCTCTGGGAAGCGCTGCCATGGGGTATATCCTATGGGACAGGTTTTTAAAGCACGACCCTAAAAATCCGAAGTGGTTCAATCGTGACCGGTTTGTCCTTTCTCCAGGGCACGGATCAATGTTACTCTATAGTCTCCTGCATCTGACCGGGTATGACCTTTCTTTAGAGGACATAAAAAACTTCAGGCAGTGGGGTAGCAAAACCCCTGGACATCCTGAATTTGTATTGACTCCAGGCGTAGAATGTACGACGGGTCCTTTGGGACAGGGATTTGCCATGGGCATCGGAATGGCGATGGCTGAAAAATATTTATCTGCACAATTTAATAAACCAGACTTCCCTGTATTAGATCACTACACTTACGCCATTGTTTCAGATGGTGATTTAATGGAAGGAGTTTCCTCAGAGGCGGCATCTTTGGCGGGTCATCTGGGACTCGGGAAAGTGATCTATCTGTATGACGACAATTCCATTACCATAGATGGATCAACCGATTTGACATTCACTGAAGATACAGCACAGAGATTTAAAGCGTACGGTTGGCACATAGGGCGGGTGGACGATGGAAATGACCTTCACGCAATCACTATGGCAATTAAATCAGCTCAGGCGGAGACCCACCGACCTTCCTTGCTAATGATTAAAACCCATATTGGGTATGGCAGTCCAAAGCAGGACACCTCTTCAGTTCATGGGGAACCTCTCGGACCTGATTCAACAAGACAGACCAAGGAAAATCTGAGCTGGCCAATCGATGAAAAGTTTTTTATTCCGGATCATGTGGTTGATCATTTTCAAAAAGCAATAGAAAGAGGTAGCGAGGCTCTTAGCAATTGGGGGAATTTGATGGAAACCTACCGAATGGAATATCCCCGATTGGCAAAGGAATTTGAACAGGTCATGTCAGGGAAATTGCCAGAGGGATGGGAGCAAGGTATTCCACGATTTTCACCTGGGGATGGGTTCCTGGCCACACGAGATGCATCGGGTAAAATTTTGAATGCTATCGCCTCAAAAGTGGGAAATCTTGTGGGTGGCTCAGCCGATCTGGCTACATCCAACAAAACATTTCAGACTGGGAAGTCTATGTTTGGATTGAATGAGAAATGGGGTCCCAATATTCACTTCGGAACCAGAGAACATGCCATGGGCGCCATATCGAATGGGATGGCTCTTCATGTCGGCATTCTACCCTACACGGGGACATTCCTCATATTTTCAGATTACATGCGACCTGCGCTGCGTCTCTCAGCCATAATGAATGCCCACATCATTTTTATCTTTACTCATGACAGCATTCAACTTGGCGAGGATGGTCCCACCCATCAACCGGTGGAGCAACTGATGTCTCTAAGGATCATCCCAAATTTCAGGGTCATCAGACCTGCGGACGCCAACGAAACTGCCATTGCCTGGGAACTGGCTATTAAATTAGATGGACCCACAGCACTGATTTTAACTCGGCAGAAACTCCCCATTTTAGATGTAGATATGCTCTCAATCGAAAAGGGTGTATCAAATGGGGCATATATTTTATCTGACCCGCCTGAAGGAAATCCTGACGTCATATTAATTGCTACAGGGTCTGAGGTACATCTGGCGACTACAGCCAAGGAGGAGCTGACCGAACGAGGGATTAATGTAAGGGTTATCTCCATGCCGTGCTGGGAGTTGTTCGAGGAGAGTTCCGAAGATTACCAAAAACTAATTTTACCGCCAGACATCCCCAAACTTGCCATAGAAGCCGGTTCAACTTTAGGATGGAGGAAATATGTGGGTAATACGGGTGATATCATCGGTCTTGACAGGTTTGGCGCCTCAGCCCCAGGATCGGTGGTATACGAAAAATTAGGGTTTAATGTCTTAAATGTTGTGGAGCGGGTATTATCAATTTGTTTGCCCTCCAATAAATAACACGGTAACCGCTCAAGCCTTTAAAAAATAATGCCGTGAGTGGCGTGGGATTAATATTTCAAGTTTGGAATCGCTTCGATCTAATATTACATTTAAGGTTGTTTTTAACTATATCCAGAACCGATTTGTTGTCACATCACTTTAAAGTGGTGAGCCCACCGGGCAAGAATATTCATTGATGACCGAACCTCAAATTATCAGTCCAGCCCCACAGGAAGAAGACTTAGCAGTAGAGCAAAGTCTCAGACCTGGCACCTTTGATGAATTCATAGGTCAGAAAGAGATTGTAGATAATTTAAAACTATATATCCAAGCCTCCCGCAAGAGAAATGAAGCTCTCGATCATGTCCTTCTATTTGGTCCCCCAGGTCTGGGGAAAACAACATTGGCTTATATTATTTCAAAGGAGTTGGGTGTCAATTTGAAGCAGACTTCGGGACCTGTTTTAGAGAGAGCGGCGGACTTGGCAGGACTTTTGACCAATTTGCGACATAGGGATGTTATCTTTATCGATGAGATTCACAGGCTCAGCAGCGTGGTGGAAGAATATCTTTATTCGGCTATGGAAGACTATCGGATTGATATCATGATAGACAGGGGACCCAGCGCTCGAAGTATTCAACTAAATTTAGAACCATTTACACTAACCGGCGCTACGACTCGATTGGGGAATCTGACCTCACCCCTTCGAGACAGATTTGGGGTGGTAATGAGGGTGGATTTTTATGAACCTGAAGATATATTAGAAATTATACAGCGGTCAGCTAAAATTCTGGATGTGAAGATTGATGACGATGGCGCTTATGAATTGGCACGTCGGTCTCGCGGAACGCCCCGAGTCGCAAATCGAATATTACGGAGAACACGTGATTATGCGGAAGTTAAGGCTGATGGAATCATTACAATAGATGTGGCAAGGGAATCATTAAATAAACTGGGTATTGATGACCGGGGATTGGATGATATGGACAGGAGAATATTAAGCGTGTTGGTTGAACAATTTCAGGGAGGTCCTGTGGGGATCAATTCCCTAAGTGTTGCCTTGGGAGAAGATGCACAAACTATCGAGGATGTTTTTGAACCTTTTCTCATTAAACAAGGGTTTATTCAACGGACGGCAAGAGGACGGATTGCTCAAGACCTGACTTTTAAATATCTTGGATTGGGAATCCCACAGAAACAACAATCGTTATTTTAAAAAGGAGTATAAAGTGACACTATTTCAAAAGCGAATCAAACTGCGGTTAACTGATTTTGATTACTTTTTACCCAGTACAAGGATACCCGAATATCCATCCAAGCGGCGAGACTATTCTAAGTTAATGGTGTTGCATCGGAAGACTAAAACGATCGAACACAAGCGATTTTACAATATTGTTGACTACATGAAAAGGAACGATTTGTTGATTTTAAATAAGACCAAAGTGTTCCCGGCTCGACTGTTCGCAGTGAAAGATCGTACCGATGCAATAGTAGAGGTATTTCTTCTGAGAGAACTTGAAAACGACCTGTGGGAAGTGCTTGTAAGGCCAGCCCGGAAGGTTAGAATTGGTAATAAACTTCATTTCACTACAAAAGTACATTGTGATGTAATTGATAATACTGTGTCAGGTGGTCGTGTGGTACGCTTTGAATATGATGATGAGGATTTTTACAAAATCATTGACAGGATAGGTCATTCACCCCTGCCGCCCTATATCAAGCGGGAAGCCGAACCGAAAGACAAAGAGCGGTACCAGACTGTATTTGCAGAAAAACGGGGGGCTGTAGCCGCTCCAACCGCTGGGCTTCATTTTACAGAAACATTACTGAAGAAAATAAAGGAAAAAGGTGTGAAGATTGTGTTTATTGTACTTCACATCGGACTGGGAACATTTCGCCCCGTTCAAGTTGAGGACTTAACACGTCATCAGATGGATTCAGAATATTTCGAAGTACCACCGGAAACTGCTATTGCCATTAATGAAGCAAGGGAAAAAGATAAACGTATTTTTGCTGTGGGGACATCCACGGTTAGGGCTCTTGAAACTGTTATAGTTTCAGGATTCCAAGTTACTCCAAAGCGAGGTTGGACGGATAAATTTATACACTCTCCTTATGAATTTAAAATGACGGATGCTCTGGTGACGAACTTCCATCAGCCAAAATCAACTTTGTTAATGATGGTGAGCGCCTTTGCAGGTCGCAAATTTGTTCTGAGAGCCTATCAGGAAGCTAAGCGGGAAAAGTATGGTTTCTTGAGTTATGGCGACGCCATGCTTGTTGTATAATTTATTTGAATATTCAGGTGCGTCGCACCTCTAATTTGACCGATGAAAGTTGCAGCTGTCATTCCAGGCGCCGGACAGGGATTGCGATTCTCCGGAGATTCGTCCGGTTTAAACAGACACGTTAAAAAAAAACAGTTTCGTCAGTTTGGCGACAAGTCATTAATTTTTACTACCCTTGAACCATTCCTGCAATCTACAATTATCACTTCAGTAATTGTTGTTGTTCCGGAGGATAGGATCGATTGGATTAATAATCAGGTGAAAACAGGGTTATTCAATAAACCTGTATTTGTGGTCTTGGGGGGCGATACTCGACAGAGGAGTGTAAGAAATGGAGTAGAAGTGGCGGCATCTCAACATGATGTGGTTGTGGTACATGATGCTGTGAGACCGTTTTTGAAAGAGGTGTGGATATCAGAAACGGTGAATCTGTGTGAGAAATTTGATGGCGCCATTGTTGCAATAAAGGCAAAAGATACACTCAAAAAAGTGAATGACGGTGTGGTGAATAGTACTATGGAAAGGGAGGGAATTTGGCAGGCACAGACACCTCAGACATTCAAAACTGATGTCTTGTTAGCTGCGATTGAAAGTGCAGATGAAAAAGGAATTATTGGTACGGATGAAGCGCAGCTCGTTGAAATGAATGGTGGACGTGTCGCCATCGTGGAGGGAAGCGCTCTTAACATTAAGATTACCACTCAAGAGGATTGGGAATTGGCAAAGGCGATCTGGAAGGAAAGATTAAAATATGAAGATTGAATATTGTCTATCGAAGATTTGGGCTTTACCATGATTCGAGTTGGGATTGGGTATGATGTCCATCGATTGGAGGTGGGTGAAAAGCTTGTATTAGGTGGGGTGGAAATTCCCTTTGAGAAGGGGTCGGTGGGTCATTCGGATGGCGATGTGCTGTGCCATGCAATTGTGGATGCCTTGTTGGGTGCAGCAAACTTAGGTGATATCGGGCAGTACTTTCCTAGTGAAGATGACACGTGGAGAGGGGTATCAAGTTTGATCTTTTTGAGGAAAGCTGCCGAGGAAATCAGGAAAAAGGGATTTGAGATTGTGCATATCGACTGCACGGTGGTTCTCCAAGAGCCAAAAATAAGGTCATACATTTCTGATATAAAATCTAAAATGGGTGAAGCTCTGGAAATTGAGAATAATTGTATTTCCGTGAAAGCCACGACAACAGACTTTCTGGGAATTGTAGGTCTTGGAGAAGGTGTTGTCACACTATCTATAGCTACCTTATCAAAATAATCCTAAGATTTTGCATTCTTCGAAAACTGATTTTATTTCCTGTGCAAAGATAAACCTCGGGCTGAAAATTATAAGCCAACGGCCAGATGGTTATCACACCATTGAAACTTTATTTCAGGAAATTTCATTGGCTGATACTATTGAACTTGATAAAGCGTTGGAAGGCTGGCAGTTTTCCTGTGATAACAGTGACATACCTATCGATGAATCCAATTTGTGTGTACAAGCTTATCTGGAATTAAAAGTACGATTTCCGGATTTGGGTGGTATCAGAATTCATCTAAAAAAACGTGTTCCCATTGGCGCTGGGTTAGGAGGCGGGGCCAGCAACGCTGCCACAGTTTTGAAAGGAATGAATAAATTATATGGATTGAATCTTTCCAATAAGCGATTGGAGGAGATCGCTCACTCCATTGGAGCAGACGTCCCGTTTTTTATTCGGGGAGAGACCCAATTGGCTTCAGGAATTGGGGAAGTACTGTCTCCTGTCACCACACCACCGATGGGAGCTATTTTACTTGTAACACCCCCCATTCAAATAGACACGGAGTGGGCATACAGGGAGGTTAAAAATCACTTGTCTGATTACAGTCGTAAAGGTAAGTTTGCCGCCGCTTATGAGAAGGTAGATTTTTCGTTACCTTTCTTATGGCACAAAGTCGAAAAGCTTTTTGAGAATGACTTTGAACCTCTGGTGTTTCAAACATATCCAGAGATTGGCAGAACGAAGGATCGATTGTTGGAGAACGGAGCAGAATTTGCCAGTCTGTCGGGTAGTGGCTCGACTGTGTTTGGTATCTACAAGGAAGAAAGAGATGCCCATAGAGTAACAGATTTTTTTCCTCCTCCCTTCCAAACATTTATAGCCCATCCGATTTAATTGACTATTTTCGATTGAGTTTTGTAAATCTTTTACAGATGTTATGAATTAGCTTGAATTAAAGTGTCAATCGAAAATCAAAAATAATAATTGTATTTGGGATGTGGTCTAATTGGCAAGGCACCGGACTGTTAATCCGGAAAATGGGGGTTCGAATCCCTCCGTCCCAGCGATATACATTGTGGAATTCAGATTGCGGATTTCGGAAGGAGAGATAGCATAAAAATATGTTCGTGCTTCGCTACAAGATGAGAGCTAAGAATCCGCAATCCACAATTGATTTGCCGGGTCGTCCAATGGCAGGACCGCGGCCTTTGGAGCCGTTAATCTAGGTTCGAATCCCAGCCCGGCAGCAAGAAGAAGGAAAAGAAAGAATGAAAGTTTTTAGCGGAAGATCAAATTTACCTTTCGCCCAGGAAGTTGTGGAACATCTCAACATTCCATTGGGAGATATTTTGATACAATCATTTAGTGATGGAGAGTTGTGGATTAAATTCCAGGAGAACATCCGAAGTGAAGATGTTTTTATCATACAATCGACCAATCCACCCGCAGAAAACATTCTTGAACTGGTTCTTATGATCGATGCTGCCGTGCGTGCGTCAGCAATGCGGGTGACAGCAGTAATTCCCTATTATGGGTACGGTCGCCAGGATAGAAAGGATCAGCCCAGGGTGCCAATTTCAGCCAGAGCTATCATGGATATGATCAGTAGTGTGGGGGTTGGCAGAATTCTCACAATGGATTTGCATTCTTCCCAAATCCAGGGATTTACCAGTATCCCCTTTGACCATTTATACGCGAGAAAGGTGATCTTTGAACGTTTGAGACGACTGAATATATCTAAAGAAACCACCGTCATCCTTGCGCCAGACACAGGCAGCGCCCCTATGAGTCAGTCATATTCCAAGCACCTGGGTGTAGGGTTTGCATTGGTGGATAAACGCCGCACTGCTCCCAATAAAGCGGAAGTTGTTCATCTAATTGGAGATTTGGAAGGGAAACGGGTTATCATTATTGATGATATGATCGATACAGGCGGAACATTGGTGAACGCAGCAACTGCAGCCATGGAAAGTGGTGCCATTTCTGTTATTGCCTTTGCCACTCACGGAATTTTATCAGGCCGAGCGGTGGAACGACTTAATTCCTCACCAATAGAAAAAATTATTGTAACTAACACACTAAATATCCCTGAGGATCACCGATTTGACAGGTTGGAAGTTATTTCAGTTGCGGATTTATTTGCTACAGCAATTCGGTGTATTCATAATGGAGAATCTATTAGCGCATTATTCGAAATTTAACAGGAGGACATCATGGTTGACGAGTTTAAACTGGAATTAGAAAGAAGATCCGAGCTGGGGAAGCAGGCGGTAAAACGTTTGAGAAAAGAAGGGAAAATCCCCGGTATATTTTATTCAGGCGAGAGTAAGGCCATCCCATTTTTTATTTATAAGAAACATCTTCACAATGCGTTTCAATCCCATTCACGGGTGTTTGCTGTTACCGTCGGTGATAAAAAGGTTCATGCTATTTTTAAGGAGATTCAGCATCACCCAGTAACAGACGAAGTGTTACACATCGACCTTTTTGGTATTCGGTTAAAGGACAAAATAGATATCAACATACCGATCGTTATTATCGGGGAGGCTATTGGAGTAAAAAACAGTGGTGGAATATTATCTCAGAACCTCATGGAGTTAAGCATACGCTGTCAGGCAACTGATGTCCCGGAATCTGTGGAAGTCGATGTGACGGAACTGGATTTGGGGAGTAGTATACATGCAAAGGATTTAGACCTTGGCAAGAGTGAATTACTAACAAATCCTGATGTTACAATTGTGAGTGTTTTGGTTCCTAGAGAGGAGATTGTTGAAGAGGAATTGGAGATTGAGGAACTAGAGGCAGTTGAAGAAGTTGAGGTTGAAGAAGAAAAACCATCAGAAGAGGGGAAGAGTGAGAGTTCTTCGCAATGATTGCTTTTATCGGACTTGGGAATGTGGGAGATCGATATGCCCGAACCAAGCACAACTTTGGGTTTTGGGTAGTAGATGAATTGGCTCGCCGATGGCGTATGAGGTTTAAACCAGGAAAAGGTGACTATATTTATGCGAAGGATACCCTAAAAAAGGTGTTATTAGGCAAACCGGTATCCGGTATGAATAGGAGCGGTATTCCAGTTAAAGAAATGCGAGATCGTTGGAACATTTCACTTGAGGATTTGCATATTATTGTAGATGATGTTGATCTTCCCTTAGGTGTTATGCGGATTCGTCCCAAAGGGGGTGATGGTTGCCACCGGGGGATGGAATCGGTGATTTACCATCTGGAGGAATCTAAATACCCACGTATCCGGATGGGGATCGCAGCCGATAACAATACCCGCCCGGCAGAGGAATATGTTCTTAAACAATTTCGTCGAAAGGACAGGGGACTTGCGGAAAGTATGATTAATCGTGGTGCGGATGCGGTGGAATCCATATTGGAACGAGGAATTGAGAAAACGATGTCTGAATATAATCGGATTGAAGAGGAGGTTGCGTTATAATGGGAAGCTTCGTATTGATCCCTGTGGCTGGTGTGCTGGCGTTACTTTTTGCGTTTTGGAAGTCAACCTGGGTAAACAGACAAGATCCCGGAAACGAGACGATGATCCAGATTGGAAGAGCAGTCAGAGAAGGCGCCATGGCGTTTCTTTTCCGGGAGTACAAGGTGCTGGCGGTGTTTGTCATTGCTGTTGGGGCACTTTTAGCCTGGGGTAACGCTTCCCGGGGGACGAGTCTGGTGGCAGTTTCTTTTGTAGTTGGAGCCTTCTGTTCCGCCCTTGCGGGATTTTTTGGAATGCGTGTCGCTACAGCAGCGAATCACAGAACAACTCAGGCCGCCCGTACAAGCCTGAATGCAGCTCTTTCCGTCGCTTTTGCCGGTGGGTCTGTTATGGGGATGAGCGTCGTTGGTTTGGGTGTAATTGGGCTGTCGATGCTTTTTTATTTTTATGGGGGACTTAATAATGATGTTGACCTGTCACACGTTGTAACACTTCTTACCGGGTTTGCCATGGGAGCTTCATCCATTGCTCTGTTTGCTCGTGTTGGTGGAGGAATTTATACAAAAGCGGCAGATGTGGGCGCCGATCTGGTTGGAAAGATAGAAGCCGGAATACCCGAAGATGACCCTCGAAATCCTGCTACCATTGCCGATAATGTGGGCGATAACGTGGGTGATGTAGCCGGCATGGGGGCAGACCTGTTTGAGTCGTATGTAGGATCTATCGTTGGTGCAATGGTATTGGCAGCGACTGCTGGCGCTGGTAATCTCGTTCTGCTTCCCCTTATACTGGCGGGAGTCGGCATTTTGGTGTCCATCGTCGGAACGTTTTTCATCAGGACAAAGGAAGGGGGCAATCCTCAAACTGCTTTGAACATAGGTACTTATGGTGCAAGTGTGTTGATGTTGGTGGTGAGCTATTTCATTATCCAAAAATTTGTTCCAACTGCTGTAATTATGGGGGGTAATGTAGTAACGGGTCTCGATATTTTCTGGGCGACCATTGCCGGTCTGGTGGCAGGAGTAGTAATTGGAATAGTTACGGAATATTATACTTCAGAGAATCGCAATCCATCTCGAAACATATCAAAAGCCAGTGAAACGGGAGCTGCAACAAATATAATAGCTGGACTTGCAAACGGCATGGTTTCCACGGCAGTTCCGACAGTAACAATAGCGCTGGCAATCATTGTGGCATATGAATTGTCCGGGCTGTATGGTATTGCCATCGCAGCGCTTGGCATGCTCTCTACTACGGGAATTCAACTGGCTGTGGACGCTTACGGTCCCATAGCAGATAATGCGGGCGGTTGTGCCGTAATGGCTAAACTTCCCTCTGAGGTTCGGGAAAGAACAGACAAATTGGATGCCGTGGGGAATACGACAGCTGCCATCGGTAAAGGATTTGCCATAGGATCCGCTGCATTGACAGCCTTGGCTCTTTTTGCGGCATATCGTGAAACAGTGGCTGTAGTCACGGGGAAACCATTGGAGTTGGACATCAGCGATCCGACTATTATGGCAGGACTTCTCATCGGGGGCATGTTGCCTTTTGTCTTTTCGTCCTTTGCCATGAAAGCTGTAGGGGAAGCGGCATTCGAAATGATCGAGGAAGTCCGCAGACAGTTCCGGGAAATCAAGGGGCTGCTGGAAGGTACAGCCCAAGCGGATTATGCCCGGTGCGTGGATATTGCTACCGCTGCCGCTCTCAAGCGGATGATCGCTCCAGGATTACTGGCAGTTCTCACACCGGTGTTCTTCGGGTTAGTACTGAAAAATCCGGAGATGTTGGGAGGCGTCTTAGCGGGTGTGACCGTTACCGGCGTACTGTTAGCAATCTTTATGGCAAATGCCGGTGGTTCGTGGGACAACGCCAAAAAATATATCGAAGCAGGAAACTTAGGCGGAAAAGGGTCGGAAACCCATAAAGCTGCTGTTGTGGGAGATACGGTGGGTGATCCTTTTAAAGACACAGCCGGTCCGTCCCTGAATATTCTGATCAAGCTAATTTCGGTGGTATCCCTGGTGATAGCGCCCATGTTTTAAATGTTATGAGGTGTCACAAGGAGCATGAAGGAACTTAAAAATATTAGTGAATATTAGTGTTCTTAATGACTATTAATAAGAGGAGGATAAAACTTTGAGATATTATGAAACACTGTATATAGTTCATCCTGACTATGAGGAAGATAGACTGGAAAAAGTCAGGCAGGAAGTGGATCAACGTGTAGAACGGCTGGGTGTGAAAATTATCAATTCATATGTCTGGGGGAAGCGGAAATTGGCTTATCTTGTGGACAAGCAAAAATATGGTACTTATATGATGCTACAGTACAGCATGGAGTCGTTGAAATTAGCATCCTTCAACAGTTGGATGGAGCTAAATGAATCTATCCTTGCTTATATGACCATTCGATTGGAAGAGGAGCCTGCATCCAGAAACGGACATGATTCGTCTGTTCCTACCAGGGGGGTAAAGAGTAAGAAAGAGAAGATTAAAAAAGAAGAATCAACAAAAGCATAACGGAGGAAAAGGTTATGGCATTTATTGGAAGACGGCGGATATGCAAATTTTGCGAAGATCGTGACCTGACGATAAACTATAAGAATATTAAGCTGACAAGGAAATTTGTAAACGACCAGGGGAAAATCATTCCACGACGAGTGACTGGGACCTGTTCCAAGCATCAACGTCAGTTAACGAGAGCAATTAAACAGGCTCGGAATATTGCTCTCTTGTCATACACAGGTGAAGAATTCGGTTAAACCGGTTAGAAGGAGTAAGTAGGATGGATGTAATATTACGCCAGAAGATAGAAAAATTAGGTGATGTTGGAGATATCATCCGGGTAAAGCCGGGATATGCCCGGAATTACCTTATCCCTAAGGGGATGGCTGTTGCTGCAACTCAAGGAAACATCAACATGGTGAAAGCACAGAAGAAGAAGGTAGATTTCCAGCAAATGAAGGCAGCAGATAAAGCCAGAGCGATGGCTGATATGCTATCAAAACTTAAACTTTCAGCCCCTGTTCAGGTAGGGAAAGAAGACAGGGTCTTTGGCTCCGTTACAGCCATTACCATTGCGGAGCTTCTGAAAAAACAGGGAGTTGATGTGAATAAAAAAGATGTCTTGTTGGATGAACCCATCAAAGCATTAGGTATCTACAACGTTTCGGTGAAGCTTCACCATGATGTGGAAGTGGAAGTTAAGGTGTATGTGATTAAAGCGTAAGTATCTGGACCTCACGGAATAAGATTCCATCTGTCAGCCGTCGGATGGAATCTTTCATTCCGATTTACTATCCCGCATTTCGTGGGGTTTTTTGTTGCACTTTCACCCCTCTCCCTCTATCTTAGCACATCATGTTTGCCGATATCTCATTTCCCATCTCCAGCTACAAGGTTTTCGTCTACCGTATTCCCGAGAAACTTGAACACACCGTTGAGGTAGGGGTGCGAGTCCGGGTGCCGTTTGGGAAGCAAACTGCCCAGGGCGTGGTGGTTTCCCTTTTCAAAAAAGCAAAATTCAAGGGGAAAATCCTGTCTATAAAATCGGTAGTGGATGAAACCCCTATATTCGATGCTACCCTCTGGAAGCTCTTGAACTGGGTAAGCGACTACTACCTTACCCCAATCGGGCAGGTGATGTCAACGGCGGTTCCGAAACAGATAAATTTGTCCTACAAACCCATGAAACAGTTGATGGTTCAGGCAGGAACTATCTCACAAACTGATTTGGACAATCTTTCCGAAAAAGCACCAATTCAATTCAAGGTGATGCGGTTTTTGTTAGAAAGAGATGGAACAATTCCAGTAGCTCATTTGAACCGGATTGTAACAAATGCATCATCGATCTGTTATGCTCTTGAAAAAAAAGGATATGTTTCCATACAAAAGGTGCCAAGAATCCCTGATTTATCGAGCCTTTCACTTATCCCCCGACCCAAGGAAGTAAAATTCACGAAAGAGCAGCAAGGAGTCATTGCCCGGTTGTCAGATTCCATGAATGTAAAGAGGTTCCAATCATTTCTCCTACATGGTGTGACGGGAAGTGGTAAAACGGAAATTTATTTACAACTTGCAAAAATGGCGGAATCAAAAGGACGAGCTTCAATTATCCTGCTGCCGGAGATATCGTTGACGCCACAGATTGCAGGGAGGTTTCAGGCAGAATTCGGTGACAGGATAGCTATCTGGCACAGTCAAATGTCACCGGCAGAGCGGGCATGGACGTGGCGACAAATCAGTTCCGGTGCCTATTCGGTAATAGTGGGAGCAAGAAGTGCCATCTTTTCACCTCTCAAGAATGTAGGTCTCATTATTGTTGATGAGGAGCAGGAAAGCAGTTATAAACAAGAAAGTCCCGCCCCTCGATACCACGCACGGAATGTTGCCCTCATGCGGGGGAAATTGAGTGGCGCTTTAACCGTTCTCTCCAGCGCAACACCGAGTATGGAATCCTACTACAATCATGTGGTTGGAAAGATCTATTATCTGAGGTTGAAAAGACGATTCGGAGGAGCAAAATATCCACAGGTTCATATGGTGGACATGATCGAGGAACGGAAAAAAACAGAAGATTACAAAACACCTTTCTCTCGCTTGTTGAAGGATAAAATTGTGGATCGTCTAAAAAAGGGGGAACAGGTGATTCTTTTACAGAACCGGCGGGGTTTTTCTCCCATTGTGTCGTGCAGAGATTGTGGGTATGTGGAAATGTGCCGGAATTGCCAGATATCGTTAACCTATCATAAAGTAGGAAATATTCTCAGGTGCCATTACTGTAATTTTGAAAAACCGACATCCATAAGCTGTCGTGAATGTCAGGGATCCCGGTTGATGTTAGGTGGTATCGGGACACAAAAAGTGGAAGAAGCCTTGGTGGAATATTTCCCCCAAATGCGTCTGGTGAGAATGGACTTTGATACAACCAGGAAAAAGGGGGCCTACGTACATATCCTGAGAGATTTTGGCAATGGAGTTTTTGATGTGTTATTAGGAACACAGATGATAGCCAAGGGTCTCGATTTTGAAAATGTGACTCTGGTGGGTATTATCAATGCGGATGTCGGTCTTTTTTTACCGGATTTCAGAGCGGGAGAACGAACCTTTCAACTTATTTATCAGGTGGCTGGTCGTTCGGGGAGAGGAGAAAAACCCGGGGAGGTGGTTATCCAGACAAATAATTCTGACAGCCCAGTCATCAAAACTGCTGCCCGCCTCGATCTGAAAAAATATTACAATATCTGTCTCAGCGAACGGCGGGAACTTGACTATGCTCCATTTAGTTGGATGGCAAGAGTGGAATTCTCCGGAAAAGATAAAGGAAATGTAAGGCAGGTTGCCAATGAGTTCACAAAAAGTCTGCAAAATACACCGAAGTCATTGCAAGTACTTGGACCTGCACCCTGTCCATTTGAAAAGATACGTGGAAACTATCGCTTTCAGATTATCTTTAAATCTCCCAAAGAAAAAGATAGGAACGGCACCACACTTCATAATTTCCTAAAGAAAAACCTGTTAAATTCTTCACGGATGAAGAGACGAAAAGGAGTAAACTTACATGTGGATGTGGATCCCATATCATTGCTTTAATTTAGGACCAAAACAGATAATTTTCGCCATTCTCTTAGCAAATGCTGTGTACGCTCAGAGAAGTTATGGTTCTTTGGAGATTGCTTATCATATCCGAACATTGAGTATGTCGGGAACAGGTGTAGCGGATGGACGCGGAATGGATATTACCGCAATGAATCCGGCGCTACTGCAGAGCAATCCACAAACACTGCTGTTATCTGTCATCCGATATCCCGCAGACATCCAATCGGAAGTGGTTGAATGGCGTCTACCTGTGGGAAACAGATTGGGGGCAGTCTCCCTGAGGCATGTAGGGTTTGGCACCTTTGACAGAAGAAGCATAGATAACGTGAAAACAGGGCAGTTTGGCGCGGGTGATACATGGATCAGTGTTTCAATAGCACAGGCGATTTTCCCCTCCGTTGATGTGGGACTTACCATGGGTGTGTTCTATAGTCAGGTGGATAATGTAAGTGCCACACTGGGACTAATTACGGCAGGAACAATTTTAAAGATGGACACATTTGGAGCCAAACTTGGTTTGAGTGTTAAAAATATGGGAATTACACTTAGCTCATATACAGAGTATAATGAACCTATCCCTGCCACCATAAATATTGGAGTGTTAAAATCCCTGGTTCATCTGCCATTGGATTTATCAGTAGAAGGCACGTGGTGGAGGGGTATGGAAAATGGAATTGTTCGCCTTGGAGGAGAATTTTCACTTCCTTATAATTTCACCCTTCGCTGGGGGACCTCAAGCCGAAGATTTGACCTAGGGACTAATATTCTTTGGGAAACTTATCTTGCGGGGACCTCTTTCGGATTTGGTTATGCCGCAGATAATCTCACGGTAGATCTTGGTTTGGGTTACAACGGAGCCGGTGGGACAATCATTGGTATTGGATTTTCTACAATATTGTAAATTTCTCACCTTTGTAATCCAAGTTGTGGTTATGTTACTGTATCGCCTGCCCGCCCTCCGGCAGACGGGCCGTCAAGCAGGCCTGTCTGTCGACAGGCAGGGAATTTCTCAATCCCGACGCGTCGGGACGAAGGTTACAATAGACTCCCTTGGAGACTCCCGAAGCTTCCGGACTTAGCCTTTTTAAGAAATTCGCTCCATAGGAACTCCTCTGGGACGTAGCTATGTTCTTAAACTAGAAAAGAAGAAAGCAGTGATATTATGAAATATCGTCAATTAGGAAATTCAGGGCTTCAGGTTTCTGAGATTAGTTTGGGGGGTTGGCTAACGTTGGGAGGTCATGTTGATGAACCACTCTCAATTCGCCTCATCGAGCATGCTTTTTATTGCGGAGTTAATGTGTTTGATATGGCAGATGTTTATTCCGGAGGGCAATCTGAGGTCATGCTTGGGAAAGCATTAAAAAATCTTCCAAGGGATCAAGTTATTGTTGCCACTAAGGTCATGGGGCGAATGCATGATGGTCCATTTGGGGCAGGATTATCCAAAAAACATATTCTTCAGGCATGTGACGCCAGCTTAAAAAGATTGGGTACCCATTACATCGATCTTTATCAATTTCACGCACCGGATAAACAGGTTCCTTTAGAGGAAAGTTTGGAAGCGCTCGATATCCTCGTAAGACAGGGAAAGGTGTTGTATGTGGGTTGTTCTAACTTTAGTCCTGCTGAAATCCAAGAAGGACTCGATATTTCTAACCGGTGTCATTATCCAAAGTTTATCTCCAATCAACCCTGTTACAACATGTTGGAAAGGGATGCGGAAAGAGAGCTCTTCCCTCTCTGCAGGGAATCGGGTATTGGGAATATTGTCTATTCTCCCCTGGCTCATGGTGTTTTAACAGGTAAATATAAAAAAGGACAACGTCCTCCTTCCGGGAGTCGGAGTGATAAACCAGAGGGCCAATTTATGTCCCGGTATCTCACGGAAGAAAATCTGGAGAAGGTAGACAAAGCTAAAAAAATAGCAGATGAACTGGAGACCTCACTGGCAAAACTATCCCTGGCTTGGGTTCTGAGGAAGGAAGAGGTTTCTTCTGCCATTATTGGCGCCACCTCAATCGATCAATTAGATGAGAATCTGAAAGCGCCGGAAGTGGAGCTGACAGAAGAAATCATTGAATGTCTGGAAGAAATTTTTGTGTAGTACTGGCCTTTTATTCTATCGAGACATATGGGGGATCAAATTTAATGGGACTTTCGCAAATTAAATGAGACTTTACTATTCAGATGATAACCTCTGAAGTCGTTGATTCTTCGATATTGTTATTTTGAGAGTTTTTACTTGTGTCATTTTTTATCTTAAGGTAGTTAATAAAAGCAGAACATATGACCAACATAAATTTGGCATCATTATAATCTAAATTTGATTCTTCGAGAAGAGCGTGGCGAATTCCATCTGCATCGCTTGTGTAACCATATAATTTTTTAAAAGCCCCTTCCAATGCTGGATGTAATTTATTCTTTTCTTTGATTATTTTTAAAGCATCTAAAAAATTTCTTTTTCCTGTATAAGTCTTACATATTGATTCAACTGCGCTGATTGATTCTTTGATTGAATTTCTATAATCTGGACTTTCTCTATCTGCAAGTAATTCTAATGCAGTATTTATATGTTGACTATAAACTTCCCCGTCTTCTAAAGCATTTTCAACAGCTTCAATTTCCTCATCTGAAGTGATCTTAACAATGGTCATTCCAACAAATCTATATGCCGATTGTTCTCTTTCTAATATTATATTACATTCATTTATATAATCGTTTCTCTGTTCTATAACAGTCTCTATTTCTGCTATATAATCTATGAAATCATAAACTTTATTCCATTCACAGTTAAAAAAATGTCTATAGATATCAGCACGTATAGCGTACCATGTTTCACCCATTTCATCTAATGGCCTTTCCAAAAGTCTCTCCCATATTCTTACCATAAATTCCTTTAGATAAGGTGGAATACGATGGTAAGCTGTATTGGGTTGATGAACCCAATACTTTCGTGATACTGTGTTCCATAATGCTGTTCTAAGTTTATCATCTACTGAATCAATTTGTATTGTATCCTTGACTGTATTAAGATTTTCTCTTTCTGAAAATAGTTTCATTTGATATTGAGTTTCCGTTTTAATTAAGTAATAATATCCAGAATATACTATTCATCACATTGCAAATGCTAAATACAATTCCCGCTATAATAACGGCATCAAGTAAATAGTTCATTTCCCTCTCCTTCTTATTTATTCAAATAATAAATCTATGTATTCACTATAATCGGGTGCATCATTAACCTTTAAGTATATAGTTATTGTTCCATTATCCCAATCGAGAAAAAGAGAATCCTCATTATCTGAAAAGTAGTACTTTTATTCTATCGAGATACTCTAAAATATTCCTTGATCTGCTTTGATTTTTGTGTTAAATTGGAAACGAAATAAACGATAATCGTTTCCTATGATCCAAGAAAGTTCAGCAAAAAAAGATCAGATATTAGAACAAAGCTTCGATTCCATTACCCAGGATGGTGTTCGCTCGTTCACGGTAGAAACCCTTTCACAAAAACTGGGGATGAGTAAAAAAACTATCTATAAGTTTTTTCCCACAAAAGAGATACTTATTGAAAAAAGTGTTGATTTTTTTACTGGACTTATTGAACGAAAGTTCAAAAAGATGATAGCTGAGGAACCTAACCCAGCTAAGCAGTTTGTGAGTGTAATGCAGTTTATCATTGGGCAGGTTAGTCGAGTCCCAATGGACAGAGTTGCTGAATTGAAGAGTCGTTATCCTAAGGTTTGGAAAAAAGTAGAGGATTTTCGGTTAGCCCGCAGAGACGATTTTTATACCATTCTCTCTGAAGCTCAAAGGCAAGGGTATGTTCGGGAGGATATTGATGTAAAAGTGGTAGCCACTCTTCATATGAATATTGTCAATTCTACTTTCCAACCGGAATTTTTTATAAATAATAACTTAGCCCCAGCTGAAACCATCAAGATATATTTTAAGATGATAACCAGTGGACTATTTACGGAACAAGGTATGCCGTATATCAGACACATTAAATAAGGAGAACTTAGGAGTATGAATTTTGCTATTAAAGATTGGTTTATCAATCAAGCCCTTGATCATCCAAAACGTACGATTCTTATTAGTATTCTCTTGACGGCATTCATCGGTTCAGGTGTACGCTGGGTAGTAATAGATGACGATATACTGAAGATGCTTCCTGAAGATATCCCCTCCCGCGTACTCTGGGATGAGGTGCAGGATGAGTTTGGGTCTATCGACATAATGTTTGTCACCTTTGGAAAGCAAGGACAGTATGCTGTTAATGGAGAGATTCTTGCCGCAGTTTGGGATGTATCTTACGCACTGGAGGAGCTTCCTGAAGTTGATGAAGTCATTTCCATTGCCACCCTGAACCGGATGGATAGCGATAACGGCATGATGTTAATTAGTGATCTACAGGCAGCTCGCGATTTAACTAATTATGATGTTCAGGATATTGCCAGTTACCTGGATCGCAATCCGGATATTAAAACCCGTGTTATCAGTCGTACCGGGGAGTTCACCAATATTGTGGTTCGTCCATTTACCAACGGTGACAATAAGCAACTGGCAAATAAAGTTATTACCGTAGTGGAAAAATACTTAGCCGGATTTGAAGTCCACTATGGTGGACAACCCTACATTATGGGCAAGATCCCGGAAATGATACGGGACGATGTGCCGATACTTATGATGGCTGGGTTGATTATAATGATATTAATTTTATTGGCAAATCTAAGGAGTATTCCGGCCGTTGGAATGGTGATATCGGTAATCCTTTTCTCCGCCATCGGTATGATGGGTTTTATGGGTTGGGTTGTTCGTTTGACGGGATCGGATCGGTTCTTTTTTACTTTGGCGAATGTATCGATGCCAATTATTTTGCTTACGATTGCTAATTCGGATGGCGTACATATCCTTACTAAATTTTTCCGTGAAATGCGAAATAGGAAGGATGCAAGAAAATCCATTCGTACTACGATGAACGCTCTTATGTTACCGATTTTTTTAACCTCGCTGACCACAGCAGCAGCCTTTTCTATGCTCTTAACCGCTCCTATCAAACCCCTGACTGGCTATGGAGTTACTATCTCCTTTGGAATCGCCTGGGCGTGGTTTCTATCGTCCACTTATCTTCCGGCAATTATTTCTCTGAAAAAATGGAAGATGGATTCTAAAGCAGTAACCCATGCCAGTTTTCTGGAAAGAGTGATTCATCGGTTTGGCAAGCAAATTCTTCGTCATCCGAAACGTGTTCTTGTCACCGGACTTGTTATTGTTCTCATTGGCGTTATTGGAATCTTTATGGTGGAGGTAGAGGTCAATTTCGTGGCTTTCTTTAAGCCCGGCAATCCTATCCGCGAAAGCATTGAATTTATTGACCGTGAAATGACAGGTACTATGAATATGGTCGTGCGGACAAAGGGTGACATGAAAAATCCTGAGACACTCAACAATATGCTGGCGATTCAAGAGTATATGGAACAAGACTCAGAAGTCACCACTACAATTTCTATTGCCGATATTGTTAAGCAGATGCACCGGGTGGTGATGGACGATGACCCTGCCTATGAAGTGATTCCCGATTCCGTTGGTAAAGTTAACAATCTGTTTACGCTCTATTCTATGTCTGGTGATCCGGATGATTTCAGCTCGCTGGTGGATTATGAATACAGGACTGGGATAATCACCACCATGATGAGAACTGTTTCTACTAATAGGATTGCTGATTTTGTACGAGGTATAGAACTATTTATCGATGAGAATATTGAAGCAGATCTGAACACGGATATTACTGGTTTACTGGTGATTATGCGAGATTTTGCACATTTGATGATTCAATCATCATTTACAAGTATGGGAGCATCACTTTTCATTATTTTTGTTATTACCTGGATTTTTTATAAATCTGGAAGATGGGGTATTTTGTCTATTATTCCTCTAACAGCTGCGATTATTCTCAATTTTGGTTTAATGGGTTTTTTTGGCGTTGATCTGAGCCACGTAACGGCAATTCTATCTTCCCTTATTATTGGCGTGGGAGTGGATTTCGCCATCCATTATATTGCCCAGTTCCGGAACTTTTCAAGGAATGGCGTAAGTAAAGAAAGTATCAGTCGAGAAGTTGTGGATGATGTTGGTTATCCCATATTGTTGGATGCAGGATCCAATATGGCTTTTGGAGCGCTCATTTTCTCAACGTTTCTTCCTCTCCAATATATTGGTGGCTTAATGGTCTTTGCTATGGTTTCCTGCTCGATTGGGACGTTGACTCTTCTGGCATCCATGATGGAAATATTCAAAAATAATTTGTACAAAACTTAAACCGGAGAAAGTATGGTAAAACATGTAATGATGTGGTTATTGCCCCTGTTTATCACCGCTCAAACAGGTGAAGAAATAGCCAAATTGGTGGACGAGCGTAAAACCCCAAAAGATATGATAGTTGATCTCACGATGGTATTAACGAATAAGAAGGGGAAAACTCGTTCATCCGTCCTTCATTCTGTGTCAAAGGATGGAGGTAAAAAACAGATGATTTGGTTTCTTTCTCCAAAGGACGATAAAGGTGTCGCTTTTTTAAAGATTGAACACACGGGGAAAGACGATGAGATGCGATTGTGGCTCCCGGCTTTTAAGAAAGTTCGACGTATTGTATCCAAACAAAAAGGAGATTCTTTTATGGGATCTGACTTGAGTTATGAAGACATGACCAATCGAGAACTGGATGAATACTCTTATAAACTTTTAGGACAGGAAGAGATTCAAAACCAGGACTGCTATATTTTAGAATCGATACCCAAACAGGAAGTGAAATCCACCTACAGCAGGCACGTAACCTGGGTAACGAAGAAAGATTATAATATAGTAAAAGAAGAATCGTATGATAGAACAGGAAGACTTTTTAAAACAAAATTGTTCAAACAACAGAATATCAAAAATTACACAGTCCTTAAAGAGATTTTCGTAGAGAATGTGATAAAACGACATTCCACTCTACTTATATTTGATAATATAGAGGTGGATACAGGTATTGAGGATAGCCAGTTCCAGGAGAAGTATTTAAAGCGTTTACCTAAATAGAGCTTGACCGAAAAACAAAAAACCAGATGAAGAAAGATGTCATCTTTTGGATTGAATGTAGATAAGATCTTCGTCGAACAATAGGAAAATTGTCGGTAAAGATGACATCTTTTTCTAAACTGGACTTTTCGTTCAGACACTAAATAAAACCAATGGTCTCCAAAACCGCTTATACAGGTTCTATGCCCACCGAAAGCACGCAAGCGGGGAATCTCATCCGCTCCACAACTTTAACATAACTTAAATCTTGACAATGAAAACATTCAGCCTACTACAAAGGATCGGGATCGGCGGGCGGGGCAGGCACGTTTCACGTTTTCAGTATTTTGAACAGAGCTATTGGAAAGGAACAATATGAATAACTTAAACAGACCTCAGAATGCACAACAACTTATAGATTACCAGTCGGGATCGGTTGTAAGCAAAACAATTTTAAAGGGTAAAACAGGAACCGTAACACTTTTTGCCTTCGATAGAGAAGAAGGTTTAAGCGAGCATACAGCGCCATTTGATGCTCTGGTCTTTTTATTGGATGGAAAAGCTGAGGTGACTATTTCAGGTAAATCACATAATTTAAACAGTGGTGAGATGATTATACTTCCAGCCAATGAACCACATGCGTTGAAAGCGAAAGCAAGGTTCAAAATGATGCTTGTCATGATACGAAATTGAATAATAACTCTTGAATATTGAGATCAGAAGATAGGGAATGAAACAACTTTTTCCATTATTATTGACACCACTTTTACTAAACGCACAAATTGAATACTCAGGTTCAATTCACCCTTCTAATCTCTACCGGATTTCAGACGGTTCTGAGATCTCTCTTCCTTTTCGATTGGTAGATATGAAGTTAGGTTATACTTGGCGGGATTTTGATATCAAGACTCATTGGGCGATAGAAACCCGCTGGTCAGATCCTCAGTTCACCTCGAATTTACGGGAAGCCTATCTCGTATGGTATCCCGCTTTCGGAGAAGTACGACTGGGGAAACAGATTATTGTCTGGGGCGCTACCGATGTCAACAATCCTACCGATAATCTGTCTGCCTACAATTACTATTACCTGTTTTGGCAAGGGATTGACAGAAAGATAGGATCTTTGTCGGCTGCAATATTAGTATACTGGAAAAACTGGCAGATTGAAATGATTGTTATACCCGAACATCAGGCAAATCAATTGGTATTTGACGAGCCAGATTTCCCAATATCACAGTCTACCGATTATTTTGATCCCAGGAAATTTATTATTGATATAAGTGATCCACTTGAATTGGGGATTCGTACACAAATGACAATTGGAAGAAGTGACATATCTCTATCCTATTTCAGGGGACATGATCGGTTTTTTAGTGTTTTAGGATTGGATTACAAACCGCCAGGAAGAGGTATTACCCAACTCACATGGTTAGGATATAGACTTACTGAGATATGGGGTGCTGATGTTGTCTCGTTTTGGGGTGATCTTACCTTTAGAGGAGAAACCGCCTATTTCAAAACCATCAATGATTATGATGAGTCTTGGTCTATATCATTCGAATCAAAGGCTGAATATATTCAATACGTTTTACAAGCTGAATATCCTGGACCGCTTGATATTTCCTTAATGGGACAGTTTATTGGGAATACTATTTTAAAGGCTAATGGAGAAACTCTGGATCGGACGACCGAACAGATAGTCTCGTTGGATAAAGACAATTTTAGCCCTGGCATTGGCACCCCCTTCGCCATGTTCGCTGATAGGTCGCTACTCCTAACCGCTGGCGCCACCTTCATGGATGAGACCTTGAAGATGGTTGCATCCAGCTTCATCAATCTGGAAGAGGAAGGGTACATGCTTGGCTTCACTGCTGATTACTCACCTGTTGATAATTGGCATGTGGAATTGGGAATCAACAAGTTTGTTGGTGATGGCGACCCGGATAGCGATAATGTATTTAACCTGTTGGAAGATTTTTCTCATGTTTTTATTGGACTGAAGTATTCATTTTGATAGCTTCCCTATTTGTGGCTTTTTGTTTCGATGTGGAAGTCATATGATATTTTCATATGAGATGAAAATCCTTTTGTAGTTTCCCAATTAACTGAATAAACTCCCCATCCTATGAAACCCGAGTCAAAGTCCAGTCGACTACAGAATTTTATCGACAACCCCCGAAAAGCCCTATGGACGCTATCTGTACCTATGATGTTTGGGATGATGGTTCAAACCGTTTACATGATCGTCGATATGATTTTTGTAGGTAAAATAAATGCTGCATCCCTGACTGCACTGGCTTTTAATATGCCACTTGTCTTTTTGGGACTGGGACTCATTTTTGGGCTTGGTTCAGGTGTTACAGCAGTGATCGCTCAATTTATCGGGGCGGGGGATAAAAGAAGTGCCGACAATAGTGCAGAACATGCGGTAGTGTTAGGTGTTGTGTGTGCCATATTCGTCACATTTGTCGGGCTGAGATGGGGAGAACAAATGCTTGTCTTACTGGGGGTTCCCGAAACAATCCTTCCCTTAGCGTGGAACTATTTTAAAGTTATGGCTTCAGGCTATATTTTTGTTGTATTGTCGATCTTTTTCCGCTCCATCTTATCTGGGGAAGGAGACATGAAAACTCCCATGATAATCCAGGGAAGCGGCACAATCTTAAATATCATACTGGACCCCATTCTTATTTTTGTATTTCATATGGGGGTAAAAGGAGCGGCAGTAGCAACCATTATGAGTCAGGCAGTTGTCTGTCTAATCTATATTTATCTGCTCTTTGTAAAAGAACATGCCTACATACGGTTTGCAATGAAGGATTTCCACTTTTCACAAACAATCCTTGCCAAGATATTTAAAATCGGGCTTCCCGCTTCATTTTCAATGATTATCATGTCATTGGGAGGAGGAGCATTTAACAGGATACTCGTTTCCTTTTCCAGTGATGCTGTGGCTGCCTACCAGGCTGCCGCTCGTATCGATCACATCTTTTTGATGCCTGTTATTTCTATTACCACAGGGTTGGTTACGCTGGTCGGGATGTTTTATGGAGCAAAACGGATGAACCTGTTGCGTAAAATTATTTTTTATGGGATGAGCCGGTCTGCTCTCATTGGTATTTCTCTTGGAACAATATTCTTCATCTTTGCACGACCCCTCATGGGAATGTTTACAGACGACACCTCTATTCTCAGTCTGGGAGCACAGTATCTTAGATATTTTGTGTTTGCTTACCCCTTTATTGCCATAGGTATGACAAGCGGAAGGGTATTGCAGGGATTGGGATTCGGGATGCCATTGCTTATCCTTACATTTTTAAGGGTGCTTGCCATTAGTGTATCTCTTGCTTATCTGTTTGTATTCATCATGGGAAAATCAATTGAGTGGGTATGGATTGCCATGATTATTTCGGTTATCTTATCCTCGGGAGTGTCCATAATATGGTTGAGATTTAAGCTTGGAATTATTGAAAGGAAAGTTGAGGTAAAACAGCCCGAGGCGATCGTCCCAGAGATGATAAGTAGTATTCCGTTTGGGGAGTAGGAATAATTAATGATAATCCATTTTGAAATAACCCGAATAATTCGCCACGAAGACTCAAAGACACGAATAGTATTGATATTTATGATGTTATAAATAATGATAACCAAATTCCTTTTTTAAAAAATCATACATTTTTCATACAGCTTATCAATCCCGAAGCTTCGGGATATCTTTGTGCCTTTCCTCCCGATAAATCGGTATCGGGATTGTGGCTGATGAATTAATGAGGATAAATAAGTGATACAAACAATGACTAATAAAAAATCATTACTCTATATTTTAATTTATTTTTCCCTGTTGCGTGTAGCCTTACCCCAGGGAACATGGATGTGGACAAATCGTACTCACCCGGAACTTACATGGGAGACTATTGAAACTGAGCATTTCAACATTCATTACCATAATGGGATAGAAGAAATCGCTCTCCAGGGTGCTAGTATCGCTGAACAGGTACGGACCACACTTCTTGAACAGTTGAGATTGGAATCCATGCCCCGAGTGGATATCACGTTTACGGCTGAGGATGAAATCATGAGCGGGTATGCCATATTCACGGGTATGGTCTTCATCTGGGTGGATCAGAACGATGCAATTATCTGGCTGGAAGATGAAAAATGGCTCTACCAGGTGATCGCTCATGAGTTGCAACATGCCGCTCTATTCCATTCCCTGAAAACATGGATGTGGGAACCGTGGAGTCAGTTATTGTCGCGCACTCCCCTATGGTTCTGGGAGGGGATGGCAGAGTACTACACAGAGCGGTGGCGGCCATATCGGGCAGATATCTCTCACAAATGGCACATTCTGAAAAATAAAACGGATCACATGGATCCCCACCACGACGGCTTTTCCAAGATGAAATACTGGGCAGATCGATTTGGTGACTCTACCATCGTCAAGCTTATCCATCATCGCAACAAGCTGAAACTGTTCCAGTTCAAGAAAGCCTTCAAGGAGGTGACAGGCATCGAGCTCGATCAGTTCGAGGAAGACTGGCGCCGCCACATGAACACCTACTACTACAGCTATCGTAGCCAGAAAGAGACCTTTGAGGAGATAGGGAACGTGATATCCCTCCCTGTGAAAGAGGCATCGGAATTTGCCATCTCGCCAGACAGCATGAAGATTGCCATCGTAGGCAGGAATAACAAAGACCAGTGGGATCAGTCGCTGTTCATTGCTGTTCGGGATACCAGTAAACCTAAGGAGAATGCTGTGTCAAAGCTTCTTTCCTCGCTGTTCACTACCAGGGAGGATACTGCCAAGAAGAAAAAACCAAAAGTGAAATATGAGGTGGAAGAGATCGATTATGGCCGATTTGGCGCAAGACCCCGCTGGTCGCCTGATGGAACACAACTTGTGTATGCCAAGTATCGCTACGGCAAGTATGGTTCCCTCATTTACGACATTCGAGTGACGGATGTGAAGACGGGAAAGGGAAGGTGGATTACCCAAAATGCCCGTGCATCTCACGCAGACTGGTCTCCGGACGGAAAGAAGATTGTATTTGTGGCTCACAAGCTGGGAACGTCCAAAACCTGTACTCTATCCGTCCAGATGGTACAGATCAGAGGCAACTAACCGACTATAGAGACGATACTCAGATAGTCACGCCACGCTGGTCTCCTGATGGGAGTAGAATTGCTTTTGCAGTTGCAGGTCCTGATGGGAATTGTGACATTTTCATTCTAGATGTGGCCAGCGGAGAGACCAAAAGAATCACCACCAACCCGGAAGTGGATTACTTACCTGTATGGCATCCCGATGGGTTTAAGATCACCTATACTTCACATGCCGGTTCCTCACCCAACTTGTGGACAGTGAATTTTACAGCAGGAGAGTCAGTTCAAATTACCGATGTGGGAGAAGCGATTTGGTCTGTACAATGGACTCCCAAAGGGAATACGGTGCTTGCCCAAACATTAAACGATGTGGATTCCGTAAGAGTTGTGATGGTGGATCCCAATCGATCAATTACAACTGAACCGTTGCAAATGCGCGAGTCCGTCACAAGATGGAGAGATCAAACGCCAGAGAATATACTCCATAACATTGATCCTGAAGCACATGTTGATATCATAAAAACAGACTCATACAAATTTTACAAACACGTGAAACATTTTACATCATTGGCAATACCTTACATTGATTTCAGTGGTTTTTTGGGCTTTACTAACTGGACAGATGCGATGGGCAGACATCTACTGCTGGCTGGTGGAGCAACAGAATGGGACGGATCCGGATCGGGTTATTTTCTGAGTTATATCAATGCTCAAAGCGGACCGCTGTGGGGAATTAATTACTATTTCGATACGCGGTGGAAATTCAGGTATTATGATGAGAGTCGAAGTGGTCTATCGGAACGACTGGATTGTTGGAATCTGTGGGTCAGTCAACCCCTCAACTTTGGAACTTCCATGAGTTCAAACCATTCTTTTGAAGCTTCACTTTCCATACAGAATCGCGTAGCCTACATGCCTTATGATTCGGTTGGAACAGATGGGGTAATCTATTATCATCAGTTTAAAATAGATGGTCTTCCGAAACCAGAAAGCGGCCAGGAGGGGATTTTATCATTGGGATATCAATGGGTCAATCGGCGTCCTCATAAAAATAATCTGGTTCTTCCGGCGCATGGATGGGGTGTTAGTGTAATGTATGACCTGGCTCAGAGCTCTGTTTATGGCGATTTCACGTACCGAAGACTGACGATGGATTCCTTTACGAATGTGGGCATTGGACCAGCGGTATTGTTCTTTAGAGGGAAGACAATAAGTCTTACCGGAAGTCCGCCACCACAGGAATATGTGGGTCTATCAAACGATCCACCTATCTATGGTCCGGGAGATAACCAAGGGGGTTTAGGCTTTTTCCTATCGCTTCAGGAGAACCATAATCTGAGAGGATGGGAGGGTGTTCGTTTAGGCGATAGAATGTTCTTCGGGACAACTGAATTGAGAATTCCTCTTATTCCCTCTCTCCCTATCAATATTTTTGGCATATCCATCGGTGACATCACCGGTGCACTGATTTCAGATGTGGGGAATGCGTGGTATGCCAGGGATGATATGGAGAAGTGGATTGTAACCAGAGGCTTCGAGGTTAAAGTCGCTGTGAGAATAGGAGATGTACCGCTCTTTATTTTGGCTTTTGGGAGGGCTCAGACAGTGGATGACTGGCGTAATAACAAAATACCTGGTGCTTATGCCCGTCTTGCTCTGATTAACCCATTTTAGTTGGGATCATACAGAGGATCTTGAAATTCACCACAAAGCCATACTTGCCCAACCAAATTGTTCAAACGGGGAGGACACATTGAAATATTTCTTATGGGTTCTTCAGAAAGTTATGGATTGACAAGAGGAGAAAACTTAACACTCACTTCTATCGGGCAATTCCTATAACTCCACACGCCACTCTGGTCCCCGCTGCACCCGTGGGTTGAGACGTTAAATCATCACTCTTCTCATGAATAATGACAGCCCTTCCTACTATGGAGTTAGGACCCTCAAAAGTAAGCATCTTATCAATGAAATTTATATGCGCAATCCCGCTTTCATCTGCCTCTATATTTCCCAAATCTCCTATGTGACGGTCTATATTATCCGGACCTCCATGCGACTTGGATTCCGGATTAAAATGTCCTCCTGCAGATTTCCCATCAGTTGAACTGCAATCACCCCATTGGTGGATGTGGAATCCGTGGTTACCTGATGTTAATCCTGAGACCTTGCCTGTCACCAAAACTCCTTCATCCACTTTTGTAAATGTGACGGTACCATGTACATCATTCATGAATGTCGGATATAGCACGGCAATGGCTTTTTGACTATTTTTATCGGAAGGTGCAATTGTGGAAAATATGAGTAAGGTAATAATCAGTATTGATTGGAACAATTTTTTCATGATAGTTACCCCCGGATTTTAGGCTTTGACCTGATAAATATAATTTTTATTTCATTTGAGGAAAAATTACGGCTTCCTTTCTTTCACCATGGGGACAAAACGGACGGGGATAGTTTTTTCAATGGAAACATTTCCATCATTGTCTTTTTCCACAATCAGGAGATCCTGTCCCCACCATTGGGGTCCTTTTGGCAGGATCATTCGCCCACCGGCTTTGAGTTGTTCGATTAGCTTTGGGGGGATTTCTTCCGGGGCTGCTGTGACAATTATTCGGTCAAAAGGTGCGAATTCAGGCCATCCCTGGTAGCCATCTCCAACGCGAACACTAATGTTATCATAACCCAACTGTTTCAGCCTTTTAGCAGCTTCATTCCCAAGCTCAGGGATGATTTCTATGGTATAAACAAAGTGAACAAGTTTTGACAAAACGGCAGCCTGGTATCCTGATCCGGTACCGATTTCTAAAACTACATGATGGCTATCCGGTTGGAGAAGTTCTGTCATGTATGCCACTATATAGGGCTGGCTGATGGTCTGACCATGACCGATAGGAAGCGGTCCATCGTTGTAAGCATACTCTCGCAAATCTTCCGGTACAAAGAGATGCCGGTTAACGGTTTCCATCACAGAGAGGATTTCAGGGTCGTGAACCCCTCTGGCTTTGATTTGGGTATCAATCATTTGTTGCTTTAATGCTTCATAGTGTAAAGTTTGATCGTCTTGCCACGCATGTAAACATGGCAAAAAACCGAAAAATAGGAACAATAGGCAGGTTGTTTTTCCCGAATAAATATGCATCGCATGTCTGTTTATTTTTATGAAAGGTAGGGTAAATTAACCATTCGGACAAGGATTATACGAACTACTTTCTTGCATTATTATATTGTTGCACCAAGATTTGCAACCATTATGATCTCGTTTATTCGGATATTTTTCTTTTGTTGGGTTACTCTATCGTTCATTTTTCTCGGTTGTCACCAAGTAATTGAACAAGAGTTTTTTGTCCTTCCTATATCAGATGAGATTACGTCGAGAAACGCTGAAATTTCCGGTTTAACCTGGTATGAAGATTAGCCTATTATCTTAACCCAATACCCTGACAGGTTTTCGGAAGATGGTCACAGTAATCTATTCGCCATTTCTAAACAAAAGATACTTGATATTCTAATTGGAGATATTTCGATCTTCCTTATACCTCATAAGATGCCCTTTTTTGATGGGGGTATTTCTACCCAACTTCCCGGGTTTGAGGGATTTGAAGCCATAGTGACTTTAGGAGACACGGTATTTTTGGTGATCGAAGGTAAAATTAATACAGGCAGAACTGCATTCCTTATCTCCGGTAAAATTAGGGCTGGGCTGAGTGAAATTCGCTTAGACCCAACATCTCTGGTTGAGCTTGAACCCAAAACAGGATTTCATAATATCTCATAGGAGACGTTGGTCTGGACTGGTGAAAATATCGTTGCCATTTATGAGGTGAATGGTGCAAAGGTTAATCCTAAACCGGAGGCAAAATTATTTGAAAGACATCTCAATTTTCGAGGAGTAGTCCCGTTTCCATCTGTGGAATATCGGATCACTGATGCCACTGCTGTGAATAAAGAAGGAAAGTTTTGGGCAATTAATTATTTCTATCCCGGAGAAGATTTAATAAAACCTCAAAAAGATCCAATTAGTTTAACGCATGGAAAAGGGACAACCCATGCTGGATCTGATATTGTAGAAAGGTTGATGGAATAACGGTTTCAGATCAACCTCCCATCTAATTGGTACTTCGGGGAGATTGTCAATCTCGGAATTGGGAGGGAATTTTGAAATTGATTGATAGTGGATTTATTATTGTCACGGATACATATCCCGAAACTTCGAGATGAAATAATTCCTGTATATCTTGTTAATCCTGTCTAAAATGAAAATTCCTACCCGCCTGCTCCCGAAGAATGAGGGCAAGCAGGTACAATCGAGTTAAATAAGACGTGTAATCGATGGAACTTTCTCAGTAATTTTAGAGAAGTATTATAACCAGAAATTCAACTATTTTATCAACCCATTTAGATTAAGAATCTTATCAATTATGAATAAACAAATGGTTGCCATTATTGGCGGAGCCGTGGCAGGATCGGAAGCGACCTACCAGCTTACAGAACGGGGTATCCGGTGTGTTGTGATTGAGCAAAATGACTTACCGTACGGTAAAATTGAAGACGGTCTACCCAAATGGCACGTCAAACAGCGGCAAAAGGAAATGGACCTCTTCGATTCGATAATCGACCACGAATTGGTTGATTTTGTTCCCTGCACCAAAATAGGAAAAGATGTTTCTTTTTCTGAACTTTATGGACTGGGATGGAGCGCTATTTTACTGGCAAACGGTGCCTGGAAAGATCGACCGTTTCCCATCAAAGAGATCGATGAGTTCGAAGGGGACGGTTTTTATTACCAGAATCCCTTTGTTTACTGGTTCAACCACTACAAAGAATCCAAGTACTCTGGAGAACAGATTACGATTACGGACAATCTAATCGTTGTGGGTGGCGGATTGGCATCCATCGACGTGGTAAAAATTCTGCAGCTTGAATTGGTGGTAATGGCTCTAAAAGAGCGGGGAATTTCCGTGGGTGTGGTGGAAATGGAGCATAAAGGGATTCCGAAGACATTGGATGCTCATGGATTAACATGGGATGATCTGGGCTTACAGGGATGTAATTTGCTCTATCGCAGGGATGTTACGAATATGCCTTTAGCGTCTATTCCACCTGATGCAACCCCTGAAAAAGAACAGGTGATTCGCAACACCAGGCGTAAGATTTTGAAGAAAGCTATGGATAAATATCTATTCCGGTTTCAAGATCATCGTCAACCGGTTGGCATTCTTGTGGAGAATAATAAGCTCGTGGGTCTCCGCATGATTGAGACAGACGTAATCGATAGAAAAGCAGTGGCTAAGGAAGGGACAGAATACAACGTTCGAGGCTCCATGATCATCAGTTCCATCGGTAGTATTCCCGAACCCATAGAAGGTATTCCCATGCAGTGGAGTTGGTACGATATCAACAGTGAGGAGACAGGCAAAGTTAACCAACTGGATCGTGTTTTCGGCATGGGGAATGCGGTTACCGGAAAGGGGAATATTCTCGTATCCAGAAAGCACGCCAGGAAAGTTGCGAATTATGTGGCTGAGAATCATCTTCCTGAAGCAGGAGTCGATGTGGAAGCCATTCGGGAAAAGGTGAAGGAATGGCAAACACGTGTCGGTTATGACGGTAATTACTCTAATTGGGCAAACGCCCAGTCAAGGGAGTAATGTTTGTAAAAGTACATGAAGAATAGGCGGTTAAATCGCTTTAATTTGGGAGATAGGTGACTGACATACAATGACAGAAAAGTGTGTATTTTGACCTGATTTTTTCATCAGCTTTGGCTTGGTATTCAAGGGACTATTGAAGATACAAACAATCCTGAAATTATAACGACCCAAATTATCCACAGGAAACTGCGGATTCAACTGATGTATAAATTGGGTTTAGGTTCTGAAGATCGTTGAGAACATGACATGACTGTAGGTTATTCAATTACTTCTGGTGAAAATTTTAAGTTGAGGAGATAATAGGATAACCTTTTTAATATAGATAACCATAGCAAAGATTCGGGGACACGTTTCCATCAAAATAGAAAACTGTAAAGGGTGTGAACTCTGTATAGAAGAATGTCCTCAGGATTCTCTTGAAATGTCGCTGAAAATCAATCAAAATGGTTATCACTATGCTGTTCTCGTGGAAAACAATTGTACAGGTTGTATAAATTGTGCTCTGGTCTGCCCGGAAGCCATCATTACGGTATATCGGGAAAGTAAAAAGAAAAAGGAACCGGTGGCGGTTATTCCGAATGTTACAGATAATATTAAAATCAGTATCACCTAAAGTGAGCAATTTTCCCATCATTTTCATCTTTTACTTACCAATTTATTGGGTTCCTGATATCAGGAATGATTTTCGTCGTTTTAATGAAAACAATCCGCCATCTGGCGGATGTTCTACCCCGATACTTCGGGGCTCAATTTAGATATCAATTAATAATGGCAAAAAAGCTATTGATGAAAGAGAATGAAGTTTTGGCGGAGGCTGCCATCCGGGCAGGGCTGAAGGCATACTTCGGTTATCCCATACGCCGCAGTCGGAGTTGTTGGAATACCTCGTTGGGGAATTACCCAAGCGGGGTAAAAAAGTAGAATATAAACTTTTCGAAAAAGGGATGATTCTCAGCGTGGAATGTGCCTGTGAGCACCAGAAAATTTCTACGATCCTCTAGGGAAACGTCCGTAAAAAACTCATCTCTAAGTACGCCAATCTGAAAAAGCTTTAATTTATACAATTCGTATTGGAAAGCACCCTCGATTTTCGTAAGTTAAACGAGATTCAATCTCAATTAAATTCCCATGGCAGATAAAAATTTACAAAAATTCAAGGATGTACTCAGGTCAGAACATCTAAAAGTGACGCCTCAAAGATTGGCAGTCTTCGAAGAGGTGTGCTCCACCGATGATCACCGGGATGCTGACGACATCTATCTTTCCTTGAAACAACGGGAGAAGGCGGTGTCCCGGGCGACGGTATACCGGACGGTTGACCTTCTACTCAAATACAATTTTGTCTCTCGGATTGACATTGAAGATGGAAAGTGGCGGTATGAACATTGGCTCGACTGTACTCGTCACGACCATCTGATCTGTGTACGATGCGGTAATATTGTAGAATTCAGTGACAAGAACATCCAAATAAGGGAAAAGCGAATCGCAAAAAGTTTTGATTATACCCTAGTTCGACACGTGCTCAACCTGTTCGGCTATTGCAGCGATTGCCGGGGGAAATAATCGTGGGTCTTTCTGAATTACTCATCACCTTCCGTGAAACCCTTGAAGCAGCTCTCGTTATTGGAATTCTTTACACCTTCTTAATCAAGGCTGACCGGATAGAATTGATCCAAACCTTATGGAAGGGTGTAGGAATGGCTATTATCGCCAGCGTAGTTGCAGCTGTCTTATTTCAATTGCTGGCTGGTGGTTTCACGGGAAGAATGGAAAAGATTATTGAAGGTACTGTGATGATATTAGCTGCCCTTATTCTTTCTACCATGATCATCTGGATGGCGAAAAATCGAAACGTGGCAGAGAAACTGGAACACAAGGCGGAATCGGCTCTCACCGGCAGAATGGGAGCGGTCTGGGGAATATTTCTGTTGTCATTTGTCGCGGTTTTCCGGGAAGGAATAGAAACCGTCTTGTTTCTCTATGGTATCGCTATTAAAGAAGGGGGATTGTCTCTACTGTCCTCCCTTTTTGGTGGTGCGGTTGCTGTTGGGATTGGCTACCTCATTTTCCTGCAGGGGAAGCGGATGCCGTTGAAAACCTTTTTCAATGTCAGTTCCGTCCTGTTGATCCTTGTGGTAGCCGGTCTGTTGGCGCACGGTATTCACGAGTTCGAGAAAGTAGGGATCATCCCTTATCACGGTGCTGTTTGGGATATCAATCCCGCAAGGTTGGTCGACGGAAGATTTCCACTCCTACACGAGAAGGGAGCAGTAGGTTCCATCATGGCGGGACTTTTTGGCTGGAATGGAAACCCCAGTCTCACGGAAGTGCTATCGTGGCTGGCTGCTGTGACGTGCATGGGATTTCTCTGGCGCCGGGCTGCAACCTCTTAATCCTTTTACTTCCATTTAATCACGTCATCCTGAGCCTTCGGCATGAGCTCAGTTGAATGCTTGTCGAACAACGTCATCCTTTGGTGAAGGTGAGATATAATGAACCGTTTGTCAAACAAGTGTTCATATTGAGTAAAAAATGGCTTCCCCTCTTTTCATTTCTTCAATCGCATTATCAGAATCCCCGGGCTGCACATTCACACCCTTTATCCCATTTTTTACCACAGTCACCTTAAACCCCGCTTTCAGTCCATCTAATACGGTTGCTTTCACGCAATAGTCTGTAGCCAGTCCGCATACGACAAGCTTATCAACACCGGAGCGTTTTAATAGAGGCTCGAGATTTGTCCTCTCGAACCCTGAATAAGCATCTTTATCAGAAGTTGTTGCTTTGCTGATAATTGTTGTCTCTTCAGGTAGATTGAGGTCTGGGTGGAACTCTGCACCTCTTGTGTTTTGCACACAATGAGGTGGCCAGGGTCCCCCCTGTTCACGGAAGCTGCAGTGACCGATGGGATGCCAATCCCGGGTAGCGAAAATGGGGAAACCTGCCTCCGAAAACTCTTTGATCAAGTTGTTTACCACCGGCACAACCTGATCTCCTTCCGGCACTGGTAGTGATCCACCTGGGCAGAAGTCGTTTTGGAGATCGACGATAATCAGTGCTTGTTTACCCATTTGTTACTTCCCTGAGTTTGGTAGTTTTTGTTGCGTAATTCGTATTTCGTATTTCGTAATTCTGAGATTAGTCCAAATTGTTATGGTATTGGGACATTTTCGAGCAATTTTTCAATGTTGGTGTTATATTCCTTATACGGATCACTTACCTGATAATTTCGTTGTCTTGGGATTATTGTGAGTAAGAGACGAATGATTTGGCTAAGCAAACTTATTCGGTGATTTGCAGTTTCAGTACCTTGGATATGTCTTCCCTTATAATACCAATCCCTGCTTTCCCTCGCCGATCCCAGTGCGTATTCGTAGAAGCGAGCTTGATCTCTTCCTGAACTCCGTGAATATCCTTCGACTATATTTGCACTAATGGAACCCAGTGACCTATAGAGTTGATCTGATAATTTGAGGGTTCTTTTGTCTTTTACTAACTTTGAGACATCGAACCAACCCAGGTCCGAGACAAAAAGACTTAGTCTATATACTTTCATATTCCATAGTGGGTCATTAGTTATCTCAATTGGAATTGTTATTAACCACTCATCGAAGTTCATGTCATCTCTCCTTCATTTACGAAATACGCACTACGGAATACGTTTTACGCATTTCTTTTAAAGTTCAATCCTCCGCATTCTGTCGTTAGGCAGGTATTCCCGCCCAACTTTGGCGCAAGGTTTTCCCTCTACCAGTACCACATCAGCGGTAAAATCGTATCTTCCTTCCATGAGAGCAGACCCCACACCGTATGCGTCAGCCGGGATGTCATCTTTCTCAAACTGGGCAATCCGTTCAGCGTTGAAGCCACCGGAGACGATGATTTTGACATGATTAAACCCATCCTTATCCAGTGCCTCCCGGACATTCAAGACGAGCTGAGGATTGACGCCGGTGGGGTTAGATTGTCCCATAATAGGAACTACTGATTTATCCACGAGAGTGCTGGAAGTATCGAGTCGAACACCCCAGAGATGTTCACCCAATTCCCGAGCTACTGAAAGAGCAGTATTTACTGAATCGTTATCAAAATCCACAAGAGCTATGAGATTTGTGTCGGGGAAGTTCACATTAAAAAGCTTTGCCGCTTTCACGGTGTCTCTCTTACAGGCGGCAATAAGGGCGTGTGGAATAGTCCCTGCACCCAAGGCGCCCCACCACTCCCCCTGGGCATCGGTTGAAATGACAGTGGCGCCACCGATCTTGGCGGCATATCCGTCACCTCCTTGCATAAACCAATGGTCAAACCGTGCTGGGAAGTAAAGTATGGGCTTACCCTGAGCTGCCTCCACTACATGGCGAACATTGGTTGCTATTTTTGTTCTGCGGGAAAGCACACCCAGATAGATTGTCTCAAGATGGACAAACTGGTAGAGCAAGTCTTCAATAGTCATGATCGTCTCCCACGGTTCAACGGAATCTCCATCCCTGAGTGTATGAATTGTAAGTTCGCCATGCGTATCCTCCCACAGTTCATCTAATTTCTGTTCCAGGTCAAGTTTTTCTCCCTGTGCCTCAAGCATCTTTTCTTTTGAGTTGAAATAGAGGAATCGGATTTTTTTCTTTAGTTCGATATATTGGTCGAAGAGTTTGTATGCCCTATTGCGATCCTTGTAATAACCCGTTCCCAGTTTTAAAATGGCGAGAGCCTCATCCACACCACACAATAACGCATCCTTTTTCTGAAAGACCTGCATGGTGACCGAGGTTTCCTGGTGGGCATTCTCTAAGGCAACCTTGCTGCGCCAAAAGTATACATCACTCCGGTATCCACGTCGAATTTCATGGACAGGAATATCAAATGTTTCAGGTGGCAATGGGTGCCAAACGTCTTTAAACATAATATTTGCTCCGGTTGAAAATTACAGTGTTAAAGAGGAATTACACAATCGCTTGACAAAGTTAGAAGGAAATGAATTTTATCCCGATAGTGAAGAATAATCCTGAAATATCTACTTCCGGAGAACTGTCAATCCACACAGCGTTTTTTGTAATGGAATTCTTATCATCGCCTTCGGGTTTCACTGTATATGTCCAATGATTGGAGATACCTCCGAATCGATATCCGGCTCCGAACACCAAATCTCTCGTTTCACTCATTAATATATCCATTTCAATATGGGGCGCTGCAGATAAAATGAAGGCAGTAACATTGTGATTATCATCATCATCCCGGAATGCCAGATCAAGATCAATGTTGATTAGACCAGAAAAGGAAAGAAGTGGGGTACGAAGAAATCTCCAGCCTCCTGTCCCACCAAACCCTAAAGTGAAATCGTGATCGTTAAAAGAATCGGTTGTTGCAGCAAGGCGAAGTATTGCGCTACCAAAGCCCGGTTTGATTGGTTTAAAGAGAAATCCAAAGCTTAACCCCGAATAGGTGGTCTCAGAGTTAAGGATATATTTTAACTCAAAGGCAGTAGGGATCTTCCGATACTCGAGGGCTCGATACCCCTCTTTGATTGATCGCCAATTTCGTAAAATGATGGATCGATTCGCATCTTTGGAAGTGTCCATCACATTCACAATGCCTACACGTTTGCCAGGGATAATGATTTTTTTCCCTCGAATAATTTTTAATCGATCGGGTTTAATAATTTCGAACATAGTTCCCTTTTCAACTCCAAGATTCGAGCCAAGAAAAAGCAATACTTCTTTACCTCTAACAGAAATGACCTCAGATGAAAGGGTGTAGAAATGTTTAATTTTTGTCAGAGTCTGCCGCTGGAAGTTCAACATTGTGACAGCTCGAGATCGACCTTTATTACCCCCCGTATGTCCGGTTGTGACGGTGAATGATCCCGATGATTTTCCCGTTTCTATATCAATTTTCTTTACCTGAACGGAGAGGGTTGTTTGGATATTATAGTAGTATTCATCGGATTTATCTTCTTTTGAACGAAAAGCGCTTTTAGCACCTTCCTCAACTATTTTTAGAATAATTTTTCCAAGAAGCCCAATATTTTTGTCCTCATCATCTTCATCCTCATCTTCATCTACGGGAGGTACGCCTTGTTGATAGAAATTGAGAACTCTAACAACGAGAGCCTCTTTTACAGACGCAATTTTTCCAATTTCGACAGCCAGGGAATCATCAATCATACCAGAAAGTTGAAGAGCTTGTTCGCCCAAAATAGCTTCCAGATCATTTCGATCGATGACTTCAAATCTCGGGAGATTGGTACAGACATCAGATACAATGCTCACGACCTCTTTTGAAACCGAAGATTCATCTTCTTCTATATTCGCGGGGAGGATGAGTAGACGATACTGTTCATCCGTAATCTCAGTTTTTGAGATTTGACCAGCAATAACAGAAAGAGTCGAAATAAAGGTAATAAGGAGGTAAGTTTTTTTGATCATTTCTTGATGAATTTAGCTCATCATTTTTTAGTAATCAATGATATGAGTCATGATTTTAAATTTTGATTGGTAATAAACGTTTAAATCCCAGAGCAATATAAGGGTAATTTATGGTTGTGAAAAAGATTGTGTTGCTGCGATTGGTCCTTAACGTGGATTATTCGCTACCTCCATCCCGACGCGTCGGGACGAAGGTCACAAGAGACTCTACGTGGGAGTCCTTCATGACCCTTGGATAGTCCCTGTCCCAAAGGGATCCCTATGGGACGGGACAGGCAGCTTTTTGGTTATCCACAGGATTCGTCAGCTGCCCTGTTAGATAATGTGGAAGAAGGAATATCCTATATAGTGTCTGAACGAAAAGTTCGATTCAAGAAAAAGATGTCATCTTTTAGTTTGAATGTTCGTAAGATCTTCGCCGAACAATTGAAAAATTGGCGATAAAGATGACATCTTTCTTCATTCGGTTTTTTGTTTTTCGGTCAAGCACTATATATCAATCGCTTAGCAGAAAATGGGGCAATAATGGGGCGAAAATTCACGATGAAATACTTTGAATTTGAACCTTTGACTGCCGCCTTGTAAGGGCGGTTTCCCCTCGTCGTGAAGAATAGGTTTGGTGATTGTAAGGTGTCTATTTTGCCCTCAAAAATTAGTATAAATACAGTTGACCCTTTCCCTTATTTTGGATGTGATCAACAATTAAATTAAAACCTCACACCTCATTTGATTTGTGGGATTTTTTGAAATAACTACATAGCAACGTGGGGGGGGTAACTCCCTCCTGGGGTATGGTAGTATTTATCAATATACACGGTTAATATTATTTCAGCTAAAAGGGGTTGCTCTATCACTCATGAAATACTGTATCTTTCTAATGACACAGTGAAAGTTTATTGGTTGAGATCATAGATGTACTGGTACACCACATCACACTTCTGAAAATACATATCATCGGAGTAAGGTGGATGGAGAATATCGAGCATTTCCGCAATGGAGAGTTTTACACCAGCTCTGGCTTGCTGTTTTGTCTGCCAATCGAGCGCCATCTTTTCTGTTTTTAGAGTCTGAAGTAATTGTCTGGCTATCGCCTTAGCCTTCTTCTGTTCTTTGCCATTGAGGTCTAAGTCAGGTTTTGTCAGGAGATCAAACACGGCCAGCTCCTCTTCGTTCTCCAGTTCTTCTCGAATATAGCGTCTTTCCTCTTCCCTCAGTTCCTGACTGAGATTTACCAGTTTTTCGAAAACATCATCAAGACTCACAGCAGGGTGATTGTACTCATTGATGATTTCCTGGAGTTGCTCCTTGAAGTTCATCCGGATCTGGTTCACCTGTATCATTACACTCAGTTTTCTTTCAATGGTCTTTCTCAATTGCTCAATCTGGATCCGCTTTTTACCTTTATGGTATCTACTCTTGAGCTGTTCAAAATCAACAGTGGAAAGATCATATTGCTGCCAGCCACCTTTTGGTTCTCTAATCTCAAACCCCTTTACTGACTTGTCCAAGACAGCTTCTACTTGCTGCATTACATCTGATACATCAGGCTTCGGATCAAGAGACCTGATATGCTTGACAAGCTTGCGAATAATGTACGCTGTCTCACCCAGTTCCGGCTCTATAGGATCAGGCAAATATGCTCTGTAAACCCTCCTTATAGTCTCGGCTTTTTGAAGAAACTTCTTTTTGGTATCATCATTGACCAATATTCGGTTAACTGCCTCATCCTTTAGCGCAGTCCGTTCGAACACATCTCTCTCCCTGCGGATGACTTCCAAATCAACCTTCAATGGTTTCAGGAACTCCCTGATTTCATCAATGGCCATTATCAGTTGGGACTTAAGCTCATCCTTATTCTTGATGATGGGTTCCGTATCCCCTCTACCCGAACCCCACACTGCCAGCGCCTTCTCAAGATTCCTGAAGATACCCACATAATCAACGATGATCCCATTCTCCTTATCCTCGAACACCCTGTTTGCCCTGGCAATGGTCTGCATTAAAGTGTGGTTCCGCATCGGCTTGTCCAGATAGATGGATGAACAGCAGGGAACATCAAAACCTGTCATCCACATCGCACATACAAAAACCAGCCTGAACGGGTCCTGAGGATCCTTGAATTTTACATCCAAGTCTTCTTTAACGATTCTTTTCCGATGAGGACGAATATCCACACCCTTATTGCGCATGTCATCCACTTCATTCTGGCTGGAGGATACCACCACAGCCATATCCGTTTCTTCCATAAACTCGATCTGATCCAATAGGACTTTCAGGTCATTCTCCTCAGCAAATGGTATCTGCTCTTTCAAGTCATTAATGGTCTTTTGCCAATGAGCTTGTACCCTGTTATACATCTTGACGGCAGTCGCCTTGTCTATAGTCACATACATCGCCTTACCTCGGTAACCTCGATTCACAAAGTGGTACACAATATCTTCAGCGATTTTTTCCAGACGGTCATCCCGGGTAATGACCTGATACATACGACTAAACTCACGCTCCAACTTCTTCTCCTGATCGGGGTTAAGGATTGCCTCATCAACAATGCGGATCATTTCAGGGTTCAGACATTCTTCCCCGTACGCCGTAAGCTGAACTTCAGGAAGCCGATTTTCATAGTAGAGTGGCACGGTGGCCTTGTCATCCACTGCCTCTTTAAAGTCATAAACGCTCACATAGTCCCCGAACACCTCACGGGTTTTCTCTTCCTCACCCTTTATGAGCGGCGTACCTGTAAAGCCGAGAAATGCTGCTTTCGGTAATGCATCCCGCATATTCTGTGCAAGAACATCATACTGGCTGCGGTGAGCTTCATCAGTTATTACAATGACGTCATCCCGTTCAGACAGCACAGGATGTTTCGCACCGTCCTCAGTCTGGAATTTGTGAATGAGGGTGAAAACAAAACGATGATCCTCCCTCAGAAGCTGCCGTAAATGTTTGATGCTCCTGGCGTGAATCTTCTGCTTGGCTGATATAATGCCAGCGTGTGCAAACTTCTCATAAATCTGCTGATCAAGTTCATTCCTGTCGGTTACAATCACGAATGTCCAATTTCCTGGAAGTTTCCGCAGAACTTTCTGACTGAAGCACATCATCGAAAAGCTCTTGCCGGTCCCCTGAGTATGCCAAAATACCCCCAAGCGTCTCGCACCCTCACCCTCATCCTGTGTCGCACCCTCAACCTGTGTCCTTCTCCCACGGGGAGAAGGATCATAATTCGCTATTTTAGCAATTGTTTTCAGTACGGACTCAGTTTCCTCTAAAATTTCTTTATTTGAAAATCGTAATATTTTGAAACCTACAGTTTTTAGCTGGTTATCACGAAATTCATCTTTTTCTTTTTGATCCTTTTGATCATGTATTTTTCCATCACATTCAATAATCAGTTTCAAACTGTGACAATAAAAATCAACGATATAGTTCAGAATCTGATGCTGACGACGGAATTTTAGGTTAAGAAACTGGCGATTTCTCAGTATTGCCCATAGAAGTTCTTCTGCTTTTGTATGTTTCTTTCTTAGTTGACGTGCAGTTTCAGTTAAGCCAGCAAATTCAAACCCACCACGATAATGTACTTTGTTCTCCTTCTCCTCTGATGAGAAGGCAGGGTTGAGGTTCCTCTCCCCTTGGGAAGGGACAGAGGCGAACTTATTCTTCCTCTCCCCCTGGGAGAGTTCAGGGGTGATTTCGTTCTTCCTCTCCTCTTGAGAGAGGACCGAGGTGAAATTGTTCTTCCTCTCCCCTTGAGAGAGGACAGAGGTGAAATTGTTCTTCCTCTCCCTCTGGGAGAGGACAGAGGTGAGGGATGCAATTGCATTATTCACCCCAAGATACTGATGGTTCTTCGCAATCTGTTTGATAAGGGGACCGTGTTCGGTGGTAAACAATACAAAGTTCTCCAGTATATCCAGAATACGATCCTTGGGACAGATGGCACGAATGAGTGTTTCCAGGTCTACGCGCCCTTCCTCTCCTTCATCGTTGATTTTTTTCCAGTCAGAGAAGTGCTCCCATTCGGCTGTGAGACTCCCCGCCTTTGCTTCACGGGCATTGGACAAGAGAATGATTCCGTTATGCCAGAGCAGGTTGGGTATGGTGTCTTTGTAATCCCGCAGGTTGTCGTTATAAGCGTGGTGAAGCCCCACGGATGGTTCCTTCAGTTCCATAAGGAGTAAAGGAATACCATTGATGAACCCCACCAAGTCCGGACGCTTCCTGTACATTGAACCCTTGACCCAAAACTGGCTTACCAGCAGGAAATGATTCTGCTCGGGGTTCTCCCAGTCTATGACTTTGACCCGTTCGGTCTGTTCGTTACCGTCCTCATTACGATAGGTGACAGGAATGCCGTTCTTGAGGTATCCGTAAACTTCCCTGTTAGCTCCCACAAGGCTCATGGCGGAGCGATCTGCCCTAAGAATTTCAACAGCCTGATTGAGTACATTATCGTTCAGATCTGGGTTCAGTTGCTTAAGGGAATAGACAAGATAGCGTGTGAGAACAATTTCTGTCTGTTCAGTACGCCCGAGGAAAGAAGGATCACCTTCAATCTCATATTCAGCATAGATGATTTCCCAACCCAGCTCTTCGAAGACGAGCATGGATTGGAGTTCTACTGCTTCTTCGGAATCGGGATTGGCGGCTTCGATCCTGGCTAATATCTTATCTCGGGTCAAGATTCAGCTCCGATATCTATATCCAGTTCTGATACATCCACCTTACCTGAAATGAGCTTGGGTAGTAATAAGTCTCGGCTTTGGCGAAGAGTATTGTTTTGATAATCTAATAATATGATTTCATTAATTAATGGATTGCAAAGGGTTTCAAATTCTCCAATCAATTCAATTCGTGGTAAAATTATCTTTATATTACCAATATCTTGACCACTGATGTTTGGCTGTGCTGCACCTTGTGCAACATTATAAATGGTCGTTTGAAACTCTACAGATTTTGTAATCTGATAAATGAACTGATTAGTTGTATTGAAGCCATAAATAGGAAAAAACTTTCCAACCCGTTGATTAAGCAGATATTCGCCCTTTGCTTTTAGCATAATGCCAACTTTTCCAACTTGTGCTCCAGTCATTGCAATTAGCAAATCCCCAATACTTAATTTAAAATTCCATGCTCTTTGATCAACGGTCTCACGTGCAATGTATTGAATGTTATTTAAGTCAACGTAATTACTCTGGATATTTTTGATTTTTACAATTCCATAGTCTCCAGAATTATTCATGTTGTTACTTCTAAATGCAAAACCAGATTTGACAGTATACAAATCGGAAATATTTCCGATTTCCCACCCCTCTGGAATCATCCCCAATTCACTGTCCACCAGTTTATCATTTTCGTGGCCCGGGTATTTGAAATCCACAAACCATTCTTTGTAGATACGTTGTGCCATTTCTTCCAAAATGGCAATGCGGCGTGTGTTGTTTTGAATCAGGTCGTCATAAGCAGAGAGGATGCCGGCGATTTTGCGTTGAGTTGGTAATGGGGGAAGTGGGACAGCTAAATTACATAATTCGCTTCCTCTAATACCTTTTACATTGACACCTGTTGATATTGAAAGAATTGATCCCCGACCTTGGGGTGATTTAAAATAGTAATAATAAAATTTTGAATAGACTTTTGAATGGTCTAACCTGACTCTGATGATTGACGATTCAAATACAGTAAGCTCATTTGGATTTACTACTAATGAACATTTACCTGATCCTTCTTCAACAACTGATCTTCTTGCAAATAGCAAGTCACCATCAATTATTGAATATTTCCCTTTTTCAATGTCCGTTAATTCAATCCTTTTCATTTTTTGGGAAGAAATAAAGTCATATCCAAAAAGCTCACCCATGTTTACTACTTTACAACCAGTCCCATGAAATTCTTTACTTTTATATATTCCATTTCTTGATGGGATTGAATAAACTGTATTAAACGAATCGGATTCCCAGGTAGTATTCATCCCAGCAACTCCGCAATATTCCCCCCAATCCGCTCTTCTCCCGATAAAATCGGGACTTCACTATTTTGAACAATCATTCTTTTTCTTCCAATGTTTTTATGGTTACAACCCACTTTTCTACCCACCCTTTTTCCATTTTCTACCAACCCCCATTATTCATAAGATTTACCAGATGTATTTTCAATTTCCGGAATAATCCATACGCCACCTCTATCGCCGCCAATTCTCTCTAACACCCTATATTCCTTTAGTTTAGCGATGTGTTTATCCACGGTGGTTGTGCTGGTACCAATATTTTTCGCAATCTCTTTAATGGTAATTTTTGGATGAAGCCATATTTGTTCTAATACCTTCCAGGCGTTTTCTACCAACCTTACATCTAATTTTTCTACCCACCCTTTTTGTATTTTCTCCCAACTCATACTTGCGGGGTAGTTGCAGGGTAATCTGTTTTTTAGTGCGTTTCAAAGTTAAAATAAATGACTGACCCGAATTGGTAACTTTCGGTTCCGGCAAGTCATATTCTAACATACAGTCTTTCATATTCTTGATGCCTGTTCCCCAGCGTCTAAACTGTTGCAAATTTTGCAACAGTTGACTTCTTGCTTAGTTCACTGGTCTTATAGATATTTCTAACATGTCTCGAAATAACTGATTTATCACGCTGGAACAGCATAGACAACTCATTCAAGTTTAACCATAACGATTCCTCGACTAATTTGACATCCAGGTATGTTGTTCCATCCGGACTTTTGTAAATAATGATTTTACCTTTGTTCTGTTTATTCATTATTTTAACGTTATTAGAGTTTGAACATTACTTGCAATTCTCTTTTCCAATTTTCTTGCTTCGCTGTTCAGAGATTCCAGTTCTTCATTCAATTCTTTCAGCCGTACTTTAAAGTCCACACCGTCATCGTCGGCTTCAGCCACACCCACATATCGGCCTGGGTTCAGGCTCCAGCCCTGTGCTTCAATTTCTTCAATCGTGGCAACCTTGCATAAGCCTTTAATGTCCAGGTATCTCCCTTCAGGAAATTCTTTGCAGAAAAGTTCATACCCTTCGGAATCAACTCCAATACTTTCTCCCCTGTATGCTCGAACGATATAGTGCAGAAAATCTATCTGATCATCGGTAAAGTCACGATGAGCACGGTCAATCTGGCGGTAAATACTCCGTGCATCAATAAAAAGGACAGTATCAGACCCACGCACTTCTGTTCTCCTTCCCCCAGTGGGGGAAGGCAGGGATGGGGGTAAGGCATGTTTGCCTTTATCAAAGAACCACAACGTCACAGGCAGGGTTACCGTATAGAAGAAGTTGGATGAGATGGCTACTATCACGTCTACATTGCCGCTCTCAATGAGCTTCTGGCGTATGTCAAGCTCACTCTAACGGGCATCAGCCGCAGAATTAGTCATCACAAAACCTGCCCTTCCTTTGTCATTCAAGGCAGAGTAAAAGTCCTGAATCCAAAGATAATTGGCATTGTCCGCCCTGGGAATGCCCAACACATACCGTGGGTCATCCTTAATCCGTTCCTTATCCACGCCATTCACGTTAAAGGGGGGATTAGCCATCACAAAGTCAAACCTCCCCAGACTGTTGTGTTGGTCTTCATAGTAGGTATTCCCTTGCTTTATTCCCTCGGTAGGTAGGCCGTGAACTGCCAGGTTCATCCTGCACAAGCGGACGGTATGGTCTTTGAATTCCTGTCCGAAGAGGGTCAATTCTTTGGTAGCCGAATGCTGGTGTTCTTCCACAAATCGTGCTGATTGAATAAACATTCCTCCCGAGCCACAAGCAGGGTCGTAAATCCTGCCATGATAAGGCTCAATAATGTTTACAATGAGCCTGACGATGGAAGTGGGTGTATAGAACTCTCCACCACCTCTACCTTCGGTCATGGCAAACTTGCCCAGGAAGTATTCATTAATCTTGCCAAAAACATCGCCTTCAATGTCCATTGAAATGCTATTGAAGATCTTTAATAATTCCACCAGCAATGGATTCTCAAGCCGCTGATATTCACGAGGCAGCACACCCCGAATGTCTTCATTCTCCCTCTCGATAGCCTCCATTGCCTCATTAATGGCCTTCCCTATATCTGAACCTTCGGGGAGTTGTATCAGGTGGGAAAATCGAGCTTTCTCAGGAAGGTATAGGACACCCCTTGCTTGGTACTGTAATTTGACCAAGCTACCAGTGTCAGTGCCTTTTAGTCCCAGCTCTGTTTCTGCCAGGGAGAATCGGTAGTCGGCATATTTCAGAAAGATCAGGCCCAGGACGGGTCTTGAATATTCCTGTGCTGTAAGAGCTGAATTGGCTCTTAGCTGGTCTGCAGCTTCCCACAATCTTTTTTCAAGATTGTTATTGGGCGAAGGCATGATTACCTATTTGACTGAACTACAGGTGAATTAGAATACATAAAGTCTATTTATAGAACCCATACTGTAAATGAGAGTGGCTTGGCAATTCTGATCCTATCTTCCCCTTTACTGTAGTGCTGATATATGAATTTGGTTAATTCTTTTAAATCTCTCACAAATCGAATTTAACACCCCAACAATAAAAAGCAACAAAAAAGGGGACAGCTCTAATGAACCTTCCCCTTCTTTATCCGCAGAAAGTCAGTGTTATGACTTATGTTTAAACTAACTTCTCATTACTCAAATTGCAATGCTAATTCTGTATGCGTATTTTCAGGTACTTTTAATGGAAGAGATCTTAATGCGACTAGAATGTTCAATTAAAGGAGCGGATCATTTAAACAATACCATCTTCCTCATCTGCACAATAAGGTAGCTCAGGGGTGGGAAAATTCTATCCTCCAAACACCCAAAATGAAAATTTATATTTTTTATAATCTCAAACTCTAAAAATCACGCTACACGCTTTCCACGTCCGGAGCAGCGCGGGTTAAGTAACATAATATCATTGTTTTGACAAGTTTTCATAAATAGTGAAGTGTTCATGCGCGGGTTATATGGCACTCTCGCGTCTCCTTTGGTCTAGCGTTTCTGTCCCCAGCCTTATTAAGATACCAACGGTGTAGATGAATGCTTCGACCTCTACCATCGTCGGATTAGGCTTTGGCTTTGCCTGACTTGCTCCATGCCGAAATGCATGAGCATACTGTGACATTTCCTTAGCTATACTCTTAAACTTCTGCGAGGCATTTATTTTGCTGACAAACAGCTCACGGATATCGTCGAACTTCTTATCGGTGTCACACACCTCTTTCGCCATTGCCTCTAGAGAATCGTATGCGTCCGTGACTGCATCATTCAGGAACCTGGTGTTTTTACGTGCTCGAAGAAGGTGATTTAAGGCTTTTGTGAAAGGCTCATATACAGTAGACAGGCCACTATTCTTTAGCCATTCGAGCGGATCGTCCACCAACTTGTCATCCAATAGTCGTGCTCCCCTAGGGATGAACTCACCGTCTCTCCAATCGACTCCAAGATCGATATCGGCAGCTTCCAACTCTTTATGGATTTGGTCCGAAAGAGAGGAAGAAGTTAGGTGTATATATCCTGTGTCATCGTGGGGCAGCAGAGTCACGAGTCGCCCTAGCATGTCGAGCATTCGGTGGAAGTCATCCTGTACGATTTTCTCAAAAATGGCTAAATTCGTTACCGTCTTTCCCAAAGCTCTTGAGGCCAATTGTAACTCATTTCTGGATACACCTGGATAACTAGGGAAGAGGACATACATCATGCGAGATACGAAGCGCCGCTGTGCTTCACCAGCGTCTATCTCTAAATTCGTGAAGCGTTGATAGAATTTCATGGTCAGTTCGATGTGAATGAAGGAAGTGGAGCGAGCTACCTCATTTCACCAATCTTTTGTGCCATATTACACTGTCAATATGTGGAAACTTTTGCTTCATATCACCCTTCCCGCCCTGTCCGACTGGGTAATTGCAGGCAGGCTGACTGGACATCGGTTCGGGCAGGATAGACCGAAAAGTAATCATCTATTGAAATATTGTGATTGGAATATGCCTGCCAGTCGCCTGCCCGCCAGCGGGCAGGGAATGCTAATTGGTTTATGTCCATGTATAATTGCACAGAAATTTAACATAATTAACAGGTAAGATTATGGAATTACAAGACAATCTGCAACCCAAATTTGTTCCTGACCGGGCCCTGTGGGGAATCATTTTTGAGTCATCTTGCCACCAATCAAAATGTCCCTCAACCAGGTAAGCATACGATCCCTTGAACCAATTCAGAAAGGTGTGTTCCCCAATCCCTACGACCGTACCACCGGACGCGCTTCTTGTCCCTCTTTGGGAATATGTGTACACTCCTTACTTCCTCCGTCTTTTTTTCTTGCCCTTGTGTGATATGTGGTCTTCTAACACAATGCGGAGGTAGTCCGATAAGTTTCGGCGATCGGCTTCAGCAAGCACTTCTAAGGATTTCTTTAGAGATGGGGATACACGAAGAGCGATAAATTCATCTTTAGTTTCCATGGTTGTATTGTATAACGTTGTTAAACATTTTGCAAGTAAATTTTAGGTCTGTGAAGGACTGCTTGATTTCCTTTCACCGCTACGCTCGGGAAATCTTAGGGTTATATTCCATGATGGCTGCACATTCCTCGAAGTATAGTTCGTCAGGGGACGGAGGAATATATACCTCTTCTGTCTGGTCGGGAGCAGGGCAACAGCCAGAGAACTCGGAATAGATGAGTTAAGGGCAGATCTCAAGCAAACTTTTCATGGGACACCTCAGAGTGAGACTCACTGGAACTTGCTACAGGGAGATTATACACCGATAAGATGTCCGTTTGAATATACTGGGTTGGAGATGTCTAACGGCGCACGTCGGGTGTGCTGTCAACCGTCGCCTGGACGTACTTGTTCTGTGCTTTTGTCTACCGATGCATCTTGATCCAGACCTGCGAACCGGAGAAACCAACCGGCCAACCTGTCCGAAGTACTTTGCTCCAATCTATCAAGTATGGAATCCAAGATGACACCCCACGTGAGGTTAGCGAAAGACAGAATAAGCAAGAGCAGCAGGATACCGGAGAGTGAATACCTGCCTAATGCATCCGCCGCCCTGATTGTGGGAACCATGCTTACCATGGATCGGCCCTTCGATATGTACCGCACCGTGGTCAATATATTCAGCGATAGCGTGGGAACCGTGGTGGTGGCGAAAAGCGAAGGGGAAACGGGCCTCTACGCCAATACCTGACCTTTTATGCTTCGCCAGATCGGTCTGTCACATAAGAATAATTAATGGTGGCTGTTAATACAAATTCAAACTTGGATCGACCTCTATCGTCCAAGCACGAATCCCACCTGCCATGCTCTTCACATCGGTGTAGCCCTGCTTGATGAGGTATTCGGTTATGGAGGCGGATCGTTTTCCGGAATGGCAGTGAACGACGATTTCCCCGGACGGACTTAATTCATCTAAGCGTGAAGGAATAGAATTCATCGGTATGAAATGGGCTTCATCCAGGTGGGCGATTTGCCACTCCCACTGTTCACGGACATCCAGAATCGTCACGTCGTCACCACGATCAAGCTTCTGTTTGACCTCGTGGACATCGATTTCGGGAACGTTCACCGTCTCCGCCGTTCCCGATACACCGCAAAACCCCTCGTAATCAATCGGTTCCACAATCGTGGGGTTCTTGCCGCATACGACACAGTCGTCGTTCTTCTCTAACCTGACCTCCCGGAATGTCATGGAGAGGGCATCAAAGAGGAGCAGCCGCCCGATCAAAGGATCTCCGATCCCGGTGATCCATTTGATGGCCTCCGCCGCCTGCAACGATCCCACGATTCCGGGCAACACCCCCAACACCCCTCCCTCTGCACAGGACGGCACCAACCCCGGTGGTGGAGGGGTTGCATAGAGGCACCGATAGCAGGGACCCTCTTTCGCATGGAAAATGGAGACCTGTCCCTCAAACCTGAAAATAGATCCATAAACATTTGGCTTTCCTTGAAAAACAGAGACATCATTTACCAGATAACGGGTGGGGAAATTATCCGTGCCATCGATGACAAGATCGTAGCCGGCGAGAATTTGCACGGCATTAACGGAAGAGAAGGGCTCTTCGTGTGCGGCAACTTGAACCTTTGGGTTAATACCTTCGAGCCGTTCCCTGGCGATTCTCAATTTCGGCTTCCCGACATCTTTCGATGAGTATAAAATCTGTCGCTGGAGATTGGAAAGGTCCACGACATCAAAGTCCACCAGACCGATACGCCCCACGCCGGCAGCGGCAAGATAGATGGCGACGGGACAACCGAGACCCCCGACACCCACCACCAGGACCGACGCCTGCTTGAGCTTTTTCTGACCCTCCAGCCCGATCTCCGGAAGGGAAAAATGGCGGCTGTAACGAAGGTATTCCTCCCGCTCAAATATCGGGCCATTTTCCTTTCCGCCTGCAATGGATGGAATGATCAGCACTTCATCCCCATCCGTCAGAGGGGTATCCATTCCTTTCAATTGCCGAATATCGTTCTCCCCCACATAGACATTCACGAAATTTCTGAGTTCACCATCGTCACCGTAGAGATGGAAACGGAGATCCTGGTACTTAAGAATCACCGCCGAAAGGGCATCTTGCACCGTTTTCGCAGAAACCTCAACGGTGGCCTGACTGTCGGTAAAACGGCGAAGGGGTGAAGGGATTCTGACTATAATGCTCATGAAGAGTCCTCCTCTAATGTTTCACGGATACGTTTCACTTCAACAAATTTTGATCGGTCAGGAGACAGTTTCCACCACCGGGCATCCCTAACGCTACCGTGGAGAACGTTCACAATCAAATAGATGAAACCCGGCACGGCCCACTCGAGATCGTAGTGTGAAGGAACGGCAGAGTGATCGGGATGGGAATGATAAATACCGATGAAATCACAACCGGATTCGTTGGCAAATTGCTCCCCTTTTAGATATTGCACGGGACCGATCTGATAACGCTTCGCTCTTTGATCAGGACGCCGGTTTTCGACAGGCATGGTGGTCACCACGCTAATGGCCTTTCCCCCTTCGTATCCAAAAAGAAATCCACATGACTCTTCGGGATAGGTCGACGCCGCATGCTCTGCCACAGAAGTCAACACCCCTTCTTTGATCACCAATTCTCTCATTCCATTTCCTGCCAGAGTCCGGTACTAAGATACCGCTCCCCGGTATCGTTAAGAAGCGTTACCACGCACGCTTTCGGTTCATCAACCAGAATCTCCTCTACGGCAGCCAGATAGGCTCCTGATGACTGACCCACAAACAGACCGGTGAGAGCAAGACGGTGACAGAAGTCCCGAGCCTCATGAGAGGTCACCTCAATCATCCGATCAATAACGGTTTCATCCAGAATGTCTGGAACAATGTCATCTGGTTCCCCCATCGGTTTCAGACCCTCAATCCCGGGAAACCGTTCCGGTTTCACCGAAACAACAGAGATATTCCTCTCTTTTTCCTTCAACCGCCTCGCGATACCGGTCATGGAGCCCCCTGTTCCGATACCCCCAACGAAATGGGACAGATCCGGCACCTGCCTGAGAATTTCTACTGCTGTGGTCTCATAATGGGCTAGCCAGTTGTCATCGTTCCCGTACTGATCTGCCAGATAATATTTCTCGGGGTTGTTCTCATAAAGTCGATGCACAGTCCTCAACGCTTCGTCATACCCCTCCAGCGGGTCGGTAATATGCACCCGGGCCCCGTGGGCATAAATTCTCATTAACCTTTCCTTGCTGGCATTACCCGGAATGACAAGTTCCACCTCACACCCGAGAGCTTTTCCAAACATGGCGTAAGCAATCCCAGCATTGCCCGATGTTGAGTCTAAAATAATTTTCCCATTCCCTAATTCTCCCCGTTTCACCGCCTCAGACAGAATTCTTGCGATCGGTCTATCTTTCAATGAACCGCCAGGATTCATGAACTCCGCTTTACCGTATACCCGCGCCCGGGAATAATCCCGGGAGAAAATTGAAAGGGATACCATCTCTGTATTTCCGATCAGGTCAAAGATTCCCAATGTTAATGACTCCCGGTATGACTGTGCTCTATCTTCAGAACACAATCGACACAAATCTCCGGCTGGAAAAGTCCCCACCTGGAAAGAGCTCTATAGAGGGTACAACCTGCGCAAAATCCAAAAGCAGCCTCCAGAAACGCAAAAAAAAGCAGAATTGACATCAGTAGTCTGACCGACCCCGGGAATCCAAGAGGAATCGACAGAGTGGCGGATGTCGTAAGGAACGCTCCGATGAATTGTGCGAACCGCTTTGGTGCTCCGGCAATGGGCTTTTCCTCACGGTGAAGACGGGGAACCAACACCTTTGAAGCAATCTTGGCCGCAGGACTGTACCGGGGACCAAATCCGACTCGTAACCAGAATCCTATGGCAAGCAAGGGGACTATCCACCACACCTCAAACCAGAGGAAAATAGAGGTCCAGATCACCACCTGAAGTGCCACCATTCGTGCCGTCCAGTCGTTAACGACCTGCGGAAAATAGAAGAACGCTTTCAATGCATTTGCTATCATTTCAACTCACCTCGGTTTGTTAAATAGGACTAATTTTATCGCATTTAATTTACAAAAAGCATCGTACCGTGTCAATCCCTATTTTGTTCGATTTGTTTCACTGCACCGGACGGACGAAACAAAAAACCGCCGAAGAGAAACGACGGTTACGGATGCGGAGACTTTTTTTGGCATTCAGTCGCACGTCTGACCTCACCAGAGACCAGGGCACCGTAACGCCTCTTCGCTCGGTTGCCGTCCCGCCTACGCGGGAACTCCGGATGCTATGTCAATGAGCTAACAAGCTGGCTGTGGAATTAGCTGTTCAACAGAGGAAATGCAAGGTTTTTTATCTTTCCTGAAGATAGCCGTTATCCGCTTCCCCTGTTTTCAGGGTGAGATGTCACAGACGACAGGTATCATCAAAAAAGGAACGGGAAACTCTTTCCTGACCGTTAGTTATAAAATGTGGTAAATTTTGATCCGATGAAAAGGTGGAAATACCTCCCTCCAATCGCGATCATCTTTGCCGGTGTTCTGTGGAGCCTTGACGTTTTTCTGAGGCAGTAACTCCCCGGAGTTCCCTATTACTCCCCCACCTCCCCGATTTCCTTTTCGTTCATGATCATTCTGCTTGAGTACGCCATGGGTGGGGTGCTATTCCTCCCCGTTCTAATCCGTGGATGGAAGCAGCTTAAAACATTGTGCGAACAATCGTGGATCTCCGCGGTATGGGTGGAGAATAACACCGAAAACATGGAGAATTGCCTGCATGTCGCCTGCCTGCAGTCAGGCAGGGCAGACAGGAAGTAGTGTCCCGAAGAGACTCCCATGGATGAGGAATGCTCCGTAGGAGCTCCTTCGGAGGAGAAAGGGGCTTATCGATGAGGAATTGTGTCAATACTCCATACAGGTTGTACCATGGAGTGAGACATTACTATTTATTGCTTTATCCTGGTTCCCTTCTGAAACAGCACGATACCAATTATTGTAAATAAAATTGTCATCAAAAACGCAACCGTAAAAGAGAGATACACAGTGGAACCACCAATATCCAGTATGGAATAGCGAAGTCCGTTGATGACGTAGTAGATCGGATTAATCATGGAGAGATTTCGCCAAAACCCCGGCAGCATATTAATGGAATAGAATACGCCTCCCAAGAAAATGAGTGGCGTGATAAAGAAATTCACCATGGTTGCAACGTTATCCCAGCTTTCGGCAAAAATACCCAGGATCAAACCCGCACCGGAGAAACCCCATGATACTAATATAAGAAATAATAATGTCTGGATTGGGTGAACCACGGGCATATCAATGATAAGGATACCCAGCAACAAAACAAGGAGCCCATTAATGACCCCTCTTACTGCTCCACCGATGATAAACGAAAGTGAAATTTCCATAGAACTCATGGGAGTGATAAGCAAATCCTGCATTTGTTGAAGCAACTTCATCTGTAAAATGCTTGATGAAGTGTTGTTGTAAGCGTTTGTGATCACATTCATCATAATAAGTCCTGGAAGGATGTAGATTGTATAAGAGACACCATCGATGGATGAGATACGTTTCTGCAGGGTAAGTCCGAATATAATAATATACAGGGCTGAGGTAATAAGCCCCGGAATTACAGTCTGGCGATAAACGGATAGAAATCGATAAATTTCACGCAAGGTAAGAGTACGAAAACCGACCCAGTTGATACGTTTTTCTGATACTTCCATTATATTAAAAGTGTTAAAGTGTATGAGTGTTTCTCAAAGAGACTCCGTTTGAGCACGTATTTAGTGTTTCATTTTACAGGATGTCAGTTTTTTGAACATAGACACTGAAGTGGATGAGTACTTTGAAACTTACTCCGGAGGAGTCCCTACGGGAAACACCTTTCACATTTTTTAGTCATTAATTGTCCTTCCCGTTAGACTTACGAATACGTCTTCAAGGCTTGATTTGGTAATTTTTACTTCATGGATGTGACAACCGTTAGAACTGAGAGCATTGATGATTTCAGAAAGGGATTTTTCCGGTTCATCTACGCTAAAGACAAGACGACTGCCTCCATCATAGGGTTCGTGTACATATGTAAAACCGGAGATCAATGCCTCTTTTTCAGGATCACAATCAGACAAATATACTTCTATACTTCCTTTGCCTAAAGATTGGATCAGTTCCGACGGTTTTCCTTCTGCCACAATTGTACCCTCATTTATAATTCCGACCCGTTCGCACAGAAGTTCTGCCTCATCGATATAATGAGTCGTCAGAAGAATGGTTTTGCCCTCTTTGTGAAGTTGTCTGAGGTAATCCCACAGCATATGTCGTAGTTCGACGTCTATGCCCGCTGTTGGTTCATCCAGAATGAGTATTTCCGGGTCATGAACCAGAGCTTTTAAAACTTGGAATCGCCGTTTCATTCCACCTGAGAGCTCACGGATTTTTGAATTTCTTTTCTTGTAAAGTCCGAACTTTTTGAGGAGTTGTTCTATTCGATCTGAAACTTCTTCTTTTCTGATTCCATAATACCCTGCTTGAAAATAGAGTAGTCGCTCAATTGAAAAAAACCAGTCAACTGTTAATTCCTGAGGGGAAACTCCAATTTTGGATCGGGTAAATCTGTAATCCGATATAATATCTTTGCCCATCACCGAGACACTTCCCTCATCCAGTCTTACAAGTCCGGTGATAATACCAATAGTGGTTGTTTTCCCAGCGCCATTGGGTCCTAAGAGCCCATAAAATTCACCGGATTTTATGGTCAGGTCAATGCCTTTTAGGGCAACTGTCTTGCCGCCAGCCCGTCGATTGATAGGCAGGTAGGATTTTTTCAGGTTTCGAACATCAATCGCAGGTATCATGTATATAATTTAAACTTAATCATGGAGGAATGTCAGGAAGAATTTATTCATGAAACGATGGGGCATCCCTTGGGGAAAAAGCGGACCTAAATCCATTGAAGGATGGATGAATTATCAGAGAGACAACCCCGGGGATTTTATTGGTATATTGTGATTGGTATTTTCCAGCATAACATTAAATCAATATGGTTCTAACAGAATTTAAACAAACTAACAGATAATGTTATAGAATAACAGGACAATAGGCAACCTAAATTCGCTCCTGACCCAGATTTGTGCACAGTCCAAAGGATCCTTTGGGCATCCTGCGGAAAACTCATGGATCAGATACAGCTCTCTTTTTATACCCTTCCTTCGATTTTCGGAGACCTCACATAGTCCATTCGACACTAATGATGCATATGGGAATCAATGTTAAGATTACATGGATTGGTTACGAAAAGGGGCTGAAAAAGAGCCGTTGAAAATGATTTTCCACGGAATCCATTTGGAAATGTAAATAGAATGGAAAGTAAATAAAGCAGAAGAACGACTCTGCAAAAACTAAATTTAGAAGATATAGGAATAAAACGTTTAAATTTTATGTTTTGGTTTATTATTTTCACTAGGTACCTAAGGGAAGTGCAGGGCAGATAAAAATTAAATCCATTACTTGGACAAACTATGTGTCAATCATACTATCTATAAGTCGTAACCTCTCAGTGGAATTTGGATACGCTTTTTTGGAATGTTATCCACAGAGTGCAGCCCGTCTAAAGGGTCCCGTGGACAATTACCCTCCTCAGGAGCTCCTATTGAGCATCCATCTCTGCCAGATTCATGTACTTTGCGGGAGGGGCAGGCAATGTTCCTCCATTTGAGTTGCTCATAAAGCATCATTCCGTGTTTGACAAGTTTCCTATCAAGAATTAAGAGACAGCAATGAATCCATTACAAACAGCAGCTTTGGGAATTTGTTTTTGGGTGTTATCCCTTGCACAGGTTATTGTGATGGCATGGATGTGGAAATATAACGATCCGGAAAAACATACTTCCGATCCCCACAAAGACGGGGCAGACCCCTGGCAGACGTTTTTAAAAAAGTGGTTATCGATCCATCGAATTATAGGGTATACTTACGTAATAATTTATATTTTTATGATGACCAAGATGGTCCCGAGGTTATGGACATATCAGATAGAATTACCTGCCCGGACTGTGGTTCACCTTGTATTGGGATTCTCTATTGGTATTATCCTGATATCAAAAATTGCTGTCATTCGTTTTTTCAAACACCTTGGCAATGCTTTGCCTCTGTTTGGATTTCTTATATTCTTCTTTACTACAATTTTATTAGCGGTGTCAGTTCCATTCGCTTACCAGGAACAGAGACTAATCGCTGCTACTCGTGCATTTTCTGTTGAAAATATGACTCGAATTGAACATTTATTACCCAAAGCAGGTTTTTCGGAGTATGAGGCGCGCCAATTGGCAACTATCGACGTTATGAAATCCGGAAGGGTGGTTGGATTTGAGTATTTAAATTTTAGCTTTAAATAAGATAGTTTTCTGTTCATAATCAAAGTAGAAACATTTATATAGCGAAGATAAAAGAGTTTAATAAAAGAAGGTTATGAGAGAGCACTTGATCAAGTTATGAACATTTCGCTTTTTCTAGAAAAATAGATGTACTAAATGAAGTAAAAATGAAATTATTCGAAAAATTTGGATTAAGCAATAGACTACAATTAGCTATCAAAAAGTTAGGATTTAAGGAGCCAACTCAAATTCAAGAAAAATCCATCTCCCTTATTTTAGCTGGTAAGGATGTGATATGTGAATCTGCAACTGGTTCTGGTAAAACTTTAGCTTTTGGTTGTGGGATCGCTGAAAAAGTAAATCCTAACCACGGTTTACAAGCATTAGTTCTTACACCAACCAGAGAACTTGCAGAACAGGTAAAAAGAGCATTAATACAAATTTCATATAATAAGAATTTGGAGATTATTTCAATTTATGGCGGAGTATCTATAAATCCGCAAATTTATGGTTTAACAAAAGCTAATGTTGTAGTTGCTACTCCTGGTAGATTATTAGATCATATTCAAAGAAGAACTATAAATACTTCAAAAATTAAATTTTTAGTTTTAGATGAAGCTGATAGGATGTTTGATATGGGTTTCATGGATGATATAAAAAAGATTATCCGAACTTGTCCAACTAAAAGACAAACATTACTTTTCTCTGCAACAATTTTACCACACGTAAAAAAATTAGCTAATCAGTATATGAAAAATCCAATTTATGTTTCAGCCAACAAATTAGTTGATCCAAGGAAGCTTAAACAAGTTTACTACGATATTCCACAAAATCTTAAGTTATCCCTACTCTTACATCTATTAAAACACGAAAAATCTGGATTGGTTATGGTCTTTTGCAATTCTAGAAAAACCACTGATATTATCTTTAAGAATCTTAAAGCAAATAAAATAGATGCAGTTGCTATTCATGGCGGATTTTCACAAAATATGCGAACAAGAAATATTAATTTATTTAACAAAGGTAAGGTGTGGGTTTTAGTATGCACCGATGTTGCATCTAGGGGTCTTCACATTGATAATGTTTCGCACATTTATAACTACGATATACCAAGAGATCCAAATGATTATGTTCATAGAATTGGAAGGACCGCCAGAGCAGGAGAAGACGGAAAAGTAATCAATTTATTGTGTAACTATGACTACAAAAATTTCTCTATGGTGTTAGCAGAGTATAGGTCATCATTCTCAATTGAAAAGATAAAGTCGCCTTATTTAAAAAAAGTCAAATTTCTTGATATTATTGATAGAAGAAAACCATTTAGAAGAAAACCATTAAAAAGAAAAACGATCTGTCGAACAAATTAAAGTCATAGAGTCCGTAAAATTAGCCTCAGGTATATCTCCTATCTCGGATTTCGACTTGGGTACTGCAAAAATATTTGCTGCAGGAAACCTGCACCCAATGACACGAATTAATGGAGATTGAGAGTCACAAAGGCGATTCGGAAGAAGGGTGGCGGAGTACCGTTACCAGAATGGTGGAAGTTACCGGTTTATTCGAGGAGGCTGATATCCTTGAAAAAATCATTCTACATCTGGCAAAAACGAAACCGCTTCAGCTGTTTATCACATCGGAAAAGAGTTGATAGATGACATCCATTCGAGGAGAGATCCGGTTAAATTATTAATTCGAACTATTATAATAGGGCGAAAATGAGTCACACAACATTAAAACTTTTTATCGTAATTCTGTTATTTGTTTGGAGCTGTACTGATCTGGGTGAACCACCGGAACCAACCTTGTCATTCACAGTAAACCAGAACCAGATCAACTTTGGCACAGTAAGAATAGTAAATACAAAAACGGATTCGGTATATATTGCAAGTGATGGTACACACTCAGTTTCGTTATCCCTGACCTTAATTACAGGAAGTTCCGTATTTAAAATTTTAAGTTCTACTTCCCTATCGATTGAACCGGAAGACATTTCAATTGTAGTGGTATCCTATTCACCGGGAGATGATACCACCAGTATTACTCATTCGGATACATTACGTATAAGCAATAACGACGATGTTAATCAGGTTGCCTTGGTTTCTCTTTCAGGGATGTGGTCTACAATTCCAATTCCTGATATTAGTGTTTCATTATCCGCTGTTGATTTTGGCGTAATATCTTTGGGCGATTCTACGGATGAAACTATCACTTTTTCAAATCAGGGAGATACAACACTGATTGTGTCAGACTTTTCTATAGGAGGTAAAGATCCAAATGACTTTTCATTCTTTCCTCAAATAGATACCCTTTATTTAGAAACTGGTGACGACACAACCATAACTCTCCAATTCAAACCTATAACCAGTGGAGATAAATCTGCAAAATTAAGTATTCGTAGCAATGATCCTGATGCTCAAGAGTTGGATATAGTTCTGTCAGGATTAGCGGGGTATACGTATTCAACTCACGTGGCACCGATAATAGGATCTACAGGCTCCGCGGGTTGTCTGTCCTCCTGCCATACCTTCGTCACTTCAAGTGGGTGGACATATGATGCGATTGTGAATGTCCAATCCTCTACTGGGAATGGGAAAAATTATATAACCCCTGGTGATACTTTAAACAGTTACTTATATCTAAAGATCATAGGGGATGCTTCAATCTCCGGATCAAAGATGCCCGCAGATAACCCGTCATATTTTGATAACAATACTGATCAACTTAATATTATCCGCGAGTGGATCATACAAGGAGCAATAGAATGAATAAATTGACATTAAAAATTATAACTTTGGTTTTTCCCCTTTTATTAATTGTGAATAATGTTAATGGTATTCCACGTTTTGCTGTCAAATCCGGAGCCAGCTGCAGCACGTGTCACATCAACCCCACAGGGGCCGGAATGCGGAATGATTACGGCGTTACGATCTTCTCGATGGATGAGCTGCCGATGGAACGAGGAATGAAGTACACCGATGATAAGTACACGGGGAGGATAGGAGATCATCTTCAGTTTGGAGCCGATTTTCGCTTTCAAATGTTAAGTTACGCAGAGGGAGATACAATTCGAAAAACTGCATTTTTTCCCATGCAGGGCGCCGTCTATGGACATTTAACCGTCAGTAACGCAATTGAGGTTTATTATAAACACGACCTGGTCCGGGGAGCTCCGCAGTTCTGGACTTTATTAAAAATATTACCCAATAATGGGTATCTACGGTTTGGCAGAGAAATCCCAAATTATGGATTTCAATTAGATGATCACACGTCGATGGTCCGAGGCGGAAATATCAGAAGAAAACATGGCTTAACCAAGGAAGGGATGGCTTTTTCCCCTTTAGAACCCTTCCCCGGAATGGTGGAAGTGGGGATGAATTTTTCAGACATCTTCATTACTCTGAGCATAGCGAATGGATATGTCTTAGGCTCGGATGAAGGATATGGGTTCAGTGAGGGTTTTAATGATAAGACGATGACAGGACGGCTGGAATATTCAAAGGTAGTTGGCAGTATCAATATGATAGGAGGAGCCTCTATTATGAAAGAACAGGACTTTTTAATGAGAGGGATATATGGTGGTGTCAATTGGGGTAAACTTACCTGGCTGGGGGAATTGGATATAGCAGACAATTGGGTTGAAACCAATTCATCACTGGCAAGTTATAGTGAATTCATTGTGGAACCGATTCAGGGAGTTAATTTATTAGTAAAGTTTGACTTTTTTGATGAAGATATTCATAAACTTGATAACGCTATAACACGCGTAACCGGAGGGCTAGAACTGTTTCCGTATAGTTTTCTGGAGATAAAGGTTCAAGCCCGATTTACACAGATCGCAGGAGCAAATGATCAACCGGATCCTGAATTTTTAATTCAATTGCACACTTGGTTTTAAATAAGGAGGAATTGTGAAAAAACGAACAATAATTGTTGTGGCAATTACAATGAGTCTTGCATTGAGTGACTTGATAGGGCAGGAGCTGAAAAATGTTCAAGTACTACCCTATAAAACGAAAAAAGAAATCTTCCCATTTATGAAGAATATCGTGGCAAAATCTCTAGGTGTGAAATGTAAATTTTGCCACAATATCAAGGACTATTCGATAGATGAGAACCCGCATAAGTTGGTCGCGCGTGAAATGATGAGTATGGTGAATAGCATTAATGTAAGGATGGAATCCATCCAGGAAATTGCGCAGAATGCAGGAATGAAGCATTGGGACGAAGCACCGGTAATAGAATGTTGGGTCTGCCATAGAGGGATAACAAAACCGGAATTTAAGCGACCGTGATCAGTCTTTATATGTTGTGAACTATATATATCGTATCGATAATCCTCTAACAGGATCCCGACGAGTCAACAATTTTTTCGCCATAGAAAGTTGGATTTAAATGGGTAAAAATTACACAATTGTTGAAGACCTCTCCTTAAAAAATAATCCATTAATCTATGGTGCTTCAAATCCTTATGACATCATTGGTAATAGTCAAAACAGAGAAACGGAATTAAAGGGAAAGAAGGGTACTAAATTTGACCCCGTTAGGGCCGATTGTGCTGTATCCTGGGTTTTTTTCATATTATTCTCCTTCGGGGAATTAGTGTAAGAGTTTTGTGCATTGATTTAGATGGACTTATTATGAATCGACATATCGAATTATCAAAAAACCCCGAAGGGGTTGAACGAGAAACAGAGATGAGGTTCGATATGAGTAAAAATTTTGGGATGGACCATTTCGGGAATGACACCCCCATCGTAGGTATGAATCAGAATTAATGTATCATCGACGGAAAGATAACTATAAGTTTATACGGTTCACGATAATGCTCTTTTTTATACAACTCGCTATTTACAACACAATGTTTCCGGTAAAAAAAGTATAGAAAATTCCTCTTAATATTCAATTGTCTTTACTAAGGGATTTATTCAGCGGATTTAAATTAGAATTTAAGATATTATTTATTCTTATCTTGGTCCTCATTCTTGGATTTGGGGCGTATGTGATATATTTCAGTCCAGGCTGAATCAAAAGCTCTTATTGAACAACATCGTCAAAAGTCACATTTATTTGCAAAGACGTTAAATACGGACATTAGAAATGTGATGTTGGCAGGCCGCGCAAGTTATGTACGCTCGTTGATTAATGAGAGTAGGGAGAAATTCAGAGAGATCGGACGGATGGAGATTTATAACAATCAGTCGATAGAAATATTTTCTGAAAGAGGTAAATTTATAACCCGAGTCACTGATGATTCACTAATAACATCGCTGGTTTTTGATAGGCTCTATCCAGCTCATCAACCCCAACACTATGTTCTCTTAAAAATTGGGTTGGAATGTCAGGGCTGTCACGAACCGAAAGATAAGGGTGATCCGGCGTATAATTTATACAAAGACAGGTGGAAGATCCGTTGTGTCGTAAAGGTTTCTACATCGATGGATCCTGTTTTGACAGAAATTCGGCGAAATCTGTTTGCTTCCGTTGGCATCGGATTATTTACAGTCGTACTCATGTGGATTGTGTTGAGAATATTTATGAAGTTAGTCGTAATAAGTCCACTAAACATAATTGGTCAGACAGCTTATGAGGTGGGAAAGGGGAATCTCTCAATTTCCGCTAACGTAAAATCAAAAGATGAGATTGGTATTCTTGCCCAGCAAATCAATTCAATGATTAAGGGACTTAGAGAACGGTTACAATTCACAAAATTTGTTTCAGGGGAGACAGTCTCTGCTGTAGAAAGGGCAGATTTATCCGGTGTTGTTTTAGGTGGAGAACGAAGTGAAGCGACGGTATTGTTTTCGGATATTAGAGGATTCACATCTTTTTCTGAAAAAGTTGAGCCTGAAATAGTTATTAAAATGTTGAACACATTCTTAAACATTCAAGCTGAAGTTGTCAAGGAACATTATGGAGATATCGATAAATTTATCGGGGATGAATTGATGGCGGTTTTTAAAGGAGAGAGTATGGTGGAAAATGCTATCGAATGTGGAATTGCCATGCAGACTAAAGTGAGGGAATTAAATAAGGATTACTCAAAAGAAATTGCTATTGGGATCGGAATAAATGCCGGACCGATGGTAATGGGTGCCATGGGCAGTAAGGATAGAATGGATTATACGGTAATAGGTGATAATGTGAATCTCGGAGCCCGGTTGTACAGTGCTGCCGGAAAGGGTGAGATTATTATTTCTCAAAGGGCACTTAAGTATTTGACGAACGATAGTTCATTCGCGATCCGTGAGTTGGAACCTATTAGGGTAAAAGGAAAAGAAGCCCCCATACAAATCTTCCGGATACTGTACGAATAAAGCGCCGCGGGGGACTTTACGATTTGCAAAAAGTATCCATCCATGGTATATTGAAATTTAATTCATCTATGGAGTATGATGTTTAAAATACAAAAAAGGATGCTGGAGGATTTTACGTGGTAGTATACCTTGTTTCTACCCGCTTACCGACCAGATTTGGGGACTTTAAGATCTACGCTTACAAAGACGAGGAAGAGAAACAAGCGGAACCACACCTTGCCCTGGTAAAGGGAACCCTGAAAAATAAATCTTCCGTTTTGGTGCGAATACATTCGGAATGTCTGACGGGAGATGTGTTTTGGTCCATGAGATGCGACTGCGGTGAACAACTGTCAACCGCTCTGCAAGCCATCGAACAGGAAAACTGTGGGGTTCTTATCTATCTCAGGCAGGAGGGGAGGGGAATTGGGCTGATCAATAAACTCCAAGCTTATGAACTGCAGGATCAGGGACTGGACACGGTAGATGCAAATTTGGTATTGGGTTTTGGACCGGATCACCGCCACTACAAAGCCGCTATAGAAATATTAAAAGATCTTGGGGTGCTTTCCGTCAGGTTGCTCACAAACAATCCGGGAAAAGTGTCTGATTTTGATGGGTCGGGTATTAGAATTATAGAACGGGTACCTATTCAGGTTCATCCGAACCATGAGAATATGAAGTATCTTCGTACCAAACGAGAAAGGCTTGGTCACTTTATAGATTTATACGGTTTGAGCAGAACTAAAGAACCTTTTACTTCTGAGCAATAGAACTCCAATTAAATTACTTCAGATCAGACATGGTTTCTAAGCTGGAAAATAGTTGTTGGAATGCTTTGCTCCTTCTCAAAAAACAATTAAGGCTGTGGGAAGAACCTGTTAGGTTTTGTTTTATTCAGTTTGGGGCAAAAGAGCAAATTAGGATCAATTCCCACCTCGAACCTGCTTCTGATTGTATAACAGCTTTACTTGTACTAGATAAAACGTGGTCTGGGAATAACTACGATATTCCATTTTTTGCATTTAACGGAATAATCGAGTTGGAGGAACATCAAGCAGATAGCATTCCTGAAGATATCCGTAGCTGGATTAAACTTTATGCTCCCTATTGTTTCCTGTCTGTCATTTCCAAAGAGATGGGAAGAACAATTGTAGTCAGTCATTTTGCTCAAACTTTGGATGGGAGAATTGCAACGGTGACGGGTGACTCGAAATGGATTGGAAATAAGTCAAACCGAATTCATGCCCATCGAATGAGGGCATTATCTGATGGCGTTCTTATTGGTACAGGTACGATGAAGAGAGATAATCCAAAACTTACGGTTCGACATGTCGATGGACCGACCCCAATAAGGATTATTTTGGGATCGTCATCATGTAATTTAAATTCACTATTAGATGCAAGTTATTCTCCCATTTGGATATTGACAGATTCTAATTTTGAATCAAATAAAGGTGTAGAAGTAATCGAGTTCAAATCGGAAAACGGTTATATTCCCACCCTTGAAATCATAAAACATTTACATGATCGGGACATTAAATCTGTCTATATAGAAGGAGGAACAATGACCACATCCCAATTTCTTCGGGAAAATAATATTGATATATTGCAGTTACATTTTTCACCAATGATTCTTGGATCCGGATATCAGTCATTTATACTTCCTGAAGTAAAGAAGATATCTGATTCGGTTCATTTTAAAAGTCAAACATTCATTGATGTTGGTGATAGCATTATGTTTGTAGGTGAAGTTGAAAAGCAGGTATGAAAAAACCCGTTTCTAAAGCACACGCATTTTGGATAACAAAAGTTGGACAGGGTTCCATTAAAACAGAAAACTTAGAATCCGCAAGCACTGGCTGGTGTGAAGTTGAAACACTATTTTCCGCCATCAGTCCAGGGACAGAAAAACTAATTTTTCGGGGTCATGTTCCAGAAACCGTTTATAAGGAGATGAGATGTCCGTATATGGGTGGAACCTTCCCAGCGCCTGTAAAATATGGTTACTCTTTGGTGGGGAGAGTAACAGAAGGACCCACAAAATTATTAGACAGGATTGTGCACATTCTTCACCCTCATCAGGATATGTGTGTCGTAAGGATGGGAGACATTTATATTGTACCTGATGATGTGCCACCGTCACGGGCAACACTGGCAAGCAATATGGAAACAGCCGTGAATGCAATCTGGGATTCTCAGATAACCGATGAGGAAAAAGCACTTGTGGTAGGTTTTGGCATTATTGGCTCCCTTGTAGCGAGAGTACTCATTGACATGGTTAAGGTTGCGGTTGATGTGTTGGATACGGATCCCGTCAAAGTGAGGCTTGCAGAGGAGATTGGATTTTCAACGATCCTGACTGAAGATGCGTTAGGTCAATATGACGTAACCTTCCATGCAAGTGGAACCGGATTGGGTCTCCAGACTGCCATTGATTCCTTGAGATTTGAAGGTCGTGTGATAGAATTAAGCTGGTATGGCGACCAGCCCGTCACCCTTCAATTGGGGGGTTCATTTCATAGCCAGCGAAAACGAATCATCAGCTCCCAGGTTTCCTATCTACCAAAACATCTTAGATCAGAGTGGAATCAGGAAAAAAGAAAGGATCTGGTATTCTCCCTACTAAAGAAGGAGTTGTATGATTTGCACATTACCCATTCAACCTCTTTTCATCAATTGCCTGAGGTATTCCAAAAATTAAACAACGATTATAACGGTCTGGCATACTTAGTTGAGTACCAGTAAAAGGGAGTAAAACATATGTATAGCATAACAGTTCGTGATCATATACTGATTTCTCATTCGCTCAAAGACAGAGTATTCGGTCCCGCTCAAAGTCTTCATGGTGCCACTTATGTTGTAGATGCTGAGTTCAAAACCAAACAACTTGATGAGCATAATACAGTTATTGATATGGGGAAAGTATCTAAAGTACTGAAACAGGTTTGTGCCGGACTGAATTATCAAAATTTGGACGACCATTCTGAATTGAGTCAACAGCTAACCACAACGGAATATCTTGCTTGGTATATCTACAGGGAAATTAGTAAGCAGGTAAGTTCTTATTTTACAGGATCCTTGAAAGTGGTACTGCATGAATCCCACATTGCCTGGGGTAGTTATGAGGGCGATATGGGGTAGATGGACATTCTTTTTTTTGTTCCAGCAATTCACCAACTTCCCACAGGTGGGAATATTTATAATCAAAAGATTATTGAACACTTATCAAAAATAGCAAATATAAAAGTTGTTATAGCAGAATCTGAGCTGCTTCCCATTCAAATTACTACTGACTTCTCCAACAGAAATAACGGAGTGATTATCATTGATAGTCTTCTGGCCAATGATATCGAGGGCATTAGGGAAATACGGAATGAAGCAAGATTTGTCAGATTGATTTTAGTCGTTCATTATTTACATCTGTTAAATCCAAAGAATAACGATTTATTTAAAGTAAGCAGTGAGTTGGAAATGTTGAGGTTATTTAACGGATTCATTGCTATCAGTCACTATTCAAGACATGTTCTGATTTCCCATAACGTTTCTCCTGAAGATATTGCGGTTGTTCACCCGGGAGTGGATGAAGTTTATCATTCATCGGTCCCTCAGAGGACGGGTTTAAATGTCATACGGTTATTGACAGTTTCTAACATGTTACCGGGGAAAGGGCTAATTGAGTTTGTAGATGTACTGGAAAAAATAAAAAGTTTGTCTTGGACTTGGGACTTAGTTGGGTCTTCAAAGCTGGATTCGGATTATTCTTCTCAGTTTAAAAATCGCCTTTCAAACTCGTTGGTAAAACATCGAGTCCAAATTCATGAAAACTTGGTGGGTATAAATGTGTTACACATGTATAACGAAAGTGACATTTTTATTCATCCAGCAAAATTTGACAACGCTCCATTGGTCATACGAGAGGCTATGATCCGGGGACTTCCCATTGTGGCTTATCAAGTTGGAGGTATAAGAGAAATCCTTGATAGTCCAAGTGAAGAATGGTTGATACCTCCTGGTGATACGGATGGTATGGCGAAGGCAATCACTGAACTCATTAATGATGAGCAAAGGCGCGATTACATTGGAAAAGCAGGATTAGAGCGAAGTAAATCATTTCTTACCTGGAATCAAGTAGGTGAAAAATTTCACTCATTTTTAAAATCTGCGTATTGTGGAATGAATTGATGGAAAGTACTACCACTAATCTGACTACTGGTGAGGAAACAATTAGCGAGGATGTAATAAGGAACTGGTTCGATAATCTGTATGTCGAAAAAGGGGTAGAGAGTATGCGTCCCTTTGAGACATATCCCATCTTTTTGGAATATTTGGAAGTCCAAAAGGGGAAGAAACTTTTGGATGTGGGTTGTGGACCTGGCTTGCTTATAAAAGCAGCGTCAAAGGTAGGTTTGGATACCTGCGGAATTGACCTCTCAGAAGAAGCAGTAAACCTGGCAATGAGGGTATCTCCCCATTCAAAGGTGAATGTTGGTCAAGGAGAAAAATTGGAGTTTGAGGATCACATTTTTGATTATCTCACCTGTATAGGTACGCTTGAACATTTCCTTGATATGAGGAAAGGGCTTGAGGAAATGAAGCGAGTAACTAAGAAAGATGCGTTGTTTTGTCTGATGGTCCCCAATTCAAGCTCGATTCTATGGAAGGTGTTTCGGTTTTTTAACCTCATAGACATGGATAGTAACGAGAACGCATACCCATTGAGTGAATGGGTGGATTTGTTCAACAGTGCTGGATTTAAAATAGAACGTATTTTCCCAGACCGATGGTATTTAAAAAAAATGCTTATCCCTATATTTCCTAACTCATATAAAAAAGTAGAGGGACTCATCAGAAAAATAACGCCACAAATTTTTCCTTTAAAATATGTGAACCAGTTTATCTTTATTCTTAGAAAAAAATAGGAAAGGACAAACTAAGAATCAGTATATCGTGTAGGAATTTTTATTTTTATAACTGGATATAGCTGGGAAAAGTGCGCCTCACTTACTTTAAAATTGTCTGTCGGATCAATCAGTATAGTTAAATTTTAACTTTGGTTTGGACATACGGGAAATGAGAAGTAACGTGTCACTGGCAAAATTTTATGATCGATTATCCTACTATGCCCTGTTCACTAACTTTCTCAAATTTGGTGATCGGTTTGCTTCGTTTACCATGCATAAGACTTTACAAATTCCTAAAGAAAAACAGTCAGTTTATACGAGGAGTTCAAAACTCAATTACATCAATGATCTTGTTCTGGATGTATTGGGATTAAATGCTAATAGTCCAACTGTTTTGGATGTAGGCAGCGGATTTGGAGGGACTATTTTCCGATGGTATGACCGCATGGGTGGACAATTCACCGGGGTTAATCTGAGTAAAGTCCAAGTAGACATCGCAAATAACGAAGCCAAACGGAGAGGAATTGAGAACCACTGTCAATTTCTCTGTCGTAGTTTCAATGAGCCACTTTCTGCAAAGTATGATATGGTCGTGGCTATCGAATCGCTCAATTACAGCCCTGCTTTGACAAAAACAGTAATGAATCTCGTTAACGCATTGAAACCTGGGGGGAAATTGATTATTGTCGATGACATCATTGCGGGTAATGGTGAAGAAAAATCGAATAATATTTCAGTATTAAAAAAACATTGGCAACTGGGTAGTCTACCCTCTGAAAAATCGTATCAGCGATTGTTTAAGGAGAACAATTTAACCATCATTTATGAAAAAGATTTGTCTGGCCAATTTTCACTCATGAATTTCCTTGGGTTGTGGCTAATTGGTAAAGTTTGTGCCGTTCTGTTTTTGGTTTTACCTTTTGATTTCATTCATACCATTTTATCTGCCTATATTGGTGGTGTGGCTCTACAGAGACTTTATCATGAAGGATTAATGAAATATATTATGATAGTCGGAGAGAAAGTATCTCCATGATTTGTATGACAATATAGGAGAGCTACAGATTGATAAGCTAAATTGCTCACCGGAATAGTCTATCGTTCAATCATAATTTCTGTTTAATTTAGCTAAAAATACTAACCCTCCCCTCAGGCTACTTATTTTGAATAACCTCCCGAACCAATCAAACATCTGAAGTGATAAGCCCATAAGTGGGTGCATATCTCCCTTGGGGATGAATGTCCAATACCCGATTTTTGAGTGTTGGAATCCAGTCGAACGTAGTAATTCTTTAACTTCGTTAGAATCGAGAAAGTAGTCTGTGGAAAGGTGTCTGGTATCCACGCCAAAGAGTGGTGCCATAGTCCGATACCAAAAATAGGATCCGTTGGGGGTGAGGCAGACAAACCGACCATTATTCTTCAACACTCGATTAACCATGGTGAAAACCCTCTGTCTATTGCGCATATGTTCAAGGGCGCCGATACAAATCACAATGTCAGTGGAATGATTTTCTATTTTGGTTATTTCTTCAGCATCATCCACATAAAATGATATGTGGTTCTGCAATGGAGAATTCTGCAACCTTTTTCTGGCTTCTTTAATCATTTCTGGTGAAAAATCAATTCCAATTCCCTTCGTAAATCTATCTGCCAGTGCAATGAGGTGATGTCCTACACCACAGCCAATATCCAATACAATATCGTTCTTCTTGAATCGACCCCATTCGGCGAGCAGCTTAATTCGATATATGAACAGTTTTTTTGAATTGCCGTGTTGTTCCGAAAAATTGAGTGCTTGCTCATTGAAAAAAGTTTTTATCTGTTTATCCGCTTTGATTTTTATAGTTTTTAAACGACCAGACATAACTTGAATAAAAACAAGTTATGGAATAAAGATGGTCAAAGGGACCCCATCAGGAATGTAAGGAGGTAGTGAGTCTTCTGCAACTGAGCCATATCGCTTTACCAAATTCCTGGTCAACAGGGAATAAATGGCTTCATGTTTGATACCGTGCTCATCCGTTGTGCTTTTAGTAAATCCAGGGACAAATCCAACAGATTCAAAAGTGTTCAGAAAACTCGGGTCTCTACTTATGATATGGATGGGTGTTTGAAATCCATCCTTCTCTTTTGTAATAATTGGGGGTTGGTGGTCGCCCACCAAAATAAAAATGCTGTTTTGGGGAGATCGATTTACAATATATTCAATAATAAAAGAGAACTGGTAAAACATGTGTGCAAGGTAGTCATCTAATTGAAAGACATCTGTAAACCCCAGTTGTTTTTTAAGATGTCTGGTGTATCTATTTCCGGTTCGGGGGGGAATGTTATCCACACTTGCGTGAATACGATACTCTTTTGAGGATATGTGGTTATCCTGGTATTTTCTCCAATCTGGGATGAGTTCTGGCAGATCATACCAAGGTGAATGAGAAGTAACGGTAGGGAAAAATAAAAAGAAAGGTGAATTAATTTGACTCAGGAATTTATCGTGAGTATAGTTTAAACTGTACTGATCTGGAATCATTCCCCAACCATACTGATCACCCTGATAATCCAGATCATCGTAGTAAATCCATCTGTCATAATCATAATATTTTTCGTGGTATTCGAAGGAGAATCCGGGTCGTTCACGCATAGGTGGGTATAATCCAATGGTGTAGTATCCTTGGTTTTTCATGTATCGAACCAGGTGAGGGTAGTTAGGAATCTGCCGAGTTAAATAAGAATAGGTAGCCTGATTATCAATATGTATTCCACTTAACAAAGTCACTGCACTAAGCCACGATTTCCCTCCACTGATGGGTGCGGAACTATAATTGGTTACAATATGCCAACCGTAAGAAGCTAAAGTGTCCTCAATCTCACTCATCCTCTGAATGTAGGGGGACACTAATTTGGAATGATTTGCCAAAATCTTCCCATAAGATTCAATCATGACCAGGTAAATATTTGGTTTCATCTCGAAAGTAAAATCGAATTCATAGTAATCTTTCCATGTATCTTTATTGATTGATCGTAAAGATCGAAACCCTTTTATGGATTCAGCCAAATTTTCAGTAATTCTTACAGATACCCATTGTATGGTAGGACGCATATCCAATGGATCGTACCATGTGGTTGAAAAAATTACAAGAGACCAAAGGAAGCCCCCCATGATAACGGATAACCGTGTCAATTGAATCTTTTTAAGTTTTTCAGAGATAGTGTTAAAGGAAAACCGAATAAAGTACAGAACAACAAAGCCCCAGAATATTACCCTGACAATGCTATCAAAAAGTTTCCATGACCAGAGGTCAAAAATCAGGTAAGCGCCATCCTTGATGAGTAGAAAATCGCTGTAGAAGAGGGGTTTTTGTCCAAAGATTTTTAGATAGGATGATTCATAAACCTGATACAGTAAAAGAAAAAAATAAAAACCGATAAATATTCGTTGGGGTATCCGTTCCCATTGGAATTTTAATGTTAAAAAAATGATTGTGATCATTAAGTAAAAATCAGCGCTGAATCGAAAAAAGTCTTGATTAGATCTTCGAAAGAAAAAAAGTAAGGTGTCCAGTAAACCTCGTGGGCCATCAATAGGAGGAACAGGAATGAGTGTACTTTCTCTGACTTGGAGAATAAATGGAGGTAAAAATAGCAATATGTTTAAAAATATCAGTGTTACCCAGAAAAAAACATTCTGTGAACTGAGACTTCTTAGTTTGCTGAGTACACCACGAATCCATTGTGTGCACCAACCGATGGGGGTTTTCATGAAGGGAGTTTTGGGGGCAAAGAGTTTACCTAAAAGGATTAATCCGATTGTCAGTAGAAATGGTTTTCGTAGTTCAGTTGCTGAAATTTTATAATAACCAATATTGATGGCAAATCCCCCGAACAGGAGGATATCCCAGAAAATAACAAGGCTCAGAAAAGCCAAATAATGGAATAAAACTCCAATGGATTTCAAATTTATTTTCTTGAGAATATCCATTTAAAATCTGCTGAGAAGGAATAGGTAATCAGAGCTGTTGCTCCCACTGCTAAACTCACACGAATAACATCGGATGGAAGAAGGGAAATGAGCAAAGCCCCCATCACGATGATGTAAATGAGTCGTGCCTGATTAGACTTTATTTCTTTTTGAACTCCTGGTCTTTTCCATCGCAATAAAAGAACAAACAGATAACGCAATAATCCTGCGATCAGGATCCAAGGACCTAAAAGGTCTTTGTCTATTATGATCATGCAGATAATGAGGAGGAAAAAAGCGTCGATTTCTTTGTCGAACATTTCTCCGAACTCGGAGGTAAGTTTCATACGAGAGGCTATCCACCCATCAATTCCATCCGAGATTAGCAATATAAAGCCAAAAATGGAAATGACGGTGTTCGCTACTGATAAGGCGAACCCCCCGATCAAACATACACCAAAAAGACGGAAGAGAGTTACCCAGTTTGCAGCGCCAAAGTGACCAACCGCTGTCCAGGATTTCCAAGTCAGAAAAATAAGAAGTAGAAAGGAGCCAATTCCGGTGAAAACTAAAATCCACAAATTCCTTCCAATTAGAGAGAGTGTGACCCCGATTAGAATGACAAGAGCATGAATTATTGTCCAACGATTGAATTTAGTCACGGGTGAGACAGCTATGTTTTGGATGGTTTACCAACCATAGGGGATTCCATTCAATGGTACAGGTTTATGGCAGGTAAGCCGCCCCAAAGACTCCAGCGGAGTCTCCTAATTTATTTTTAACAATTGGTGTTTCCAGAGTGTCGCCAAAGCAATATCGTTCAACGTATTGATATCCTTCCGTGTAGAGGAAGTCCGTATTTGAGACGCCTCCACCCAACACAATGATATCGGGGTCCAGAATATTGACGATATTGGACAGAGCCATTCCAAAATTAGTAAGGAATTCTTCTTTCCAGACTTGTGGTGGATTTTTTATAATTTCTTTCAGAGGTTTAACCTCACCCGTAAACTCAGTAAATCGTCGTTCCAATGAGGGACCGGAGATATAAGATTCCACGCAACCAGACTTACCGCAATAACAAGAATTCCCGCCAGGATGAAGAATACTATGTCCCCATTCACCGGCTAAGTATTGATGTCCCTTATGAACTTTCCCATGAATGCAGATTCCTCCGCCCACACCTGTTCCCATGATGACACCAAAAACCATATTTTCCCCCTTTGCTGCTCCCAAAGAAGTTTCTGCTTGTGCAAAACAGTTAGCGTCATTGTCCATTGTGATTGGGACTCCTACGATAGCTTCAATATCATCTTGAATAGGTTGATTAATGAGACAGACGGTATTGCTCTTTTTCATTCTCCGCCCAGTGTGATCTAACGGTCCCGGTACAGAGACACCTACTGTGAATTCCCCCTCCATGGAGCGATTTAATTTTTCCCATAGTTGGGCGATTTGGGAGACAATGTGTGGGTATCCTTTTTGGGATTGGGTGGGAACCCTCTCCCGAATAATGGTTGATCCATTGGCATCGAGGATGATGCCCTCAATCTTAGTTCCACCTATGTCGATTCCAACTCGCACTCTGTTAAATTGTCTTTTTTTCTGAATTACAACACTCTGAATGGTTTTAAATTTGTTTTTGGAAAGGAGAAAATACACCCAACTCTCTCTTTTGTCAATGGCTCACCTGCTGAATTATGGTAAGTAAAGATTCCATCCGTTAGCTAACGGATGACATATTAACAATTCTAAAGATGAGCGTCATTTTAATCACAGGTTGTTCCAGCGGTTTTGGGTTGAATACAGCCGTACGTTTGGCGGTATCCGACCATACCATCTATGCCTCTATGAGAGATCTGCAAAAATCGGTGGCTTCTTTGAAGATCTTACTGAGCAGGAAAACCGGGATCAAATGGAAACCAATTTTTTTTGTATGCAAAAGGTGATTTGCCATGCACTGCCTTTACTACGGGATACAGCCGAGGTAAAGCCGTCAGGAAACGGCGTAAAAATCATTAATATATCTAGTTGTACAGGGACGTGCTCTTTCTCCAGGACCGAGCGCCTATGCCACGTCAAAATTTGCCGTGGAAGGGTTCAGTGAAAGTCTCTACTTTGAAATAAAGCCTTTTGGAATTCATGTTGTTCTTGTGGAGCTTGGTGCATATAGAACAAAGATTTTTACGGATAATGCCCACTTGGCTAAAAATGCGGACAAACATGATAGCCCTTACAAGCTCTACTCAAAACGACTTCGGGATATTATCATCAAGATGCTGAAATCAAAAACAGAGATGGGTGACCCTGAAGATGTAGCAATCCTTCTCGAAAGGATTGTCATGAATCCAAGTCCAAAGTTGCGCTATCTTATTGGTCGTAATGTAAAACTACGGACGTTCATCCGTCAAGTATTGCCTTTTAGTTGGTATGCTGCCCTGGTAAATAAAGTGATGGCCGGGAAAGAATAGTGAGTCAATGAGACAGGTTTCCCCAAAAATGTAAATTAGTCAGAATCGTCGTTGTCGGATTGATTGGTATCAAACCCAATATTTATGTCGAAGGGGCTGGGAAAATCAAAGTTTTCTCTATTCGGGAAATGTACCAAAGTGGCAATGTGTGACCACATAATTAGGACTGAGGCATTAATTCTTTCTCGTGTCACCTGATCTGGCGGGAGCGGATTTCCCGATTCATCTTCTGAAATTACGATTTCATAATTAGGGAGATCAGCCCAGATTCCGAATTCGTCATATCAAATTATCTTAGCGTAAAACTTCCGTTGGTTAATTCCTGCAGCGCTGAGGTCGCCTACCTTTTTCAATACAATTAAAATAACGTCATTTACCAAGTCTTCTATTTTCATCATTTCCATGGTTTAGCCTCCGATCATAATTGGGTGTTCACTGGTAACCAATATTAAGGAATTTGGGTGTGCAATCAAATTGAGATATGTTATAGATTAAAATATTAAGTGGCTACTATATTGTAAAAAGAACACGAGGGAACATCTGCCCGCCCGCCGGCAGGGCAGGCATAATTCTGTCCGAAGGACCCTATGATTGGACAAAGGTGAGAAAATAAAATATGCAATTCGCTGGTGGTTAAGGCGCATGCAGATAACGAAAAAGCTCTGCGGCATTTACTCTAAATGTTCCTCTACAAATAATCATTTTTCGTCTTTCTGACTCCTGCTTCCACGCTACCTGCCCACGACGTACGTAGCAGCGGGTGTTGGGTGGCAACGCTATAAAGGAACCTGAGTCAAACATCTTTTCTTAGCATCATAACGCATTTGATATAATTTGAAATCATCCCTATTGATGTCTCGGCACTTTTCTTCAATAACTTTATTTATTTTATACTTATCTGAAAGTGATGTACGCATTCCAAATACGATTCCCATTAATTGGGAAAATTCATATCTGATTTTGCGATGTTCTTCTATTAATCCGAGCATATCCGTCATTACAAGACGATATTCATCTTCATGAATCCAATCTTTAAGCTTTGTCGTTGTAATTTTCACAAACAAACTCCATAGTTCTTCACGCCAACTATCAATATTCTTAAAGATATCCTGTGTAAGTGGGCTATGATCGCCTCTGCGGTTTGAGTGCCAGGCATTAATTATCTTATTTTTTGGTAATTGGCCTAGGAATCTAAAGAAGTCAATACTCGGAGCTTTGTCACTATATTGAACTTGGTATAAAGTTCCATGTAATCGTCCATAATTCACTTTAGTCGGCATCCCTTTCCCAGATGAAGAAACACTGTTTACCCCGGTAATCAGCAACTCAGGTTTGCCACTTTTCCCAGGATGAACACGAAACAGCAAGGCAGCACCTCGATGATTATCGCCATAGGTTGACCACATGGAGGCGTTTGTACAGTTAGCTGAAAAACAAGCTGTGTACCACTTTGGATAGATTAGAGAGGATGCGATACTTTCAGTATAGCGATCGGGAAATTCAATAAACAAATAATTTATTTTTCTCTCCCTACCAGATTGTGATCCATTAAAACTTTGGAATAGATTTAAAAAAGAAACATGGTCTCTAACAGAATTAATCACGAATGATAATGATTCAATATCGATTTGTTTTTCCTCATTCGGTAACTGCTTGAGGGATTCAAATATCTTGCGAAGTTCTAAGGACTGATCCATAAATGAAGGAATTATTTGGCTTCCAGAAAGTAAACCTTCCGATTTCAGCTCGGACATTACTGAATGGAGAGCAGTTCTATGAATTAGCGTAAGAATTAATCTGAGGGATTCCAGCCGTAATGGGGTTGGCAAAGATGCCAGCATGTTTGGGAGTTCATCGAAACCGGGTGAGGAAAAAAATCTATCAACAATATGTTGGTAAGTAGTTCGGAGTTCATCAGTAGGTAGATCTTCTTCCGTAAGCGTTACAGGTATAGGTAGATCGTCAAAAGACTTGTCATCCATTATCAGACAGCCGGTCGTATTCCACAATAAAACAATTAAATAATGACGAAGCAGATTTTCCCAGAGAATCTCATCGCCCTTCCAAAACACATCTTGATATCCCTCCATGGGATCATTGAGTTCGGTTGAGTTTGCTAAGAATATTTCCTGGAGCGCAAGCTCTTGAGATTTCCCAAGTAATCTGTCAATGCTTCTAAACCGATAAATGTGTTCGATAGACTTTTCCATTTCAGACCGCCCAACGCCTAAATCAGCGGCGCGTCTTTTTGCGTCCGCTGGATTTATTTGTTAGATTTTTTTCCTGTACGTATTCCCTAAATAAAGTAATCAACTGCTCCCTATGTCTTTTAACCCAAATGGAATGCCAAAATGTTTTATCTTTTAAGACTTTTTGAAACTTTTCTGCGGAACTATCATATTCTTTATCACTGTACCCTAAATAATAACCTGACCCGAATCCAGAAAGTGCTAGTAATATAGTTCCTACAATTATTTTTCTTGATTTCCCTTTTACCGTTGTGATTGCCTCCGCGCCTAACCCTATTGCTGTAACTCCTAATCCAGTCGCTGAAAGTATCTGCATTAAATTATCATGACTGAACCCTTTTAAATCGTATTCTTTTATATCTGTTGAATGAACGATGTGAACCTCATTATTATAAGGTGTATAAATGTAGTTAGTCCCATCTTCTGCTGTAAACGTTAAACAATAAGACAAATCTATAATTTCTCCAGGATTTCCTAATTTGAGTATGTCTAATGCATAACTCTGGTCTGCTAAGTAAACAAGGTCTTCTTCTTTTTTTCTATGCAGTTTCTGTAAATTCCCAGATTCTAACTTATGTTTATCAATTATAAGCTTCTTGATACTTTTCGTCTTACTATAATCTGGAGAACGGGCTAGGCCGAAGAAAGTACCAGCTAGAAAGAGAATTACCCATATTACAATTATAGCTTTTATTATGTTCATATTATTTTGATAAATCTAACGAGATAGCTCTGCGGTCCGCCAGCCGGCGGATCCGTAGCAGCGAGTGTTAGGTTGAAATGAAAATAAATATCCATTAAATATTTATTTATTAGTTTAAATCTTCAATTTCGATTTTGTATTTGTTCCTAGACATTACTACTCGTCTTATCTTTGCATCTGAGTGTTCAGCATTCAGTTTATCAATGAGTCTAATCTGGTTTTCTTCACTAGATCTTAATCCTATGATTACTTCAGTAACCGAATCCGTACCAAATGTGTAAGTGAACGATGGTTGATCATAGAAAAGTAATCGATATTCTTGTTCATGTTTCCAAGAATTTGATTTTGTATATAAAGTTCGTTCCAAAAGTTCTAAATCTCTTTTGGACATACCATTTTTACCAACATCAACACAGTATTCAAGCATTTTATTTTGATACTTAACTTTATGAAGTATTAACAGTTGATTCTCAGGAATTAATTTTTGTTGATGTTCAGCAATCTTTGAAGTAGAAAGACCAATGCATAATCCTTTATGCGAATCGCAATAATAAGCCCACATTGGTATTGAATCTGGAATTGCTGTTAGTGAAAGAATACCAAAGTTTTGATATTGCGTTTCAAGGACTGCTTCAAAACCTCTGGGGTCACCATTTTTCAATAATCGTTGTTGTTCTTTGCCAATTTCTATTAATTCAGCCAATTTAGATTCACTAGCATCGGGAAAATGCATGAAGGCTTTTTCCCTTAGATAAATCGTTAATGCCTCACCTTTTAGTTCAAGCAATTTACTTTTCGGAATGAAATGGTTTTCAAATGGGTCATTAAAATCTCTAGCGCTGGCAAAGTATGCCTCTCCTCTAGTTGCATATTTCAAACAGTAATCGTGTTGATCGAAACTTCTATATTTATAAAGCACTTTTGGAATTTTATCCAAATTCTCTATCATGGGATTTATAGTTTTTCTCTTAAAAATGTTAATCATTGAAAAATAATTTCAGCCTAACGCAGCGGTCTCGCTTAACTCATCAATCAATGGAAAAGTTTCCACGATACCACCCTTCCCGCCCTGTCTGACTGCGTCAGCGCAGGCAGGCTGACTGGACGTCAGTTCGGGCAGGATAGCCTGGAAATAATAATCATCTATTGATATATTGTGTTTGGAATACGCCTTCCTGCCGGCGGGCAGGGAATAATAATTGGTGTTTATCCACATAATATTAAAGCAATACGGTACTAATGGAATTTTAACAAACTTACAGGTAATTTTATGGAATTACAAAACAATCTATAACCAAAATTCTCCCCGAACCCCGATCTGAAACTGATGGATCAAGTCCGGCAGGTAATGCGCTATCATCATTATGCCTACCGTACCGAGAAAACCTACAGCGGTTGGATAATACGATATGTCAAGTTCCATGGCAGTAAAAAGCATCCTCGTGACATGGGCAAGCGTGATATTGAAACGTTCTTGAGCCATCTGGCAGTAGACAGAGATGTTTCAGCATTTACACAAAGACATGTTCACAACGCCATTATTTTTCGATATGATCAAGTTCTAAACATTCCAGTCAGCGAAGTCAGTGACGATGGTAAGTCCCTTTCCTTCTTTTCACTTCTTTTTCTCCTAAAAGAATGGCAATACTTATGTCAAATGTGAAGTACTTAGAGGAACCACGCCCTGACAAAGCTGCCTGAACCCCAGGAAATGATATAAACGGAATTCCCAAATCGCTGTGTAGATCCTTAATTTCTGCCCTGATTAACATTTTTTCAGTTAATGGAATTTTAATTCCTACACCAAAGATAAATAAGGGATCATCTTCGTGGAACATCTTTCCGACACCTAAGCTGGTAAATGGTTTGACAATATCTCCACGCCTAAATGACATTTCAAGGACTCCCATCAACAACTGAAAAGTACTGGAACCCCCGTCATTCATTGAATCAACTACTGTGGAACTATACGTGAGATTAATTCCATAACGGTAAGAGAGGTTCCAAACACCATGTAATTGTATTCCCCAACCGGGGTTGTAATAGTCTTGCTGGGGTTTCAGGTAATTCAAACCTCCACCCAATTCAAATTTTGGAATTTGGTGAGCAGGTTGAGTATAAATATGTGTAATCCCCAGACAGATGGTCAGGATGGAGTAGACGAATTTTCCACACATGTTAATATAATGTGAGTGGAATCGAAAAAGTTAAATACAGGGGTCTATTTAAAGTTGTCTGTTTTGGACCGCTCGATTCCATTTCACTTACTACCAAATTCCCCACGATTATTCCAAGAATGACTCCCCCTACAACATCACTGAGATAATGGTTACCCACATATATCTGGCTGTAAGCAGACGCCAAGACGTAAAGGATTAGGGGAGTCTTTAACTCAGGGTGATACGCTGCCATAACCGTGGAGAAGGCAGCCGACAGAGAAACGTGTCCTGAAGGGAAAGAAGGTGTTATTCTCGTATTGAACAACCGGGGTTGGTATTTAGTTCTTACAGGTCGATTTCTACGGACAGTGTATTTGATAATACCTACAAGAGCTGCATCCACCATTAATGCCGTTGCTATGATTTTAGCCTGTTTATTGAGTGTAGAATTGATTGATGTGAACTGGTTCAACCCAATGAAACCGAATTCGAGGAATGGTGTAGAAAAACCAATTATCTCCATAGTATAATCCATAACCGGATATCTATTACTGCCCTGGAGTGACATGGAGAAGTTCTTATCATACATTGCCAGAGCATTATCCGTGGCGGATAATTGTGTACCAAATAATACCAGTGGAATGATAATTCGCCAAATTTTCATGATTCGATTAAGTTAAGGAATTCCTCTTCGGTTAAGATAGTCGTTCCCAACTCTTTAGCTTTTGTCAATTTGGCGCCTGCTCCGGGTCCAGCCACGAGATAGTCAGTGTTTTTACTGACGGAATTAGTGGCACGACCGCCTATTGCCTCAACCATCATTTTGGCTTCATCTCGAGAGAATGATGATAATGATCCTGTGAACACGAATGTTGTCCCTGATAACTTTTGTGAAGAATAGTCCGGAGGGGGTGGCTCTAATTCAATTCCGCTATCTAAACACTGTTGTATCACATTATTATTATCGTCATTTTTGAAGAATTTTACAATCGATTCTGCTACGATAGGTCCAACTTCATCAATATTTTGAAGTTGCTCCAATTCAGCATTCATGAGAGCCTTGAGTTGTTTGAATTCGCTGGCGAGTACTGTGGCAAGGTGTTCGCCTACATTTCTGATTCCTAATCCATAAATGAACTTGGCAAGGGTGGTTTTACGACTTGAATCAATTGCATTGATTAAGTTTGAAGCTGATTTTTCTGCCATCCTTTCGAGTGATGATACTTTTTCAACGTCAAGTGAATAGAGATCCGCCACGTTGTGTATTAGTCCAGTGTCAACCAATTGATCAATTAGCTTATACCCAAGTCCGTCAATATCCATGGAGCGTTTGGAGGCAAAATGTTCGATTCGTCCCTTCACCTGGGCTGGGCATGAAATATTTTGGCATCTGGCAACCGCCTCGTCCTCGGGACGAATAATATCTCCTCCACAGATGGGACAGGTTGAGGGAAGTCTGTATGGTTGTGTCCCATTTGGACGTTTATCGAGGATGACTTTGATCACCTCCGGAATAACATCACCTGCCCTCTGAATCAAGACTGTATCACCGATTCGAATATCCTTTCGGTCTATTTCATCTTGGTTATGAAGCGTAGCTCGACTGACCATGACGCCTCCAACGTTGACAGGCTCGAGGTAAGCGACTGGTGTAACAGCCCCAGTTCTTCCTACCGATGCTTCAATATCGACAACAATAGTGGTAGCCTGTTGGGCTTTGAATTTTCCTGCGATTGCCCATCGGGGCGACCGACTCCGAGCCCCAAGTTTATTTCGCTCGGCTTCACTGTTCACTTTAATTACCACTCCGTCTATCTCATAAGGAAGACTATCACGTTTTTCTTCCAACTCATGATAATACTTTGTGGCTTTTTCTATTCCTTGACAGACTTGAATATTAGGATTGACGGGGAGTCCCCACGATTTTAAAGTTTGTAGCGCTTCTTCATGTGAATCAAAACTTTTACCCTCAATGTACCCTAACTCGTAACAGAAGAATTTTAAAGGTCGCTGTGCTGTGATAGAGGAATCAAGCTGTCTAAGACTCCCGGCAGCTGCATTTCTCGGATTTGCAAAAGGTGGTTCACCCCTGTCCAATCGGGTTTTGTTCAGTTGGATGAACCCTTTTTTCTCTATAAATATTTCCCCTCGGACCTCTACCACCGAAGGGCTCCCTTTCTCTATTACATCAATAAGGGAAAATCTGAGGCGAAGAGGAATGGATTTCACAGTCTTGAGGTTTCGAGTGATGTCCTCTCCTGTAATACCATCCCCACGCGTGGAGCCGTTAGTTAGCTTTCCATCTACATACACAAGTTCTACGGCTAAACCATCTAATTTGGGTTCTGCCACATAAGTGATTTCCTCACTGCTGTTGAGGATTTTTCGAACCCGCTCATCAAAAGCGTAAAGCTCTTCCCTGTTCATGGCATTTTCCAGGCTCAGCATAGGGATGCGGTGAGTGACGGTACCGAATGTTTCCAGAGGAGGTGCGCCTACACGCTGGGTGGGAGAATCAGGTGCAATAAATTCAGGATGTTCACTCTCTAAATTTTGGAGTTCTCTAAATAAAGCATCGTACTCACTATCTGAAATTGAAGGTTCATTCAGGACATAATAGCGGTAGTTGTGATCTTCGATTTGCAGCTTGAGTTCTTCGAGACGTTTTTGAATAGTGTTCATGAGTGAGTTAATATAAGCCTATGTCATAGAAAATGTGAATACGAAAGAGCCTTCACTGAAATTAATGATTGTTAATGTAGCAAGACATTTTGTTTGTGTCTACCCGTGCCCGCTCGAAGAAGTATGGAGGGGGTTAAGTACTTAACCCCCTCCCTTGAATTTCGATGTAATATTTCTCCAACCCGCATCTTGTGGGGCGGATATATTTGATTGAATGTTCGTAATATTCAATGACCTAAACTATCATAGTATTTTATAGGATCTACAGGGAAAACAATATTGGGAGAGATTTTACCTTTATCATCCAAGGGAATAGCATAAAGGCTAAAATCCTTTGTGGTCACCACAAAAAAGTAGGTAAAGGATTTTTCAGTGCGTGTTTTCGGATCATATTTAAATTGATAACGTTCTCTGATTAGTTTAATGGGTATTACTTCGAAGTCGAGGGCGCCACCCGTTTTGAAGAAAATAGATACGCTTTCAAGTTCATCATCCGGAATATCAACAAACAGTTCGATAAAATAAGGACGCCCTTTGAAAATGGGCTGCTTTAAATAGTGAATCAATTTTTCTGTGGGATAAAAGGTTTGATTCAATAACGTGTCGCTAAATTGTGATGTGGCGGTTGTTAAGAGAAATGTCAGGAGCAGCAGTCCGAACAATCGGTGCTGATTGAATTTTAGTCTATTAATTGAGCGATGCATGACTCCACCGAGAAATCTCCGGAATGATCAAATTTGAATATGTTGTGTTCATAATTCCCGTCCACGTTTACATGATACATTGATTGATAAAATTCTGTATTGTTTGCTATAGAATTCACTGTATCGATTAGTGCATAAACATCTTCTTTTGTAGAGTAGAGGGCAAAGCTCGCTCTCACCATTCCTCGTTTCAGGTGGAAAACTTCTTCAATATCATTCATGTCGACCCCTTCTACCATCTCTAATAGATCATCCATAATCATTTCTTTCACGTAGGGATGGGCGCAGAAACATTCATTCCGGACGGCTATATTAAAGTAATCATTTAAGACTGCGGCAGTAAGGCCATGATCAAGTCCGTTTATGTTGAAAGAGATGGAGGCAATCCTTTTACAGATATCTTGATTTGGTTCACCATATATAGTAATACTGGGAATTTTTTGCATACCCTCAAGGGCTAACCTGATAAGTTCTTCTTCTTCTTTTTGAAGGAAATCCATTCCTATCCGGTCAAGGACATCAATGGCTGTTGCCAGTCCGATTGCGCCGGGGATGTTGGGTGTCCCGGCTTCTTCGCGATCGGGGTAAGTGTCTTTAACGATGTAGTGATCCACGAAAACCTCTTCTACCATTCCTCCACCGACTTCCTCCGGCTCTATCTGGTTGAGCAGGTCTTTTCTGGCTACAACTACCCCCGGAGAACCCGGCATATATGTTTTATGCCCGGAAAAGATAAGAGCGTCAATATTTTGTGCAGGGTTGTCGGGATTCACCATCCGGATAGGGACATGCGCTGCAAGTTGTGCACCATCAACCAGCAGTAGTGCGTCATATTTGTGAGCAATTTCAGCAGCTTTGTTAATGGGATTTATGATACCTGTGACATTGCTAATGCCAGTTAAGGCAACATAGTTTATTTTACCAAAGTTTTCCTTTAAGATTTGCTCAAGTGTTTTCAGGCAGACACAACCCAACTTTCCATTCTGTTTTACCACTGGTACATGAATGACTTTCTCCATGTGCTTTCTGTGAGGAAGGTCGTTGGAGTGATGTTCCATAATAGAGACGACCGCAATCTTTTTTTCCGGTCGTATATCCCGGAAAACTCGAGCCATTCTGTTTATACCGGCCGTGGTTCCACTCCCTGTAAAGAAACAGGTGTAGGACTTTTCATCAGCGCCCACGAAAGAGAGGATCCGATTGTGAGCCCAGTTGTATTCACAGGTTGAAATTTTAGCGCTAAAGTGCAACAAGCTGTGCGTGTTGGCGTAATGATGAAAGAAGCTGCTCACAACATCAAAGGCTATTTTCATCATCAGAGTTGTGGCAGTGGAATCAAGATATATGCGGCGCGATGTTTTACCCGTTGCTAGAGTATAAGTGGTATCCAGACCGATAAATTCCTTCTGAATTTTTTTAAAGAGGACTTGCTTTGTCTGATGATTGGGATTCACTGTTTAATAATTTACGGGAGTCGGAATTGAGGGGCAATTGTTAAGGTGACCTGTATTATTTCAGCCCTGTAGTAGAACATAGCCTTCTTTCTTAATTAGAATCAATGAGGAATGAACGTTCGAAGGTGATACAATGATTGTACCATTGTTCGTATGGAATACGGTAATAAAGGAAATGATCTGCGGTGCAATTGGCATCTCTTGTACATATGAAAGGAGGTGTTCCTCGGCTATCAGAGTGAAGTACCACAACAAAAAGATCAAGAGGTCGTTTAAAATATTTGTATAGAGTTAACAGGGCATCAAAGGAAACTACCAGGTCGGCATTTTCCCGATTCCGATTGGTTCTTACCTGCTCTTGAAAAACTTTCCCCTTTTGAGGATGCTTGGAAAGTGGGTTGCCAGAAGAAATTGCCAATTTTGGATGGAGGAGAATAAAACAAGAATATGAATGATAATGGTAAAGTTGTAAAATAGGACAAAACGATCCGTAAGGTTGAAGGTTATCATTAAATCCAGCCAATTTGTTGGTACCACTCTACTGTATCAAAGATACCCTTTTCCAGTGTTATTTTTGGTTTATAACCGAGCTCATTCATTATTTTGGTACAGTCACATGTCCAGGCGTGCTGTGTAAGTAATCGGTACCTTGTGAGGTTTATTCTCGTCTTTATACCTGTCAAAAGCTGGTATCCGTGCATGACAGATGCATATAAAAATAAGGGTGTTAAGGGGACTTTCAATTTTAACGTCCATATTCCCAATGCTTTTGCAATGATTTGTTGTAGTCCCAACCAGGTGCGGTTTGGAGTCCCGTCGCTGACGTAGTAGAACTCGCCACTTTTGATTTCGGTTTCGATAGGTAGAATAAGGGCGTCTACCAAATCTGATACATAAATCATTGTAACGTATCTATCACGAAAACCGAGGTTAATTCTCACATGCTTTGAAACCAATTGGAAAAAGCCAAGTATCCCCAGATCTCTCGCTCCGTATACAACAGGTGGGCGGATGGCGATTACATTCAGACGGTCGTGAAGGTCTAAAACTACCCTTTCACCCGCATATTTTGTTTTCCCATAAGCGGTTAAAGGGTTGCTGGGGTCTGCCTCGGTGAGTGGGTGGTCGGGTGTTGTGGGTCCCCCAGTAGAAAGTGAGGACAAATAGATGACCTTTTGAATACTGGGGTTGTGTTTGAGAATGGCGTTCATCAGGTTTTCCGTCCCGGTGTGATTTGTGTCGGCGTAATCTGAATAATTTTTCCCATTGATGACGCCTGCCACATGAAAAATAGCATCTTGATCTTTAACGACATCCGGCAGGGTATCAGGAAACCTTATATCCCCGGTAATCATCCGGATAGGCTTGTTTTTTAACCATCCCAGACGACTGGTTTCCCGGACGAGAGCGGTTACCTCATAATTTTTTTCTAATAGTCTGTCTACAAGGTGACTTCCGATAAAACCATTCGCACCTGTGACTAATACTTTCGTCATTATCCTTTTATCTTTATGTATTATCCCCGCTGCTTTTTATGTTGAGTTTGACACCCTGGGATTTAAGAACAGATGAGTAACGGTGCGCAGATTCTGCTAACCAATTTTCTTTTCGTAGATTCTGTATGTCTTGTAGATCTCTGCTCCCACTCGTTCTAAAACTCGTCTCATTGGTAAATTGGATTCCAGAATCCACGACATGTCTCCCCATTTGTATCCCTTCTTGAGGGCAGTATTCATTGTTTTATAGTACATTGCTGCATCTAACCCTCTTATCCGATATTCTTTCAGCACACCCATGACAAATACACGTAGTGCGTCAATATGCCGTCTGTGCCAGAGGATTTTTAATAGTCCAATCGGAAATAGTCTTCCGTTTGCATACTTAATTGCTTGGTTGATATCGGGTAGTGTCACGGACATACCAACAACCTTTCCGTCGACCTCTGCCAAAATGACGAGATCCGGATCGATGATAAACTTTAGATCTTTGACTATGTGTCTAAGCTCATCTCGAGTAAGGTAAACGGCACCCCAATTCTGCTCCCACGCTTCATTGATGATTACGAAAATACTATCGACCTCAGCATCAAAATATTTCATATTGAGACTTCGTATGACGACATTGTGTGTTTTTTGTACAATCTTCATCGCTCTTTCCAATCTATCTGGAATATCTTCCGGAGCAAACAGGCGATAAGCGTAGAGATCCTGTATCTTTTGGAAACCGTAAGCTTCTATCAATAATGGGTAGTAGGGTGGGTTATAAGTATGCATCACTACTTGGGATTCTTCAAATCCGTTCACCAACAGACCGGCTTCATTGTGCAAAGTGAAATTTGTAGGTCCACGCATTGAGGTTAATCCACGATGATTTAACCATTGACTAACCTGATTAAAGAGGGCAGTGGAGACATTTTGATCGTTAATGGTTTCAAAGAAGCCGAAAAATCCGGTGTTATCGTTAAAGGTTTCCAGATGTTTTGTGTATTTAATAGCAGCTATTCTGCCAACGATATTGCCATTTACCTCGGCGAGAAACAAATCAGCTTCAGAATGCAGAAAGAAGGGATTCTTTGCTTTGTTGAGGAATTCCATTCTGTCTATAATGAGCGGGGGAACCCAGATGGGATTATCCTTGTAAATCTTCCAGGGAAATTTGATAAACCGTTTGAGATCCTTTTTTGTTTTTACTTGATAAACTGAAACCATAGATGAGGTTAAAATATAATAAATCTTCTGTTTGAGTGCGAAAATAAAAAGCCCGGATCAAGCCGGGCTTTGATTTTTGATTCGGTAATAAAACTATCCTCAGAACGTCAATCTTAACGCATTTTGCACATTCCGAATTATCAGCAGAGCATCTGCACCACTAATAGTACCTGAAGGATCGAATTTACCGGTTACCAGATCAGCTTTCATAATTCCCCGTTCAGAGCACAATGCCATTGCCGGATAAGCATAATGACTGCTGGCAACATCGGAAAACCTTGAAGGTGATTCTCCGAAGTATCTGGTTTCAAGCCCGGGATCGCGAGTAACAGCCACCAAGATTCTGGCTACTGCTCGTGCATAATTGGCTCTTGTGATATTTTCTGCCGGATGAAATTTCCCATCAGGATCCGGCTCCATCACGCCAAGTTCCAAAGCCTCGGAAATCCATCGTTCCGCCCAGTTACCTTTCACATCCTTGGGAACCACCGACTTATTTTGAGTATTCATCTGCGAAGGCGTTTGAAATATTGGACTGTCTGTCGGGAGAAATCGTTCGAATATCTCGGTAAGTTTTAATTCTTCCACAAACAAGACGGCAAGGTCTGCACGAGTGATTTTGAACTGTAAAGCTATTTTTTTGCCTGCGGGTGTACCCGGTTTTGCTCGAACAATTTTCTGTGATGTTTCCCACATCTCGTCAGCCTTACTGGCATATTCTCCTTTCCTGTCTACGACCTTTCTAAATTGGTTTTCAGCTTTTCTAAATTGATAATTGTATAAATACGCCATTCCAAGATAGTAGGTAGCAGCCTCGTGTTTGGATTTGAGTTTCAGAGCTTTCTCAAATGATTTCTCAGCTTTTTTTACCCACTTTTTATCTTCTCCTCTATGGGCTATCCAAAGCCTTCCGGCTAAAACGTGAGCATCAGGATTTTTTTTGGCAAGCCCAACGCCTTTGTCCATATATTTCCGCCCCTGTTTCAAATCTCCTTTCAATCCGGTAGCTAATCCAAGACCCGCCCAGCCCCGAGCAAATTTCTTATCCAGATCAACCGATTGCTGAAATGAGGCTTTGGCTTTCTTGTGTTCCTCATTGTCAAGATACCGCATACCCGCCCGGAAGTGATATTCCGGTGTATCGACTTTCGATTGTGGTCTTACTTTGGGTCCGCAGTTGTAAAGTGTTAACGCATACGGTAAGATTAGTAGTAAATAAAATGCCTTTTTCATTATTGTGCTCCTTGTATGCTCTTAAGTGAAAATATAACCGCAAATAATATCAAATGAAACAGCTTTACTTCTTGTTTTGATTCCCGTCACATTTATACCTTTCTTATTGAAATTACAAGGGAAGTTTGATATATTGAAGTACTTAATTGGATAGATGTCATTTTGGGGGTAATTATGTCGAAGATATGGAAATTTTTATTAATTCTACTATTTCCTTTTATAATCTTGCTGTCTCAGACCAGTACTATTACAGTGGAAGGAATAGGCATGAGCGAAGATGCTGCCATAGAATCTGCAAAACGGTCGGCGGTGGAGATTGGGATTGGTACGGTTATGTCCTCAGAGACAATCGTTAAGAATTCTGTATTATTTTCCGATAACATTTTCGCGAAAGCTACCGGTTTCGTAAAAACGTTCACTGTAAAGGATAAATACCAGGGACCCGATGGTTTATGGGTAGTAACCATTGAAGCTGAAGTTACTGAAATTCTTGATGAAATACTTCAGGATGAGTTGGCAGTTCAAACTCTGCTTAACGCTATGAATCGGCCTAAAATAATCTTCATGATAAAAGAAGAGAATCTCATCGATAATACCCCCACGGATTTTGCAGAAACGAAGCTTATCAGCATGTTTTATGAAAAGGGTTTTGATGTGGTGGATCGGCAGCTCATATCTGCTCTGAAAGGAGACCCTGATTATACCCAAGCGATTGCAGGAGATGTTACAGCAGCAGCAAACATTGCAAGTCAATTGGGTGCGGATATAGTGGTGATCGGTACTGCGAAAATCTCATCCGGGGGTAAAATAAAGGCAGGGAATTTTACCATGTTCTCGGGTCAGGCTGATGTGAATGGGAAAATTATCCGTACGGATACGGGAGAAATTCTTGCCATTGTACCCCAGGCAAGAGGGAAAAAGCCGCACATCTCTGCGACTACAGCTGGCATTAATGCGGTAAATGAAGCTACGGAGATTCTGGGAAAAAATATCATAAGGCAGCTTATCAGGAAGTGGAGCACTCAACAAGCAAATGCCATCAATATATTCCTTGTTGTCACAAACGTTGATTTTATGGCTTACATGAACTTGACCACGTATTTAAAATCCCAGACTATTCCTGGTGTTCGCAATGCCTTTGATAAGGGTTTCAATAATGGCAAAGCGGAATTCCAGATACTCTATGAAGGAAAATCACAAGATTTAGCCGTGGCGCTGATGCAATACCCATCCGAAACTGTGACTTTAAAGATCAAAGGATTATCCGGGAATCGAATCTCCGCCGAAGTAACCAAATAAATTGGAGGGAGTTATGAAAAAACACGCTTTACTTGTTACTTGTTACTTACTACTTGTCACTTTTGCATCTGCCCAATGGGGATGGGGAGCAAACGATGCCGTGGAGGAATTGGGAAACGGTGCTCTCAACTATTCTAATCGCTTGGTGACAGCCACGGGCATTGGCGCCATCAGTCCGCTTGCTCAAAACCCGGGAATGGCAAGAGCCACAGCCGTCCGAGCAGCTAAGATTGATGCCATGCGTAACTTGCTGGAAGCTGTCATGGCGGTGACGGTGACGTCTGAGACTACCATTCGTGGATCCGCTGTAGAAAATGATGTAATCAAAACCAAGGTACAGGGAATGGTGCAAGGTGCTAGAATCCGTGACATTAATGGTGATGGGATGGGAAACACTCAAGATTTTCGCTACCTTAACGATACAACCATTGAAATTGAAATGGAAGTCCACATGTCTGGAATTTCCAGCGTAATTTTACCGATGATAGGCTATGGAACAGCCCCACCTGCTCCAGCACCTACCACTTCAGAAGCTACACCCACACCAAAGTCAGGCACAATCACGGGGCTCATTGTGGACGCCAGGGGATTAGGTGTCCGGCCGGCCATGTCACCAAGAATTATCGATCAAAATGGGGGCATTGTTTATGGCTCGGGTAGCTTTACCCGGGAATACGCGATCAAATTTGGGGTTACAGGATATTCCAAGAATATGGATACTGCTATAAATGATCCCAGAGTTACGGGAAATCCATTAGTCGTGAAAGGAATTGGTGTACAGGGATCAAACAAGACCGACTTGGTTATTGCTAACAGTGATGCATTCAAAATAAAAAATGCTGACAGCAGCGCAAATTTTTTGCAGAATTGTAAGGTAATGATTTTGTTGGATTGATACATTAAGTCAGAAGTAGTATAAGTTTTTTGGTTGAAAGAAAAACCCCAACGCACGTGAGCTTTATTGATAACTGCGAAAATGAGAGTGAGATCATGATATGAGGATAAAAACAATTGTTCGATTACTGACGATAATAATGGCTTTGTGCCTGTGGACGAATTCTTTGGCAAAGACTGCACATCAGGAATCCACACAGAATAATAATCAAATCACGGAAGGTGTGCCTGAAACTGAAGATGATGGTATTGAAGACATTGGATTACAGCCCGGAGATGAGGCTCCTAAATTTGCTCTGAGAACCACGGAGGGAGATTATCAGATCCTCAGCAAGTGGTCCGGTGAAAGGCTTTCGCGACCAGCTTCCCAGCCTATTAGACATGTAGTTATTGCCAGTTTTTTTGCTACCTGGTGTGCACCCTGTATGAAAGAACTACCGCATCTCCAAAATCTCTATGAAAAGTATATGGGGAAAGACATCAAATTTTTCCTCATCGACATTACTGAGTCCACCAGGTCGGTAGAAGGATATGAAAATTCCCCAAAAGCCGGACCATTTTTAAAGAAGAAAGGAATTACCATCCCTATTTTAATTGATATTTACGGTATGGCAAAAAAGAATTATGGAGTAACAACCTTACCCCGGCTTTTTGTAATCGATAAGTATCGAAAAATTCAATTAACAAAAAGGGGGTTTCGTGAAGGTGAAGATTTTGAAGGGGAACTGGCAGCGATGATTGATAAATTGTTGATGGAAGGGAATGAAGAATAAAGTTGGCAGTGGTAGAAGCAGTGGCAGGAGCTGGTGGCAGGTGGCAGTTAGCAGGGGAAGTGGTAGGAGCAGGGGCAGTGGTAGGAGCAGTGGCAGTGGCAGGGGGCAGCATAGATGAGTGGAAGCTTTTCCCAGAGGGATCCCTTCGGGAAAGGATTTGAAGGTGTACAAGATGGCATATGATTTAGCCATGGATATTTTTCATCTCTCCCAATCCTTCCCTGAACAAGAAAAGTATTCATTGACTAGTCAAATCAGGAACTCGTCCAGATCCGTCTGTTCCCCGACAAGTCGGGGCTGAAGCGTATAGGAAAAGAAGATATCCGAAACATTTTACGTCCAAGATCACCGATGCTGATGGAGAAGCGAGCGAAACTCTGGTATGGTTGGACTTCGCTAAAGATTGTGGATACATATCAGCGGACACAAACAAATCGGTAACAGAGAAGTATGAGGAAGTCGGGAAGATGTTAGGCAGTATGGCAAACCATCCTGAGCGTTTTCTACCGAAAGAATACGCAGTCTCAGAAGAACTACTATCCTATGGCGAAGATATTGACTGAGGGGGCTTAGACTGCTACTGCTACTGCCCCTGCTACTGCTAACTAATGAATGCTACCTTGCGCACGTATGAAATCAAAAAAACTTCATAACTGTAGGAGAAGACAATGAATAAACCGTGGATCAGGCCGATTTCGGCATTTCTTAGTTGGACGGTGTTCGTGTTTACCTTTCCCGTTCAAGTAACAGGTCAGGATGATGCTGTTAGCAAAAGACAAACGCAACTCGGTGGTGTCACTGTTGAGCAGACCCTTGCCGGGGGTGGACCTCTGCCTGTGGCTATCCTTGACCTGGAAGGTCGGGGAATCTCACAACTTGAGGCACAAACTCTCACGGATCGCATGCGGTCGGAGATGGTTAAGACAGGCGCTGTGACTATCGTGGAGCGAAGCCAGATGCAGGAAATATTGGAGGAACAGGGATTCCAACAGACAGGATGTGTTTCTGATGAGTGCGCAGTGGAGGTAGGGAAACTTTTGGGCGTATCTAACATGGTGAGTGGTTCAATCGGTAAAATTGGTCAAAGCTATACTCTGGACGTCCGTATGTTTGCGGTGGAGACAGGAGCGATTGTGAAGAGCGTGAATCGGACATATAGAGGAGAGATAGATGGTCTTATTATGGAGATCGAGAAGATTGCTTGGGATCTTGTAGATATATCACCGCCTCCCGATCGGTTTCCGGATGAGCGGCTTCCTGTGGCTGCTGCTTCAGAAGAACCAAAGAAAAAGAAGAGTAGGACGCTCCTTTGGCTTGGACTGGGTGTCCTGGTGGCTGGTGGGGTTGGCGCTGCTGTAGCTTTGGGAGGTGGCGACGGAAAGCCTCCGACGGAGCCGGAAGTGACTATCGGGGATCCCCCGGGCTTCCCCACCGTACCGTAAGAATTACTAATTCTGTTGGAGAAACCGGCACAAACAATGATGCCACAGCAATGCAGAAAGAATGATAGGATCACTGCATTCCTTTTCCAGTCATTGCGAGGGAGGTACGAGTGAAGCAATCTCATTGGTGGGAGTGGTACAAACAAAGATTTTACAACATTATGAAGAAAAATACGAGATCGCCACACCCCGATAAATCGGGGTTCGCGATGACAGTACTATTTTATGTTTATTCAGTTTCTGTCATTGCGAAGGAGCGAAGCGACTGCGGCAATCTCGATAACAGCTTTTGCTTTGGTTAGGAAAAATGTCAAATGATCGAGAATACTTTGTCTACATCATGACAAATAAAAGAAACAACGTATTGTACACCGGGATTTCCAACGAGGTACTTCGAAGAGTACATGAGCATAAGATTAAATTTGACACCAAGTCATTTACGGCTCGCTATAACATTAACAAATTAGTTTATATTGAATCTTATGATAATGCGGCGGATGCTATTATTCGTGAGAAGCAAATCAAGAACGGGTCAAGGAAAAAGAAAATAGAATTAATTGAAAGTGTTAATCCGGGGTGGAAAGACTTAAGTGAGGATCTTAGTGACCTGTAGTTACAGACGAGATCGCCAGTATGGTTGCCAAATTCCGTTCGCTATGACGCTCCCTTTCCAGTCATTGCGAGGGAGAAACGACCGTGGCAATCCCGGGAGGGGGATGCACAAACGGTGACAGTTCAGTACTGTGGGAAGAGAAACGAGATCGCCACACCCCGATAAATCGGGGTTCGCCTGCCTGATCCCGACTGGTCGGGAGCAGGCAATGACTGTACTATTTTTCGGAAAAAAAGAGAAGAAAAATATGAAACACCAATCTTTTACGAATAATCCCGATGAATCGGGACAAGTGCGTGGCACGTCTACATCTACTGCCAAGATTTGCCAATCCTTGTCCACGCACAGCGTCCTGTGGACAGCCCGCCTGCCGGCAGGGCAGGGCTCCTTTGGAAAGGTTGCTTGCTCACTTTTTCTCATTCTCACTGCCTCAAGCCAGGTGGCATTTTCTCAAAACGGAACGCTTGACTCCACTTTTTCCTCTGATGGAATAGTCACCACTATAGTTGACGGTTATGCTAGAGGCCATGCGGTTGTACTTCAGTCAGATGGGAAGATTGTGGTGGCAGGATATGGATATATTGGGAGTAGTAATGATTTTGTTATGGTTCGATATAACAGCGACGGGTCTCTGGATACTGGCTTTGGGACTAACGGCGTTGTTACCACTGATATAAGCGGGGGAAGTGATGTTGCTAATTCTATTGCGCTTCAGTCAGATGGGAAGATTGTGGCTATAGGATATGGAGGACTCGGGGGAAGCGAGGATTTTGTTGTGGTTCGGTACAACAGCGATGGGTCTCTGGACACCGGCTTTGGGACTAACGGCATTGTTACCACCAATTTATACGGGAGCGATGACGTTGCTAATTCTGTTGCGCTCCAATCAGATGGAAAGATTTTGGTGGCAGGTTCTGGAGGACCTGTGGGTAATTGGGATTTTGTTGTGGTTCGATATAACAGCGATGGGTCTCTGGACACGGGCTTTGGGACTAACGGCATTGTTACCACCAATTTATACGGGAACAATGACATTGCTAATTCTGTTGCGCTTCAGTCAGACGGAAAGATTGTGGCTGCAGGTGATGGGGGAGATGTATATAGCGTATTTATGGTAGTTCGATATAACAGCGATGGGTCTCTGGACACTGGTTTTGGAAATAATGGCATTGTTACCACCGATATAAGCACGGGAGGTGACGTTGCTAATTCTATTGCGCTTCAGTCAGATGGGAAGATTGTGGTTGCAGGACGTGTAGGAGGTGGTGGAAGCGAAGATTTTGTTGTAGTTCGATATAACAGCGATGGGTCTCTGGACACTGGTTTTGGGACTAATGGCATTGTTACCATTGATATAAGTGGGGGAGGTGACTTTGCTAATTCTATTGTGCTTCAGTCAGATGGGAAGATTGTGGTGGGAGGAAGTACCGGAAGCGGTGGAATCGATTTTGTTGTAGTTCGATATAACAGCGATGGGTCTCTGGACACTGGTTTTGGGACTAATGGCATTGTTACCACCGATATAAGCGGGGGAGAAGACGTTGTTAATTCTGTGATTCTTCAATCAGATGGGAAGATTGTGGCAGTAGGTTATACTTGGACTGGTAGCACTATGGCCTTCGCCGTGGTGCGGTACATTTCTGAGTCAACCCCCGCCGCCCCAACAGGTCTCACCGCCACCGCCGGCAACGAACAAGTCACCCTGTCCTGGAACGCCAACACGGAGCCAGATCTTGCCAGTTACCGGATCTATCGGGACACCGTGTCGCCGGCCTCCACGTTCATTGCCACCGTTACGGCGCCCACCACAAACTACACCCACACAGGCTTAACCAATGGCCAGATTTATTATTACCGAATTACTGCTGTTGATAGCGCCGAGAATGAGAGCGGGTATTCCAGTGAAGTGAGCGCCATCCCCCGGAATACTACAATACTCCCCTTTCTATCACCGGCCAGCCAGGTTTCCTCGGATGGCACTGTGAAAAACTTCCAGAAAATCAGCGACACGGAAGGCAGTTTTACCGCTACAATGAATAATAGCGACTTTTTTGGGATCGAGGTGGCGGCCCTGGGTGACTTAGACGGTGACGGAATCACAGACCTGGCCGTGGGAGCCTATTATGATGATGACGGCGGGACTGACCGGGGAGCAGTGTACATATTTTTCATGGAGACCGATGGCACGGTAAAATCGTACCAGAAGATCAGCGATACGGCAGGTAGTTTCACCGCTACACTGGATAATAGTGACGAATTTGGTGTCTCAGTGGCTTCCTTGGGAGACTTGAACGGAGATGGAATCACCGACTTGGCAGTGGCTGCCTTTTTTGATGACGACGGGGGGACGGACCGGGGAGCAGTGTACATATTGTTCATGCAGACCGACGGCACGGTAAAATCATTCCAAAAGATCTGTGATACTGCCGGCAATTTCACTGGAACTTTGGATAATCAAGATTATTTTGGCAACTCTCTGGCCGCTCTCGGAGACCTGGATGGGGACGGAGTGGTCGACCTGGCAGTGGGGGCCTTTGCCGATGATGATGGCGGATTTAACCGGGGCGCAGTGTACGTGTTATTCATGCAGACCGATGGGACGGTGAAGTCATACCAAAAGATCAGCGATACGGCAGGTAACTTCACGGGTACACTTGATAATAACGATAATTTTGGTACCTCGGTTACCGCATTGGGTGATTTTGACGGGGACGGAGTGGTCGACCTGGCAGTTGGGGTTCCTCCGGATGATGATGGGGGGCAAGACCGGGGGGCGATGTACATATTGTTTATGAAGACCGATGGAACGGTGAAGTCGTCTCAAAAGATCAGCCACTCGGTGGGTAACTTCTCCGGTAATCTGAGCAATGGTGATTTCTTTGGGACCTCGATTTCTACTTTGGGTGACCTGAATGGGGATGGGGTGGCCGATCTGGTCGTGGGAGCCTATGGTGATAATGATAGTGGAGCTGACAGAGGGTCTGTCTATATATTATTCATGAAGACCGATGGAACAGTGAAGTCCTCTCAGAAAATCAGCGATATAGCTGGCAATTTCACTGGTACTTTGGATGATGGCGATCGTTTTGGGCTTGCGGTGACCGCACTGGGAGACCTAGACGGGGACGGGGTCACCGACCTGGCCGTGGGAGCCGATAATGATGATGACGGTGGGGAAAATCGGGGAGCGGTGTATGTGCTGTTTCTGCAAGATGTAACCCCCGCTGCCCCCTCCGGCCTCACCGCTACACCTGGCAACGAGCAAGTAACCCTCCGCTGGGATGCTAATACGGAAGCCGACCTGCACAAGTACAACATCTATCGCAATACCTATTCTCCACCCATCACACTGATTGACAGTGTTGTTGCTACTTCTCCACCCGATACATTTTACACCGACATCGGTTTAACGAACAGTACGATCTACTACTACCGCATCACTGCCGTGGACAGCGCTGGAAATGGGAGCGGGTTTTCTAATGAGGTGAGTGCGACCCCCAGCGCTCCAGGACTAACCGAAGTGAGTGGGATTATTTCAAGTAATACAACCTGGACTTTAACGGGAAGTCCTTACATTGTCACAGGCAATGTTTTAGTGAACAGCGGGGTTACCCTCACAATTGAACCAGGGGTGACGGTGAAATTTGATGCAGAAATATCTATTCAAATAAATGGAACATTAGTAGCACAGGGAACAGTAGCAGATTCGATTATTTTTACTTCAAATCAAAACAATCCGGCCTTGAGTGATTGGGGAGCAATTATATTTAAAAATGAAAGCCAAGATGCAACCTACGATAGTGAAGGAAATTACCAAAGTGGTTGTGTCCTAAAATATGTCAGAGTTGAGTATGGAGGGAGTGTTAGTGATTATGGTGGTGTAAATGTTGAGTTTTCGTCACCATTTATTAGTAACTGCGTGATTATAAAAAACAATATTACAGGGGTAAATCTATCAACGGGAAGCCCCAAAATATCCTTTTGTGTAATAAAAAATAACAGTGGTTTTGGTATTTATGGTCAATCATCGTCCATACCGGAAATAAGTAAAAATACAATAGAAAATAACTCGTCTTCCGGAATCTATATTACTGGTGGTGGCGTTACTATCACTAGTAATACAATCAAGAATAATTCAGTCGGAATTTCAATATATTTTTCCAATAGTAAACCTATTGTTAAAAAGAATATAATTTTAAATAATAATGGTGATGGTGTTTATTGCTGGTATAATTTTTCGACTGGAGTTGAGATTGATAGCAACTTTATTATTGATAACAAAGGAGATGGCATTTTTTCAGATGATAGAAATACAATCATTTCCAATAATGTTATCTATAATAATTCAGAATATGGAATAAATTCAGGTTATGGTAGTATAATTATACAGCAAAACACCATATTAAATAATTCAAGTGGTGGGATTTTTTGTGATGATGGTCCCTACACTATAATTAAGAATACAATTTATAATGATAGTGATCTAAATCTTGTATATATAAATCATGATGATAGTGGAGAATTTTTTAATTTAAATAATAACAATTTTAAAACAAGCGGTTTCGCTGTTTATAACAACGGTTCTACAAACATATCAGGAACATCGAATTGGTGGGGAACATCAAATTCTTCAGAAATCCAAACTTTAATTTATGACTGGTTCGATAATGCATCGCTAGGAATTGTTAACTATGATTCCTATTTATCAACACATGACATTGACGCTCCAATTTCTCCATCTGCAAATGTCTTAATGCAATCTACCGTGGGCGGTGTTCAGTTAACGTGGAACGCTAATACAGAAAGCGACCTTTCAGGGTATAAGGTCTATTACGTCAATTATACAGGATATTCATTCTCTAATTCGGTTGATGTGGGTAATGTCACATCCTACACTTTATCAGGTGTCACGACCTCTGATACAATAGCCGTCACGGCCTACGATTCCAATGCGGATGGAACCGATGACCAAGTCGAAGGCCATGAAAGCTGGTTTGCTTTTGGTGTCGTTCAAGATGTGACACCCCCTTCAATACCCCAAAACCTCACCGCCACCCCTGGTAACGAGCAAGTAACCCTCCGCTGGGATGCAAATACGGAAGCGGATCTGCACAAGTACAACATCTATAGCAATACCTTTTCTCCACCCATCACCCTGATTGATAGCGTCGTTGCTACTTCTCCACCCGATACATTCTACACCGACACCAGCTTGACCAACGGTACACTGTACTACTACCGCATCACTGCCGTGGACAGTGCTGGAAATGGTAGCGGGTTTTCTAATGAGGTGAGTGGCACGCCTCAGGATCTCACGCCCCCCGCCGCGCCCACCGGCATTACCGCCACACCCGGTGATGGCCAGGTCTCCCTTTCTTGGTCGGCCAACACCGAGAGCGATTTCTATTTCTACAAGGTCTACCGGAATACCGCCCCTGACACGATTGGATTCTCCTCGATTGCCAGCGTATTCCAACCGAATACGACCTACAACGATTTGGCTGTTGTGAACGGTACCATCTACTACTACTGGGTCAGTGCTCAGGACTCGTCAGGTAATGAGAGTGGTCTATCCGTCATGGTAAGTGCCATCCCGTCAGCTCCTAACCCAAGACTTCTTATGGGCACCGTAACGGGGTGGCAGGAAAGCTCCAGCGATTTTGCGTTTGACGATTCCGTTAATGTGAATAGTGACATGGTAGCCTGGTGGTCCGTCGGCAGCGCCAGCGCAGGTACAGGCTACTTCTACGGCGGCTATGTCGCCGGTCCTACCACGAATGATTCGATATATGTAGCCTATGCACCGGGCGTTACCGATATCACCCAGGTCACCGATGCCTCTGTCTATACGTATTATGATCACGCAACTCCCATTGTTGGCGAAGGTGAATTTGTCCTTTACCACAATACGCTAACAGGCTATTACGCTGCATTCAGAGTAGATGACATTTATCCGTCCGGTGCGACAGCTAATTTGGACGCGACTTGGTACTTTCAACCTAACGGGACGGCGAATTTTGCTTCACCTGCCCCCGCCGCGCCCACCAGTCTCACCGCTACCCCCGGCGATGGGCAAGTCACTCTCCATTGGAGTCCAAACACTGAACCAGACTTGCACAAGTACAACATCTATCGCAATACCTATTCTCCTCCCATCACTCTGATTGACAGTGTCGTTGCTACTTCTCCACCCGATACATTCTACACCGATACAGGTCTGACCAACAGTACGATCTATTACTACCGCATCACCGCGGTGGATAGTACAGGGAATGAGAGTGGGTATTCCAGTGAGGTGAGTGCGACACCGCCACCAAGTAATGAATATGTGGGTAGCGAGTTCTCAATTGGTGGAGACGGTGTTACAGTTGGTACAATAGACATTTCTGATGCTGGTACCATTACCGATCTAAATATCAAAATTACCTATGATGGATCCTCGAACACCGCATTACAATACTTGAGCATGTACTTATTATCGCCCTCAGGCACATCAACAACGTTATTTACAAAATCGACCTTGAATGGATCACTATATCAAACATTGTTTGATGACGAGGCATCGGAACCTATTGGTAGTGGCTCATCGCCCTATTTAGGCTCGTACCACCCAGAGGCTAGTTTGGATGTGTTTGATGGGGAATCTATCATTGGAATGTGGTCTTTGGTGGTAGATAATAGTCAAGGTTTTACAGCAACAGCTCAGTGGTCACTTTTCATAGAATCTGATAGTTCAACACCTACTATTCCACCCAATTATGGCACTTTATATGCCGGTATTGAGTTTTCCGTTACTGGAGATGGTGTCACTGTCGGTACCATAGACATTTCTGATGCTGGCACCATCAACGATTTAAATGTGAGACTTACCTATGACGGGTCTTCGTTCAGCGCGCTACAATACGTGAGTATGTCGGTGATATCTCCCTCAAGTACTTCGATGACGTTATTGGGGATCACGTCCTTAAATGGTTCGTTATATCTAACATTGTTTGACGATGAGGCATCAGAATCAATTACAACTGGCTCATCTCCCTATTTAGGATCATATCAGCCTCAAGATAATTTGAGTGTATTTGACGGAAAGTCCATTACGGGGACATGGTCTTTGGTAGTAAATAATAGTCAAGGATTCACAGGGACTTGCAATTGGAGTTTACTTATTAACCCTCCGTATGTGACTCCTCCCGACACTCCACAATCCCTCACCACCACCCCCAGCAACGGCCAAGTCACCCTCCGCTGGGATGCAAATACGGAAGCCGACCTGCACAAGTACAACATCTATCGGGATATTACTTCACCAGCACAAACTCTCATTGACAGCGTCGTGGCCGCTTCCCCGCCGGACACCTTTTACACCGACACCGGCTTGACCAACGGCACACTGTATTACTACCGCATAACCGCCGTAGACAGCACCGGGAATGAGAGTGGGTTTTCTACCGAGGTAAGCGGCACGCCTCAGGATCTCACGCCCCCCGCCGCGCCCATCGGCCTGGTGGTGACCGATTCCACCACTTCCAGCGGGACAGTCTCGCTGCGGTGGAACCGGAACACGGAGGCGGACTTCCTGCGCTACCGGGTCTACTGGGACACGTTTTTGCCGCCCTCCACCCGGCGCGATTCCACCGGGAGCATTACCGATACCACTATCACCATTACCGGCCTGACCAACGGTGTCCGGCACTACTTCGCGGTGCGGGCGGTGGACAACGCCCTGCTTGAAAGCCCCAATTCCAACGTTGTGAGCGCCACGCCCAGAATCGTTTTCACCGCTCAGACGAACCCCGCCACTGACGTTTCTACCAACTCTGCTACCCTCAGGGGTACCGTAAATCCAGGCGGCCTGAGCACCACCATCACCTTCGAGTGGGGCACTTCCACCCTCTATGGGTTTGCGGTGACGGCCGACCAGAGCCCCCTGTTCGACACCCTCGACGTGGCCGTAAGCGCCACTCTTTTTGGTCTTGCGCCCAACACCACTTACCACTACCGGGTGGTGGCCATCAACAGCAAGGGTACCAGCTATGGTGATGACCTGTTCTTCACCACGCCGGTTAGGGATGAGTTCACCAAGATCACCTCCGGCCCTGTTGTCAACGACGGGGGCACATCCCTGGGTGTGGCTTGGGGGGACGCCGACGATGACGGCGACCTGGAGCTGTTCGTAGGAAATGTTGGTGGTGAGAACAACTTTTTATACAACAACAACGGGGATGCCACCTTCACCAGCATCATTTCCGGCCCGGTGGTCACCGATGGGGGCTTTTCCCGCACCGGCGCCTGGGGGGACTACGACAACGACGGGGACCTGGACCTGTTCGTGACCAACGTGGACATGGACAACTTCCTGTATGCCAACAATGGGGACGGCACCTTCACCAAGATCATATCGGGCCCGGTGGTCACCGATGGGGGTGTCTCCCGGAGCGGTTCCTGGGGGGACTACGACAACGATGGGGACCTAGACCTGTTCGTGGCAAACACGAATGAAAACAACTTTTTATATGCCAACAACGGCGACGGCACATTCACCAAGATCACTACCGGCCCGGCGGAGGTCGCCGATTCCAGTGCGTCTTTCAGTGCCAACTGGGCCGACTTTGACAACGATGGGGACCTGGACCTGTTCGTGGCAAACATCGGGGGTCAAAACAATTATCTGTACGTCAACAACGGCAATGGCACCTTCACGCAGATGACCTCCGGCCCGGTGGTCACTGACGGGGGCAACTCATTAAGCGGCGCCTGGGGGGACTATGACAACGACGGGGACCTAGACCTGTTCGTGGCGAATTTTGGGGAAAACGACTTCTTGTACACCAACAACGGTGCTGGCGCCTTTACTCGTGAGCTTTTCGGCCCGG
>SCKK01000054.1 GCA_004124475.1 Fidelibacterota bacterium
CGGTTTCACCAGATGATCGCCAGGAGCTTGAACATCGATCCCAAACCCCTGGGTGTCGTGAATATTGGGTTGTGAAAATACGTAGTGACCATAAAAATGAAATCGTGTAGTTATTATTGGGCTTATGCAACCCATATGACAAAGTTGGGTTAAATAAAATTAATTTTTCTCTTGACAAGTGTATATTTCTTTGTGTAGCTTTGAACAAATGATAATACTAACTGAACATATGTTCATTTAATGGCGCCACTGCAATCAGATAAAACATTAATAATGGTAGAAGCAGCTCGACTCTATTATGTGCACCAGCTCAACCAGCAGCAAATTGCAAAGAAACTGGGCATTTCCCGTCCGGGGGTTTCCCGTCTTTTGCAGCGGGCTCGTGATAAAGGAATTGTCCGGATCGAAATACTTGACCCTTCTGAAAGAGGAAGTCAATTAGAGGATAAACTAAAAAAACAATATGGTTTAAAAAAGGTAGTAGTCGTACCTGAGGATGAAGATGTCCAGGTGGTAAAACGAAGACTGGGACAGGCAGCCGTTATTTTGTTGGATCAAATTGTTACGGAAGGAACTATTTTGGGAATATCATGGGGTACAACCATGCAGGAGGTAGCCAGACAAGTACGATCAAAGCATATAAAAGATGTAGTAGTTGTACAGTTGAACGGAGGTATTTCCCGCGCTGAATACGATACACACGCAAGTGAAATTTCTCAAAAAATCGGTGAAAAATACCGTGCTATCCCGTTTTTACTTCCCCTCCCTGCTGTGGTTGATCAGTCTGACCTAAAACGTGCCATCGTCTCAGATAAAAATATAGCTAGAACTTTAGAATTGGCACGGAAAGCAGAAATTGCAATGTTTACTATCGGTTCATTTGGGCATCAATCTGTTTTGGTCAAGGCGGACTATTTTGAAACAGATGAAGTTGATTCTTTATTAAGCCGGGGAGCTGTGGGTGACATTTGCTCACGGATTATTTCGTATGACGGTAAAATTTGTTCTGATGAATTAAACTCAAGAACGATTGGGATTGAACTTGAAGAGTTGAAAAAGAAACAATATTCAATTGCAGTGGCGGGTGGTAAAGAAAAATTACAGGCGATAAAAGCTGGTTTGCAGGGACAGTGGTTCAACACATTGATAACAGATGAATGGGTTGCATTTGAGCTTCTTCACGATTAGAGATATAGGCAACGAATGATAAAAACTTCCACAAAAGAAATTTCAATTGCCATTGGATCTGATCATGGTGGGTACTCTTTGAAAGAACTTCTGAAGGATCATCTCACCAAGAGTGGATATCAGGTCACTGACTGCGGCACGTATAGTTCCGAATCGGTGGATTATCCTCATTTTGCATATGAGGTGGCGAAAAAAGTCAGTGATGGCTGTGTAGATTTGGGAGTGATGATAGATGGGGCAGGTATTGGATCGGCTATGGTGGCGAATAAAGTGAAGGGTGTGCGAGCGGCGCTCTGTTACGATTTATCCACCGCCCGAAATGCCCGGGAACACAACAATGCCAATCTACTAACACTGGGAGCAGGTTTGGTGGGTCCTGAACTCGCCAAACAGATTGTTGATGCATTTTTACGTCATGAGTGCACGATTGAACGGCATTTACAACGTTCAGAAATGATTGATGAGATAGAATGTCCCCAATTTACAGGTTTCGAATCTGAGAATGAGGAGCAATCGATGTCTAAAGATGAAGTTGTTGAGGGAATTACAAAAGAAGATATTGCAAGAATTGCTAAGCGCGTCGGCGAATTAGTAATGTTTCGGGAATCAGGAAGAAATGGGAATGGAAGCCACTGTAAAACAGATATGGTTTGTGTGTGCGGTGTCTGTGTGGAGAAAAAACCAGAAACGATACGACAATTTCTCGATTTTGGAGTGGATAGAATAGGGTATCATAACGGGACAGGCTGTAAATACGTCCCTGAGGATATTGCTCATTGTATTGATCATACGCTCCTTAAACCGGATGCCACAGATGATGACATAATTAAGCTGTGTGCAGAAGCACGGGAATTTCAATTTGCTACTGTGTGTGTCAGTCCAAGTTTTGTTCAGATAGCAGCCAGGGAGTTGGCAGGTTCGCCGGTAAAAGTTTGTACGGTTGTAGGATTTCCTTCTGGAGCTCACATGCCTGAAATCAAAGCGATGGAGGCTCGGCGTGCTATACGGGACGGAGCAAAAGAAATCGATATGGTGATCAATATTGGAGCACTCAAAAGCGGCAATGACGATTTGGTTTATCGGGATATTCGGCTCGTCTGTGAAGCTTGTGAAGACGGGGGCGCCAAAAGTAAAGTTATTATTGAAACAGCATATCTGACAGATGATGAAAAAGTACGTGCTTGTGAACTTGCCAAACGGGCACATGCAAATTATGTAAAAACTTCCACAGGATTTGGACCGGAAGGGGCAACAGCAGAGGATGTTGCCTTAATGAGAAGTACGGTTGGTCATGCGGGAATCGGTGTGAAAGCTGCAGGTGGTATCAAGTCGTATGAGGATGCTCAAAAAATGATCTCGGCAGGTGCAACACGAATTGGTGCCAGTGCAGGTATAAAAATTTTACAACAAGCCAAAACCCTAACTATTTCCAATTAAATCATAACAATAGTGAGGAGGATTAAGTGTGATAGATCTTAGAGCATATGTCTTTTTGGATAATTTACAGCCACAATATGCAGCTTTTTTAGGAACTGTAGCCCAGGGATTCCTACCAATTTCAGGAATGGCATCCCTGTATGTTGAAATCTCTCCGGGGATAGAGATCAATCGAATTACGGACATTGCCCTAAAATCTACAAATGTGACCCCCGGGATGCAGATTGTTGAGCGGTTATACGGCATGTTGGAAGTTCATTCCACATCACAAGCTGATGTACGGCAGGCAGGACAGGCTATCTTAAACGCTTTAGGACTGAGAGAAGAGGATCGTTGGAAGCCGAAAATATTTTCCAGGCAGGTTATTCGTCATATTGATGATTACCAGACCCAGTTAATCAACCGGATGCGTCATGGAAATATGATTATTCCGGGCCAGACACTTTTTGTCATGGAAGTACAGCCTGCGGCTTATGCTGCCCTTGCTGCCAATGAAGCTGAAAAAGCAGCTGAGATCAATATTTTAGAAGTTCGTTCATTTGGTAGCTTTGGCAGGATTTATCTGGGGGGTGAAGAAAAAGATATCGATGTAGGATGGCAAGCAGCGGTAAATGCCATGGAAGAGGTCACTGGAAAAGAGAGCAGTAAATAGGTCTCGATAATTATTCAAAAACTTATTTTCGTTTCTTTGAATCGGGACAGAGGTCTCCATTCAGGGAAAATCAGGAATAAAAGCGTAATCAAGTCATAATGAGGAGGAAAACATCATGGCAGAAGCACTTGGAATGTTAGAAACACGAGGTTACCCTGCAGCAGTAGAAGCGGCTGATGCAATGGTAAAGTCGGCAAAGGTTGAGTTGGTCTCGTATGAGAAAACCGGTGGTGGATATGTAACTGTAGTTATTCGTGGTGATGTTGCTGCGGTAAAAGCTGCATGTGATGCCGGAAAAGCGGGGGCATCTCGCGTGGGTGAGATTATAGCGGTTCATATTATTGCTCGACCTCACCATAACGTGGACGCGGTTTTACCATTAGGACGGACATCCGAAGGGGAAGCCGAGATGAAAAAGAGTAATTAATAGACAGGGGATAATATGATTCTCGCAAAAGTGGTGGGTACTGTGGTATCCACCCATAAAGAAAAAAGCATGGAGGGTTTGAAATTTCTTGTGCTTCAGCAGGTAGATTTAGACGGCTCTGAAACCGGAGGGTTTGTGGTTGCGGCAGATGCTGTGAGCGCAGGATGGGGTGAAATGGTCCTATATGCAACCGGGAGTTCTGCCCGTCAAACCGTAATGACTGACAAGCGTCCCTGTGATGCGGTGGTGATGGCTATTGTGGATAATTGGGAAGTCGATGGTAAAATCAAGTACAAAAAAGGTGAAAGTGATTGAGCGGTGTTAACCGAAAGTGATGGAACCCTACTCTATTATCGAGTGATATCATCTCTTATTTTCACGTGGTAAGAAAATGAGATCCAGTAGAATAAATGAAATACAACAAGGGAGGTAAACCGTGCCACATTTGACGCAGAAACAGGTGGACTTAATTGCCTCACAATTGGTGAATGTGCTTAATGTGCCTGTTGTTCATTCGACTCCTCCTGTCTCAGCATCACCTGTTGCTCTGGAAGGTCATTCTTTCGGGGTGGGCGTATTTACCAGCATTGACACCGCAGTAAAGGCAGCCTCAAAGGCTCACGAACAGCTGATGCTCTTGACTCTCAAAAAACGCTCTGAGATTATTACTAATATTCGAACCAAAATGTTGGAGCATGCTGAGGATTTGGCGAATCGGGCACATGCGGAAACGGGGCTTGGACGTGCGGAAGACAAATTACTGAAAAACCAATTGGTGACGGAAAAAACACCTGGGACAGAGGTTTTAAAACCCACAGCTTATTCGGGTGATCGAGGTCTTACACTCATGGAACTGGCACCTTACGGGGTGATAGGCGTAATAACCCCTTGCACCAATCCTACCTCTACGATTATATGTAATACCATCGGGATGGTGGCTGCAGGGAATGCCGTCGTTTTCAATGTCCATCCCGCAGCTAAAAATGTCAGTGTTTACAATGTGGAGCTTTTGAATGAAGCGATTACCGAAGTGGGAGGTCCTGCCAATCTTGTGACCGCAATCGCTGAGCCTACAATCCGGAGTGCGCAGGAACTTATGCATCATCAGGGAGTCCGGTTGCTGGTGGTTACTGGTGGAGCTGAGGTGGTCAAAGTCGCCATGGCAAGTGGGAAACGTGCCATATGTGCGGGACCCGGCAATCCCCCAGCCGTAGTCGATGAGAGCGCAGACATTGAAAAGGCAGCGAAGGACATCGTTATTGGTGCTTCTTTGGACAATAACATCACCTGCACAGATGAGAAAGAAGTATTAGTTGTTGAGTCGGTTGCCGATCAATTGTTAGCTGCATTTCCTCGGTACAATGCTGTGGTATTGAAACCGTACGAGATTGAAAAATTAGATAAGGTGATATTTTCAGAAATTAAAGGACAGAGGAAACCTTCCGTAATGGAAAAGTCGTTCATCGGGAAAAATGTTCAGGTGATTCTATCCAAGATTGGGATAAATGTGGAAGATCGAATCCGTCTGGCGATTGCTCCGGTGCAAATAGGTCATCCACTAGTCTGGAGTGAGCAGATGATGCCGGTATTGCCGGTGGTGAGAATGCAAAATGTGGATCAAGCAATTGACATGGCAAAAGAGGTTGAACATGGGTTTCGCCACACGGCAATCATGCACTCACTGAATCTGGACAATCTCAGCAGGATGGCAAAGATGATGGATTGCTCTATTTTTGTGAAAAATGGACCGTCTTTGGCAGGATTGGGATATGGGGGAGAAGGGTATTGTTCCTTTACCATTGCGAGTCCCACAGGGGAAGGAATGACGAATCCGCGCAGTTTTGCCAGGGAGCGCCGCTGTGTGTTGGTCGATCATTTTCGGATAGTGTGATGAAAAAATATCCTGCAATTGCCCTCATTGAATACTCAAGTATTGCGGCTGGGATCCTTTCCGGAGATGCCATGGTAAAACGAGCCCCCATAACGGTGCTGAAAGCAGGAACGGTACATAATGGGAAGTACATTTCCTTAATTGGTGGGAGTGTTGCATCGGTGGAAGAATCCTTTTCGGAAGGATTGTCACGAGGAGGGGATCAGGTCATCGATAGTGTAATTCTTCCTAATGTCCATCCCCAGGTACACGACGCAATTTTAAAATCCCGAAAACCCTGTTCCGGGGAATCCCTGGGTGTGATTGAAACAAGCACGGTCGCTGCAACCATCCGTTCGGCAGATGCTGGAATTAAAGGAGCAGATGTGAACATTGTAGAAATCAGGCTGGCAGATGACATTGGGGGAAAGGCATTTGCACTGTTCACAGGGAAATTGGAAGAAGTGGAAGCTGCCGTTCAGATTTCCAAGTCTATGGTGACGAAACCGGAATTCTGGGTTTCAGATACGGTTATTGCCCGTTTACATCCGGATATGATGGATCAAATTAAGCAGTCCACTCGATTCATAGATGTTGAACTGCAAACACTGGAAGGCAGTGAGGTTTGATGTGCTATTAGGTAAAGTTATCGGTACTGTGACTCCCTGTATTATTTATGAAGGACTGGAAGGTGTGCCTTTGTTGCTGGTTCAACCCCTTGACAAACGAGAAGTCCCGTTTGGAAATCCCATCGTTGCAGCAGATTCCACTCGGATGGTAGCTTGGGACGAACTCATTTATTACGAAAGTTCCCGGGAAGCCGCTCTTGCATTAGACCCCTGGTTTGTTCCGGTAGATCATACAATTATTGGAATAGTGGATGATGTCAATCTCATTGACTTGCCTGCCCGTCCCGGCGTGGCGGGGTCAGACGGGGAGGAGTCATGATCATCGGGAGGGTAAGCGGAAGCATCCATTCCACAATTAACCACAAATTCTATAACAATAAAAAGTTATTGGTAGTGGACAGATTGGACATTCACGGTGATCCCACTGGGAAGTATCTGATCGCTATCGATCATATTGATGCGGGTGCCGGAGAAACGGTATTGGTGATTGATGAAGGTAATTCTGCCCGGCAGATAGTAGATGACAGAAATGCGCCGCTACGTTCTATTATTATTGGAATTGTAGACCAGTTTCATATTGGTTAGGTTTTTCACTTGAAAATAGGTTTGAGCAGGGAGCAGGGGAAAGCACCTGCCCCGTAAAATCTGAAGAAAGAGATATTTAACAGGGGTCGGGGGGACAAATTCCTTATAGGGTAGGCACGAAGTACAAATCACATCTTTACTACTCAAAATGATCATCCGTCAGCTGACGGATCAGTCAGTATTTGGGGCAGAGGCATTGTAAAAAATAATATGAGTGAAATAACCGATTTCCAGATTCCCAAGATAAATGAAGAGTTGGAACTTTCTATTGGCTCTCTGGCTTTTGGAGGCAAAGGTGTTGCTAAGGTAGGAGACTTTGTTGTTTTCATCAGAAACGGACTTCCGAAACAGAAGGTTTTGGCACGGATTTCCAAGAAGCGAAGGGGATATGCTGAAGGAGTGATCGTGAATGTCCTGCAAGAATCTCCTTTTGCCGTTCAGGCGAAGTGTGAACATTTTCCAGTCTGTGGTGGGTGCTCTTTCCAACATTTGAATTATGATGAGCAAGTGGAGCAAAAAAAGCAACAAGTTGTGGACATCTTTCATCGTATTGGTGGTATCAAAAAAGTTACCTTGGATAAAGTTATCCCGGCTGAGGAACAATTCCACTACCGGAACAAAATGGAGTTTACTTTTTCCAACCGTCGGTGGATTTTACCTGATGAACCGGATGGTATCGAGGCTACCTTTGCTCTTGGACTTCATGTTCCCGGGCGTTTTGACAAGATTCTCGATATTGATACCTGCTGGATTCAGAAACCCATTGGGAATAAGATCCTCCAGATTGTGAAAGAGATTGCAATGAAGAATGGAATTAAGCCTTATGACATCATGAAGCACAAGGGATTTCTGCGAAACCTGGTGATACGGATTGGGGAACGAACGGGGGAAGTAATGGTCAACCTGGTGACTTCACGGGAGGAACCAGAATTACTTCAACCGATTGTGGATAAGATTCTGAAAGAATTCCCTGAAGTTACAAGTATCGTGAACAACATCACCAGGCGGAAGGCTGGGATTGCTGTTGGAGAGTGGGAGGTGTTACTTTATGGCCAATCCTTCATCCGTGATGAGATTGGCGGTTTTGAGTTTGAAATTTCTGCCAATTCATTTTTTCAGACTAATACGGTTCAGGGGGAGAAGCTTTACGAGGTCGCCCGAAATTTTGCCAGCTTTAGTGGAGATGAAGTGCTCTACGATCTCTACTGTGGAACAGGATCTATTTCTATTTTTATGGCCAAATATGTGAAGCAGGTATACGGCTTCGAATTTGTACCCCCGGCTGTGGAGGATGCCCACCGGAATTCCTTAGCGAATGAAGTTTTCAACTGTCGGTTCTTCATTGCCAACCTGGATAAGTACTTCCGGGTGTCCCCTGTCTTGAAGGAAATAGATCCGCCGGACGTGATAATCATCGACCCACCCCGGGCAGGGATGCACCCGAAATTAGTGAACGACATTATTCTGATGAAACCCAACCGAATCGTTTATATTTCATGCAATCCTTCTACCCAAGCCCGGGATGTGGCACTGCTGAAGGAAGGTGGCTTTAAACTCAAGAAATTAGCTATGGTTGATATGTTTCCTCATACACCTCATATTGAGACAGTGGCATTGCTACAAAAGACATAAAAACAGCTCGTAATTTCGAGGAGAGTCCTGAGCTTATCGAATGATGACGAAGACTGACTGGGAGTACTATTCCTGTTGAAACCCCTACGCCACCATCTGCTCTACGTCGTCTTACATGAATCAGGCAACAGATTCGGTCACCTCGTGGGCAGCCACATCCATCACAAGTACCATCATAAGGATAGGTCTATTTTGTTTTGTCGATTTCAACACCTTTGATTTCATATTGGTGGACAAAAATCTTTAACCCATCTTCCTCTGATTTGGGGTAGGCGTCATAATCATCATTATGTTTATCAAACCATGCCCGTACCTACGGATTCCCCAGGCATTGAATGGGATCGCGATAAAGATCCAAACGCGATTTCCCTGATCGCAAGTCTGGGTTGAAAAAAGGACCAGGACCAAAAAGGGTAGTATGATTGTGTTTGTTTTCATTTCAACACGACTAATTTTTTCGTTTCCTTGTAGGACAAGATACCATCTTGTCTTACGACCAATCTGTAAAAGTAAACACCGCTGGCTACGTTTGATGCATTCCACACACCCTTATGCTGTCCTGCTATGTGCTGACTGCTTATTAACGTTATCACTTCTCTGCCGAGGATGTCATAAATCACTAATTCAACATTCCTTGCTTCAGATAGGTCAAAGCTGATTGTGGTATTGGGATTGAAGGGGTTGGGGTAGTTCTTCACCTGAAAGAACTTCAATGGAATAGAAACGATTTTTTTCTACTCTCCAAACTAATTAGTGTCTGAACGAAAACGCACAACTTGTTGATATCAGTAATAATATACTTGTAATTATCATCGAATCATAGTTAAATTGCTAACAAATATAGGCTAAAAGTGATGTTTTAGCCAAACATTCGTTCAAAAAACAGTGGAAAAAGCACAGGAATTCAGATTATGCGGAAAAGATTCGAGATTCAATTGGAAATAGGTTCACGTCCTATTGAAGAAATAGGCATTCCCTTGAAAAGCCGGGATGAACTTCCCCCTGTATTGCGTGCATTGCAGTATATCTATACAACCCCGGAAATCAATGAACAGGTTTTCGATCTCCTTGAGTCCGAAATTGTCATTACTGGCAAGGGCCGTCCAGGGATGAGTTTATGGGAGATATTGGTGTTTGGTGTTGTCCGATTGACCTTAGACGCAGACTATGATCGCTTAGAGCACATTGCCAATTATGATATGTTAGTCCGAGAGTTATTGGGTTTATCCGATTTTGGAAGGAATAAAAAGCTTTACCCTTTGCAGACGTTGAAGGACAATGTAGGCTTCTTGAGTGAGGAGCTTCTTGATGAAATTAACGGCATTGTTGTAAAGGTTGGTCATCGTATTAAAAAAAAAGACGAGGCTCTAAGGGTAAAGATTGACACCTATCCGGTGGAAAGCAATGTCCATTTTCCGACGGATGTGAATTTGCTGTGGGATGCAGCCCGAAAGAGTGTTCAGATGGTATTAAAGATTGTCGTTGGGACAGACATACCGGGATGGCGCAAAGGTCAGGCTTGGATACGGGAGATTAAGAATGCCTACCTTCGTGTGAATAAACGGATGGCAAAAGGAGGCAAGAATAAGGCAGCTCGGTTACATGAGTTAACGAAGGAATATTTACGGCTGACCAACAACATCAGTAAGAAGATAAAATCATCCAAAGAGGCTCTGGTTAAAGCCACAGAAGGTTCTCTTCCGAAAACTATTTGTTTAATGGAGTTGTTCTATTTTGAAGAGATGTTGGATAAACACATAGACCTGGTAGAACGTCGTATAGTGAAGGGAGAGAAGATTCCCCATAATGAGAAGATGTTTTCCCTGTTTGAGCCTTATACTGAATGGATAAAGAAGGGGAAATCAGGCAACCGTGTTGATTTAGGTCTGAATGTAGCTGTGGCAACGGATCAGTACGGATTCTGTGTTCATCACCATGTTTTGGAAGAGGAACAGGATGTGGACATAGCAGTTCCAATGACCGGACAGATTATTGAGCTATCTGACATTCCCATAGGCAGTGTCAGTTATGATAAAGGATGTTGGAGCAAGGATAATTATGAGAAACTATCTTCCATAGTTCCTGAAGTGATTATGCGGAAAAAAGGGAAATCAACTCAGCAGGAATATGAGCGAGAGCATGAGAATAGATTTATTGCTTTATGTCATGAGCATTCAGCAGTAGAGTCGGATATTAATTCATTGGAGCATCATGGTTTGGATCGCTGTCCGGATAGTGGGATTGATCATTTTAAGCGATACATCTCTTTGGGAATTCTTTCGTATAATTTTCACAGGCTTGGAAACCTGTTAATTGAGGAGGATCGGAAGAAAATAAAGAAATGCCGACCTGCCCGACTGCGTCATTCAGGCGGGCGGCTCAGATTAGCGTTGGCTTGAAGATTGTGAAAAATTTAGTTATTTATGAACCTAAAAGGAACGTACGCCTCAAAATGGCAAAAATGAAGTGAAATCAACACATCCGTCAGTTCTTGGACAAATAAAATCCATTTGACCTTTCTTCTTGTGAATTAGAAATGTTTACCATCCTAATTTTTTATCAAAAATCTTAGAAAACGGGACTTTTCGTTCAGACACTAATTATACTTGTTGAGATTTCATAGACGACATTTTCAAAAGCTATAGAGGTGATAAACAGAGCAATATCTCCTACTTCCGGATCAATTGAACTTGAGTCTGGAGCAAGAAATTTGAATTTCCACGTAATCGTATGTGAAATCTCTCCATTTGGTATTTCGAAGATTAAAATTTCGTCTCCCCTATTAACGGGAACTCCGCCTTATAGTCAAATAGGAACCCCTTTCTAACGTTGTGAGGGGGACACCCTGACATCAAATGTCTCTCCCCTCGAGGGATAACACCCCTATAATCCCCCCTAGAAAATTGTTCCCAAACACAGAAACCACCCGGTACTTGGAAAATAGCATTACAACTCACCTGATATTTCGGGGGGAGTTCTGGTTTGTGGAAATTTCCCCTTGGAAAAAAAACTATTCAAGAATAAATTTAGACGTGGCTAAATAATATTTGAAACTTAATAATTAAATTTTGTAGGGATGCCTAAGAAAAAAGCGGTAAGTCAAGCAGTTGAGGATTATCTCAAAACAATCTATCATCTCAAACAAGAAGAAGCAAGTGTGACAACAAAGGCGATTTCTGAGGAGATGGGGATCTCTGCCGCTTCGGTGACAAATATGGTGAAAAAGCTGGTACAGATGGGCATCCTTCACCATACACCCTATCAGGAGATCACACTTAGTCGTCGTGGAGAAAAGATCGCCTTAGCGGTAATCCGTCGCCATCGGCTTCTAGAAACATTCTTAAAGGAGATTCTGGGGTATAGATTGGATCAAATCCATGAGGAAGCAGAAAGACTTGAACATGTCATCTCCGAGAAGTTTGTTAAAAGTATGGACGAGGTCTTAGACAGACCTGCAACCGATCCTCATGGATCGCCTATTCCAAGCCAGGATGGAAAGATAGTGGTCCCTTACCTCATCCCTCTGACCAGTGTGGATGTGGGACAGTCTGCGTTTATTCGCCGATTGAGTCATCGAGATCCGGAAAGACTTCAGTATATGGAGAACCTGGGACTTCTGCCCAATGTGGAGATTAAGATCCTTGAGAAGAAGCCTTTTAAAGGCCCCCTTTTGATACAGATACAGACGAAACGTAAGGAAATCATTGGGCACAATCTTGCTGAACAGATCTGGGTTCGCTTCAAGAACAAATAGCATATAAATGATGAAAGGCAAAAAGATTAGTCTGGTGCTTATTCTCTCTTTTCTGATTCCAGGGATGAAGGGAGAAAATCCAGATGCAGAAGTCCCTAAGGAAAGGGGATCTTCCCAATCACCCATTTCAGAATTGATGTCCGGCTATAAGATGGGGATGGGCACAGTAGGAGAGGTTTCTCCAGAAGCGATTGGCATCGACCCTGTAACCTACCTCACAACTTGGAATTTCAATAACCTTCCGCCAGAGGAGCGGAAGAAGTTCTATCAGGAGTCAAACCTTCCTAATGGAAGGTTGCTCCGGGAATACTGGTTCTACACCGTGGATAAGGAGATCGAGATTGCCCCAGGGGTGTTCTTCCCCGCCTGGACTTACAACGGTCAGGTCCCCGGTCCTACAATCCGAGCTACTGAGGGAGATCTAATACGAATTCATTTCCTTAATCAGGGCACTCGGCCTCATACGATACACTTCCACGGCTTCCATCCGGCTGAGATGGACGGATCTATGCCCGAAGACTTCGTAGCTCCCGGAGACACTTTCCTCTATGAGTTTGATGCGGAGCCATACGGCCTCCATCTCTACCACTGCCATTCTACTCCCCTCTCTCAACATATCCATAAGGGACTATACGGGGTCTATATCGTTGATCCCAAGACTCCGAGATTGGAGGCGAGGGAATTGGTGATGATGATGAATGGTTTTGATACCAACTTCGATGAAGAGAATGAGATTTATGCGGTCAATACGATTGCCTTTTACTATATGAACCACCCCATTCAGGTGAAGTTGGGAGAATTGGTTCGTATCTATCTTGTCAATATTCTTGAGTTTGACCAGATCAACTCCTTCCATACCCACGCCCATTTCTTTAACGAGTTCCGAACCGGGACCAGTCTCTCACCCAACAGTTTCACGGACACAATCATTTTGGGACAAGCTGAACGGAGCATCTTAGAACTCCGATTCCGGTTTCCCGGGAAATTTATGTTCCACGCCCATAAGACGGAGTTTGCAGAACGGGGATGGATGGGATTGTTTGAGGTTGTGGAAGAATAGACGGTGGCGAAATAATGAAGCGGTGGTTTTTTGCATTTCTTCCCTTGATTCTTTTAGGGATTCTGGTAGCTCTTATCCTCACTACTGGGCCCCTGGGGCTTTTTAGGACGATTCTCCCCCCGATTCAGGAACTCGCAGTAGAGCGGATCGTCCTGAAACCGGATGAAATCCTCCTTTATGTGGTGAATGATGGGCCCGACCCCATCACCATTGCTCAGGTGATGGTGAATGGAGCCTTCTGGAATTTTAGGATAGAGCCCCGTAAAACCCTTCCGAGGCTCGGTCGAGGGACAATCCGGATCCCTTATCCCTGGGTGGAGGGAGATACAGAGCATATCACATTGCTCACGCGGGATGGAGTAACTTTTGAGGTGGAGGTGGAGGTGGCAACAGTAACGCCGACTCCGGATTTTAAGTACCTCTCCACCTTTGCTCTTTTAGGGTTTTATGTGGGTGTGATCCCCGTCTTTTTAGGACTTTTATGGCTTCCCTTTTTGAAGAGACTTAGGAGTGGGTGGTATAGTTTCTTTCTAGCTCTGTCCGTTGGGCTGCTCTTCTTCTTAGGCGTAGATGCTTTAGTAGAGGCCATTGAGACGACGGACAGAACCCCCAAAACTTTCCAGGGGGTTGGCGTTCTTATAATTGGTCTATCCCTTTCATTCCTCATCCTCTCAGCCATCAGCCGGCAGAGCCAAAAGAGGGCGAAGGAGGCGGGGGAAGCTCACAGGAAGCTGGTCTTGGCTTTTCTGATAGCCTTCGGGATCGGGGTTCACAATTTAGGGGAGGGACTAGCCATTGGCGCGGCATATGCCATTGGGGAAGTCGCCCTGGGAGCCCTTCTCGTCCTCGGTTTTATGATTCATAATGTGACGGAGGGGGTTGCTATTATCGCCCCCATCGCCCGCACCGGACCCTCTATAAGACATCTCGGACTGATGGGACTCCTTGCCGGGGGTCCTACAATCTTAGGTACCTGGATTGGAGGGTTCTCCTACTCAGCCATCTGGGCAGTTCTCTTCTTAGCTATTGGTGCGGGGGCGGTCTTTCAGGTAATTATACAAATTGTGAGGCAAATGGCGATAGGGGCTCCGGGATCCTTGGCCACTTTCGGGAATGTCGCTGGCTTTGCAGCAGGTTTACTCATTATGTATGCGACAGGTTTTTTTGTGGCAATGTGAAGAGTAAAGTTTTGTAGCAGTATCTGAATGTGGAAAAACCCCGCAATTCCCATAGTACTGGCGTAGAAAGGTACCCTTGACTAGAGAAATCAAAAAAATCGCATCTATTACTTCTATTTTGCTGGTGTTGAATTCTATAACTCTCGGGGAACACGAATTGGTTACGGACCGCCCAGATCAAACGGAATCGAGCAGAGTTATACCAGTGGGACTTATTCAAATTGAATCCGGATGGGTGTATACCCTCAACAACAATACAGGGGCAGGGCAACAGATCTCGCGTTTTCCTTCCTCCCTCGTCCGGATTGGAGTTCTTGCCAATGTGGAACTCAGACTTGCCGTAGATGGGGGGTATTGGGAGAAGACAGATGGTGTCAAACGGAGAGGTTCAGGTGACGTCGGCGTAGGAACCAAGATCCATCTCAGGGACGAGGTGAACCGGAAACCCGAGACGGCTCTGTTGGCCTTCATCTCGATCCCAACACACGATAGAAAATTACTGGGCGAGGAACTCGATGCTGCTTTTCGACTCACATTCTCGTATACATTCTCTGACCGTCTTTCATCTGGATTCAATACAGGCGTCTCTTGGTCAGCACAAAAGGAAGAGAATACACTTGCCGAATTTAACTATACCGCGGCCTTGGGGATCAATCTGGTTTCTGGAGTTGGTATGTTCGTCGAGATTTTTGGAGATATACCTCTAAACAGTTCGGGGACTGGTTTTCACTCCCTTGACGGGGGTTTCACAGTCATTATTAGAGAGAATCTCCAGTGGGACTTTAGCGGTGGGATCAGCCTCACTGAGCAGGCTGGAGAAGGGTTCATAGGGCTTGGCTTCTCCTGGAGACTGCCGAGGTAAGGAAATTTTAGCAAAGAAAAGAAATGAGTATCAAAACGAAAACTTTAGGTCTGAGCTTTGGCTTCCTCCTCTTTAGTCTCACAGGGCTTTTCCTAATAGGTTCGATAGGTTCCCAGGGTACTTCTAGTAACGGGAATAGTCAGATCAAGGTGATTACTCTGGTGGCAAAGGGGATGGCATTTAGAGTTCAAGACTCAGCCGAGCCTGACCGCTCTACCCAACCCAAAGTCATTCGGGAATCAAATCCCCCCCTCATTCTTACACCAGGAGAACAGGTTAAGCTTATAATTCGCAATGAAGATCCGGGGATTCTCCACGATCTTGCCCTTGAAGGACTTGAACTTGGACTCTCCCGACCTCTGCAATATGGTCAATCCGATTTCATTACCTTTACAGTTCCTACGAAGGGACGGCTCGAATATTTCTGTATGGAACATCCGGAGATGATGAGAGGAGAAATCATTATTAAGGAGTAAGTCTTAGCTTGGAGGAGTAGGAAATAAATCTGAATTAACAAAGGAGTCAACTATAAATAATTAACCATGATTATGAGAAAATTCAATTTGCCTAGTCAACAGGACAAATATCACTCTGAGCAATTTATTCCAGGTTGCAATGATCGCTTTTCTGTAAGCCATACCTTCATCCCGTTTTTTGATGAAATATTCTTTAAAAACGCCATCATGTCGAACA
>SCKK01000055.1 GCA_004124475.1 Fidelibacterota bacterium
TCTCAAGGCGTTTGACTTTTTTCTCCGACAAGACTCCGTGCCATGGTGGAGTAACATCAAATGTTAACTGATTTCGACTTTTTATGTACTGCATTTTAAAATTCTGTATCTCCCTGTATTATAATAACTTAAGTTAACTATGATACAGAAATAATCCAAGAAAAATATCACTCATATACAATATTATCAGCTAATTATCATAATTAAACTTTTTGCGAGGTCATCACTATTGTGCTGCCACAACAAAAAATGAAACGAACAACAGTCCGTTATGGTTTTCCCATCTTATAAAGAATTGCCCATTCTCTAACACACAAAAGATATTATAACATAATAAGTGAACTGCTTTGAAAAGTATATTAGCTATCAGTTCCATTGGGCAGAATATGATTATTCACCCTTTGTACCGTCCAGTTTCGTTAAGAATTACCCATGGGGAAACCTTCTGTCATGATCACATTTTCCTTCATTGAATCTTCTTGTCGGGTCAAACTCTAAAGAGGAAGGGTCGTAGCCTTTTCTTAATCCTCTATTCATTGGGTCTCACTAGATGAAAAACCTTTTCTCACCATCTCACCCCATTTCTTTTCCCCCCGGACATATTCGATCATTCCTTGTAGTCTCCATAAAGTATGAAGCTGACGATATCCAAAGTTTTCCAGGACACTGAAAATAAATAAATTGAAAATGTGGGAATACTTGGGATATCGCCGAAAGGATAATTCTTCTAAAGCCAAGGAGCCAACGGATAAAACAATCCCCAAAACAATACTTGCACTCAGAAAAAGAATGGCAAAACTGAAATTGATTATTCCAAAAATCCACGAAAAAACAAATATAATATACCCACTTAGCTCAATTACCGGGCTTAGCATTTCAAAAAAGAAAAAGAAAGGCATAGCAATGAGACCGATAGATTTGTACTTGGGATTAAATAACATCTTCTTATGAAACAACATTGAGTCCATTAGCCCCTTTTGCCAACGTATCCTCTGTTTTGACAATACTTTGGTAGACTCAGGTACTTCAGTCCAGCATACCGGTTCAGGTAAGAATGTAATTCGATAGGGGATCTTTTTCTCAATGTAAATTCGATGCATCCTTACTACCAGTTCCATATCTTCGCCGATAGTATCATGTCGATATCCCCCACATTCAACTACCGCCTTCTTCTTAAAAATTCCAAATGCACCTGAAATAACCAAGAGAGAGTGAATAGCATCCCAACCGACACGTCCGAAAAGGAATGCCCTGAGGTACTCGACAACCTGGAAACGCGCTAAAAAAGAGGATGGAAGATTTATGTCCACAACTTCACCACTTTGAACTTTACAACCGTTAACAACCCGTATGATCCCTCCCACGGCAATTGTTCTACGATCTTCAATAAAAGGTCTCACCATATTCAGAAGAACCTTGGACTCCAATAGCGAATCAGCATCAATAGGCGCGACCAGTGGATATTTCGCGAAATTTATTCCGGAATTTAAGGCATCAGCTTTTCCGCCATTTTTCTTATCAATAACCGTCAAGTTCGGGTAATCTTGCGAGTAATAGACTGACATTATAGGTTCGCAGGGAAGATTAGAGGATGGTTCCTTATTAATCTTGATTAATCTGTAATGTTTAATCAAGACATTCAAAGTCCCATCTTTTGATCCATCATTCACAATTACGATCTCGAATTCCGGATAATGGAGCTGCAAAAGAGATTTTACACTTTGGATAATCGTGGGTTCTTCATTATAAGCGGGTGAGATTACTGATATTGGCATATAGAAAGACGTTCGGAATAGCTGTTTGTGCTGTACAACAATTTGTGCTTTCATATATTTCCGAATTGCAGAAAAAGACAAAATGGTTATAATAATATATATGCAGTTTATGATAAGGAAGTATGACAGAGCAAAATAGTTAAAGAACAAGACAATGGTTATGATCCATTCTTTCATATGAACACCAATGAACCTAAGTCATTTCGATAAGTACTTGCTCAACAATGTTTTTGGATTTTTCATTGGAGGATGTTGTGCAATATTCTTTCAGAAAACTCACACCCCTCTCACCCAGCTCAGCAATGGCACTGGCGCTATGATATTTCACCCAATAGTTGCCATCTTCTAACACTGTACTCAACTGTGGTATGACTTTCTTATCACCTATTTTTCCGAGATTTCTTGCTGCCTGAGAACGGATAACCCAGTCATCATTTTGTAAGTTCTTAATCATAAAATTAGTAGCGTTCAAGATAGACAATTCTCCCAATGCCTTTATGCAGGCTATTTTTATTTCATCATCATACGTGTGTTCGGCTAAATACAGGAGTTGTTCTCCAGCATCAAATACATTTAATTGTGTTAAAACACTCACCGTGTCAATAATTATTTGCCTAGACAATCGGGCTTGCCTTAGCAGTTCAATTAACCCCTTTGGATCCGCTTCTCCATAAATAAGAAGAAGTTCCTTCATTTTATCGGTGCTAAAATCCTGGCGCTGATTCAAAACGTTTATGATGGTGGAAAATCTGTCATATCCTCCCAAACGTAAGATTGACTGAGCTGCAAAAAATGCCACAATTTGATAAGGATCGTCTAAAAGTTTTTCCAAATCAGGGATTGAAACTCTGTAATCTATCGTGCCTAAAAAATGGGCAGCGTAAGCCCGTTCCCATTCGCTTTTTGCCTGAAGCTGCTTCGTTTTTAGTCTGCCAAATTCCATCTCTTGTAAAAGGGCAATAAGTCTATCTTGGTCTGTCCCTCTAAGATCAATTAGGTATCGTTCAATAAATTCACCAAAAATATGGTAATCCTTTTTCTCTACAGCATTAATAAAAGTGTCTGTCTTAAGTTCTCCTTCCAAATATCTCCACACAAGAGGCTGCCACTCGTTCTCCAAGCCTGTGATATATTGTTCCTTACGATTGTTTTGTGCTCGCAAAATAAAAGTATACCCTAGAAGCAAAAATACCAGAACCAGCAGGAAAAATATAATAAAGATAATTATATGTACTGGATCAGAAACGATAAAAAAGACCCAATCCAAAACTTTTTCTAGTCCAAGAATTCTTTCTGACAGAGTATTCTGCATCGATTTTTATCCCTAAAGAGTTAGTTACCCAATATCTTAAATTGAAAATAAATGTTCGAACATTCATATACTCTATTTGAGTAAAGGTCCGGATTCCTAAAATGTCCGAACCTACTGAGTAGCCCAAATATATGTGTAAGTGTTTCTCAAGAAGGTAATTGATCTTAATGAAATGGGTGTAAGATGTTGAATTTTTTGTTTGACCTACAAACAGCACATAATCCCAGAAGAAAGGATTCTGAAAATAATAGGTAAAAAAGGGACGCCATACTTTGACATAATTCCCCTTGAAATTCAACAAGTTAAGACCAGCGCCACCGACAAATCTTTTTACAAGCACTCTTGAAATCTCAAAGTCATAACGTTGACTGGGGAAAAAATTCTTTTCCCTGGCTAAGCCGATATTAAAATAAATATTAGTTTGGCGAGAAATAGTATAATAGATACCCGAATTCAACATGATATCCTCTTTGTCAAATCTATGGGCGGTCTCTAATATCGATACTGCAGTTAGACCTTTAAATGGTTTATAGGACAAAATAAAATCTTGGCTGTACCAATCAGAGATAATTGTAAGTTTTTCGTATAGATATCTTGTTTCAAAAGTGAAAAGGGTAATTTGACTGTATACTTTTCTTGCAGCGCTGTTTTCCGGGTCTATTTTTATTGCTTTCCTGGCTGCTTTCTTAGCCTTCAAAAAAAGTCCTTTATTATTATATGATTCGCTTAATAATTGCCAATGGAGTGAATTATCTGTCTGTTGCCGTAACAAATCTTGAATAAATTGTATTATTTCGTCATATTTTTCTTGCCACTTCAAAATAGTTGTAAATAATTCAACGATAGATTGAGTATGACCATGCTCTGAAATAAGTTTTTTCAGTAATTCCTCAGCCTCTTCATATCGTCCCCACCAAGCGAGTAACCGGGCCTTTCCCAAGTTTAGTTCAATATTATGGGGGGAGTCCTCTATCAACTCATTATACAATCCTAACGATTCGTTGTATTGATGATTCCAGCTATATACTCTTGCCAGGACTATCTTTACCTCCACATTACCAGAATCTCTTTCAAGAATGTTAACATAAATATCAATCGCTTGATCAAAATCTTTTTGTTCAATAAAACCCTTTGCATGATGTAACAGTTGTTCTTGACTTCTGGAAGGGGTAATTATGATAACAGACAGAAAAATAAATGTTAGTAGATATTTACTTACCATCAAAACCTTATTTACATGAGCTAAGTTGTTTCCATAGCAGTATAGGACCTCAACTATTACGCAGTAATAATTACAAGCAGTGAACTAAGAAAAACACTTTAAAATTTCATTTCCGTCTGGGGCACAATAATATTGGCTATACTTATTCAGATACCTGACTCAAGTATCATTTTCATTTTTCATAAGTATCTTCTTCCAAATACTCTGAAAACTAACATTCCGTATTCAATTGTTTAGAATTTGCTTGATTCTTGCAAGAAGTTCTGCAGGTCGGAAAGGTTTTACTACATAGTCTCTTGCTCCTCCCTCTATGCCTGTTACAACATCACGCTCTTGTCCCTTGGAAGTTAACATGATAACAGGGATATGTTTCAGTTTCTCATCAGACTTCAATTTTTTCAAAACTTGCAACCCATCCATTACTGGCATCATAATATCTAGTAGAATAAGATCCGGGTGCTCATCTTGTGCAGCTTTGAATGCCGATCCACCATTGGACTCCCATATGACATCAAATCCCTCACGTTCCAACTTGAATTTGACCATCTGAGCAATTTCCGGTTCATCTTCTGCAATTAATATTTTCAACGTAAAATCCTCCTTATTGATGGCTTTACAAGATTTACTTTCTTTTTCTAATGAAGATCGATGGGTAGAGTTATATCTACAGATGTCCCAGCACCCAGTTTGCTTGAAAACTTAATTGTTCCTTGATGTGCGTCCAAAATCGCTTTTACAATACTGAGCCCCAGCCCAGTTCCACCAACTTCACGAATGTAAGTTGTGTCAGCACGGAAAAACTTGGTAAAAAGCTTAGGTAAATCGTGTTCTGATATTCCGACGCCCGTATCGGTTATAGAAATGTGGACCTCATTCCCCTCTGCGTGAGCTTTCAACGTTATTCCCCCTTCCTGTGTATACTTTATACTGTTGGATAGAAGGTTCGAGAAGACCTGAACTAGTCGATCGTGATCTCCAATAATCTTGGGAACTTTCTCTATGCTAACATCAAAACTCAAACCTTTTCCTTCCGCAGCTACACGGAAAGTAGTTATGGCTTCATTAAGCACATGCTCCATATCGACGGGCTCTCTTGCAAACTTTATTCTTCCACTTTCAATTTTTTCTACGTCCAGCAGGTTATTAATCAAATCAGATAGCCGTTCCGTATTTCTATCAACAATTTTTAGGAATTTCCTTTGGTCGTCGTTAATCTCACCAGTATCGCCATCCAGAATCATATCCACATAGCCCCTAATCGACGTAAGTGGTGTTCGCAATTCGTGAGAAACTGTCGATATGAATTCAGTTTTCATTTGATCAACTTCCTTTTTTGCGGATACATCGCGGATAATACCCTGGGCTGAAACAATCTCACCACTTCGGAAAATGGGTGATCCGGTTAATTCCACGGCGAATGTGGAGCCTTCCTTACGCACTAACTCAATCTCCACACCGTATACCTTCTTCCCTTCGAATACCTGACCAATGGCGTTCTCTGCTGTATCTTTTGATTTCTCACTTATCACATCGAAAGCGCTTAAAGATAGGAATTCATCGCGCGTGTATCTTATCATTTGCAAGAATACATCATTACAAGACAAGTTGCGCGCTTCTCGATCTATGATCCATAATCCATCACTAATGGCATCAACAATTCCCTCACTGTAGGTAAGAGCATCTGCTAAAGCCTTCTCAACCCGTTTGCGTTCGGTAATGTCACGTACAGCCCCAAAAAACTTATGTCGTTCACCAAAAATGCTTTCGGTCACTGCCAGATCAAGTGGGAAAGTTGTACCGTTCTTCCTAAGTCCCACTACCTCACGTCCAATTCCAATGATCTTGGCTCTTCCGGTACGTAAATAATTGCTGAGATAGCTGTCATGCTCACCGACGTAGGGTTCTGGCATCAACATCTTTACGTTATGGCCGATGACTTCAGCAGAATCATAGCCAAAAATACGCTCCGCAGCGGGATTAAATGTTTCAATCGTTCCTCTCTCGTCGATGGTAATAAGACCGGCAAACACATTATCTACAACAGCGCGAATCCGCGCCTCACTTTCATCTGCTTGCTTGAACATTTGGTAGACACTTATGAGTAGTCCTGTGAGTACAAAAATATAGCTTACCTTCTTCAAAAGATGAGCTGTGTCAAACATTGTATCAAACAATTGATAAGAAAAAGACATAAACATGGCCTGTCCCATAAAACCAACGATGAGTGAAAGCACCATCCAGTATTCGAAATCATCTTTTCTCCAGAATCCTTTTTTTAGATATCCAACAAAGGCTAACAGGAAAAAGGAAGCTGAAACAAACTCTTCTGGACGACCGAAAAATAATTCAGGATAATAGGCGCGTGGTAGAGGCACGAAAGCAAAAAAGAGAAAGCTTGCCAGGGTTAGCCCAGCAACGACAACATACGTTCCTCTTTCACTTATTCTTCCAGCTTCCCCAAATCTTTCTTCTTTCCTCCATGCCCACCAACTTAAAAACAGAAGTATGGACAAAAAAATGCGAGACGCATTCCAACTCCAGGGAATAAGCGAAGGCGGGTGTGACGGAAAATAAGTATCAAAAAATGTGGAGGTGACTATCGTGTGATAACCATCGAGAAATGCAGTACCCACAAAGCCAGTACCTACAAAAAGAAAAGTGTTATTTTTCTTAGAATAAAAACGCACTAACGCCACCGTACCAACAAAAGCCGCCAAAACAGTGGCGAGTAATTCCATAATAGTGTGGAATTGTTTATTTCCCTGCCAAGTGGAATCACGCAAAATAAAATAAACCAAAGCCAAGAATACAAAAAGTGCAATGTAGGAGATTATTCTTTTGTGGACTTTAGAATTGTTGGTAATGTTCATAGTTCTTTTCACACATTGACCTTGTTCTACTACCAATGGTATTCAGTTTCTATTTTAATAGATAGAGTTTCTTAAAACAATCAAAAACGTCTTTACAGCTTGCTGAAGATTTTCTCGGTTCTTCCGTAAGAGATTATTTCGCAATAAGAAACGAAAGTACTTGCATGTTTGCACCTATTGCTTTCGATAACATTTAATATCCCTCAACATCGAGTTTTCTATCGATAAACTTCTCAACTTATCACCCGGGAAGGTTCAAACCTTTCACATAAATATCTGGGTAATTGCGAAATTATTGAATTTACTTATGCTAATAATGAAGGTAATTAGACAATTCTGAACCAAGCAATAATGAAGGTCTTTCTTGCTTAACCGATTGACCAAAACCCTCGACGAAATGCCACGAAGGATGCCAAGTCCGAAAACATCTACAAAATGTTTCCGTTTGAATTGGTGGCCAAAAATTTAACAAAACCGCCATGGCAGGTACCATCAATGCCGTGTTTGGAACGCTCATCAAAGCGGATGATATACTAGTGGGAGCCGGCTGGAATAGGAGTTTTGTTACTGGCGGCAAGGTCGGTAATCAGACTTTGATCAAAGGCTTACAGGCTGTCTGTAAGGAGCATGAATTATCTGCAAAAGCGGTCGAGTTTCTAAATACGGTTAAGAACCGTGAGCAGAGTTGGAAAGAGCTCTAAGGAAGAATTTCGGAATGAAGACTCCGCACTGATCTATCACATGAATAACTATTATACCCTCCTGGCCGGGTATTTTGAAGAACCAATGAAAGACCTCCACAAGCATGATAACCACTTGCTCATTCGGTTAAGAAAGGTGGTTTAATACTGCTTTAGCCTATTATTAGACTGGGATAGCGATTTCGGTTGGTGCCCTTTTGGTTGATGTTTCAGTGATTTTAGGGGCTTTCAGGAATTGATGGTATGTTGTATTCCTCTAAGCCGTTTTCCTTATTTTAATGACAGGGTAATATGTTAAATTGTTATTATAATTCAAAAAAAATCGCGTCAAACTCTTTCAAAGAATTGATATGGGGAATATCAGATAAATAATGATAACCTCAAACTCAAAAATACATTCTGAAATGAGTTCACCATCATCTGGATGGGCAGGTCATTGCCGTAGGAGGAATCTATCCGAAAGACAAATCTCATCGTTATTTATGTGAAAAAATCAACCAAACCGAACACGATCTGACTACCTACTCTATCCTGATCGCCGTACAAGCCACTGATTAAACATAAACCTTTGCCAAAATGACAACAATTACAAGTATCTTCATCGAAATTCAAAGCTGGTGAATAGGTTAGGTTAGAAATAAGAATGCGTTTTATTAGATATTCCATACCAACTGGATCTCGTTGTCCCTAAAGGCAATGCTTGGGACATATTGCGGTTTTTTCCACTGCATTCCCAAAGCTGCGAATCCTACTGCCAATGCTACATCTCCAACATTATCCCAAATTGCTTGCTGACGTGAACCATAAATCTTTGAGTACTCATCAATAGATCCATGTCCTTCACGATAAAACTCCCATGCTTCCCATCCCATTGAAATAGCAAAAACCGTTAAAATTGTCTTCCCTGGGGACATTGGCTCTTTGCCAATGATTCTCATTAGCGTCTTGCTTTGCAAAAACTTTGTAATCGTAAGGCCTAATCCAGCATGAAAAACACCCCATCGGTTTTCGACCATACCATACTGGATTGGTGGAGATTTGGCTATGTCATAAACAAATTTTGGAAGAGCTGAGCCTGTTTGCGCTTGCATAGGTATTAACAACCCTCCCATAAGAAGGGGGAAGAGTCTTAAGAGTAAATTTCTCTTTAAAGCCCGTATTGTTACCTGTGAGTTCATGCGCTCGGAATTACCTTTCTACTGGCTCCCGCGCACAAAAGAGCAGTGTTTCCAGTAATCGCATTGATCGCTCAACTTTGTTCATGATTCGACTTCTGCTGCTGGCAATAATTGTATATCTTATCAATCATTATTGAACTGGTTTTCTTTTTATTTCCACTACACCCCGCCTTACCTGATTTACTGAAAGTACACTACTTTTTTTATAGACCTTTATCATGATCACATTACTTATGGTTACCACCATTAAATCCAAGATTGGTAATAATAGTTGAAATGGTTTCCATAGTTACAGACGATGGGTCATAGACGATTTCTGCTACACTATTTTCGAAATTAACGCTGGCATTTTGGATTCCTTTGAGGTTGCTTAGGGCGGTTTCAATTTTCTCAGCACAGTTTTTACAATACATGCCAGAGATTTCTATCCCCGCAGTTTCAAATCCTTCTGGATTATAGGATCCGGCAATCAATATGACGAGCCCTAAGGCAATCAAAAGGAAAACAGGTGTTTTTGTCATAATTCCTTCGGGGTTTTACTATTTTAGGACGATTCCTTCAAAAATCACTTTCACAGAAATCTCTGAGCTCGAAATGGTTCTTTAAAAAATGCATTTGAAACTAGACTCATTTTCGCCTCCAAGTTATTTGATGTCCGGAATGTACGTTATGTACATTAGGGATTGTTTCCTTTTACGGTGTTCCAAATATTTCTTCATGGTGTTATCCCTTAATTGATGTGCACTTCATATTCATGCTAAAACCGTGCCAACTACTAAACGAACGATCGTAATTTAGATTGTGAGAAGAATAAAAATAATGAAGGAAGATGCGCGTGGTCGTAGTGCACAAGTTTTCAGCAATAATGCCGAACCAGTGTGCACCATAAAGAGATACCTCAGCAAATAAAAACACCCCGAAATTCGGGGTGTTTATTAAAACAAGTAATTTGTGGAGTATTATTCTACCACGTCTTCATTTAGATGTTCGCGGTATAGCGTATTCTTAGGATTCAATGCAACAGACAATTTGAAATAGTATAGTGCCCTTTCATGTTCTCCCCGTGTTTTATAAATGATTCCTAAACTATGGTGTGCTGATGCCTGGCCTGGATTAATTGTTACAGCATTTTCAAAACATTCCTGTGCTTCATCTTTACTCCCTTTTACGGCTAAGGTAACTCCCAGCGACTCCCATGCCAGGTAATTGTTGGGATTTAGCTCCATAGATTTCTTATAAGCCTGAATAGCTGAGTTGGTATCTCCGGTAACGTAGTAAGCTATCCCGAGGTTATACTGAGCCTTTAAATGTGCAGGATCCAGAGCCAGAGATTTCTCAAACTCTACAATCGCTGCTTCTATGTCGTCATTCACAATCTTCTGCTTGGCTCGGATGAAATATTTCTCAGATTCCGGGTTGTCAGGAGATGTTTCCAGTTTGGTAAAATCCGAACGAGGAAAACCATCCTTCAACTAGTAACACTTATCAATGAACTACCTGGTACTTAAAAAAGCAGGATGCTCCCGAAGGGCAAATTTGAAGGCATCGATCGCCAGTTTATATTGTCCATCCTTGGTATAGGTAGCACCCAATTCAAAATGAAGACGAGCCAATGCCGAAAGATCAGACACCTCCCATTTTGTAAGGAGTGAGTCATTCAGGAAGGATGTAAAGTCGGTTATCTCCCCTCAACGGGTCAATTTTGCTACTCACGTTAGCGAACGTCAAAGCAGGGAGCAGGGAGACTAATATAATGCATCTGATTCGGGGATATATCTGAATTCTGTTGCACTTGCTCATTTGCCTATGTGTAAACTGTGGGGTTAGAGGCTATGGAAGTTCTAGTTCCGAGGGAGTATACGCCGAGACGGTGGGGTCAGTCAAGAACTAGACCATGGACAAATTTAGCCGAAGTCTTTATTAATGATCCAGTTTAAATCAGCACCAAGAAGATCTGAAGATGGGATTGGATCTCTTTGATATCAAAGAATTACGACGATGTTTCTACTCGGAAAACTCTAAATGGGGATAATATTGAGTTGCATTAAGTATTTCGGTTAATTTTAAGCTTCTCCATTTTAGACAGTAGGGTATTCCTGTGTAACCCGAGATACTTGGCTGTAGCCGTCTGATTCCATTCGTACATCTCAAGTGCATTTACAATTATACCGTGGGTGACTTCTTCCAACTGAGCTGAAAAGGTTTTATCCGTAGATAAAACACCTACCTTCTTTTTGCCTTTGGCTGATACGGGAATGTCAATTTGCTGGATAAGCTCCCCACCAGAAAAAATGATACTTCGCTCGATCACATTTTCAAGTTCGCGCACGTTCCCGGGCCAATGGTAGTTTCCCAACTGAGATATAGCACTAGCGCTTATACCTTTTATACCATATCCCTTTTTAGTCCCATGCTTCTCGATAAAATGGACTATCAGACTTGGAATATCTTCTTTCCGCTCCCTTAGTGGAGGCACCTCAATAGAAATCACATTTAACCGATAAAACAAGTCCTCACGAAATAACTTTTCCTTGATTTCTTCCTGTAATTTTTTATTAGAGGCTGCAATAATACGGACATCCACGATTTTCGTCGTTGTTCCACCAACCCTTTGAATTTCACCATTCTGTAGAAACCGTAGCACCTTGGCTTGGCTCATCAGGCTCATATCGCCAACTTCATCTAAGAATAGAGAACCACCATCAGCTATCTCAAATTTCCCAACTTTGCTCGCTGTAGCACCTGTAAACGATCCCTTTACGTGACCAAACAATTCACTTTCAATAAGATCCTTTGGAATGGCTGCGCAGTTTAGTTTAATGTAGACATTTTTATTACGTTTACTTTTACTGTGGATTGCATCGGCTACTAACTCCTTTCCCACACCGCTCTCACCCAAAATCAATACGGAAGCATCGGTGGGACCCGCCAGTTCAATCAGGTCAAATACCTTACCCATTGCTTTAGAATTTCCGACGATTTTTGATCTTTCCTTAAAATCAACACGCAATTCCGTAATTCTCCGGGACATTCTGGCTCGCTCCAGTGCATTCCGAACCGTAACCCGCAATCGATCAGCGTCAACGGGCTTTTCCAAATAATCAAAGGCTCCTAATTTGACACATTCCACCGCCTTATCTATCGAGCCGGTTCCGGAAATGATAATCGTTTCTATCGCAGAATATTCTGCTCTAATCCAACTCAAAATAGATATCCCTCTTTCATCTGGCAGCCTTAGATCAAGTAGAACCAAGTCGGGTATTTCAGTCTCTACTATTTTGCGCGTCTCGCTCCCGTTACCAGCTTCTAAAATTTGATAACCTTTTTTCTCGAGTTGTAGCCGAAGAATTTCTCTCAGGTCAGGCTCGTCATCTACTATTAAAATTGTTACAGACATTTATTCCCTAATTAAGATATTTGGATACAGTACGTTCTAATGTTTCGAAGTCAAATGGTTTGGTGATAAATTCGTTTACGCCAATATTGATAGCTTTATTTAGCGTATTCTCCTCACTTATTGCCGACAATATTATAATCGGCACATTCTTGGTTTGTTCATTACCGCGTATCCAACGTGCTATCTTCAATCCATCAGGTTTGGGCATCAATATGTCAAGGATCACCAAATCGAAATGATTACACTCAAGCATTTTCATCGTTGTGACCCCATCGATAGTTGTCACAATTTCCCATTCCGGTCGCTCCAGAAACGCCACTGCGATTTCAATCAAATCGGGTTCGTCATCTGCTATCAAAATACGTTTTTTCATTTCTTGCTGATAGGGATCGAAAAACTAAAGGTGGAGCCCTTACCTAACCCTTCACTTTCGACCCAGACCTTCCCATCCATCTGGGTTACGAGTCTCTTGACAATAGCCAATCCCAAACCTGTCCTTTGAGATTGTACCTCACCGACTCGAGTAACCCTGTAGAATTCATTAAAAACATGCCTCTGAACCTCTTTAGTTAGTCCAATTCCGGTATCTTTCACATGGACGATACATTGTGAGCCACGTCGCTCAACAGTGACATTGATTTCCACTCTTTCATCATTGTAAATGATAGAATTATCAATAAGATTGGTGAGGATTTGATGAATTGAATCACGATCACCAATTACCTTGGTCGGACTGGTTGTATCCACAAACTCAATGGACTGTGATTTAGCTTTAATAGTGGCGGTCATTTCGGCAATAACATTTTTAATCTCATTAGAAATATTCACTACGTCCTTCGCAACTCCGATTACTCCTGCTTCAATCCGCGATATACTAAGCAAGTCACTAACAATCCTGTTCAAACGAAGCGCATGGTTCTTAATCTTTTGCACCCTTTCCAATTGTTCTTTATTCAGGTTTCCCCATTTTCCTTGAATAAGCAACTCACTGAAACCTAAAATAGCCGCATTAGGAGTGCGCAAATCATGCGAGGCTCTGGAAATGAAGCTGTCCTTTTCCTCATGCAGTAACCTCAGTTCTCGCGTCCGTTCCTCCACCTTAGATTCCAGTTCATCATGGGCTCTCTTTAACACTTTTTCTGCCCGTTTGTGCTCGGTGATGTCCCTGGCAACACCGAAAAGACCAATAATATTCCCCTCTGAATCCCGAAGTGGCACCTTAGTAATTAGAAGTGCGTGCATAACTCCATTGATGGGTCTCGTCACTTCTTCCTCAATAATTTCCCCTTGAAGAACCCGCTGATCTACCTCCCTGACATGTTTCCCAGCTTCTCCACTGAAGAAATCAATATCGGTCTTTCCTGTCAATTCTTCAACGGCTATATCAAACAGATTTGCCACAGCTGGATTAACCCGAATATAACGCAGATCAAGATTCTTAATGAACATGAAGTCCTGGGCTGTTTCGAATACCGTTCGGAATAGTTCTTCACTTTCCCTCAATTTCTTTTCTATCTTATGTTTATAAAGAGCTATTTCAATTACAGTGCGTAGTTCATTATCTTTAAAAGGCTTAATGATATAGCCATAAGGTTCTGTTACCACTGCTCGTCGTAGTATTTTATCATCCGAATAGGCTGTGAGATAGATAATCGGAATATTGAAAAAGGTACGGATTTGCTTGGCAGTCTCGACGCCGTCCATATCCCCATCCAACATTATATCCATCAGAATGAGGTTGGGATTCATCGTTTTTATTTCCTCAATAGCCTTTTCTCCTGAAGAAACAATAGCAAGTACCGTGTAATCCAATGCTTTTAGTCTTTTCTCTAGGAGTTTGGCTGTAAAGACATCATTTTCAACAATCAGGATTTTTTTACCAGTCATGATCTCCGATTCTGATGTACTTTTCATTGTATTATCTTTTTCCGATCACTTCCAATAAGTGTAGATAATATCAAATATTTCCTCTTTATTTTAGTAATCTTAGACAAAATACATTCCCTTTTGGTTGATTCGCTTTTCCCCGGGATCCTGCGGACACCCAAACTTTGCCACCGTGAGCCTCAGCAATCCGTTTCACAATCGCCAGGCCCAGTCCCCTACCTCTATTTTTGCCATTTTCTAACTGGATACTTCCGTTAAATATTCTCTGACGATCTTCTACCGGGATTGTCTTGCCAAAATCTTTCACCATTATGATTAATGAATCTTAATCCTTTTTTAATTCAACTACAATCTTCTTACCGTCACTCGAGTATTTTATCACGTTACTAATGTAGATCTTAAAAATTTCTGGAATGATTGGATTCGCATGTACTATCAACTGCGGTGGCAGTTCAGAATCTAACTTCATTCCCGCATTTTCCAGTTGTAACAAAAATTCTGGCAATACATCCGATATTATTTTAACAAGATCCAATTTTTTCAAGGTTATCGCTTCACCTAATACAAATTGGCATAAGGTTGTGGCGTTATTAACCACCGCAAGCAGTCTGTCGCTACTTTCATCAATCAAATTTAACTTTTCATTATTGGGAGATTCTTCCCTAACAATCTTCGCCAAACCACTGATAACACCCGCTGGATTTTTTAAATCGTGTGTTATTATGTCCAATAGCCGTTCTTTTAAATTGTTTGAATCCTCTAATTGATCACGATACAACTATAGATTATTCTCCGCCTGCTTTCCTGCCTGTTCGGTAGACAGGCGCTCGGTGATGTCCAGTTCTAACTCTTTTTTAGCTGTTTCAAGTTCTCTGGTGCGTTTTCGTTTCAGGCCTTTAACCGATTTTATGCTCAACGCGCGTGACTTCTCATCAAAAAGCATGAGATATCCCACATCGATCCGCATAAGTACCACAAACATGTCTGTGGCTATATCGACCAATTTCTTCGAATCAAGACCTAATGCAAGTAGTTTACCTACAATATAGAAAGCATAAGACCGAAAACTTGCCTCGTCAAGTTCTAGTAATTCTCTATCAATATCTGTTTTTGAATTCTTATCCATAAGTTACATAAAGCTACTACCTTAGGAATATGAACGTAGGTGATAGCCTCACGAAGGATATTGCCCTATCTATTACAATTGATCATTTTGTTTAATTGGTTTGGCCCACTACTGTCCGGTTAAAATAGCGCTAATTGAGGCACAGGTTCCCTTGCCTTCTTGACTGTTTTCACGTTTAAGGACAAAATATCGATTAAATTTGTCCGTTCCATCAGAATTTCTTTGATCATTC
>SCKK01000070.1 GCA_004124475.1 Fidelibacterota bacterium
TTTTTCTCCTCTGCACTCAACGTTATCGCGGTTGCTTTACCCGTTTTTTTGTTCCTCCGTCAATTTACCAAATCATGATTACAGAAGAATATACTTTAATACGCTAATTAATGCAACTAAACACTAGGTCATCTCGAATCGTTTCTCGTTGAAATTCTACATTGTCCACAACTAAAATATTCATCGCTAACTCTCCCGAACTTTCAATTGAGCCCTTGCATTTTCTAAATCTTCCGGTGTATTTATATTTAATAAAATTTCCGGGGTAAATATTTTATTTAATTGTTCCAGGTATATCACCTTGACATCTACATAATGATAAAAATTGGTCACACGGTATTGTCCTAAATCCAGTTGTTTACGAATTGGGGATAAGCAGCGTTTGCTATAAACCGCACATAATGGTTCAACTCCAAAACCGGCATCCACTACTGTTACGTCGTGAACAAGACCTTGATTCCATAAAATTTTAATAAGCTCTCCGGAAACAAAAGGCAAATCGCATGCAAGCACCATACAATGTGTTGTATTACTTTTCTCCAAAGCTGTTAATATACCGCCCAATGGACCTGTATCAGCAATGATATCAGGATATACAGATAAGTTTAAAAAATTATACTTATCTGGAGCATTTGCTATGATTATTGGATCTCCAGTATAGGGTCTTAAGGTCGTAATTGCCCTTTCGATTAGTGTCTGTCCATCCAGCTTGAGAAGAGCTTTATCGGTACCTATACGGCTCGACTTTCCACCTGCCAGGATAGCTCCGGAAATCCCTGCTTTTTTCCCGTCTTCTTGTTCAAGAATTGGAAAGCTAACTGAAACCGTTGTTCCCTTGCCAACAGTACTTTTAACAGTAATTGATCCCCGGTGATTGTCTATGATATTTTTACACATAGTGAACCTAAATCCAGTCCAATTTCATCTCGGCGGGTGGAAACCAGAATAGGACGATAGTATGGATTTGTAACGGTTACCATCTCCTGAGTAAGTCGCTTTATGGGACGAGCAAGAATCCATACCACTATATAAGCTAACACAATCGCTCAATTTAGGTATCCATTATACACAGTTAATATACATAATAATTGCGACCTCTATTTGTTGTTGTAATATCGGTACCTTTGAAAATTATTCTAAATTAAAAGATTGCGCCTAGTCTGTTAAATAAAGTTACGCTAAATATTTACTTACAATCCAATAATATAGTTTAATCAGCAGGTTGACATTCATGGTAGTAGTCCTGAAATTCTGACTAAGATAATGAAGAAGAAAGTTCTTTTCATCTGTACCGGTAATGCATGCCGCTCTCAAATGGCTGAGGGTCTTCTCCGTCACATGGCGGGAGATAAGTTTGAAGTATACAGCGCTGGTACTCATCCAAGTATTGTCCATCCTATCAGTATCAGAATCATGGAGGAGCTTGGTATCGACATATCATATCACTCTTCCGATCATTTGGCTGATTATATAAACAAAAGTATCGATATTGTTATTACAGTGTGTGATTACGCCAAAGAACTGTGCCCCACTTTCCCAGGAAAAGTTGAGAGAATTCACTGGAGTATTCCTGACCCATTTATGGGATGGTCCTCAGAAGGACAAGATCTTAAGCCGTATCAATTATGTCGAGACTTAATAAAAAATCGTATCGATGAATTCCTGAAATCTCATTGAAGGCAATATCTTTAAAGTTTGTTACTTTTTTTGTCGTGCCTATCATCCACCTTGCAGGTCAGGTCGTTATCTCTGAAATCATGTTTGATCTTGAGGGTTCTGATAGCCCCAATGAATATGTAGAGATTTACAATTTATCGACTCAAGATACAGTCGACCTCGCAGAATGGAAAATCAGAGATAAATATTCATTGGATGACCTGGTTGACGCAGGAATGGGTTTGCACTTACTCCCACGCACTTTCGCTCTCATTATGGAAGGAGATTATGACATCTCCACAGGAATCTACGCCTCTTTATTTCCTGAATCCGCTCTCATAATAAAAGTAGATGATAATAGCATCGGGAACGGACTGGGGAACTCTGCCGATTCTCTCTTTCTTATCAATGTAGACGGTGATACAGTCGATTTCCACGGGTGGGAAGGGATTACCGCCCCTGGATACTCTTTAGAAAGAATTCGTTTGGATAAACCCAGCATCACTGATAATTGGTCAACAAGCATCGATTCTCTGGGAACTCCGGGATTTCTGAACAGTGTGACACCACATGAAATAGATGCCGCGATCTCACTTTCATCAATATCACATACACCTCAATTCCCAACACCCAATGATGAGATAAACCTTTCTTTCACTATTTTAAATCTTGGATTAACTTCTATCTCAGGCAATGTCGATGTTGTCGAAGACGGTTGGACATTAGCCAGTACAGAATTTTTTAATCTACCTGATAACGATTCAACTCTGATGCAGATCACATTACCACCATTACAATCAGGAATTCACGTGATAGATATCCGAATCATAGTTGACGATGATATTAATGCAGAAAACAATACTGCTCTATATACCATCATTATCCAATATTCAGAAAAGGTACTTACAATAAACGAGTTTCTGTATGCACCGGATCCGGGAATTGCGGAATTCATCGAATTCGTCAATATTTCTGAAAGAACTATCGATCTAACCGGGTGGGGATTTTCGGACAGTGATACCGGTTCGGTACGGTTTTTCCCCAGTGTGTCCATTTCTTCCGGTGGATATTGGGTCAGCAGCAAAGATTCGACCCTCCTACCCTTTTTGCCATTGGATGGTGTATTACTGGTTTCAAGTTCAGGGTTCCCCACGCTTAATAACTCTGGGGATGCCATTTATCTATTCGATCCAACAGGTGCGGTTGGAGATTCAGTTGAATACACATCAGCATGGGGAGGCGGGGATGGTCGATCATTGGAAAAACTCAATCCGGATATGAAGTCTGATATTCGGTCAAATTGGGGAACATGCGTATCGTTACAGAAAATGACGCCCGGTACTAAAAACAGTATTTTTCTGGAATCCCTTCCGGCATCAGGTGTGATAGTACTTAACCCCAATCCATTCTCACCGGATGGTGATGGATTCGATGACCACCTGCGAATTTCTTATAACCTTCCTTTCAGTCAAGCTTCTATCACTGTATTGATTTTCGACAGTAGAGGGAGAGAGGTTCGTACCCTATCAAATAATTTAGCCACAGGGTCTCAAGGAATATTACTCTGGGATGGATTCACAAATCAGAATAAACGAGCCAGGATTGGACAGTACATACTAAAGATCATTGCTGTGGAAATCGGAACAAATCGGACGGCAGAATGGGTACAAACAGCCGTTCTTGCAGAATACCTCAGATGATTGCTTTTTGCACAGGTTACCTCTAAATCTCACGGTTATGAGTGATAATTATTTTACTACATTGTTTCACGTCTTATCCAGCGAACAGCAGATTCTCCAGTGAACTGATCAGAAGGCATTTACCATGCTTTCCATTCTGCGTGTATTTATGGTTTTCTTCATTGTACATTTTCTAAAAGTACAAATGAACTGGTTAATCTTTGTCATGGTCATTGTCTATTTTGTCGCTGCCTTAATTACCATTATCAATTTAGTGTTGGTAATCGTCCCACGTATAAGGCAAGAAAAAACAAGTAACGGGGGGAAACTTCTAAATCCAACTTTCTTTGCTGGGATTAGCAAATTTGCTTCACCGGAAGAATATGCTCAATATCTCAAGAAGACATCAGGAGATGAAGATGAGGTTTATCAATTGTTTGCATCGCAGATTTTTTCGTTGGGAAATATTAACAAATACAAAAATGATGCACTAAAGAGGACGACTTCGCAAAAAGTACACCATCCTATTTAAACTGTTTGAGCAAGATATTCGAGTGTTCGAGCATCATGTCCAACAAACTCTTTGTATGAGCAACCATTGGCGATATTTTGACGCCAAATATAGCCTAAATCGCCGAAAAAGACAGGAAA
>SCKK01000018.1 GCA_004124475.1 Fidelibacterota bacterium
CAGGAGCTTGAACATCGATCCCAAACCCCTGGGTGTCGTGAATATTGGGTTGTGAAAATACGTAGTGACCATAAAAATGAAATCGTGTAGTTATTATTGGGCTTATGTAACCCATATGACAAAGTTGATGGAATCGCAAAAAGTCTAATGTTGTCATTGCGAGCGTAGCGAAGCAATCTCCTTACTATCGTCATATCAACGGCTTATGCAGTTCTCAATATCATTCAGATTTACGTCTTTACCACTTTTTGCGAGACCGTCAAAGCAGTTCTCAATATCATTCAGATTTACGTCTTTACCACTTTTTGCGAGACCGTCAAAGTTGGGTTAGTGATTTATATTTCACCCTTTCAGGGTTTGAGCTTGTGTTGTATAAATAGCTATAATCATTACATCCTTTCAGGATTTACCTTTTTCCCGAATACAAAGTGTTGAGAGGATTACCTGCTTACCATAATGCCAGCACCTGCCTACGCACAGCGTGCAGGTAGACAGGCAGGATGGAGGATTTACAAACCGGCGGAGGTTTTCAAATCACGTTTTGAAGTGAGAAATGTTAGTATTTCACTCATACGATATGCACCGAAACATCGTTACCAGGCTTTGAGACTTAGTGATGATTGTTCTATCCAACATGGCAGCGGTTCGGGGTCCGCATCTCGGGGAAGACCATCCCGTGTTGAACTAAGATACATTCCCGTGCTTCATTCTCCAAACAAGATGTAAAGATGTTGTTTAAGTTTCTTCGACTGCCCTATTACTGTGCGACCCCAGCCTACCAATGGCTCAGGAATCTTCACCCACTTAGCTCTTTCATCGTACAGCAAATAGGCGTCCCACAGTACCTTCCCTCGATACTCAGGAGTCACGTTTTGCTTGAACCACAGTCCAATAGAACGGTCATCATTCCAGAGATGAATAACCCTATCGTCAGGCATCAATGCTTGGGAAACAGTGGCGCTACTTAGAGAATCCTTTCTCAGGATTGGAAGCCATACAACGTACACACGAAGATCAACGGATGGATAAGTTTCAAGAATGTTTGTCTGCACCCAACTGGCGCCTTGTTTACAGACGGGTCAAGTGGGCGAAAAAAGGAGAATCAGACGCAGTTTTCCCTCATCCTCATTGAACATCGTTTTCAATGTCTCCACATCGCTGACCCGGAGCTTGGAGTGCCTCGCCTGCATTGTATCTCCGTCAAGGAAACCACCCGCCAGACCGGTGAAAAGCGCCACCCCAACAATAAGCAATTTTACCATGCTCTTAATTCCTCTTTTTCATTTCAGGTTCGAGATCAACGCCAAGCTCCTCAGCAATTCCGGTCGTATCATCCAAACGATGATCCAATTTCCGGATTCCCCCCGCTCCAGACAGATTACAGAACCGGGCTGAAATTCAACGACCGGGACATCCTCATCGCCGGCGACAAGTTGGGATACCAGTTTCCCCATAAAGGGAAGATGACCCACTAGCATGACATCTTTATCCCACCTCTCTGCCTCAGTAGCCACTCTGTCTACAGGATCAAGAGGAGCAATCCCGTCTCGTTGGGCTAATACGCCTCCAGCGGCAAGACAGCCCCTTAGCAACCGAGCTGTATCCTCTGACCGCTTCTTTCCACTGTGATAAATTGTAGATATTTCAACACCGCCACGTGACAGTAACTCAGCCATTTGTGTAACATCTTCCCTGCCCTTATCACTCAATCCCCGTTCGGGGTCCACATCTTCAGGAAGGGATTCACCATGTTGGACTAAGTAAAGCTTCATATCATTGACCTCTCATATTTTGCATTCAGGTGAAACTTACTACATCCTACTCCACCCCTTTTTATAAACCTCAAACTGTACACTAACTATTTGTCAATTCTTTATATCGATACCTCCAAAGGCTACCGTGCAGATAAAGTGAACTTTTCCCCCTGTTTTTTCTCCTCCCGCAGCCGTCTTATTTTCAATTCCTCCAAAGATTGGCATACCTGGCTCAGACACATTCCAGTCAGGTGGAACTATGACTTCTACCCCACCAAATAGAGCTGTAAGAGTAAAATTACATCCTTAAGGAGATTACCCTTGCCTGACAAAGGTCTAGGTTGACACCCCCAAAAAGTGCCATTACGTCACCCCCTTTGAGATTCTGAGAAGTAACAATTCGCTCAGCGCCACCGAAAATCGCATTGGCTCTAATAAAATCACCGGAAACTCCCCCGGAGGAGACTCTTTCCCCCAGTGACCTATCCTTCCTCTTGAGTATCATAACTGCACCAATGGCGATTAGTATTAGTGGCCAGAAACGAAAATTGTTGCCCCAATTGATAATGTTCAAATTAGCTGACAGGAAAACAACCCCTACAATGAATAGGATCGTACCCTTTGCTTTATCCTGTCCCCTTAATTTCGCAAAGCCGATGAGGATCAAAATCAGTGGCCACCAGTGAGCGAAAGTACTACCGACATTTAAAATGTCCAGAGTGTCCATTAAAAACAGAACCCCAACCACTACCAATAGAATGCCCACCCATGTGTGCTATGATGATTTTTTATACTGATTCACCATATTTTTTCGCCCCTTTTTCTATTGATTAACCTAATCCGTCGTTCAATCTAAGCATTATCTCAATTACAATCATTCTCTAAACAGAGACCGTCCATTTCAACTCAATGACAACTTATACTGAAAAAACTGTTTTTCATGAGACAATTTTACGCCTTTTGCTTCATCTCAGGCTCAAGATCCACTCCCAATTCCTCAACAATTCTATTAATATAATTGAAATAACCCACCACCTGCGCGGCATCACTGATTGCAGGTTCAGAAAAACCCGCATCCTTTAAACTATCAATATCAACCATACCCATCTTCCCCGAAGTTATTGTCAACTTGACTGCCCACTTACAAAGCGTTTTATCCTTGTCACTTAATTCTGCAGTGCGCCAATCATGCTTGAGATGTTTTGCAAATTCAGGATCGTTGACTTCATCCCGCCTGTCTGCCCTGCCTGACGGCAGGCAGGCGACTGGCAGGGAAGCCATCACCGTATGATTCTGTTCAGTAGTAGCAGTGATTGGTCTGGGAGATAACCACAGCCAGCATTTCCCGTTGAGAGCGGGAAAGTTCTGATATTTCTTTCATAACCGCCAGATATAACCCCATGAAAGATTGAAGGGCTTGAGGGCTTTGGCTCATGACCTTGAGAATATTGAATACCTTTCCGGAGGGGCGAACTCCCTTTTCATACTCGATCTTGATGAGTCCTAGGCTCAATAACACTAATGTAAGCCATATGTGTTATATCTCTTCATATATCCCACAAACCAAGAACCGCCAATATTTGCGATGGCTAGTGGAGATTAAACCAGTCAAATCCAACAGCCTATAGCTTTTGTTTTAAATTGTTACTAAGGTCAATGAATACTCTTTAGCAATTTCATCGAAGTCTTTATCAGTAGTAAACAGTTCATAGCCAGCTTGGAGGCACTGAGCAGCGATCAAACAATCTGCCAAAGGAATGGTTCTACCTTTCCTTCGAAGATTGTAACCTATCTCACCCCCCTTGACCCACGTAGCGTAATCAAACTCGACGTAGGGTAATACACTAAGACCACCCTTTATCTTATCGTACTCACTTCTAGATTTTACACCCTGGAGTAATTCACCCAGAACAATACCATTATATACAATCTCATCATCCTTGATTTTCCCCTGTACAAATTGAGCGACAGGCGATAGCCTGTTCCGAAAGCATTCTATCCAAACAGAGGTATCATTTAAAATCAACTTCTCGAAACTCCGTTTTTCTCAGTTCGTCCAAATCAATATCAAGATCAATGTTCCCGAACAACGATAACAGTTTTTCCTTCTCTTTCATCTTGATGTAGTTTTCAATTGCTTCTCTGACAGCTTTAATAACAGAGTCTTTTTTTGTCACCTCTAACAACTTATTTGCTACCGTATCATCTATTGTTAATGTTGTTCTCATCATATTACTCCAATAATGATGCGTATTATTTGTCAATATAGCATCATTGCGTCATCATTTCAAGCATCATTTCTCTCATCTCATCTATGATTATCTGTGTTCATATGGAGAGGGGGCTTCCAATCGCTTGGTCATAACATCAGTCGATAGACCTACCAGTAGACCTTCTTTATAACGGTAATAATGTATCCAAACGGAGGTATCAACTAAAATCAACTTTTCTGAATTCCGTATTTCTCAACTCGTCCAGATCAATTTTCAAATCTATCGTACCTCTCATTTCCATGAGTCTTTTTATTCTCTGCTTTTTGATAAAGGATTCAATAGCCTCTCTTATAGCTTTGGTAATTGTTTCCGCATGGGAAAGCTCCAAAAGTTCTTTTGCAGACTTGTCATCAATTATTATTGTTGTTCTCATCATATTGCTCCAATATTGATGCGTAATATTTGTCAATATAGCATCACTACGTCATTATATCAAGCATCATTTTTCTCATCTCATCTATGATTATCTGTGTTCATATGGAGAGGGGGCTTCCAATCGCTTGGTCATAACATCAGTTGATAGACCTACCAATCGACTGTTAGTTTCGTACCAAAACCCGGACCCAGAAAAACAGCATTCAGAAACATCCGTTCTGTACCATGAAAATACGCTCTGAAATTGGGTTCTGTCGCAAACATGATTACCTGCCCTTTTGCAGAAGCATCTCTAGCACTATACACCGTCTGGTTCCAACGCTCCCGGGCTTCAGGCCAGAGAAGTCCTGACAGTCTCAACCTTTCACTCTCTGCAAACCGAGCGGGGACTTCAACATCACCCTTGGCTAAATAGGCATAGGAAGTATTCACCATCGTTGGGACATCTTCACCGCATCCGAAACTGAGCCAATGTTCCTCGTCTAATTCTGTGCGGAGAATGACACCACCTGGAGACAATTTACGAGCAATTTCATCTGCTGCTTTTATCTCTGAATCTTTTGCTTCCTTTTGCTCTTTTTCTCCTTCATCTTTTTCTTTTAGTTTTGCTTCCCAGACATCCAAACTGTCAATGATTGGCTTTTCTGCTTCTATAGATCGTCTTAGTGCCCCTTCATAGGAGGATAATTTATCAAGAACCTGGCGCTTTTGACGAACAGATGTAAGAGCAACGGACGTGTCTGCTAAAAAAGCTGCCGCTGTCCCTATTCCTATCAACGTACCTCCATCCGCTACCCAATCTTTCAGGCGTTTGATTCCATCGTCTCCTAAGATTCTTTTGTATGTGCCGGGGCTTCCCCAAACAGAAGGTAACACAAGCACATTGTACTTACTCAAATCTGTGTTTGAAAGTCCTATCGCTTCGAGTGTAGAAACACGCATATTAATTCGCGAATCTAACAAGTGCCATGCCGCCCCAAAGCTATAGAATGAGATGGGGGTTCCTCCAACAATGGCAACTTGAGAAGGTCGAAGTAGGATGAAGTCATTCCCACCAAGATCCGAGCCTGAGGTGGCAAGCCCAGTATTGACGCCATAAATTGTGATGCCAGTTTTTTCGGCAATAAATTCGAGTTTTCCCACATCCAGATCAGGATTGGCATGTAGGCGAATGAGAAAACTCCCTCGTGGAAACTTGTTCCCTTCAATTTCAACCGGTTTTTCAGCGCACCAAACTTTTACCCCTGATTCAAAAAGATCAGCTAAAGCATTAAAAGATTTATCATCTGCATTTGAAAAGACATAACCATAAGCAGGATCTTTGCCAACTACACTTCCACTGCTTTTTGGGGATTTAAAAGGAATACTTTTCAAAGATGGCAGGGATTCTAAATAGTATGCTTCAAGGTCATATGCTAAAGACATGGACCAACCTGTCGTCTCATACAGTTCAGTTTCCCCGTGTTTTAATCTGGACCTTTTCTCTTTTTCCAAAACTGAAGAGGGAAGTCTAATATCAAAGGTAAGGATCGCTCTGATGAGAGCTTGATTGGGCTGGTTGAGTCGAACAATAAGAGCCCCTTTTGAGATGTCTACATCTTTGCTCTCATCTCCAAACCTTGAAATTGCCCTCCTGAGTTTAAACTCATCCTGTACTACTTCTACCTCAATATCCTGACGCTGCAAAGTCTCACCAAATTGCACCAGTCTGCTTTTATTGTCGCTTGGGGGAAACACAAAAGCTGCGCTGGCTTTCAATCGTTTCCTGTCTAAGCTACCCACTCCCATTTGTTTTATTTCATAGTAATCCCGGAGTAGTTCCTCTCGATTATTAGCCACTGTGGACAAATTCGATATTGAACTGATAAATTGGTGATGGACTGATTCCCGATAGGTCATAATAGTCCCATCCTGTCGCTTGACTTGAGACCCATCCACCCCAGCTTGTTCGTACAAAAGTCCCACTGCGCCCGTGAAAATCGACCATGAACTTCCGTACCCAGGAAATAATTCCTCATTCCATTCACGTGTATAATAGCTCCACCCATACTTGTCAAAAGCAGCAGCGTGATCATAACTCATTTTCTTCCACCACTTATGGATCATTTTGGGCATAAAAGGATTAAAAGGAGCCCTGGGTGGATTAAAAAGGTACGTATTCAGAGCCCCCATTTCATGGGAGTCGACGACGAGTTGGGGGTGCCAGTCTAAAATGGCTCTCGTTTTCCCCCGTGTTTCAGGATGAACTGTTGTGAACCAATCTCGATTCAGATCAAAGAGATAATGATTTCCGCGACCCCAAGGCCAAGTACCCCGATGGTGAAAACTCTGAATATCCGTACTGGGAATTGCTCCATTCCACTGTTCCATCTGTCCCAAAAACCGTGTACGTCCATCCGGGTTCTGTAAAGGATCAATGCAGACCACCACATTGTTTCTGATCTTCTGGATCAATTCATCTGTCCCCGCCAAAAGCTGATATGCTAATTGAAGAGACGCATCCGTACTGGAGAGTTCATCTCCATGAATGGCATAAGCCATCCAGGCAATGGCAGGTGTCGAGTTAATAATGCGCTCAGCTTGACGTTTGTTCTTCAACTTCCTGGGATCAGCAAGTTTTCCAATATCCTCTCTAATTCGTTCCAACCTGATGAAATTATCTTCCGAGGTTATCGTTAAATAAATCAATCGGCGACCTTCGTAGGTTTCCCCATATTCATGAAGCTCCGCATTTGAGAAGGTCTCTGCCAGATACTCAAAATATTGGAGTACTTCCGGATGACTCGTGGGAATTGAACCAAGGATAAATCCAAAAAATTCATCTGGTGATTTCACATCTGGTAAATAAGTCCCTTCAGGATAAAAAGGAACCAGATAATCCCCCAATCCTGGGGCTGTGTGGGTTCGCATGGTTTGTGCCTGAATCAAAGATAATGTTAAAAAAGAAATCAAAAAAGCGGGACGAATTGTCTTTTTCATGGGGGACACCCTCCTACATGATTAAATGCTAGTCATTACCCTTTATGGAACATCATAAACCTACTAAGAGAAGATGTTGGGGTCAAGGAGTGAGTCTTGTTCAAAAGTAGGACAAGATGGTATCTTGTCCTACTTTTGAACAAGCAAAGACTTGTCCGTCAACTGACTGATGACTGTTTTACACCTTTCTCGACCTGGCAGGTTTGGATCAACCTTTCAGGTTAGAGAACTTTTTAAGATTAAAAATCTATCTGTATTTGGGCCTCTTCCGCCACTACAGCAAGCCTTGCCTTCTCAAGTTCGAGCAGGTACTGCTTTTATTTTTCTTTCCTTTCCCTCCGGAGTCGATCCTCTGCTATCTTATTTAACTCTGCCCTAATGGTTTTTATTAGTTTCGTTGCTTCATCGACTTGAGCATCACCGTGAGTTACAAGTGCCAGAGTTTTTATGGCTTCACGAAGGTTCCCCTGAGCATAAAAAATATTACCTTTCTTGAGGTATTCTTCCGATTTTTGTTCAAATACTCTTTGAAGTTCATCTTCAGCCCTTGATAACATTTCAGCCAGATCTTTTTTCTTAATATTCAGTTTTCGGTATGAGGCCTCGATGGCTTCCTTCTCGCTCTTTTGGCTAAGTCCCTTCCCTGTCGCCATAAAACTGGCTACCTTATCCCCTGTAGACTTCAAAACCATAAGCAATGAAAGCTCTGATGTTACCAGATGTTGCAACCCTCCGGACCCTTCTACTCCTTTTGTTTCGATAACACTAACACTCCCATCCAGCGCCACTTCGGCATTATCACTGATGATATGTCCCAATTTCTCAATACTCCTCGCTATTTTATGTTCAACTTTTGGAAGACGATGACCCATTTCATCCCTGATGGTTAACGTAAACGCTATGGGAGTAACCTCCAGTGTGGAATATCGGGCAGAACCTTCTGCCTTCTTCAAGTATTTCTTATACACAGGAGGTAAGTGAACCAGATTCAGCCTTGCATACACCTTTCCGTATTTTGATGTTATCGGCAGAGCGGTGACATAAGTCTCCAACTGTCCTTCTCGATTTGTAGAGCCTCGCTCAATCACTGTGCCGTCTTCATACTTGATGGTGACAGGCATATTCGGAATGGGAATTTTCTTTTCCGTGCCTGCTTCTATATAGGAAACTTCAAATACGATAGGGTCTCTCAATAATGTACCTGCCTTGGATGACTGACTATCTCCTGAGATCACTTCAATATTCACTCCAGATAGAATGAGACGAATCTCAGAGACCATGTCTGAGAGAGTAATTGTTTCAATCATGAAGAATGGTATCGGTGATAGGGCGTCATAGAACGCTTTTTTCGTGTAAAACTGAACCACGTATTCCTGGGCTTCGGCATAATTTTCCAGCGCAACAAAGATTTTACCTTCCTTTATAGAATTTCTAGCATCACGAACTAACTTTGACACCTGCTCCAACAGTTGATCCAGTTCAGCTTCCAATCCTGCAATAAAGCGTGTTTTGTTCAATACGGCAAACACATAATAGTGATTCCCGACCTTTTCAGTCTTGACAATTTCTATGCCGTTTATAGTCTCACTGACTGCTGATTTGGTGGTCTTTTGGAACATTTCTACATACGTTGCACGATCATCCGTCTCTAGTTCCTGTACAAATGTTTCAACTGTTGACTCTATCGTTACTCTCAACTGCGAAGCAATGGCTGCTTGTGCATCTGATTGGGCATCTGCAAAGGTATTTCCTTCTCCAACCCCTGTGTAATAATTTGTGGCTGAATATCCCGGGAGTTTGCTTTGTCCAAACCATTTTGGGCTCTGGGCTGAACAGCCCACTAATAGAATAAATAGAAATACAAATTTCCTCATGGTTATAGCCTCTAAATTATCCGGGATGATGTAGTTGAGTGTTCTCCTCCAGTGGAGACCCTTCGGGTCAACAGGGAGTCCCCTTGGGAGATAAAAAGTCCACCAGCTTGCGGATTCGCTGCTCTGAACTGCATTATCCGGGATTCTATAGGTTAATCGAGAGACTCTACTCGTAATCCACTTTAAGTAGAATCATTTTACGATTGATGTTTATTCTGCGCAATGTACCTTCCGTTTCCGCATCTTTGAATGCTTTCTTGATCTTACGATAGACTTTTGACGATTTATCGTACTTCGCAGGATCGCACCAGATGATATAGTCCAATGTTTGATCTGTGACAATGTTTTCTTTCGAACTCTTTGCTATCTCTTCAACTACATCCATAAAGGCAAACTGAATATCCTCTATCTGGTCTTCATCAAAGTCAGTAGAAATATTGACGATCAACTTATATTGAACCCCTCGTTTCACATCATCTTTCCAATAATTCGTAATTCGGGAGAGGACATTGTCAACAGCATCATTCATCGCCTCTTCAATAGAGACCATCACTTCTCCCTGACGGCCTTGACTATATCCCGTTTCCGTACCAAGAAGCCGGGCAGTTGTTGTTTCGTAGGCTCGAACTGCCATGGCATATTTTTTTGTCCCATAGCCAGCATCTTCAAGAGTTCCGGAGAATGTTATATAGACATCACTTCCGATAGATAGCGCCAACTGATAGGCATAATCTTCTTCCCTTCCAGCCAAGGATTGTTGTGCAGCGCTCAAATCACTAAGTGCTGCTTGTTGTTCGGGAACTATCACATCATATTTGCGAGCTGTTAAATAACTCTCAACAACAGCAGCCGCATGTTTGATCCGGGGATTGGTCCGGAGTAAATCAATGGGGCTTTCTCCTCTCTGCACAGCAGGCATAACCATGATAAATGGATTACCGATTGCCTCAGCCAACTCCGCCCTGGCTTCCAAAATATTCCTTGCCTCAAGGTCTTTAGTCAGTAGCTCCTTGTTTATTTTGAAACGCTTGGTGACCCTGATTCCTCTACCACCGTCAATTTTAACCTTCTTACGGAATTCGGTTTCCTCAAAGGTAATGTAGGTATTGACATTGTTGATATCGAAAAAGAACGAAGTGTATTTATCAAGTCTCTGCCGTTCCTGAGGGGTCGAAATCAGAGGATCTGTGCCACCAAACAAGATAAAATAAACCGTTGCTTTCCTGGCATCCTCAATTGCCTTTTTTACGCCTTTTTCGGTAACATCCTTTTTTGCTTTCTTTTTCTTCTTCTGCTTGGACTTATAAATGCCGGTTGCTTCAATCATAACCTCTGCTGAAGATACCGATTCAATAAGAGTGGCTTCCTTTGAAACAGGCAACTGTGCAATCAAGTCCTTGGAAAGAAAGGTAAAAATTATTAACAGAATAAATAACCCGTGGATTTTTCTCATTGATATTTCTCCTTTACGTTCTTTATTAATCAAATTGGCCATCAGGAACTTTTGCCTACGCTGTCCAATTCATTTTATTAGTCAAACAGCTTTTTTAGATCAATATTTCTTGAATGGGTCCAGGAATCCGAATATGTTTATGGGTAACTCACCCAGAGCGTAGTTAATACCTATGTTAATACTAAATCCACCCATCTTCAAGTCTTCATATTCGTCAAGCGGAATAGGCAATTCTAATTCTTCATCACCCCAAGTCAGCGTTACAGACATCGGCGGTAATCCGAATTTATATCCTGCTCCGATGTTAAAACTCAAATCAGGATTCAACAGCATTTCAAAATCTGCCACAGCCTTTATCCCAACGGCGTTGATGGAATAGGTAAAGGTTGAATCTAACAGTTCCCCATCCATTGTTAATCTATCCACTCCACCACCAAGGCCAATACTCAGGTTCGATCGTCCAAACCACAACTTTTTTGTTGCCCCGAGGTACCCGGATATAATGAAAGCATTGATATTCCCTTCAATCGCTTCATTAGTATAGGATGCAATTGGTATTCCAAATCCGATATCCAAATCCAGGAAGGTCTGAGAAACCCCGATAATAGGTGCAAGGTTATACGCAAAAGTAAGATTCGCACCAAAAGCACTTGTGGCATCATCATCCAACACTTGGACCATTGTACCTAAATAAAATTTGGTGTATTTTTTTGGAATATTCATACCTGTTACAAAACCGAGTTTAACGCGTGCATCGATTCCTAACCGTGGGTGTTCCATCACCACTCCGCCAATGTCCTGTTTTTCACCTAGTAGCTGAGTGGCATATGTATATGCTGTGGGATCCTCTTTGTTATCTCCTGTTTTTGTCACCCGAACAAATCCAACTCTTGTTGCAACTTCATTACCGAATCTATCCTCTTCGAACTCAACCAGATGAAATCCATCACCCAGATGCACTCCTTCACTGAATCCAAGCGGAAAGCCATATTTATTACCTGATGCTTCTACAATTTGAGCTTGCAGCTTGAAAGCATCGATCTCTTTGGTCTTTACACCCAGGTTTTTGGCCCAAGCAAGAACTGCATCATACTGGGCGTATTGCTCTTCTGTTGTTTTAAGTACCTCTTTACCAAACTTAAACTCCTTATAGAGCGGTTTACCGGTGAACCTATTCTTGGCACCAATGCTTGCTCTTCCCAGCCCGCTTGTTTTCGCACCCACCAGCATTTTGATGCTATAATTCCCCCCTGGATCAACAGCCAACTGATACCAAAGAATTCCACCCTGGATCTCAACCGAGATTTCTTTTGCTTCCTTTTCCTGCTTCATACTGGATATATAGGGAAGATATATGTAGGCTGAGTTCAAAAGCATTTCCAGCTCCCTGACTGTTAATCCAAGAGATTTTGCCTTTGTTGCAGCAAACGACTGAAAAGCAGATTCATCTTTTAGTGCCAGGCCCCGGTTTTTCTTCACATCATCTGAGTTGAGAATATCCAATATTCTTGCTGCCACAGTCTTTTCTAAGACCCTGCCAATAGCTGCGGGCGTAATTTCTGTGAGCGAATTGGCCTGATCCCTGAATTCACTTAGCATCATCTCCGGCAAGATATTGTAATCAAACCTTTCCAACTCTATGTAGAAATCAACCATCTTATCAAAGAATCTGTAATCAAACCTCTCAAGCCCTTGCAATGCGCCTGGCCTAATCCATACGGATTCAACAGAGCTGATAGATTTTCTTTGGTACTTGCCCTGTTGACCCAAAAGGATTGCAATAGGAAACAAAACTAGAACTACACTTATAATTGACTTTTTCATTTTACCCTCCTGCCTTTGGCTAGTGTGGTTTTTTTAGAATTAGAAACACAATAGCGGTTTTAAGCAGTCTCAATTTCTCTACTTGTTCACTATTTTATCGCGCTCAATGTTCCACTGTACCCAATCTATCTTGCGATCCGCCTCCTGGTCGAATTGTTTGGAAGAAAAGTAAAATGATTTGAACTGCTGGAAGGCTTTCTCGTCCACCCTCTTGAATTCGTGGAACTCCTCTTCCTGCTCCCGCTTGAACCTCTCTAATTCATCAAGTTCCTGTTCTTCAAACTTTCTGAAAGCTTCTTCCTGGGCTTTCTTGTATTTTTCGAAGTCCCCGATAAGAAGTAATTCTTCACCCGCGTTCACAACAAATGATGAGTCTTCCTCCTCCTCAGTCCCGAGCTTAATTGGTGTGATAAAAACAGTTCCGTCGTACACTAAACAGTGCGTATAAACCGAATCACATGAAATTCTGCAAACGGTCCCCCGGATAGCACAAACGGCTGCGGGTGTCCTGACCCTAATTGTGGAATTCGGGTCATCCCATAATAAACCAACCCACGCATTTCCTGATCTGATGGTAACCTGTTTTCTACTTTCTAGTGCAGGTACTATTTCTATGACGGTCTTTTCCCCTATCCGCAGGATCGCTCGCTCTTTCAGCGTAATTTCACAACGGGATTTTGCCAGAGTCTTGACTTTTTCCCGTATATGAACGGAATCCTTGTACCCAGCATTCATCCAGTCGTCGGAAACTTCGTGTTGTACCAACACGCGACCAAGGGGTAGCGTAATAGATCCGAAGTATTGACGATCAATGGGGGAATCAGCGAACAGTAAAACTGCAGAAAGGAAAATAGCTGCACTCGCAAGTATTCGGTGTATGCTCTTCACAGTAGATTAGAAATGGTAAGAAAGCGCAATACCAATGCATAAGCACATCACACCGATGATTCTCAGGCTTGATATAACTGAACAACACTTAACCATATCCATATCCTCCTTTCTAATATGCATGTAACTAAAGATGGCCACTGATTGTTAAAATTCCACACAGTTCATTTAACATTTTTCGGCATTCGCAAAAGGACGTAAAAAATACCCTCCTTGAGGTCCCGCCAGCGGGCAGCCGTCTGAACATCACGTAAAGAGACAGAATAGGTTTCATGCCGGATTTCCTGACCGGCCTCACTGACTTTCTGCAGGGCTTGCACTTCCCACCCCAATAGACCTGGCAAGAGATTTTAAGGCACGCTCCTCGGCTTCGATCCACGAACTAATCTCATAGTAATATTTAGGGGCCTGCCCCATGGCGTAGAGATACCGACAATCTTGGGGGATAGAGTTGATCCAGGAGGGTGTGTCTAAGTCCTTGATCGCCACCCGTTTCCTTGATCGCTTATCTAGTTCGCAGTGGCCTTTGCTTAAGAGGACAATCATAAGGTCATGACTGTACACTGTGTCGATAGGTTGCAGGGTTTTTGCAGTAACTCGCACGGCGGCGCTGTCGTACTGCAAGGTAATCTCAGAACCCATCCAGGCAACTCCGGCTTCGGTGCTCCAGTAAGCCTCTCCTCCCATCAGATGAGAGTTTGAATACTTTACGTAAGTCTCGGCTCCAGAGAGAACCGCCCAGTCAATAGAGGAATCCAGGTGAAGTGACGGCTTAGCATATCCGGCCACTACATTTTGGCAGGGCAGATCCGACGGGTTCAGAAACCACCGGGGATATTCCTGTGCCGTACCCCAGCCCACTATGAGGATAAAAAGGGGGAAAGCATGAATTCCTCCCTTTGCCCAACTAAGAGACATTAGATGATGATGATGCTTATTGTGCCTTCTTCCACTCTTCGAATTTATCTACTTCGCTTTCAAGGTCTTTGAATGTTTGTGACTCTCTGAACCGTGTGTACACGTTTTGATTGTTTTTCAACTGTTGCAGAAGAGCTTGATTGGCGGCACCTATGGGGTATTCCATCAGAACATAGCCACGCCAGTTATTTCCGTCCTTCTGAACATCTTGTTGTTTTACACGGCTCCCACTGAGAGCTGTTGAGGTTACAACTTTCGTCGCCTGGGTAAACATCTGTAGCAACTCGGCATCGTCACCTATCCCCACTTCTTGGTCGAACTTCCTCTGCATGCTCATCACTCGAACTTCCACAGTCCGGGCTATCTTGGCACGCGCATCAGTACTCGCCTTATCGATTGCCAGGCTCATGTCCCTCGATGTGCCGGTCCCAGTTCCGTAGAGATAATTAGGGTCCTCTGGTACGTTGAGAAACCAGCTCGGGATTCTACCTTCGCTTGTCTCTGGTAGGGGTTTTGGTGCTGCACAGCCGATCAATCCCATAACTACCAGGACCATTACCAAGTATGTAGTAAATTTACGCATATTGCCCTCCATTCGTTTTGTTGTTGAGATAACTGTTCTTTCTATTTGAAGTGTTGCTATAGCACAATAAAATGACTTACGGTTATTCACTATTCATATGTACACACCATAAAAACCCAATATCAAATGTTAAGTTGTCACATACACTATTCAATGTCAAGAATATTTTGGTATTTAGACACGGGAATTTTTCCCCTCAAAGTAAAAAACGACCATCGTCCAGGCTCTAAGGGGCTTTCTCCACAATAGTATCTTCGGAGGAATGTCCATAGGATACTTTGGAATTGATAAAAACTAAACCTCTACCCCGAAACTTCGGGGTTCAATTTATGTAGTACTAAGATGGAAATAATAATGGATTGATGTGTCTTCATTTTTTACAACCGTATAACTTACTGATAAATATAGGAGAGAGCGTACTCAAAATCAAGTTTTAGAGCCAGAGACCTTTTGAAAGGTGACAGATCGAATTGTAACGCCAGATATTATCTTGCATGGACAATATACCATCTTGTCCTACTTTAGAACAGGCAAGGACTTGTCCGCCAACTAACAGATACCTGCATTACGCCTTTCTCTGCACTGATTAAGAATTTAAAAAGCATATAATTCTTTCTTCGTGGGCGTTTTCTTTGTGGGAGGGTGTACCCCAAACCTATACAATTGACTTTATTTAGTGTTTGAATGAAAACAGTGGTTGATCATCCCGAAATTTTAGAATTTGAGTATTACCTTTCGTTCGGACCCTAATTAACAGGTATCAGGAATCAAAAGTCTAACCTCGGCAAAATTTCTTTGAATTCACTTAATATCGTCGCAGTGGCTCCCCACACTTCGACATCTGGAAAATCAAAAAAGGGGACAGTTACAGAGTATCCGCCAATTGTTCTGTTTTCTTTTTTAATTACATCAGGCCGACATAACTCTTTTAAAGAAACTTTATACACACGATCAACCTCGACTGCATCAGGTTTGATTTGGGGAACAACCCCTGACCAGCCTACAATCGGATGAACCTCGAATCCGCTAACCGCGATAAAAAGCGGGGTCAACTCCCCTATGACCTTGATAACGGATGTTTCAACTCCCAATTCTTCCTCTGTCTCTCTGAGGGCTGTATCCCGGAATGATTCCCCCTCTTCCATAGCACCACCCGGGAGGGAAATTTGTCCCTGATGATGTTCAACGTTATGGGAACGTTCTGTCAAAAAGAATAACCAATCTCCCCCCTCAGGAAAAAGTAAAATGAGTACTGCTGATTTAATAGCTATTTTTCGAGGTGGGGGATATAATCCTTTGGATTTTGGTACCGGCGCCATTTTCAATTGAGCAGGTCGACCGGGAAGATCTCCCGCCAATCGCTTTTTCAGGGAACAAATAAATGGCGGTGTTTTTACAATATGCATGAAATTGTGTGATCCACAGGGATCAACTGTTTCAAGGTGGATCAAATATTACTTTACTCCGTGTTATGTAAAAAGTATTTTCCTTCCACACATGAAAGTTTACGCTTTACTTTTCATCACACTGATTCCTGTTCTCACAAACCAATTGGTGATCAGGAGAATCCTCAGGTTGAGTATGAAGTCACTGCAACCATTGATGATTTGAGTGAAGCAGGTCTGATTGAGGAATCACTCAAAGTTTTCTGGAAAACATCAAGTACAGGTTATTACAATTCGGTTTCCCTGTCCACAACAGGCAATGTTGATGAATACAGAGCATTTATTCCCTCTCCTGGAGAAAATACAGAAATACACTATTACATGCAAGCAGCAGATTATTCGGGCAGAGTGGAAACCCTTCCTATGGCTGGATACTTTGCCTTTACCGTATCAGGACTTCTCGCTGGGGATGTGACCCTGGATGGTCAGGTGAATATTTTTGATATTATGGCGATTGTTCATTATATGCTGAGGATCAGCGAACTTTCTCCTGAACAGATAGATATTGCAGACATGAACAACGACAACATAGTTGATATATTCGATATTGCAAGCATTGTTGATATCATTATTTCAAGGAGGTCGTAGCCATTCACATGCTACACTTCCGTGCTATTCATTCCCCCCTGAAGATCTTTTGTAGTGGGGTGTTTAACCTTTTAGTCTAAAGCTTGTTGTAATGGATATCCAGACACCGATGACGATGTCACGTTGTTTGACAGGTCTAAATTTAGTCTTTTTGCTTCTAAAAATGGTATCCACAAGCTGGTGGATACCATTTTTGAGATTAATTTCTTTCTATTCCCAGCTCTTTAATCTTTCTCGATAGGTTGGGTTGGTGCATACCCAGCTTTTCAGCTACAGTACTAATATTCCAGCTATTCTTTTCCAGATGAGCAGTAAGATAACGGATTTCAAATTGTTTTCGGGCGAGTTTGAAATCCTGTGTTTCAAGCAGATGAGAATCAGATATCCGTGTGCTTATAGCTTGTGATAAAAAAGTGGAAATGTTTTGATCGGTAATTAGATCTGTGTCTAACAGTATATATAGACGCTCAATCAAGTTCTTTAATTCTCGAACATTTCCCGGGAAAGATTGCCTGTTCAAATATTCTATTGCTTCCTTACTTATTTTCTTTGTCTCAACATTAAACTCATTAGCAAACTGCTCTAAAAAGTAGTTTATCAAAACCCCGATGTCTCCTTCCCGCTCTCTTAGAGGAGGAATTGTAATGGGAACCACATTTAATCGATAATAGAGGTCTTCTCGGAAGGTCCCTTCTTGAATCATCTTTTCTAAATTCTTATGAGTGGCTGCGACTATTCTCACATCAATTTCAATAGTTTGGTTACTCCCAACCCGTTCGAACATTCCCTCCTGGATCACCCTGAGTATTTTCGCCTGAGCAGATAGATTCATGTCCCCAATTTCATCTAAAAACAGAGTCCCATTGTTGGCAATTTCCAATTTCCCCAACTTTAGTTGATCTGCCCCTGTAAACGCCCCTTTCTCATGACCAAACAGTTCGCTCTCCACCAATTCGTTGGGAATGGCTGCCGAGTTGAATTTGATGAAGGGTTCTTCTTTCCGACGGCTTTTTTGATGGATTGCATAGGCAACCAATTCTTTCCCCGTACCACTCTCGCCCCGGATAAGCACCTTTGAATTGGTAGGTGCCACTTTCCTGATAAGTTCCCGCAACTTTTCCATTTGGAGTGACTTCCCTACCAGACGGTACTTTGATTCTTCAACCCATTCTCCCTGCTGGATTTTGGTTAAAAGTTTTCTTTTCTCAGCAATATTTCGGATAGCCGTCAATATTTTAGCCATGGAGAGCGGTTTCTCTAAAAAATCATAAGCGCCTAATTTGACTGCCTCCACCGCTGTCTTAATTCCGCTATGACCGGAAATCATAAGCACCTCCGGACAGGGTTTCACAGTCTTAATTTTCTTAAACACCTGTATCCCATCAATACCGGGAAGTTTAACATCCAGGATGACGAGGTCAATCCACTGTTGAGATAGAACAGATAAAGCTTTCTCCCCTGTATTAGTGGTTAGAACCTGGAGGCCTTCGTCCTCCAAAATATTTTTTAACGTTGCACGAATATTTTTTTCGTCATCGACAACTAAAATCTTCACACCAAAAATCTCCTGTATGAAAAATATACTCTCATTATTTTACTTCTCTTTTTATTCGTCAAAAGTCCTGTTAGGTAAAGAGAGAGTAAATGTTGTACCTATCCCCACTTTACTCTTCAATTCAATTGTGCCACCATGTTGTTCTACAATCCTTTTTACAATAGCTAAACCTAATCCTGTCCCTTTTTCGCGAGTCGAGAAATAAGGATCAAAAATACTCTCCATGTTTTCTGCGGGAATTCCCTCTCCATTATCAGAAATTATAATTTGTACAAGACCATCTATAATCGAAGTCGATATCTGAATCGAACATCCTTCCCCGGAAGATTGGATTGCATTTTGGATAATGTTAACGAAAACCTGTTTCATTTGCAATCTGTCAGCATGAAATGTTGGAATATTATTTAGCGCTTTTAAATGAATGGTTGCCTCGTTCTTATAGGGTAAAATAATCTCATCCAGTTGTTCATTTAGATCATAAGGAGCTAATGTGGATTCCGGGAGACGTGCAAACTCCGAGAATTCACTTGCCAAAGATTGCAAATTATCAATCTCCTCATGAATAATGGATGTTGTATTATGAAATACTTCCGCAAATTTCTCTCCACCTGACAGATATTTATGCTCAAGACGCTCTAATGATAATCTTATGGGTGTGAGCGGATTCTTAATTTCATGGGCCATTACCCGAGCCATCTCACGCCAAACTGCCTCTTTATCTGCCTGGATCAACTTTTCCTTGTTTGACTTAAGCTCAAAGGACATCTGATTAAATGAAACAATGAGATCGTTCAAAGGAGAAAACTTACTCTCTTTGACCTGTATCCCCCAATTGCCCTTTGAAAGTTCCTCTGTGGCGGTTTGTAAGCGTTGCAGCGGGCGAGAAACCATATTAAATAGAAGAAAGAATAAACATAAAACAGCGGCAACCAGGAACGTGAATATAAATTTAGAATACAAATTGATCTCTTTTTTAAATACTTCTGCGGCCTCGCTTCTTTGCCATTCCATGGATAACACTGATTCAATGTCTTCTTTAAATTCATCCTTTACATCCGACTCCATACGATTACCGTAATATCCGTATAGACGTGTAATCCCACCTTCCACGTCCAATATCTCTACATTTACAGCGTAATCATTAAAACTCTCCAGAAAAAAATAGCGGAAAAATAGAACCGAAACGACAACCAGAAATAGTACAAGAAAAACAATTTGAGTTCTAAAAGATGGAATAGGAATCTTCATTCTCTGAAAATGTTTTTGGTAAAGGAATCAGATGATACGGTAGGCTTGAGACTATTCCAGTAAAACATAAGATTTGTTTTCTCATCCATACCTGGGAGAAATGTTTTACCCATAGAAGCCGTTATTTTAACTTCATAGAGACCTCTATCTTGTAGTAAATTTTCAGAAATCACGAAATACTCTTCAATTTCTACGATTAGGTTTTTTGCCTCCTCTAGGGTCAATCCATATCTATCTTCTTCGATTTCTGATAAATGAACAGTATAGACTTTTTCTATTAATGAAAATCTGATCGAATGATAAAATCCTGTTTCTTGCACTGATTTACCCTTCACTTTGTCCAATACCTGCACTATAAAGTTTATCTTCACCTCTTTTCCGGAACTGAAAATCCTATCCAGATCATCAGAAAAGCAATTTGTGAGTTGGGTAGATAAGACTAATCGATCACCTCTAGACTTCAAAAGCAGTTCATCAAATTCGGCATTTACACCCAATATTGCCGAATAAAACAGGGAACCAACAGAAATGATGGTTGCCACAATCTTTTTTGATAGAGCAGAAAACAGACCAGACCCCCCTATTCGAAATTACTCAATAAATTATGGTTTGAGTATTAAAATTAAGAAAGTTGTTTTCTCTTGGTATTATCTATCTCCTATTAACTCGCTTAAAGTTCTGCAATTCGTCAGGGAGTTTATCAATTTCTTATGAATTGTAAAAGTGGTCTGTCAGGGGGTAATAATATGCCAAAGACAGACCACTTTGTTTCGGGGTCTACACCATCAGTCTAATATCCAAACCACACTCCTAGGGAATAAGATTGTCCTGATGGCATCGCGGGGGAATCCCCACCTACAGTAAAATCAAACGACTTTTCTGTCCACTTATCATCAAACACATATGTTCCGAAATAGCCCACAGATCCGTGAATTCCAAACCAGTTTTTAATTCTAATTAGTAACCCAACTGACGGATGGTAAGCAAAAAAGCTTTTTTCATACTTTACTGAATAATTGTTGGCGTCTCCAATCTTATCCTCCCAGGAAAAGTCTCCGTCAGACTGGCTTACTTTCAACACTGTACCTCCACCCCCAAGCATAATTCCCATATCAAGAACTACCCTTTTTGTAAAAAGTGCAACCTTCTTGGTAACAGTCACGCCACCAAAACCAAAATCCAATTGATATTTTTTTTGTCCAATGATTTGGTCTGTATCGTCCCGAACAGGAGTTTGTTCGTGTTTACTCAAGCCGGCACCCATTCCCCCAATAAACCATCCTTTTCCAACATTACCCATTCCACCACCCCCGAGAACTATGAGATTCCCATCAAAGGCTTTCCCAAATCCATTACTTTGAAGGTAACTGTTAATACCGGCAAAATCAAAATCGATATAGACTGGTTCGAAGCTGCCACCTCCGTAACCTGGGGACAATTTTTTCTTCTTACCACTGATCTCGGCAACTTCTTCCGAAAGCTCCTCCGGTGGATAAAAAGTAAAACTGGTTGTCAATACCTTTTCATCCCGGAAATATTTGATCTCTACCAAATCACCAAGATGCTTACTATTTCTCATTCGTAAAAGGTGATCTTCATACAATACCTTCTCACCGTCAAACTCCATGATTATGTCTCCTTCCCTCAATCCAGCCCGATCCCCATTTCCTCCTCTTATCACACCATCAATCAAAACTCCATAGTTTTCTGGATAGTGCATTTCATACACGTCCTCAAAATCAAGATCATTCAGATAAAGGCCAAATCGCGGTGAAGATTTGTAACCCTTTTGATTTCCTGAAAATAGAATTGGGGGTATGGGCGGTATTGGTTTTCCCTCTTCTACTGATTGTTCTACTTGTTCTCCCCATTCTTCCATTTCTTCACCCCACTGTTCAAGGCGTTCACCAATGTTCTCTAATCCATCCTCTAAATCGTCTTTCTCTTCTTCCTGAGCAAGACCATTAACCGGAATAAGGATTAATCCAACTGTGAGAGAATAGATTAATATATCTACCAATCGAATGTGTTTCATGTTTCGTATCATGTTCATTTCTCCTTTATCTGTTTTGAATTTGTCGGAACTACTTTTTCAGTTTTCTATATTTTACAGAATCATCAAGGGTATTAGTGTAAATGCAATAAATACACAAGGGATAATCCAATGAGTTTCTAATTTTCTGTTTCTAATCATTTTTTTTCCTTTCTTTTCATGATGTTTATAATTTCAATTCATCTATCCTCAATAATTGTGCCAAACAAGACTATGGGATTGATAACGTGCGTATATTAATATAGTTATAAATTATTATTCAATATACAACAAAAACAAAACCATATCAATATGATATAATTTTAGAGTTTTTTATATACCTAAGAAAGAGTATTAGATTTCAGAAATTTTGGGTGTCATCAAAGCAATATAATTGGATATCCCGGAAATCAAAAATGTCCTCCGTTAACTAACGGAAGGCATCCATTTTAAAGCCAAACCTTTTTGAGGGATTACCCCTTAAGCCGGAAATTCACAGGGATAGAAATCCAGACACCCACAGCACGATCTCTCTGTTTAGCAGGTTGAAATCTTGTCTTCTTGATTGCGGTTATAGCGGCTTCATTGAGACCTGTATTGGGAATTCCTTTCAACACAATGGTCTCTTTAACTATTCCTTTTTTGTCCACAAAGGCCTGAATGACTACGGTTCCTTCAATTCCAGCCTCCTGTGCAATCTCAGGGTAGATGATATTTCTTTGGATTGCGCTATACCCACCTATGGGAACAGGAGGGTCGTCATAAGGAATAAATTTAACCCGGGGTCCTTCTTCCGGAGGGGGGGGTGCATCCCACGTTTCAAACGCATCAAACACTGTCTCTTCAATAGTGATATCATCCTCAAAATCCTCGCTCTCAGATTCAACAGGAATGGAAGGTCTTGAAGGGGGCGGTGGCAGTTCAAACTGCTGCGTCTGGGGAATGTCAAACTGCTCAATATCAATACGTATTTCTTTTTCAATAAATTCTTTCACGCCAAACCTTGGAAAGGCAGCAACTAAAACAATAAGCGTAAGAAGACTGATTAGCAGAGATACTCGGATCACTATGGGATACCGAAGTTTCAAAGAAACACCAGGATCTTTTCGGATTATCATGATCAGTAGACCGCTGTTTTGGTAGAATAATTAATTTTTAATGCGTCTGCCTCTCGAAGTTCTGTATGCATATCGTTAATATGTCCCATAGTGACATGTTTGTCAGCCTTCAGTGAAACGATTAACTGCGGATCTTCTGCTCGTTTCTTATACATAACATGACGAACATTTCCCATAGGAATAATTTTGTCATCAACAGAAATCATCCCATCTTTAGACAGAAAAATATGTGAAACATGGCGTTTTGTTTCCAGTTTTTCGATCTGTTTTGCTTGAGGCAGCAGTACTGGTAATCCCTCGTACTCCCTCATTACAGTAGTTACCATAAAGAATATTAAAAGCATAAAAATAATATCAGGCATGGACGCTGTTGGAATCTCGCTGGATACTTTGGTTTTTGATTCAAACTTCATTACTGACTTGGCTCCGCTATGGATATACGGGTGGCTTTTGCCTGCTTTAATTGATCCAGCACATCAATATAGACTTGATATTTGGTTCTGGGATGAGTTTTTACGGAAATAATCAATTTATCGTTAGCTGCGATTTTTGATTCCACAATGCGTTTAATATCCCTAGTCTGGACGGGTTCATTATCTAACAATATTTTCCCCTGAGCATTTATTAGAAGATTTGAGATATTCTTTTTCGACACCTCCACCTCAGCGCCCGGTGGAGGAAGTATTATTCCCAACCCTTTGTCCATATCAATGGTAGTTGTCACCAAAAAAAAGATAAGGAGAAGAAAGGCGATATCCGCCATGGAAGCAGTAGGAATAACACCAGCATGCATTCTTCTTTTCATACCTCAGACCAGATTTTTTCTTTGAAGATATCTATCCTTTCAATTTCCCGGATGATTCCAATGCAACCAACTCATCGATGAGCAATACAGAGTTTTCTTCCATATCGATGATGAGCTTGTCCACGCGGGAAATTAGGTAATTCTGGATAGTCTGAATAAGAATGGCCACTACTAACCCAAACAGAGTGGTTAGCAGCGCCACGGAAATACCTCCCGCCACAACGGCAGGGGAGATGTCGTTGGCAGCCTTGATGTCTTCGAAAGCCTGAATCATACCCCAGACCGTTCCTGTGAATCCAAGCATAGGGGCCAAGGTTATGACCGTACTGAGCCACACCATGTTTTTCTCCAGAAAAGCCATTTCGATAATACCTGCATTTTCGATGCCCTTTTCCACGGCATCAATCCCTCTACTCACCCGGGATAGTCCCGCATGCAAGACCTCAGCCACAGGCCCCCGAGTCTTGCTGCAGCACTCAACTGCAGCTTCATATCCCTCATCATGGAGCGCCGTTCGAACTTTACTCATGAATTTCCCTGTGTCCACATGTGCTTTATACAATGTGTACAGCCGCTCAAAACTAAATCCAAGACCAAAGATCATCAGAATCAGAATCGGCCACATAAACCCTCCACCATCGTGGAATAACTGAATCAGCATAAGTCTATTTCCTCCTAATTATTTTTTATCACTACAACGGGATCGAAAATAACAAATCCCGCCTGTAAAGTCAATGACCCATTAGATGAAAACCTATATTTCTATTCTTATTAAGGATGGTGTAGAAATGCCCGCGCCTCATCAAAGCTTTCCATGGCTACTTTAACCTGGTTGTCTCCCGCCACATGAACCTGATAAAATGCTTGCCTCCCCCAGAGAGAGCCTGCAATTTCAGCCTTGAGATAATTTCTAAGATAATCCAAATCTCTTTCTACCTCCTCCATGTCAAATTCAATATCTGAATCACGGACGTAGCCAAAAAATTCCACCAACATATTATCCGTAATCTGAAATTCTGTTTTGAATTCAGCCAATGTACTCCACATATCCCGAAGCTCAGATGCTTTATTATTTCCCCAATTGAAGGTGAACCTATTGCTATGCCCTATTACCCTGGACGTTGCTATTGTGTAGTTTGATTGGGGTATGTACAGGTCAGGTTTAATGCCGCCACCTCCATGAACTACACGACCCGATTTGGTGGTGTATGCTGGAGCGCTTGCCATTAAGGAATCCAGAGTTACCACACGGTTTTCATCCGTCAATTCATGATAGTATGCACTGGTACCATTTTGATAGGGTCTTTGGATCAGTCGCCCGCTTGGCGTATAATATCTGGAGATGGTGACACGTAGAGCTGAGCCATCATTCAGCATCCACTGTCGTTGGACAAGTCCTTTGCCAAAAGTTGTTTCTCCAGCGATAATTCCTCTATCCAGGTCCTGTATAGCCCCTGATACAATTTCACTGGCACTGGCAGACCACCTGTTCACCAGAATAATCAGTGCAAAATCTTCATTCCCAACCTGAGGGTTAGCCAAGTACACTTCTCTCGTATCCGGCCTCCGACCTAACGTGTAGACTAAAGTGTCTTCTGTAGTAATAAATTGATCCACCACTTCCACCGCCTGAGAGAGATATCCACCGCCATTCGTTCTAAGATCAAAGATAAGTTGGGTCATGCCTTCAGACAGAAGACTTTCTATGGAAGTCCTAACCTCTTTCCCAGTGGTTGAAGAAAATCGGTTCAGGTCGATGTATCCTGTCTCATCGTCAATCATAAAGGAAACCGTCACACTTCTAATGGGAATTTCATCCCGGATAATCTCAACAGGAAACGGTTTCTCAAGCCCCCGGCGACGGACAGTAATATTTACTTTCGTCCCTTTTCGTCCTCTGAGCTTTTTAAAGACCTCATCCTTTGTGATCTTATAAGCGCTGATACCCTCAATCTCAATAATCTGATCCCCGGGCTGCAAACCGGCACGGTCAGAAGGCGAACCTGCAATCGGTGAAATAACCGTGATGTACCCACCCAGGATATCAAATTCAATACCGATACCATCAAACTTCCCGTGGAAGACTTCGTTAATAGACTCGATCCGCTCTTTGGGAATGTATGCTGAATGAGGATCAAGCTTCTCAAGGAGACCGTGAAAAGCTCCATCCAGAACATCGTCCCAATCTACCTTCTCCACATAATTTTCGTTAATGAGAGCAATTACCTGGTTCAAAACCTGAATTTTTTCGTAGATATTGGTTGCTTTTGAGTAAAGGGACGGACATACAAAAGGCAGGCTTGTTCCTAATAGAATTAGAATAAAGGAACTAACTATCAATTTTTTCTTTTTCGACATTTTTATTTTATATCTCTCAAATTATACTGAGTTCCATCACCTTTCTATCGAAATTCTCTCCCAAAGGGATCCCTATGGGATGGGACAAAGTTTCTCACAGACAAGACTGATGATTGGTTAGTCGTTAACGGTCACCCCGAAGCTTCGAGACTCAGCCCTATTTAATTCACTCCCCTGACCCCGACTTGTTGGGGGGACGTAGCTATGTTCTTTAACACTGGGGTGGAATCAGGTTATAGTCCAAAATAGATCATGGCTCTCACCGCCAAGCTATTAAGACTTGTGGCGGGAGAGTCGCTTATTGTGTTCTGATTGTTGAGGACCCATTTCCCTTGATTCACTTTTCCCAAGTTGACCCCCACACTTAAGCGAAGCCCCACCCTATCCAAAAATTGTAATTTAATCGCCACATAAGGTTGGATAATAAAAAACGCACCGGTGAGAGAGGTCATAGCGACAGCGCTGGGACTGGCAGAGAAAAGCATATCTGTCTGTGCCAGTGCAATATCAGCTACTGTTGAAGTATCATCTCCATTCAAGTCTCCGACGGCTACATAACCATCTATTCCAAGGTCATATACGCCGGAGAAAATGGATCCCCAGTAGGGTTTCCCGGAACCCTGTGTAATGCTGAGATTAGCCCTGCCTGCTCCCATAAGTGCACCCGGCGCAATCTCAAGCCCGCGAAAGATAGGGAATACATACTCCACAGTTACTCCCCCGATCCACATGGAAAATTCAGCCTGGATATCGGGCGCATTGCTACCAGTGTACTCCACAGCCGTCTCGGTACCCGTATCAAATTCACCATCCCCGTCCAGATCGATAAACAGGAATATCTGCGGCCTGTCGGCGATGAGGGATGATCCTACACCGGCATATCCGCCCAGACGCCACCTGGTTGTAATGCTGGAAAAACCTTCACCCCCATTAATGACAAATGGAAACCTGAAATTGTCGGTATTTAACCCCAATCCCTTTGTTGTTCCAGAAACCGTATCTAAGACCGAACCCAAAAATTCAAACCCTTCTAATTTACCAATATCCAAAAACAAGTACATCTGGCTGAACCCCACACCTCCGCCATAAAAGCTTTCCACAGGATAAAGACCATCCTCCTGCGCCATGATGGCAAAAGGTAGAATGAGGATTAAAATGGTTTTTCTGATTATCATATACATTCTCACCTGGGAAGAATTTACTGCCGAAAATTTAACTCGTGCTTCTTTTCACTATCAAGGGATAATTCTTTTAATTTTGATGTCTTTACAAACATGGTTTACGCATAGCCTCCTGTGGACACTTTCTATTTTAGAGCTCGGTTTCCCGTTCTCTTTTCAGTTTCAAGTGATAATCTGCCCGTTTTGGGAAATGACCCATAAGTGGTCTCAATGAGATTTGCATAAATGGCTGTCGTCTTGTACATTGAGTTAGTACAAATACTGATCATGTGGAAAAAATAGTCTCTCTCCAAAATTATTATTGAAGGGATATGGTTATGTCTGAAAAAACACCATTATATTACCGATATCACTTCGTCTTTGAGAACGATCATGCTGTAGATATTAAAATTAACTTAGATCCTGAAACCCTACAATTTATACCCTCAGACAAACAACTTGCTCCTTACTGGGCTCGTTTTGATTATCTCGCCTGTAAAGAATGTCAATTAAACCAAAAAGGTGGATCTTTCTGTCCTGTTGCCGTAAATATCGCGTCAGTCATTGAAGCTTTCAAGGATGCCTACTCATACGACGTGGTAGACGTCACCGTTGAAACCCAAGATCGAATGTACGCAAAATTACAAGTGCCTATCCAACAACCGCTGAGCTCGCTTCTGGGGATCATTATGGTAACAAGTGGTTGCGAAAACCTTGACAAGCTTCGTCCAATGGCAAAATACCATCTTCCGTTTGCATCCATCGAAGAGACCATTTATCGAGCAACATCCATGTATCTTCTTGCTCAGTATCTCCGGTATAAAAAGGGTTTAAAACCTGATTGGGATATGACTGAACTTGTTGATATCTACGATAATATTGATCGAATCAATGCCAACCTTTGCAAGCGGCTCCAGGAAGCTTCCAAAAAGGATGCCAGCCTAAACGCTGTTGTTATTCTTGATGTGTTTGCTCAAATGATGTCTACATCTTTTGAATATACTTTAAAGGACTTTGAATATCTCTTTGCACCATACCTGCAGCAATAAACAGCAAGACACGACCAATACTCATTCCTTACTAACTTTTATCTCTATCACAACAAGTTACTCACAGAGTCCTGCGGACAAGTTTCCCAGTATCCCGAAGCTTCGCGACGTAGCTATGTTCTTAACTCCGCAAAAACCCCAAATTCTCCACAGAAAACACGACCGGTTCACCCCAAAAATCCCTCCAGAACTCTTCATCATCACATATATTTCCTTCCATAAGCATGGTAACCTGGTCTCTAGTGATGGGGAACGACGGAAGCCAGCTAAATAGTGCTGCGATAAATTTTACTCCCCACACCGGGACAGGAGCTTTCCACTTTTTCTTTCCCACCACCTGAGCAATAATATCCACAATCTCACGCCATGTGAATTCACCCGCTCCACCAACATGATATATCTTTCCCGCCGATCTCTCATTTGTGAGAGAAGCCACGATTCCTCTCGCTACATCCATTACATGCACAGGCTGGAGTTTAAATTTCCCCGCTTGCTTAACATTCAGTCCTGGATGAAACATGGGAGCGGGGATACGAGGTTGGATCATCTGGTTCAGCAGGGTTGTACAAAATTCCGTTTTCCCCACCTGCCTCGAGGGGAAGTCAGGATCCCCGAATAGAATCGACGGTCTGAAAATCGTCCATTCAAATCCTTTACTTTTGACACATTCCTCAGCCATATATTTTGTAGATTGATAGGGAGTCCCCTCCGGTTTTGCACCATTTGCACTCATTAGAAGAAAACGTTTTACTCCTGCTGAAAAGGCAATATCTGTAACAGATTTTGTTGCCTGAAAATGAAGCCTTTCGAAAGTGATACCTTTCCGTTTACTCTGCCGAAGTATCCCTATCAGATGAATTACAGCATCACATCCGGCAGGCATCTTAAAGGAAAAGACATCTCCTGTTACAGTTTCTCCTGAGAAATTCACCGGGAGCTTGTGCTCACTACCAGGTCTCACTAATACTACCACTTCGTGTCCCCGACGCTGCAATTCATAAAGAATATAACCACCCACAAAACCTGTTCCGCCTGTTATAAATACTCGCATTCTGTATTAAATTAATTACTTTATATTGAAGAAACGAATCAATTTATGTAAGACAAGATGGTCTCTTGTCCTACGAGTAAAAATTTCCTAATTTCCTTGTACATGTTGGACCTGTCTTCATCCGTTAAAATTTCTGGGCTGCTTCCGGATTCTCTCAACTTAGACGGTATATTAAACCGAAATAAATTAGCTGATATTGCCCAAACAATCTATGATACCAACCCGAATCTTGTTGCACAGTTAAAAACAGACACAAGTCCTGTTGTGGTTAAATGGTTCGGTTGGCGACACCCCATCCATCAACTATTAAGCCCCATCTTTCTTAGTAGAGCTCAAGTAAGTTGGACAACCGCTCAAGCTCTCTTAAACGCCGGTGCATTGACTCCTAAACCAATCTTTGTCTACACAAAACGACAAAAGGGAATTATCCATGAAAACATTTTTATCACTGAGGCAATTCAGCCCCATAAAACCTTGCGAAATTTGTTGAAATCAGATGAAAAATTTGCCTTCTTTCAAACTACTATTACTAACCTCGCTATCAGCATTGCCAGAATGCACAACGCCGGTATATTTCACCGAGACCTGACAACGGGAAATTTTCTCGTAAACAATGGCGGGGAAGTATTTATTGTTGACCTCAACAGGGCTAATATCTTTCACAAACTTTCTCATCATCATCGTCTGTCAGATCTGGCAAAGATCAACATCAAAACTAACGATGAATCAATAATAAGATTATTAGAAGAACTTTTTTTTAATATCTATAAGAAAGAAACTGGAATAGAATTCGATTGGATAGCAGGATATAAAGAATATCAAAATGTTTTATTGACGGGGCGAAGACGAAAAAAACAGTTACGTTCCTTATTTCGTTGAAATCAGATAAATATTATGTGCGTGTAATCCGGGTACCACAGCTCGTTTCTGTACAGTTTTTAAGCCAGATATTGATACCTCCCCTTTGAAACCACTGCGGGTCAACATGGTAATCCGTGACGGCTTTTTGGCGATGGCACGATGAAGAATGTGTAAAGGATTTTTTATGTAGACAGAGACAACAATCCAATTTCGACTTACCCGTTTAAACTCTTTTAAAATTGCAATCCGTTCTCCCTGCTCATGCATGTGTTGGAAAAGGCGAAAGCAAAAAATAACATCTATCGACTGACTTTTAAAGGGAAGGGATTGGGCAATTCCATTGACACTTCCGTATGCGATCCCCACTTTTCTCTCTTGATAAACCAGCGGCATGAATCCCCAATCCGCTGCGTAAACGGTTCCAAACTCACTCAATATGGGTAAAAATCGGCCATATCCAACGGGAACATCCAAAATCGTACCTTGAAGTTGATAGTCATGAAAGATTGAATTGACTAACCTTTGTTCCTTTTTACTAATCCACCGTTGATCCCATGAGCGATACCGTTTTTCTGCATATCTCTCTACTTGTTCAATGACCTTCCAGTGCGTGTATGCCATTTCTCTTTTACTTTCGATAGAGAGCTTTAACCCAATCTGCATCTTCTTGACTCAACGGGGTTCCCACTTTTGCTGCAGATTCGACTTGTGCAGAGTTCCTTTGACCTAAAAGAACACACCCTGTTTGAGAATCGATTAATAGAGAATCCACCAGCCCATGTAATATAGATTCTGAGTGATGGGAGAAACGTTCCTCCAATAATATCCTGTTTTCCATCATTTTTTCGATAATTGCCTTGTTTCCAAAATCTTTAATGTTTTTCCTGAAATCACCCTCTGGAAATTGAACCGGTTTCGTATATTTCCCCGTTAATAGTCCATGTTTGATGGGAGAGAAAAAAACCACTCCAGTATTTTTCTGATCCACCCACGCTTTCAGTCCACTAGATTCATAATCATCATCCATAACATTGCGGTAAGCTTGAATTACATCCGGGTTAGTAAGTGCTGCGTAGGTCATAATTTTTCCCATATCCCAGTCAGAAATTCCAATAAACCGGATTTTCCCTTCCTCCTTGAACCGATGCATCATTTCCAGAGCCTCATTAAAATATTCTCCCTTTTTTCCGAATAGACAATGATGTAAATAATAAAGGTCGATTGTCTCTGTTTTCAGGTTTTTAAGCGATTGTTCCAACTGGTGTCGCATGTGATCAGGATGATAAAAATGTTCATAAGTACCTTTGTCCCAACCAACTTTAGTGGCAAGAAATATTTCATCCCGTGGAACAATATCCCATATGCCGCCAATAATTTTTTCTGATTTTCCCGAGCCATATACATCTGCGGTATCCCAATGATTAATACCCAATTTCCATGCCCTGATTAGTGCTTCTGTTGAATCTCTATCCTCCTGCCCCATCCAGCCGACAGATTGGCCACCGCTGACATTTGGTCCTCCATAAGACCAGGTTCCCAAGCTTATTGCTGACACCATTATATTCGTTCGTCCAAGTGTAATCCTATCCATCTATCCTCCTGATCTAACGGTGAATGTAGCACCCCGATCCCGATTCCATCGGGAGGGGTATCTTGCGAACCACCTTAGGAAATAACTCCATAATGTCTAAGTATCCAAACAAATAAAATGAAAATTCCTTCCCGCCGCTTGCTCCCCAGCCTGCCCCACTCCATGGGTGGCTGGCAGGCGAAGAAAAAGGGCGGGCAGGTACAATCAAGATTCTTAGAAGGTCTTGACTCGTAAAACTTTAGAGTCTAACTTTCTACAGGATGTGTACATTAACCATCAATTTCAATCCTGGGGATGACTACCCCATTATTATTGCTACCAATAGAGATGAATCTTACACTCGTCCAAGTTCACCTCCCACAATCATAGAAACTGACCCCATTATTTTTGCCCCACAAGATCTGGAAGGAGGAGGAACGTGGTTCGGTATAAATGAATTTGGACTCGTTGCCATGATTACAAATGTGTGGATTGAGTCTAATGGGCCTTTATATCAGGGTGAGGCTTCTACTCGATCCAGAGGGCAGTTAACATTAGATGTTCTCCGATGTCCCAATATGAAAAGCGCTAAGATAGTGGTGCAGCAAAAATTAGAGGTGGACAATTACCAGTTTTTCAATCTTGCAGTTCTCTCATACAAGGAGGGTATCGTCTTCTCATTTTCCGGTGAACTAAAAGAGTTTCCTCTTTCCCCCGGGGGAGCTACAATCTTAAATACACCCTACCATTCATCTCCGCAAAAACCTGATAGGTTGCCCCCAATACACGCCAGAAATTAACCTCTCTGATAATGCAATACATCAATGGCTCTCTGAAGTTCAAAATTATTTGTCTCAGCACCCGGATTACTGTAAACACAACGAATTTTACGGCACTCGCTCATCCCAAATTGTACTTATCAGCAAACGGGATGATAAATCACACGAACCGCTATTTCAAGAACGAATGTGGTATGCTGATGGTCCCCCTTGTGATACAACCTTCATAGATTTTTCTCCCCAACTTCAAAAGGTTATCACAGGTTCTATTTCGGAAACAGACGAGGTTTCATGATGTCAGTGCTTAAAGATAAAAGAATTCTGTTAGGGGTTACAGGTTCCATTGCGGCATACAAAGCTTGCGAAATTATTCGACTTCTCAGAAAATCCGAAGCTGAAGTACAGGTTGTAATGACAAAATCTGCAACAGAACTTGTAGGACCCACCACATTTTCCGCTCTCACCGGCAAAGAGGTATTAACGGATATGTTTATTGATCCTCCCCCGCCAGGAGAAATTCATCTGCATATAGCAGAAAATGTGGATATCATCGTGGTTGCGCCTGCTACTGCTAATATTCTGGCAAAAACTGCCCAGGGAATCGCTGACGATCTCCTATCTACAGTCCTTCTTGTCAGTAACGTGCCGCTGCTCTTTGCCCCTGCGATGCACCATAACATGTGGCAAAATAGAGCAACTCAAACCAATATGGATACCTTGAAAAAACATGGTAGAATTCTCATCCAGCCAGATTATGGCTCTCTGGCAAATCTCGCAATAGGAGAAGGGCGAATGGCGGAGCCAGTGGTGGTGGTATCAAAAATTCGTGAGATATTAGGGATACCACAAGATTTTCACGGGAAACGGGTTCTTATTACAGCGGGACCAACAAGAGAACCTATTGATGCGGTGAGGTTCATCTCCAACCGTTCCAGTGGAAAAATGGGGTTTGCCTTAGCTCAGGCCGCCATCGACCGGGGGGCTGAGGTTACCCTAATTACAGGTCCTGTTTACCTGAAGTTCCCCAAAATGTGTAGCGTAGTCACCGTGGAAACGGCAGAGGATATGAACAGAGCCGTTCGAAAGATTTCTTCTCAACAAGACTTTATTATCATGGCAGCCGCTGTGGGAGACTTTTCCCTACCGTCCCCTCAAAAATCCAAGATTAAACTCCCCAATCACACATTGACCCTGAAATTGCAGTCAACACCCGATATATTGAAAGGACTACGATCGATATCAGACGCCTTTATAGTCGGTTTTGCCTTAGAAACAGAAGATGGGGAAAAGAATGCTTTGAAAAAAATGAAAGATAAAAGACTTGATGCCATTGTGTTAAACTACGCAAATCAGCCCGGAACAGGATTTGAAACGGATACAAACGAAGGAACTCTTTTCCTCAGAGGAGTGAAAAAGGGAATTCACCTACCCCTTGAGTCAAAAATGAAGATGGCACATCGAATTCTAACAGAGGTAAAAAAAGTTGCCACAACGGAGCCTATGAAATCGTAGTCTTTCTGGGTTCAGGTATTTATGTCTTCAAGTTTGTATTGTCCCACAACAGTCAATATACTGCACATTAAGCAAAGGTCACTAAAATTCAAAAATGTTATAACACATTAACATTTGAACACTTGAACACTTTTCTATTTGGATCTCGGTTATTCCACCAACGAACTAATATCCATCAAATATAAAGACAACTTCCGTTTCCCTGGAGCAGCGCCACGGCTTGAAGAAAACATAACTTTTTTACCATCGGGGGAAATCACCGGGAACCCATCAAAGGCATTGCTGTAGGTGAGACGCGTCTGTTTCCCCGTCTTGAGATCCATTAAAAAGACCTCAAAATTGTGGGGAGGTAAAACTTTCACGAAGACAAACCGCTTACCATCTGGGCCCGGGTGTGGCGCCCAGTTAGTACCATCATCATGAGTAATCTGTTTTAGCCCTGTCCCGTCATGTTTGATGGTGAAAATTGTCATGGGCTTACCCCGAGCATCATCATATTCCCTTTTCCAGGCTCGATAAAGGATAGTTTCACTATCCGGCATGTAAAACGAGCCCCCTTCCTGCCAGTCATCCGTACGAGTGATTTGAAACTCGTCTGTTCCATCCGGTCGCATCCGCCATAGGTTCAGCTTCCCATCGACCTGACGGGTGAACAAAATCCACTGCCCATCCGGGGAAAGAGATACCTCTGCATCATAGTATTCATTATTCGTCAGTCTGATCACATTCGACCCATCAAGATCACTCGAATACAACTCAGCGCCCTGAGGATAGATGGTCGCTATGGACCAGTCTCCAACCGGCAATTCGGGATGGTCTTTGGTGGACGTCCAAATCAGTCGGTCACCGCTGGGGAAATAGTAGGAGCAGGCGTCCTCCCCCTTGTTGTTTATACGTCGAACTTCTGTCCCGTCAATGTTTGCAGTGTAGACGTGGTGGACCGAATCATCCGGCAGAACTTTCGCGTTACAGATTAGGCTTTTGCCATCAGGAGAAAAGTATGCCTCCGCAGCGACGGGTAGCCCGGAAACGGGAACAACAGGAAGTTCACTGCTTTCATCCTGGACAGCGAAACGAACAGATATTATAGTTTCACCAATTGTGTGGGTACATGGAAAAAGAAGAACCAATGAGCAAACCGTTGAGATTATAAATAAATATTCTTTCGTCCGCAGGAACTCGGTAACCAATTCTCTAATTATAGCGGTATCCTCTCCTCATGCTGACTGAAGTAGACGACTATATCGTTCACTTTATCCAGCACCTTCTTTTCGCCAGAAGTAGCAACGTTAAAACTGCTGATAGTCGTTTAATAGAGACCTCTTGTGTTTAAATCCAATTCGAACAGTCAAGTTTTTCGAATATTATTTCGTCACTGAAGTTCCCCGGCCCTCTCCCCTTTTCCATCCATTTTATAGAGAGGTCAGTTTCAAGAACAATAACTGCGGGAATCATTTCGGTTTGGCTCATCCGAAGCTTAAGATGATCCGCAAAGGAAAAATCTGTGTCGTTCACAAAAGGATACGGGAATTGCGTCTGTTTTTTCACACCCGCTACTGCCTCCAGGGAACCGGGACAGATGACCAAGAAGGTGATGTTACATTTTTTGAAGTCAGACAGGTTTTTCTTTATCCTCAAAAGCTGCTCTCTGCAGACGGGACACCATGCCGCCTTCATGATGATTACAACAACAGTCTGTTTTTCCGCCAATTTCATAAGATCAACAACATCCCCTTCTACGGTAGTGACTTTTTCCGGGAAAGTGAATTCACCTTCTTCACTTTTCCCAACACCTGTGCCAGCTAAAAAGACAACGAAAAAAAGTAAAAAAAGAGGCCTGGTCATTTCCGCTCGTAGGTTCCCATCACCACCGCTTCACCGAGGATGTGCACTTCCATAGCTTATTTAAAGTGTTTCGGTATTGAGGAACTTGAAAGGTCCAATGATTTCACATCAAGGGCATTTAGGGTAAAGAAATATCTATGTGGATAGGGACCGCCGTAGTCAGTTCGGCTCCAGCTGTTGTTTCCCTGGACGAATTGGCTCTGATCGGTGGGTGAAATATCGCTCTTCAGTGAATCCAATCTCCCACCGGTGCATCTAAATGTAATACATATCCAAAATTTTCAGCCTTCAGGCAGGTCATATCGAATGGTTGTGGTTGGGTTAATAGGATTGGGATAATTCTGGTGAAGTGTAAACCGTTTCAAAATCAGGCAAGGTGCCATAAACACCACATAAAATGCAGAATAACCATAAATCTTAATTAAAAAACAAGCCCTCCCAGATTAGTTTTCTGTGAGGGCTTGTTTAGAGGCATTTGTTAAATATGTTTTAACCCGGGGTCTCCGTCTCTGGCAACGGAAAGGTTACTATAGCATCACCATCCCTGTCCAGTGGAAGATCTCCGAGTTTGTTATAGTGCCGCATGTCAATCAGCCGATGCCCCTCTAGAAACAGAGAGTAACGCTTTTCGTGGAGCAACTGAGACAGACCCCCCGAAGTAGCTGCTGGCAAATCATGAGCGTCACGGACAATATTGATCTCAGTAAGGCCATCGCCTCCCTGACCAATCTTCGCTTCCGCTTTAAGAAGGATGAGTTCCTCATTACGAATGATAGAAACCGGATCAGTAGAACTGCTCCAAACCGTAATTCCCCAATCGCTTGACAGGTTATCAAAAGTAGTAACCGCAAGAGTTGTATCGGCTTCTGAGCGCTTAAGGACTTTAGATGAAAAACGTGCGTCCCCTGATTCTGCATCCGTCTGAAATGTTGGGTGTCCCATGAGCTTGATAGTAGTCGCAAGTGGATCTTCATACATCCCGTTTTCCTGATCATTCAGTCCCGTACTATATACGTGGTACACACCCTCATCCAGGTCGCCAGTTTCATCTAAGAAGGAATTGCCTAAAGCGGTAAGAGCGACCGCCCAATCGTCCTGATACACGGCTACACGAGCCCTGATTGCCCTGTTGAACTCAGCAAACGTAGATGGCGTATCAAAACCGGCAAAACCGGAACTTAGCACAAATGAGAATTCATCATCCCCGGCGGCTTGAAGATCCGAAAATCCAGCATCCAGTAGTGCTTCGATTTCATCAAACACTTGAGCCTTTGTTGCCACGTCCACAGTGATATCGCCATCATAGTTCAGCCTTGCACCATTTTCATCCTGCACATTAATGACCAACAACAGGTTATACGCCTTGATGGTTTTAGCAAACCCTGAACCTCCATCGTCTAAGTCAGGATTGTCTAACAGGAGGTTACAGTTCTTAATCACCCTATAATGAGCGTTCCACGGTCGGGTTGTCAGGAAACCTCCCCCATCCATGGGTCCCACCATCAATTCGCCGGTATAACGAGGATCAGCAGGTTCCAGATAATACACCTCTCTGCCAACAACGCTCAATACACGCAGGAAAATAGCCAGATCAACACGCATACCCGCTTCGGCTCCTGTGACCAAAGATTGAATGGATGCTGATTCTACAACCGGCGAGTTTGGATCCGCGAAGTCCAAGCTTTCACATCCTACCCATAGAACGATTGCAACCAAGGGGAGAATCTTTTTCATTGTATTTAATTTTTTAGTCATTGTTATTATCCTCCTCTTAAAATCCCATTGAAATTAATAAGTAAACACTTCTTGATGAGGGGAATGGGTTAGTATCTACCGACCCGCCAATGGCAACATTCCCGAATTGACTCACCTCAGGATCTAATCCTGTGTAATCTGTCCAAGTCGCCAGATTCCGACCTGATACACCTAATCGGAGGCTGGTCACGGCACCACCAAACCATTTTTTTACCTGTTCGTTGCCGAAATCGTAGAACAGGCTTACTTCTCTCAATTTCACGTATGAACCGTCCTCGATATACGGCGCCGTCTGTGATCCTAGGATGGACAGACGGTAGGGGCCATTAGATGTTTTCTTGTCGGGATCAAGTGTCATTTTATCATAATCCGCTGTGGTTCCACCCAAGTCATAGATCAGGTTCGCCAGATTGATTATATCACCCCCCCGTTTTACATCCAACAGGAACTGTAAGGTGAAACTTGAGAGTTTGATAGTATTATTAAAAGACATCTGAAAATCAGGAGTTTCATCACCCAACTTTTTAATACCTCCACTTGCGGTAGTATCAGATCCAATGATAGATGTTGGCGACCATCCCTTCTCGATACGATAAGTACCCAGGAAGGTAGCAAACCCACCCATGTTAAATGGGTCTACGTCCAGCTTGGTAATTTCAGACTCTGTCTTGTAGTAGGTAATGCGAGACATCCAATTCAAATTTTTACTTCGTATGGGGTTCAAAAGCAGGGAAAACTCAGTACCTTTAGTCTCCATCTCCGCTGCATTCAACCATTGGCTTGTGGCACCTGAAGACGCAGCTTGATCAACTTCCAAAATGAGGTCCTCAATAGTTTGTTGATACAGAGTGAACTCCACAGATCCCAAACCTTTCAGGAATGAAAAGTCCACGCCATATTCAATCTCGGTTGTTCTTTCAGGTTTAATGTCTTCATTACCCAAAATTCCCGATGTTGACAATCCACCAATTCCATCAATATTTATAGGGTCGAGAGATGTGAATTTCACCGTAGGGCTTGGTAGATTACCTGTCTGTCCCCATGCTAAACGGGCTTTGAAATCATCAAATATACCTGCTAATGCACCTGCTTGGTAGGAAGCTGAAAACTTTGGATACGTAAACCATTTCTCCGTATCACCCAAAGTGCTGCTTCTGTCACCGCGTAGACCAAACGCCACATGGAACTGGTCGTTAACATTTACCTCCTCCTGAACAAAAAATCCACGATCTTGTTGCAGTCTCCGAGTATGAAAGACATCCGCAGAGCTCGCCTGGTCCACATTGGTCTGCCCCACCACCATACCTTTCGCATGAATAAACACCTGATCCCAATCCAATGTTTCATACTGAAGACCTGCTGTGGATGTCAGGTTAATATTTCCAGGTAGAATCATTCGATGTACAAGGTTAGTATAGAGGTTTGTGTTTAAACTATTCGTGGTTGTGTTCACTGACTGACCTGGTCCGTCTACATTCTTCTCATATTGCAACTCAGCGGGAGAAAACACCTTATTTCTCTGCGCATAGAAGTCAACACCAGCCGTAGTCACCCAGTCCAGGCTCATGTTCTCTATTTTAAGAAAACTGTAGTTAAATTGAACAGAACCCATAACCCTGTTCGTTTGCTCATTGTTCACAAATACCCGGGCAGTATGTAAGGGGTTGGAGGGGTTAGTGGGATGATCAGGCCAACTCCCATCGTCGTTCTGAGTAATGTCAAGAAAGCTCGGTGTAAATCCAATGGAAAATCCATATGTAATGTTTGTGTTGTCGTTCCCGGTTACCCCACGGTCTGTCTCGACTCTTATCATGTTTGTGGTTAGTGTTAACTTGGCTTTTTCACTGAACCGGTGATTGAGGTTCAAGCGTCCGGACCATCTTTCAAAACCGGTATTGACAATTGAGCCACCCTCACTCTGATGCTGTCCGGACACGTAGAACTGCGTCCGTTCATCCCCACCGGCAGCGCTGACCGTTGTTTCCACAAGATCACCACTCCCACTGGTATACAATTCTTCTTCATAATCAATATTTCTATTAAGCCAACTGGTTGTGTCCGAGGAGTTGCCCAGTCCGAGTTTTGCAATATCTTCTCCATATTGATCTTTAGCTTCAGTATAGGTTTCAAATTTCCGGTGACCCATTTTTCCCACCAAGGTACGCTGACCAATTTTATGAGATATACTGAACTTTGTTTTTCCACCTCTGCCTTTTTTTGTAGTAATAATGATCACCCCATTTGAGGCTTTCGCTCCATATAGTGCGGCAGCACTGGCACCTTTTAGTACCTCAATACTTTCTATGTCGTTTGGATTAATATCGCCAATACGGTTAGTTGGTTGTCCTTGAGGGGTGGCGCTCCCGGCTCCGGTAGCCTTGCTAACAACATCAATACCGGACTGGTTTGCCATGTTATTCACGATAATTCCGTCCACAACATATAGAGGTTGTGTTGAACCTTGAATTGTGGAAATTCCACGAAGGTTCACATTTGTGCCGCCACCAGGCGCTCCTGTATTCCGACGAATATTCACACCGGCAAACTTTCCGCTCAAAGCATCGTCTAACGTCTGCGCCGGGCTGGGAATTAGCTCATCCCCGGAAATAGTCGCCACTGCATTAGCAAGATTTCTTTTCTTGACCGATGTCGCTAAGCCTATAACCACGACCTCAGACAGTTTGAGAGCATCAGTTTCCATGCTGATATCAACCACCTCCATTTGAGTAGCGACAGTAACCTCCTCGGATTTATATCCAATATAGCTGACAACCAGTGTGGCTGACTCTTCAGGTAACAGCAGACGGTATTTGCCCTCTATATCCGTTGTGGTTCCTATGAAGGTGCCTTTCACCACAATGTTTGCTCCCACAAGAGATTCTCCTGTCTGCGCATCAGTCACTTTGCCAGTAATCTGAGCCATGGCTCCCGTATGTAGGATTGCGGCAACGAAAATGAGTATAGATGTAGTTCTCAGAGTTCTCATATTGATTTCTCCTCTATCATTATCCTTTTAATAATTTGATTTGAACCGGAAGAAAACCGATGTGTGTCTATGACACCACATAGTGAAGACGTTATTTTGCGACGGTAACAATTGAAAGTCAAGAAATATTTGACCTGGGTTACATTTTTTAAAATGTAATAATTTGGATAACTTTTTTTCAAAATATGCTCTTATCCTCCATAAGGACCTCCAAACACACCCATATCATTTCGTGACCCATCCCTATCTGTGAATTCATCACCGGGGTGACCAGCATCGACACAAGGAGAGTCGGGATGTAATTGAAAATCCTCAGTATTAGAATCAATAAACAGAGGATTCGCAGAGATGTTTCCAAGGGTGTTCGCTGGACCTACTTCCTTGAAACGGCAATAAGCCACTTCCGATTGCAATGCATCATTAAACACAAGCAGATCAAAGGCTTCCTGTTGAAAGATTATGTTGTTCAGAAAATCCACCGTGCTGTTTCGGATCGCCACACCTCCCGTAAAATCACCAACAACTGTATTGTTGATAATATTACCTGTAGCATTGTCGATAAAAATGCCCCCTGTAGGGTTGCCTACATTGGAAACTATAATGTTATTATACAAATTGGCATTTCCAGTTATGAATACTCCTCCACCTTCTCCAGGTGCAACATTTCCTACAATAAAGTTATTACGCAATACAGCATTCCCACTCGCATAGACACCGCCACCCGGTGTGTTGGCTCCCTCTCCTCCAGTACCACCTTCCAACCTAAAGCCCACTAAAATCCCATTATTGATGTTCACACACCTTTTGTTCTCTGAAGCCATTATTACCGTCACTTCATACCCCCCTATTGATTGAACTAACACCTGTTTACCCATTATCGATAGTGTACCTTTATAGACGCCGGGTGCTACTATTATTGAATCTCCATCATCAATGACAGGACTTACAAAAGCATTTTGGATAGCGTCATAATCTTCAGGAATGAACAGGGATGTCGTTTTTGGAATAATGGTTTCGCCCTCTGCCCATTTCATATTACCTTGAATGTCTTTTATACTAACACGATAGCGAAAATCTTCATCATCATTTACTACATCATCATAAAATGTAAATAACTGATTTGTGAGTGATGCGCGAAGTGTCCATGTTGTATCTCCTACCATCATTCGTTCTACAGTGAACTCTGAGAATTCTTCTATCGATATCCCTGGCCAACTTACCCGTACAAAAGCAGTATCTACTAACCTGACAATGTCATGGGTGAGTGTCAAGGTGAAAATTTCATCTTTATCCGTGGGCGTTGTATTAAAGGGCCACTCACAGGTATAAAGGAATAAAATGAAAATACTGATAAATTGCTTTCTTATGCTCACAGCTTTTTTTCTTATTCCGATAATACTATTTTTATCGATAATAAACTTCTGTGGGCTTCATAATAATTGAAGGGATCGATAGAGTAATGGGCAAAGTCCACAAAGGTAACCTTGTTAGAAAAGAGATTTCGTACCGTGTAACTTAAGATAACATCGAATTTCCAAATTGTTTTTATTAGTGATACCGTGAGGTTCGTATTCCTCCGGCTACTATATTGTCTGATATCCGTTCCTGCTCGCTGTAACAGTTGAGGCCCCTCATAAATATAACTTATATTCAGATGAAAAATCCCCTTCCACCAGTCCAGGGTAAAATGATTGACAGGATTTGGCTTGTTTGGAAAAACCTCTTTATTGCTAAGGCTTAGCAAAGTAATATTTCCACTGAATTCGGCTGATCCCTTAAATATCCTTAGTAGCTTAATCCGAGTGCCTATCTCAACTCCATTTAAAGATGCTATAGGAGTGTTATAGGGAATGGGTAAAAATCCACCAATAGTTCTATAGGCGATCTTGTCTATGTAATGATTGCGAAAGATGCTTGCATTCACTTCCCAGCGATTTATGGGGGCTACAGTAATATGATCCCATATTAACTTTCCACCAACCTCAGTGGTCGATGCATGTTCTACCAATAATGCGTCAGTTAACACGCCTTGGAACAATATCGCCTGCTCCTCCTCGCTCACGGTTTGCATAATCAATTCAGCCTGATTGTGTACCGTGAACCAAAGGAAATAGTCGTTTAAGGTCGGTAACCGTTTGTTCCAACCCTGGTTAAAGAAAAGACTGTACTTAAAGATAGATGTAACACCTTCGACAAAAGCGCCTAATCGGAATGTTCTTATGTTTGTTTTTGACGTAATTTGATAGTTAGTCGCTTCCACGACTGTTAGAGAATCAAATTCAAGGATGTTCTGATTGTGACTGTACTTTGCCGTACTTTGACGAAGTCCCAACTCAAAACGAACCAATTCCATGGTAGAATCACCCGTTTGCGCGGTATAACGAACAACCGAAGCCCACCCTTTATCTGCTGATCTCAGGATTCCATTGTCTCTCCAATTTCTATTTGAATCTCTCTCTTTTATGTAATTATCACCTGAATACGATTGATCTTCACTTTCCCACTGTAACGTACCATCCCAGTAGTTCCAGTAGAATGTTTTAGCAATTTGCATTCTTGTTGTTTCATCAGTCAAATTGCGTTCAATATTATCAAAGAACGAATCTTCCCACTCCCAACGCCTGATACCATAATGAGCTTCCCATCCTTTACTACCCAAAATTGACCCGCGAAAACCAAATCTTGATACCTTTAATTCATCCTTTGACATGATACCACCGCTTTGAAACTTGACTGAATTACCCAATGAAAGATATCGAGCCGATAGCATTCCCGAGGATAAATCAAATGTAGAAACGCCACTTTCGAATAAAGTTGTATAAAGTGTTCGACCGTCATATAAGCGCGACTTGCCTGAAAAACGTCCCCCAAAACCGAACGGTCCCAGCCTAAGGGTACCCATACCGGATAAGTCCTGATCTCGCTCATCCGTCAAACCGACACTACGATAAATATTTATCTCATTACTAAGCGGTAACTTCGAAGATAAATGGATAACCCCGCCAAAATTCCCGGGGCCAAAGAGAACGGAATTACCCCCTTTTATTATCTCTACGCTGGAGAGTTCCGTGATGTCGATAGCGGAGAGGTCTGCAATACCATCCAGAGCCCGATTGATTTTGATTCCATCAAGATATACTGAAACCTCATTGGCGTTGCTGCCCCTTACGCTGGCAGTTTGACGACCTGATGGAGTTGTGGAAATAACAACACTACTCATTTCCTGCAATACTTCACTAATATCACGGATACCCCGAAACTCGACTTTTTTCAATAAGACAAGTTCCCCGCTGCTCGACACTTCACGTTCTATCTGTTTGCGTTCCCCGGTAATGATGACTTCTTCTCCTTTTAGTACTTCCGGTACCAGACCTACCCACACTTCCCCGGGTTTTAAAACAATGATTTCTTGTTTACCATACCCAATATGCGAAACACGGATTTTTACAGGAAAGTCGCCGGACCAATCCAGGGAGAAATTACCGTGTTCATCACTCGTGGTGCCGACGTCAGAATCTGGGATGATTATATTCGCTCCAATGATTGGCTCTTCTGTTTTGCTGTCAACGACCTTGCCGCTTATTTGTGCGATGGCTGAGAAAACCGGCAGGCATAAAATAAAAATAAACATAATATATCTGGGAATGGGGAGTAACAAAGTCATAAATCAATTTACTCTTTTATTGTGGTTCCTCAAAAAAACTTATTAATGTGGAATTTCTAAGGAAGAAAAGTGATAGACTATTTTACAGTAGGCTGCTCAATGTATCCATCTCATCAAGGCAGGCAGGAAACGGATACTCCGTCACCGTTGTATCTCCACAGTTCCAAAACATAAGAGTTTTATCAGAGTCCATTTTAATTGTGATGTCTGCGGCTACAATCTGAATGGTTATATCTTTTGTATAAAAGAAGCGGGCGTGAACGTATAGACTATCAAATTCTGCGGGAAATTCAAAGCGCCACCTCATGCTGGAATTGGCATAAATCTTGGATCGCTCTCCCGGTCCGTAGTACCACAGCCATCCCTGACTTTCGTGGCGTAAGTTGATCTCAATCTCATCGTCGTAATTATCGTAGCCGTTACTGACGTATTTGTTCCAAATGGTGAGGTCGCGAGTAACGTATTCCATGGGTTCTCTACAGGAGATCAAACAGATTGCAGACGTGAATATCAGTAGCCACCGCACTGACGCACTGAATCTCCTTAGTAAATGTGTAAACGTTCTTGAGGCTGGATGACCGCAAGCTTCAGTACCATGGCACCGAATTCCGTCTCTATGTAAACAATATACATCCCACTTCCTACAGAGCGGCCTGCCATATTCGTCAGGTCCCATGTCTCGAATTGTGTCCCATCGGTGTGCCTGATTATCCTCACCAATTCACCTGCTAGGTTGAATATACGAATCGTCGCTATTCCGGGAAGGTGTGTAAACATCACCTTCCGCTCAAAGGGTGTCCTCTCCTCGGGATTGTAAGCGAAATAAGGATTTGGCCAGACCTTGATGGATTCGGGTGAATAGGCAACGGTTTCCGGCTTAAGACTGTCCGTGCTGAAGGAGAAAACGTCATTCACCGAGTTGGGATTCGCAGTGGTAATTCTGAAGACCGTCCCGATCTCCGGGGATTCTGCTGAATAGTCAGCCGGGGACGTCGCCGACGTCACATCGCCGCCGTTCCATATCATGAAGACGGTATGGGCAAAGAGACACCAGGCATCCATGGATCCACCCGGATCCGTCCACCCGGGCTGAGAATACCAGGCAGGCAGCTCCTCACCGGATTCTGCACCCGCTATGAAGTTTTCAAATCCTTGGGTCCCGGGCGTTTCATCCACAGGACTCAACACATAGACACGGTCCGTCCATGGATCATTCAATCCCCCAGATGTGGGGTGGTCCGCATCCTCCCTACCGTACTGAAGGTTCCATTCCCCGTTATCATCTTCATCGCGCAGATAAGGGATCAGCTTGAAATCATCAGAAGGATCATCGGCAACAGCAATATTCCACCATTCAAAGGGAACATCAACGATGCTTGAATCACCCCAGTAGTTAATGGCTTTGCCGTTTCCAGTAAAGCGGACTTCAAAATCATCCGGTATGAGCCACTGAATACCCGGACCCCCGGGCGCATTAATGCCTCCTGTGTACATAAAGACAGAATCCAGGAAAGCATCTTGATCAAAACCGTACATGGGACCCACATTGAAAAACCAGATGGCATCAGTAGTGGACTGTTGACCCGCATAGTCTCTGCTGGCAATCACGTAACTGGGGAAATACCAGTAGGCCAAAGCGTCCACAGGTGAGTCTAATGCTCCGCTCGCATTCTCCGTGACCCCAATCCATTTCAAATCCCTGGGAGGACCGGTCACCTGAACCTGTATACCATCCGCGATTGGACTCGCGTTAACCCCAATCTCTTCTCCGGTTGCCATATCAACGCCACCCTGGATCGGGCTACCAGATAGCACTGTTTTGTTCTCCGTTGCGTCGATCAGGTACCAGAGAACGGCAGAACTATCTGCATTGTGTCGGAAGTAAACCTCATAGTCATGTCCCGTCACAGCAAAAGGGTCAATCACGACAACTCTAACGGAACCGTCCGATTTCCCTGAGGTATGCGCCGCCCTTATGTAGGCAACGCCCGGTTCAATATCCTCATTCGCCACTTGCGTTGTGGAAATTTGGGGACGAACCTCAATGATGTTCATTTCACTTTCCACCGTCTTCGGCTCCCCATTCGGATTATATCCATATGCAGTAACAGTAAAATAGTAGGCCCGGTTCAGCTTAAGCGGAATATCATTCCTGAGAGCATCACCATTAATCACAATACTCCGCTTAACACCACTATCGGAACCATACTGAACTCGAACATTGACAACACTTCCATAGTCAGGATCGTAGATGTCGTCCCATATCTCTGTCACCCCATCTACAATATCGTAGGTTGCCAACCGCTTAATCTCTCCCTGGCCGGAAGCCGTCTCTAATTGATACACATTGTATCCCTGGAACTGGAACCAGGTTTTTTGCCCCAACGAATCTTTTTCAAAGAGAGCCACTTCGGTAAACTGCTCAACAGCATTGATACCATCATCCCAATTCAGGACAATCGCGTCTTCAAGGGCGGTAGCGACAACATTGCTTATAGGCTCAGGTTTTGGTGTTTTGAATCCAAGATCAAAGGCCGATTGTGCCATTACGTCCACCTCCTTCAAGACGGTGACAGAGTTTAGAGCATCAGTCCCTTGTGCAATAATAATACCGAAAACCACCTCCTGTGAGTCACCCGGTGCCATCGTGAAGGGTCCAGAACTCATCAGAAAGCGCCTGTCTGCCGATCGGTACTGATCGCTATCCACCCAGATGGAATCCTGGTCATCTACATTTGATTCTGGATTCCCTGTAAATGCGAAAACTGTAGGTTGACCAGTAATGGGATTTGTAAGAACATAGCCATCCTTACCTTTCCCTTGAAGTAGATTATAAACGTCCTCACGATTGTTTGGGGATGTAAATGGACCGGCAATATTTTTCAACATTGGGGGAAAGGCTGTCATCCCCAGATTTTTCCTATCCTGCCAGTAGTTGCCAAACATCCATGCTGTCTCCCCTGGTGCTTCTACCATAGGTCCCTGAAACAAATCATACCCGATAGCTGGTGGCGCATCACCATAATCATGATCTGCCCCATCGTTATAGCAGAAACCAAGGCTCAATGTTGTATCACACCCCACAAAGTCATCACCAGCATTACCAAGGTCCGGATCAGACCACAGAGCAATGAACGTAGAATCAATAGTGTCTGCCCCTTTGTTTATAATCAGGCTCTTCACAAACATCATATCTCCCGCTGCATTGATCTGGTCATACCCCCAGATGGTCATCTGAACCTCGATATTCAGAGGCTGAGTATTAAAGATGGAGTGTTGTTCTGTGTCCCCATCGTTCATCACGTACCACAACATCTGGTCGCCCAGCATATCAGGCTTATCACCATCCGCTACATTATAAATGCCATCCCCATTGGCATCGATCCAGGGTGCCCCTTGTTCCACAGGCCACTCAGTATAGTCCTCACTATAAGGATTAAGGTAGCTTAGTTTATAAATGCGGTAGGCGGGATCATCAGGATCACTGCCATAGGGTCCCGGTACAAACTCCGGCCCATATTCTGACACTGCAATACGAAGATCACCATTCACCAAGCCCGCAATCCAGATACCCGAAGCGAAGTTGATGTGCAGATTAGAATCTTTCGGCCATTCCATTCCCGAATGACCGGTGATGCGGTGGGATACTATCATCCCATTGTTTTCCAGATCGTTACGTATTCGGTTACCGTCAAATTGTCCGGTATCAGCAATTTTTATCTTCGCCAGACGATTAGGATTACCTCTCACTTCTGGCCCTTCAGCAGCGAGCACATCTGAACTAAAAATCCCGGTAAAAATAGTAGCGGTGAATATTATAAGAATTGATTTAAAAATCATATTGTTTTGGTTTTTCTTTAAAGTATCTGAAATAAATAATATCATTTTTATACCCCAGTTTTAAAGTCTCCCTTTATGAAAACAGTCAAACACTTACTGAAGATAAGAAAAATTAAAGCAAAAAACAGGTGTCAATCTTCATTTATTAAAGTGCTCATTCCAACCTTGGCCGAAACTGCGGAGCCCGATCTATACCGGGGACATCCGTCAGGCGCGAAAGGTTGCCTCCATTTACATCCACGGTATATATTTCTGAATCCCCAGTACGATTGGAGGAAAAAACAAGGGTCTCACCATCCGGGGAAAGAGACAAATCTACGTTGCTTCCTGAACTATGGGTTAAACGCACAAGGTTTTCTCCGGTAACATCCGCTCTGTAAATTTCACCGTCTACAAAGGAATAGAAAAAAATCTTTTTCCCATCTGGCGACCAGCGAGGATTCCAATCATCCGATGGACTATCAGATATCTTAACCTGCCCCGTGCCATTAGCATTCATGACGTAGATGTCTTCATCATCACTTCTATGGGTTGAAAAAGCTATCTTTAATCCATCGGGAGACCATCGAGGTTCCAAATCCTCCCTAAAGCTGTTGGTTAGTTTTAACTCGTTATCACCGTCACTGTCCATCGTGTAAATCTCGGCATTACCATCCCGGTAGGAGACAAATGCAATTAGATCTCCATTTGTGTTGGGTGGGTCTTCGGTACAACCAATACACAAAATGATTGTGAACGAGATGAATATTTTAGTAAACAGATAATTCATTATTAACCGTATAAGTTTTTTTACAAATTCATTTTACACCTTATTCCACCTTGCATCAATATTTATTTCTGCTTGAAGAAAAAATCTTTTAACCAATTAAACCATATACGATGGTCTCTAAAGAAATAATCTATTATCCATTATAGCTTCGCTAAAGGAAGGGGATGTGAATTTTAAAACCTGCTGGTTAATGTTTCCATCTCATCAAGACAGGCAGGAAACGGGTACTCCGTCACCGTTGTATCTCCACAGTTCCAAAACATGAGTGTTTTATCAGAGTCCATTTTAATTGTGGTGTCTGTGGCTACAATCTGAATGGTTATATCTTTTGTATAAAAGAAGCGGTTATAAATGTAAATGGAGTAAAGAATAATCAGCGCAATAAAACCATTTTATTTGTCTGCTGAAAGTAATCACCACTTTCAATTGCTTTGGCATCTAAACGGTAAAAGTACATCCCTGAAGGAACCGGTTGACCTGAAGCATCTGTTCCATCCCATCGCATGCTCTTAAACCCAGCATTAACAAAACCGTTTACGAGTGTGATTACCTCATGACCCATAATATCGTATATCTTAAGCTCAATTAAGGCATATTCAGGCAGGGCGTAACTTATCACTGTGGTTGAGTTGTAAGGGTTGGGATAAGCATAAACTGATGCTTTCTCCGGCAAGGACTCTACCTCATTTCCAGCAACTACCTGTTTAAAGAAGTATGCCCCGGCAAAGGAGGCTGTATTGGTATATCCGGAACTTATTCCGCAATCCACCTAATAAGCGTTCACCTTGTAAAAGAATAGGCCCGTCTTTTCGTAATTGGCTACCTCGTAATCGGTATAAGTGGTGGCGGTCAGATTGGAGCGGATCACCGTCCAGGTACCTCCCGTCGGGTATTTGCGCCAGACCTTGTATTTCATCGTTTCGCCCGGGGGCCCCTGGCTGGCATCCCAGTTGAAGCTGGGATGATGGTTAATAACGACCATGGTGAAGTTGGGCGGAACGGTCACGGTCGCCACATAGGAAACGGTGTCGGTATATCCGGATTCATCTGGGTGAGAGGTGTAAGCGCTGACCTTGTAGGCAACATTATAACACCCTTCCAGGGTATATCCATTATCCGTATAGGTTGTATTGGTCAGGTTTGATGCAATCACTGACCAAGCGCCCCCGTTTATACTACTTCGTACTTTGTACTTGATGGTAGTCCAGGGTGGGTCCGAGCTGGCAGTCCAGTTGAGACGGGGATGATCATTCACTTCATCACCCTGAAGATTGGATGGACTGGTGGGCTGGAAGGAGGCGGTGTTGGGTGGGTTCTCTTCAGACCACTCTGCACAGCTTGCATCATCAAACAGTTCCCAGATGCGGAGCGTGCTACCATTCGAGATAGCTTCCCATGGTCCGGTATAATAGCCACCGGAACAGTTTCCAGTACGTTTCCACTCAAAGCCAGTGCCAGTATACTGAACATCAATATCTATCGACATTCCTGTGAGATATCCAGTGGTTCTCAAGTCCAGATAAAAGTGTGTGCTGCCCATGCTTATTTTGTACAAGCTAAATGCTAGAAGTCTGCCTTTGGACCCGAAATTATGGGAAGGAGTATCAATATAGCCGAATCCATACTCACGAGTTGGCGAAGAACCGGGGGTGTAGTTTGCTGGTAGTTCAATAGGATCACCAGTATGATAACTTGAGGTAAGGTAATAATTATCATCCCAAACAGCGCCCTGAGCGTTATAGGAAATGAATATATCTTGTCCCGTTTCATTGAAGAGATATATCTCTAATGGGCTGTCATAGGGAGCCTGTCCATCCGGTCTAAGTGTTGATATAAGTAACAAGATACACGACAAGATTACACCAGAATAAAGTTTTGTTCTTTGCATTATTCTTCCCTCCAAAGTTTATCTAACACCTATGACCTGTATAACCGGACTCCATAGAACGGGGAAATAGCAGATCCCATCAGAATCAATAGCCGGGCCATTGTAAATGTGGTAGGCTCCCTGGGGGGGTTCAACCTGCCACAAAATTTGACCTTCGGTAGAAATACAAGATATGGTCAGTACACCACCAACGTATATACTAGAGCCATCGCTAACTAAATCCGTTTGAAGTCCATTTACGATAAGCTTCCATCGTATACTACCATCGATGCCTCTTAAAGATATTATTTCGCCCTTAGAGTAATTATTAACACCAATGAAATAAATATTCCCGTCCAAATCCAGCGTGTGTGCAAGAGTTTCAGGAACCCGTAATAGATTTAAAGTATCTATGTGTGTACGCCAGTTGATCTCTCCGGCTGAATTTAAAGACGTGAAACAGCTATCTCCCGGATTATAAAAATAGATATTGCCGTCATTATCCACAAGGTTGGAATGAAAGAAGGAGAATGTATGATATCCCCAAAGTATCTCACCATCCGTGGTGATGGCGTAAAGTGAATCTGATCCACCTGTATACATTACCGAGCCATCAGGCGAAAAAACCGGCGCTTGATGCGAGTTATGAAAACCATCAGGTACTGATAACTCCCATCGTAGTGTTCCCCCAGGTGTAAGTGAAATTAATTTATTAGATTCGGCAGTAAGAAAATAGAGGTTACCCTGTAAATCTAGGACGATGTTCGAATAGACGCTTTCATCAACTTCATAAGTCCAGTCAATTGATCCATCCGAACGAACCGCATGTATCTTACCGAAATGGGCTCCTATATGAAAATCCGATGCGGATACATAAATAATACCGTTACTGGCGACGGTAGGTGTTACTGGGTTTTCAACCATAGGACCATAAGAAGTTGCAATTAAGGTTCGCCATAGTAATTGTCCGGAGGGATTAACAGCGTAAAGCCTTGTTTCTAAATTATCCGAGGATACAAAATACAACGTACCATTATTTCCAATCACAACCGAGCCCCAAACGTGGATTGTGTCGCCAAAGGTGAAAACAATCTCCCCCAACTGGGGTCCCACGTACTGACTTCGTCCTGTTCCTTGCGGGTCATGACGGTACATGGGCCACGGGCTATCCGCCAGGCTGGGCCAGGGGATGTGCTCCTGGGGCATGGTGGTGGGGATGCCGTTGTCGTCCCCATCGGTGGGGTTCTTCTCACAGGCGGCTGAGAGGAAGATGAGCGCAATGATGAAATAGCAGGCTAGCGCAACCGGTCTATTCATTGGGTTTCCTTTTCTATTTTCCTGAGATAATAAGGCGTAATCATCAAACCGTCAATTCCATAATAGCAAAAGCGCGCTTTTGTTCAACCTGGTTCCTTCCCAATCGGGCACCCCCGCTGATGCTGTGCCACACCGTGTATTTAATAGCGGAGAAACTTGGCAAACTTGGGCTCCAGGTTAGCCGAGGGTGATTGTTCACTTCACTGCCCACCAGGTTGGTGGGATCGGTGGGCTGAAAAGCAAGATTACCATCCCCATCGTCAACATGAGTTACGATGGTAGACCCATTAGAAACCGGAATTGTCCCATAAGATCCGCAGCTTCCACCCATATAGAATGTGTCGTCCGCCCAATCGTAGGTAAAGTATTTGTCCCCTTGAAAGAGTTGGCCCTGAGCTTCCAGCACAAACCAGGCGCTCTTCCCTGGGTTGGTGACTTTGATTATGTACCGAAGATAACCGATGGAAGGCTCCTCGGTGATGCCGCCCCGGTCAAATTTGTAGTCATAATCAATTGAATCGAGTTCAGGACAAGTATTTAAGTCTCCAGGAATATGAAAAGTGATGTAATCAGTCCCGGTGACCACATTCTTGTATTCATTCCAATGAGGATCAGCATTGTTCACCATTTCAAAATAGACTGTATTTCCGCCAGTATTCTTGGTTTGAAAGAAGAATTCATAGTCCGTAGTCAGAATGATTTGGCTGTTGGCAAATGAAACAAAAATCAGTCCCATTGCCAGTAACGGTTTGGCTTTGTGGAAGCGGTTCATATCTTATTTCCTCCTGGTTTGTTTTTAGTGCACGGCATACACATATTTATTTCCTTCGCCGCCGGAAAATCCCAGGTAGAGGGTGCCGTCAGCACCCAGAACGGGGCTTTGTGACGAGTTATGAGGCAGTGGTAATTGCCAGATGGTTGTCCCATCCTGCCCCGAGATCGCCACCACAGCCGCACCCACGGTAAAAAGGATTCCCTCCACATCGCAAACCAGAGGGGTGAACGTGTGGTAAGCCGTCGCGGCTATGATCCAACGCTCACGTCCGGCGTAATTTAACGCGTGCAGCTGTTCTCCCCACGTCCCATCCAGATAAACAGACCTCATTATGTATAAATTTCCGTCCTGGTCAATGGTATATGCCTCATTATCCATCCCGCCTCGACCTTTTTTCCAACGCACCTCTCCCTGGGGGGACAGAGAATAAAGGCCGGTAGCGCTGGGGTCGGCTGGCGCCTGGTAGCTGCCCCCAAGCGCGCAATAAATATTCCCCTGGTTGTCCACTATCGGTCGGGCATGCACCGACGCATTGGAGTCTCCGCTGAAGAAAGTCCACCTGATCCCGCCATTGGTGTCTAGCGCGTAAAGAGGTCGATAGCCGGAACGACCGCCGACATACAGGGTTTGGCCGTCGGGCGAGATCGCTATTCCCGCAATGCCATAGCCGTTGAACTCATTGTCGGCCTGTAGCCGCCACTTGAGCTGGCCGTCGAGAGTCAGAGCGTACAAATCATCGCGAATAGGATAAGGCCGACTGGCAATGAAATAGAGCGTGCCGTCCAAACCGATATTTAGTTCCGATGGTTGGCCATCGACATGGAACTTCCACCACAGCGTGCCATCGGGGCGGAGGGCATAAATATCGCCTTCAGTACCATCTGGTACGCTGAAGATAATGGTCGTATTGGCGGTGACGAGCGGTGCTCTCTCCATATAATCATGAGTCCGCTTGGTGGTGTCCCGAAAGGTCCACTTGACGCTCCCGTCGGGGGCCACGGCATAGAAAACCCAGGTCGCGCCGGAGCCTTCCGGTCTTTCAAAGGACGAGCCAAAGTAGAGGGTGGAATCGGGTCCAATGGCAAAGGAGGTGATGCCTACACCTGATACGATACCGGGAGAGAAGGGTAGGGTCCACTTGATCTCCCCCAGTTGCGGCCCCACGTATTGGCTTCTACCCGTCCCCTGGGGGTCATGGCGGTACATGGGCCAGGGGCTGTCGGCCAGGGAGGGCCAGGGGATGTGCTCCTGGGGCATAGTGGTTGGGATGGTGTTGTTATTATCATCTCCATTTGTGTTGGGTGGGTCTTCGGTACAACCAATACACAAAATGATTGTGAACGAGATGAATATTTTAGTAAACAGATAATTCATTATTAACCGTATAAGTTTTTTTACAAATTCATGTTACACCTTATTCCACCTTGTATCAATATTTATTTCTGCTTGAAGAAAAAATCTTTTAACCAATTAAACCATATACGATGGTCTATAAAGAAACCATCTCTTGTCAATTATAGTTTCGCTAAAGGAAAGGGGTGTGTATTTTAAAACCTGCTGGTCAATGTTTCCATCTCATCAAGGCATGCAGGAAACGGATACTCCGTCACCGTTGTATCCCCACAGTTCCAAAACATGAGTGTTTTATCAGAGTCCATTTTAATTGTGGTGTCTGCGGCTACAATCTGAATGGTTATATCTTTTGTATAAAAGAAGTGGTTATAAATGTTGGAGTAAAGAATAATCAGCGCAATAAAACCATCTTACGGGTCTGATGGAAGCGTTCGCCACTTTCAACTGCTTTGGCATCTAAACGGTAGAAGTACATTCCTGAAGGAACCGATTGACCTGCAGCGTTGGCGCCGTCCCAAACTGTCTCTTTAAACCCGGCATTAACAAAACCGTTTACGAGTGTGATTACCTCATGACCAATTAGATCATATACGATAATCGTCACCTGGCTTAATTCAGGCAAACCATAATTTATGGTAGTAGCAGCGTTGAAAGGGTTGGGGTAAGCAATGGGTAAGATAAACGTTTCAGGTACTGCCTCCGCCCTAAGATTTTCAGTAATCTGCTTATATACCAGATCACTATGGCGTACCACCAATGGCCCGGCGTAATCGGACTCGCTGTCAGCTATGTTGTAAGCGGTTAGTTTGTAATGAGCGTAGAGGTTGTTTCCTCCGGTTGCGGATGTTAACCACCTCCCTGTCAATATAATAAGTAGTAGAGAGTGATAGATCGGCGAGAGTGATATAGGGTCCCCAGTCCAAGCTGCGTCTTAATTTGTATCCGTCCAGATCGATCTCCGAGTTGGCGTTCCAGACCAGCTTCGGGTTCCAACCGTCGAAGGTGGGAACCCATTCCACATGAAAATTTTGTGGCTCGGCAGGCGGAGGGTAGTCATAAGACAGAGCGGCATATGCGTCGATGCGGCCGTCGCCGTAGTAGTTATCCTTGCCCGGAGCACCAAGATCCACAGCTGTCTCGGTCATGGCTTCTTTGACCTTCTGCCATAGCATATCTGGATATAAGGAACGAATCAATGCCGCTAAACCGGCCACATGGGGTGCTGCTGCCGAAGTTTTTCCAAAACCATCATAGTAATTATTTGATGACGCTCCTTGTCCTCCCTCTAAATCTGTTGTCCAAACAAAAGCAGGAGCCATAAGGTCTAACATAAGTCCATAACAGCTACCATTTTCTGTAACTGTGTTCCAACGTATATCATCAGATTCAGTAGCACCAACAGCGATGGTGTTCGTCATTGATGCAGGAAACTTTACATCCCAATCATCTCCTACTGCTTCATCACCTCCTGTATTTCCCGAACTGCATACGACCACAACGTCATGGTTATTCACAGCGTTATTAATGGCTGAAGTCAAAACTGAATGGAGGTTATTATATGCTAAACTCAGGTTTATGACTTGAGCTCCATTTTGATAAGCATACGTAACTGCACCTGCTACCGATGATTGATATGGACGTGGTTCGAGCCCTTGACCGGTATCTACAGTGTAAAAATCAGGGCGCAGACACATAATATTAACGCCTTGTGTTGGATGCCATCCTCCGGCTATTCCCGCCACGCCAATGCCGTTGTCGGTGACCGCGGCGGCGATACCGGCCACGGCTGTACCATGATGGTCTATTAATAAATCATAATCAGGCAAGGGATATGGGTCGCCGTCGCCGTAGAAGTCCCAACCAATCAAGTCGTCAACCATTCCGTTGTTATCATTATCACTCCAATCCAGATCTCCACCAACATAATAGGGGTAGAAATCTGCTCTCCCGTTCCCGTTAAAATCTTCGGCTGGATTCACCCAAATATTGCCATCAAGATCTTCATGTTCGTATTCAAAACCCGTGTCTATAATGGCCAGAATAATAGAACTTGACCCGGTTGAGATATCCCAAGCTGCCGGCATGTTCAACTTGGATGCTTTCAGGTTCCATTGGTTCGTCCATTTAGGGTCATCCGGCGTACCCGTCCACTCACCCAGAGCGTTAAATTCTATATCGACAACATCAATTGATCTTGATAGCGCTGCAGCCGAAATAAAGGGATCCAGATTAGAAGGAACCTTCAATACATGGAAATTCTCCGCAATAGGTCCGGCAATTCCCTGCAAGCCTGAAAGGTTCAACGAAGATAAATCCAGTTGAGTAATATCCACATTCTGCCGTAGTTGTATAACAATCCTTTCCGGTATCACCTGATCGCCAATTCTCCCATCCTCGTTAATGTACCACTGACCATCCACCTGTATATATTCCCTTTCGCCTAATTTGAATGTTTGAGCGTTAATTGTTGCCATAGATAATAGCAGCATAATGACTGTAAAAAAGAAAAACCAACTGCCTCGTTTATCCTCTACAATAGCATTTTTTCTCTTCATTATTTTTCCTCCTTCTTCAATTCAATCTAACTATTCAGAGCTGTCGTATTTAAGCACCCCCCCTTCTGTGGGAAAGTACAGGGCTTCGTTGATGGGGTCAAATATGGGTCTGAAATAGATATGCAACTCATAAGGATAGTCGATCTCTCTCCAAGAAATACCTCCGTCCCATGATTCCTGTATCGATCGAAAAATAGTGTTATTGCTCCCATATACAACTAAATGATTCGGTTGATTGTCATTTATAGTTATAAGCGAAGTACTGATATCTAATGAGTCTCCCGACAAGACCTGCACCCATATATCACCGAAATCTTCTGTTTTATAAACATTCCCTTCAGCGCCGACATATACGATATCCGGGTAAGTGGGGTGCAAAGCAATATCGTCTACAAATTGGTAACGGCTCGTAAAGGATTCTGGTAGCCCCTGCCACGTTACTCCACCATCTGATGACTTACCTATAGAGGAACCACCATAGGGTCCTGTCGTTTCTACCCACATAATTTGGGTATTTACCGGATGAATATACAGGTTAAAAAAACCAGTAGCATAGTATTGTTGAAATACGTTCCATGTTTTACCAAAATCACCGGTCACGTAGATACCTCCATAAGAGGTAGTCACAGCATAGACTTTATCCCCAACTCCTTTAAATTTTCGAGGTAGAGCCTTATATAATGAAGAATCATTCCCCTCCCATACCCACACCAATCCGGAATCGGAAGGCTGCCAGGAAACACCCTCATCCTGGGAAACATACACCGTATGTGGCAAGTTCCATGAGATCGTACACACTTCTTAGTAGCACTAACTGTGTCATGACATCGTATACACTTTAGCAAAAATGACTACCAGGAATATTATTTTTAACAGTCTCTCTGAGATTATATTCAAC
>SCKK01000056.1 GCA_004124475.1 Fidelibacterota bacterium
TCTTGGGTGAGCTGCTTGTATTGTTGCATTTGTGCTCCTCGTTTTTGTTTGGAAAAGAGGAAGCAAGAATACGGCAGCTTGACCCCTTCTTAAAACAATTGAGATGCACTTAATAGTTGAATTCAAGCCAATTATTAAGGGACATAAATTTACTTATTGGATTGTTTATCATACCTAAAGATTTTGCGATTCGCCACGAGGATAAACCTGAACTTTCAGGATAATCAACCACAGTTATTATTCAAACACTAATTAAAAATAATATTTCCGATTATCTTCTATCTCTGCCTGTTCTTTAAGTTCTTTTAGCCATTCGGTGACGGCTGTATTTTGTCTTTCAGTGATAAGTCTATTATAAAATACATTTTTTTTAACTTCCCAATCATCCTGGTCAAAATCTGGTTTGTGTTCCAAGAGAAGAACAACATATCCTCCGCTGATTTCAACCGGTGGAATGATTTGTCCTACATTAGCAACGAGTAAGGCTCCTTTGGCTGCCAGACTCCTCCCGATTTGGCGGCTTGGATTAGATAATTTAAATGTAACGGGTCCAAATGCCGTGGCTTCAATATTTGAATTCGCTTCGGTTTGAAATGTGGATCCGGCTAACAAGTTTTCATAAATCTGTTCTGCAACTTCACTTGCCAATAGTTTTTGGTTTTCAACACGTAATTTGCGTATGATCTTGTCGCTGACGTCGTCAAATGGTCTTGTTCCGGCTTGAGCGATTGAATCAAGATGGAAAATAGCGAAACTCCTGTCCGATTCGAAGAATTCACTGGTACTTCCCACTTCTGATGAGAATGCAAATCGAACAGGTTGTGTAAAAAAACCAAAGCCAGGGAGTGTCCTTGTGTTTTCAGGAAAAGGAAACAGATCGTTTGCAGACAGGTTATTTTTCTGTAAAGCTTCCTCGAATCCGTAGTCTTCGACATCAAAGGAAAAATTAATAGCATTATTTCTGATTTTCTCTCGTGTATTTGGACCCATTTCGATTTTTAGAAGGATGTGACCGGCTAAAATTTCTTCAATTTCATCGTTTGGTCTTTTGTCCTTGACTTGTATTATATGATAGCCAAAATTTGAAAGTACAGGTCCTACAGGTACGCCAATTTCAGCACTAAATGCGGCATCAGAAAAAGATTTTACCATCCGTTTTCTGTCAAACCATCCAAGGTTTCCACCCTTGCCTTCTCCATTCCCACTTTTGTTTCCCGGATCCTGGCTATATTGATTGGCTAATGTTGCAAACTCTTCACCGCTTTTTATTCTGTTTATAAGGTCTAATGCCTCATCAAAAGTCAAAGTTGTGTCTTCTTTCGATGGCGATTTGTTCCATTTGATATATTTAAGCGAACGCAATTCTTCCTGGTAAAATTCATCTTTATTCTGATTATAATAGTCCTTAGCTTCGTCTTCAAGAGGTTCAATTCCGGTAGTGAATGATCTGTTTTTAATTGTGATTCCTGAAACGGTATAATCGATATTCTGGAGTATATACTCTTTTTTGACCTCTTCTTCAGAAATAGTAACACCCGCCCGAATCAGAGATTGGAATTTTACACGGGGAAGGTAATCCCGCATATATACTTCTATGGTCGTCCATTCATCTCCTTGAGGATTGTGAAGTGCTTGCAAATATTTTTCCATATCGAATTGGTCATTTGTTTGGAAAAGAGGATGTTGCTGTAAATCTAATGGGGCGTTGTTTTCAAGATGAAGATAAATTTCATCGTCGGTTACGGAAATACCCATTCTGTCTATTTCTTGATTCACCAATAACGCTTCGATGAGGTCATCCCAGACTATTTGTCTAACTTGGTCTATTCGTCTTTCGTCTACTTCTTGTTCCTGAACCCGAAATTGTTCAAGTCTGTAATTAACCTGGAAAAAAAATTCATTGGGAGAGATAATATCACCATTTACTACAGCAATGGCTTTTGTTATGTCAGTACGGCCCAGGATTTGGTCAATAATATCAGCACCACCAACCAGTCCACCCACCGTCATACTGCCTACAAATAGAACAACCAGCGTCCATACCATTATATGCATCCGGTTTCGTATAGAGTTCATCATTCCCATTTGAGTTCTCCTGAAAAATAGTCGTCAGAAAATTGCGGTGGAATATAGGGAGATTCCGTACCTTTTGCAATGAGGTTGAAGGATAAGAATTGGGGAAAGAGAAGATTCGTCTAATGATTTATCCGCAATGGATAATTATGAATAAATCTATATATGGAACAATCTGTCAGATTTACTTCGACCTAACAGGTTATGGCAAAATTGACTAAAGAATTAAGGAAAAAAGTATGAAACAAATATGGATACCTAAGCATGGAACTCCAGACGTACTGGAGGTCAAACAAGCGGCTGACCCAATGCCAAAGGAGGGTGAAGTATTGGTCGATGTTCATTTTTCCGGGATTAATTTCGCTGATATTCTTGCAAGAATGGGGCTTTATCCTGATTCTCCAAAGAAACCATATGTTGTTGGATACGAAATAAGTGGAGAGGTCGAAAAGGTTGGAGAAGGTGTTAATCGAGATTGGGTTGGAAAACAAGTCGCATCTATAACCCGGTTTGGAGGTTATTCCAGCCAGGTCACAATTCCAGTTGACCAGGTATTTCCTATCCCGGAGAACATATCTCTCGAAGAAGCCGCCGCCATGCCTGTGACGTATCTGACAGCATATATCATGATGATCGAACAGGCAAGACTCAGGAAAGGTGATACCGTACTTATCCACGGAATTGGTGGGGGAGTGGGTATTTCTGCATTTCAGTTAGCCAAAATAATCGGAGCCGACGTCATAGGGACAGCCTCCGGATGGAAACATAAATCACTCAGAAAGATGGGGATGGAAAACCTCATCGATTACAACAGTGAGGATTTTGTTGAGAGGACCCTTGACTGGACAGGGGGGAAGGGTGTTGATCTTGTTCTGGACCCTGTTGGTGGGGAATATGTTCGACGGAGTTACCGGTGTTTACGACCTTTGGGAAAGGTGATATTTTATGGTTTCTCATCTGCTGCACCCGGTAAAAGGAGAAATCTCATTGCTGGAATCAAAGCACTGCTTTCTGTAACTCGATTTCACCCAATTGGATTGATGAATCAGAATAAAGGAGTAATAGGATGTAATTTAGGTCATCTCTGGAAAGAAAGAGACAAACTTGAAAGTGCTATAATCCAGTTAGTTACGTGGCTTTCCGAAGGATTAATCACGCCTGTTGTGGATAAAGTTTTCTCTTTTGAAGATGCCTCAAATGCACACCGGTACATTCAAGATCACAGAAATATTGGAAAGGTTTTACTTTCTCCAAAGTTATAAATAGTGTTTGAATAAAAACTAAGATCTTACAGTCTCGAACCTCCGGAATGACCCTGTTGGAAACCTCATTTGTAGTAGCTAACATCGAGTTCAGTCCCGGACTTTCGGGAAACGGATCATGATGAAATTGTTTTTTCATTTTTTTTACTATGGAATCATTACATAAATTAAATCAGAGGATTGTTGAATGTCGGAAATGTCCCAGATTAGTCGAGTTCAGGGAATCTGTAGCTCGTACGAAACGGAAGCAGTTTATGGATTGGGATTATTGGGGAAAGCCTGTACCGGGATATGGTAGTCCTGATGCAAAGTTATTAATTGTAGGTTTAGCGCCTGCTGCACACGGGGGTAATCGTACAGGGAGAGTCTTTACCGGCGATAAATCTGCCGAATTTCTATTCAAATGTATGTATGAGGTTGGATTATCAAATCAACCGAATTCCCATAGTCTCGATGATGGTTTGTTATTGAAAGATTCATTTATGACACCTATTCTGAAATGTGTACCCCCGGGGGACAAACCAAAATCAGAGGAATTGAAGAATTGTATGCCTTACTTTGAATCTGAAATCAACTTATTACAGAATGTTCGATGTATCCTGGCGCTCGGCAAAATTGCTTTTGATGGTTGTTTGAAATTCTGGCGAAAGAGATATGATCTCCGTATGAATGACTACCCGTTCAGACATGAAAATGTTTTTGAGATGCCTGATGGGAAAATGCTAATAGGATGCTATCATCCCAGTCCCAGGAATGTTAATACGAAAAGGCTTACTCACCAACAGATGGTATCACTTTTAAAGATGGTAAAGAGGTTGGCGGGATTAAGTTAGAGCCATCAAAAGGTATAAGTGGTTTGGTACTTCCCATGTTACGGATTCCTATAATTCAAGAAATATCAGAGAGGATTACTTTCGCTGCATTCCTTCCAGGCGCTCCTGTTACCCCACCACCCGGGTGAGTCCCTGAACCACATAATTAAAGTCCTTTTATTGGTGTTCGGTAGTCAGAATAGCCAAGCACAGGTCGCATAAAAAACAACTGATTTATTGTCATGGAGACATGGAAGATATTTCCACCGGTCAAGCCAAATATTCGTTCCATGTCTGGTGGCGTGAGCAGTTCATAATCGATAATAGAGTCTCGAAAATTTGGGGCATATTCTGCGAAGGTATTAATAATCCGGTTGGCAAACTTATCTTTTTCGTCCTCCCAAGTGGTTCCCTTCAATTCATAAGGCGCATATTGGCAGAAAATTCCCATCACGTGCTGTCCTTCAGGCGTTAGGGAATCGTCAACTTATGAGGGAATGGTTGTCTCCAGCATGGGGTGGGTAGAAGGCATGCCATACTTAGCGTCATCAAACGCCTTTTCGATGTAATTTACATTGGGAGAAATGTGGATGGTGCCAGTATGTTGGGGACCCACATCTTTCCCCGGAAATGCCGTGAAATTGGTAGTTCAGACAACAACAGGTTCATTTTTACGGTGGATGATTTAAAGTCCATATTGGCGATATTCTGTCGAAAATCGGAGGGCAGTGAATTACGGGAGAGGAGTTTCAAAAAGGTAACGTGAGGGTCTGCTGATGAGATGACGGCATCTGCATCAATAATATCACCGTTTTCAAGTATCACACCCACAGCCTTTCCATTTACTGCTATATTGGATACAGGTGTTTTCGTCCTGATTTCCACGCCCAGATCCCGGCACGCATCGGCGATAGCGTTACTGGGGCGCCCATACCACCCCGTACATACGCCCACCCTCCTCTCTCTCTCTCATCCCATCGGTTTCGCCAAAAACATGATGGAGGAGGACATAGGGCTGTTCCGGGAGAATATGGTACTGTAATGGCACCGATGACGCCATCCGTCACCAGCGTTGCTTTAAGTTCCTGAGATTCAAACCACCGATCGAGGAAATCTGCTGCAGAAAGGGAAAAAACATCCACCATATCTTTTAACAGATCGTCACCTGCTTTCCTTCATCTTAAAGACCAAAGAACCCAGATTCCACAAATCACTGATTTTCCCGGAAGTGGGGGAAGGAGGTTTTTGACTCCATAATGGCTCAACAAATTTAACGATTCTGTCCAGAAACGCTTCGTATTCCCGGTACTGTTTCGCATCATTTTGAGAAAACTTGGAAATTTCCTTTTGATCCTCTTCATCACCATTTCCAAGAATTAAATAAGTATCGTCAGGAAAAGGAGTGAAACTAGAAGGTTTTCGTGGGATGAATTTTAATCCGTATCCCTATAATTTGAGGTCACGGATTATTTCCGGACGGAATAGAGAATTGACGTATGATGCACGAGATACTTTACATCCTGGGAAAACCTCCTCAGTAACACAGGAACCGCCAATGATATCCCTGTGCTCAAGGACCAGTACATTCTTTCCACTTTTTGCTAAATAGGCAGCACAAACAAGTCCGTTGTGACCTGCAACCGATAATGATGACTTCGTATTTCATGATTAATTGGGTTTGTTTAGGGGATTATAATTATTTATCCTCATCATTCAGCCAAAAAGACTAGAAGATACAAAGGATTAAAAAGCAATGTATTATCCGAGGATCCCATGGACCGGGAAATGTGTACTATTGCTCATTTAAAAGAATAATCAAATTGATATTTTGTAAGTTCATTATTCTTATCCCGAAGTTTCGGGACGTAAATTAGTGTCTTGGTGGCAATTAAATCCCTTTAATAAACTGACTACCATTAAGAATGTAACATCGAACGATTGTGTGAAAAAGCCAAGAGTTGATGAATTTTAGTCCGACTAATAAAACCTCCGAGATTAAAAGATGATACTAAGTATTCGTTTAGGATGGAAATATTTATAATAGAAATGTTGCAAAAACAGTAATGATATAATTAGCTTTGGGTCAGGAAATGATAAATGAAATGAATTCTCAATTTACAGGTGTTGAACAATCTTTTTTTTCGCAGTCCAATAGAAAAACTCCTGGAACAAAGACACCCTATATCATTGTCGATAGTTTTCCTAAGCTTGGATTGTTGACATGCCTTCGTTTTTTTGAGTGGGTTAATGCAAATCCTGAGGGTGTAATAAGTCTTCCAACGGGTAAGACCCCTGAATATTTTATCAAGTGGGTAACCTATATGTTGGAAAACTGGGAGGATCGAGAACTCACAAAACTTCGGAATGATTTTGGTTTACATCTCAAGAAAAAACCTGATTTAAGAGGTCTTCAGTTTGTTCAAATTGATGAGTTTTACCCCATTAATTGCCAGCATCATAACAGTTTCTTCTATTATGTACACAAATATTATATAGAAGGACTTGGTTTGGATATCAAAAAAGCTCAATTGATCGATTGTGAGGATATTCCTCGACCCATAGGATATTCACTTCAAGAAATATTCCCGGATAATTGTGTGAAACTGTCTCTCAGGGTCAGGGAATATCAGAATGAGCAGGAGGAATTGCAGCAGGATGCAATCATGATGGTGGATGAATGGTGTAGTGAATATGAAGCCCTAATCAGGGAAAAAGGTGGGCTAGGATTTTTTCTTGGCGGAATTGGACCTGACGGACATATCGCTTTCAATGTACGTGGCACTGACCACAACTCAACTACAAGATTGACACAAACCAATTTTGAAACACAGGCTGCAGCAGCCGTAGACCTGGGAGGTATAGAAATTTCCAGGGATCGACTGGTTATAACGATAGGCTTGTCCACAATTACTTATAATCCAGGAGCGACTGCTATTATAATCGCAGCAGGAGAAGCCAAGGCTGATATTGTAAAAGCATCACTAGAAAGTTCACCAACAAACAGACTTCCCGCTACTGTATTACAATCTCTCAGCCATTCTCGTTTTTATATCACTAGGGGAGCGTCATCAAAATTAAAGGAAAGCGTACTTGAATATTATACGAGTGGAGACTGGGATAAGAGAAAAAAGGAACGATTTATTATTGATCTTTGCAAAAGACTTAACAAATTCGGTCATCACTTGACAAAAGATGATATGAGAAATTACTCATTTGGAAAGTTGACCCTTCAATTGGATGATAGAATTGTCCCGTCTGTAATCAGCTCACTAAAAATGAAGATAGAAAAAGCGGTGGAATTGGAAACAAATCAGGTTTTTCTACATGCAGGTCCTCATCATGATGATATCATGCTAGGATATCTCCCCCATATTGTACATCTGATTAGATCGCCTTTAAATACCCATCATTTTGCAGTTTTGACTTCAGGGTTTACATCTGTATCGAACAATTATCTTCATCGGGTTCTTTTGAAAACCAAAGAATTTTTACATCAAGGAAAAATACAGATGACACAATTTCCTGATTTTTTTAAAAGTGGGTATATACATAAGTGGGATAAAGATGTTTTCCATTATCTTGACCGGGTTGCCTCTAATAACAAGACAGGTCAGATGCGGGGATTAAGTCACAGGGTGGTAAGAGCCTTGATTGAAATTTACAGTATCAGTAATATTGGGGAGTTATTTAAGAAAATCGAAGAAATTATCGCTTATATTAGAAAGTGCTACGACGGGGAGAAAAATACTCCCGACATCCAGCGACTGAAAGGAATGTTGAGAGAATTTGAGGAAGAATTGGTTTGGTCACATTATGGTGTACAAGTAAAGAATGTTCACCACCTCAGGTTAGGATTTTATACCGGAGCTATTTTTAATGAGATTCCGGATAGATCCAGAGATGTAAAACCTGTTCTTAATTTGCTCGAGAAAATTCAGCCGACAGTACTTACACTTGCATTAGACCCGGAAGGAAGCGGTCCTGACACACACTACAAAGTTCTTCAGACATTAGCAGAAGCTGTACGTCTGTGGGCGAGGAAGAGAGACTTATCGAACTTGCGAATCTGGGGTTATCGAAATGTGTGGTATCGATTTCATCCTGCGGAGGCGGATATCATAGTTCCCGTATCGCTTAATTCAATGGCTATTTTGAGAAATACTTTTATGGAATGCTATTTAAGCCAGAAAGAAGCATCATTTCCAAGTTATGAATTAGATGGTCCATTTTGTGATCTCACGCAGAAAATATGGGTAGAACAACATCAGTTAATGGAACTTGTTCTTGGGCGTGACTATTGGTATCAAAACCCTCATCCACGTCTGAGAGCGACGCATGGTGTGATATTCTTAAGAGAATTGGATGTAAATACGTTTCTTATAGAAGCCGGGCGGTTGGAGCAATCAATAGAAGGACAGGTCACTTAATATTTTATAGGTTCCTATGGGAGAACCAAAAATAAGTCCATAGCCCATTGTCCACAGTCCACAGTCAATAACATCACGCATCACGCATTATCTATGCACTTTTTTGAATATCCCAAAGGGATGCCTACGGCACGGCTTGTCCGGTTTAAGGTACTAAGGGTAAATTATTGTTTCCCCATGTTTGAGTACTGTAAAAGATTCCTGATTTGAACCTATTTCTTGCATGGCAATCCGCAATAAACGTGGCGGTTCGTCCACCGGCTCATCCGTCAAAATGAACGTTCCCCAATGGATAGCAATGGATTGTTTTGAACCAATGTCCTGATGAACATGAACGGCTTGCTGTGGATTTAAATGCATTGGCAGCATAAACCATTCAGGATTGTAAGCACCAATAGGGATGGCAGCCAAATCGAATGGTCCATATTTCTCACCAATTTTCTTAAATTCAGAAAAATATCCTGTGTCTCCAGCAAACCAGAAGCGATGTTTCTTTCCTAAAACTACCCAACTACACCATAACGTCTTATTGCGATCGAATAGTCCCCGCCCGGAGAAATGTTGGGTTGGTGTGCTCACAAACTTGAATCCTTTGTATTCATACTCACTCCACCAATCCAGTTCGATTACATTAGTAATACCCTGTGATTTAAACCACTTTTTCAGACCCAATGGAACGAACCAAATTGGATCATTGCCGAGGGCTATTACTGTATGTTCATCCAAACTGTCGTAGTGATTGTGTGAAAGGAGAACTACATGAATTGTTGGTAGCTGCTCAGTGGTGATGGAAAGAGGTGTATACCGTTTTGGGCCAATAAACTGTGCTGGCGAGCATCGATCGCTGAAAATCGGATCTGTTAAAATATTCATACCGTCAAACTGTACTAAAAGTGTGGCATGTCCAATCCAAGTGACCATTTGGGAATCATTTGGTGGTTTATAAATATTTTTCCAGTCAGGTTGAACAACTGGAAACGTATTAAGTGCGGACTCATATGTGGGGCGAATTTTCGACCGTTCCATCCGCCAACGTATAAAGTCTTTAAATCCAACATTCCGCGATCCAATTTCCGGATTTGAAAATCCAGATTCAGTATGATGCATCATTGATCTGTTTTCTCCATTCTTTATTTGAATCGAATAACCTTTATCAACAGTTTGTTTCGTGTCATTAGTGACAACGAATAAAATTATACAGGTTATGGTCAGAGTGATAAGTAGCTTCATATGACTTATTTTTTCTACAATTCCTTAGTCTGAATTATTCATCAACAAACAAGAAATCAATTTAAGTAACCGTAAAACAAAAACATATGTATCAATCTTTATTTTGCTGATGAATAATTCACCAAAGGCCGCCCGTGGCGGGGCACCATTTTTGTTTCTTTCGTTGTATTTTCTCACAACGTCAACTGCCTTTGCGTCGAAAATCGTGGGGTTCCCGGGTCCGGTGGATTCCTTGATAATGGGGAGTCTCCCCAAATTTTTAAGGTAATCAATTTGATAAAAAGGAACTTGCGCAATTGCTGCCAGTTCTTTTCTTGTATATCCATTATTAATCATGTTTTTTTCCTTTATTATTATTTACAAAAGTATTCACACCTATATTGCGCTACATTTTATGTAGCAATGCTACATTGGGTGTGCTAATAATAAAAAATGCTACATTATGCGTAGCAAAAAGAGTAAATCAATATAATAAAAAAGGATTTTTATAAAATTAGTCGAATTCCCAAGACATAGGTTTTTCTGGGGTATATGATAATACACTCCCGGTTTTAAAAGAATTTTTAAGATGTTTGTACAAAACATTGTCTACTTTCTTTATATTTGATAATGCTCTATTAATAGCGTTGGTAATTCTTTTACGCTCTTTTTCAATTTCACCACCAAGTTTTCGGCTTTTTCCTTTTTTGTCTATGGCACCACGTAAGTAATCTTCGAGTTGATGAATTTCCAAAACAGCTCTCTCTTCCTCGACAATATTGTTATTTTCTTTGGCCTTCTCCAAATCTTCCTTTAATTTTTTCATTTGATTTGTTATATCTAATATGGGTTTGTGAAGTAATGGCATCAATACCTTTCTCATATTCTACTCGACTTACTCCATATTCTTCAAGTTGCTCATCAGTCATTTTAGTATAATATTTATTACTATCCACTATTTCACCATCAACAGCTTTTGATAAGTCAATTACAGAAATATCGTTGAATTCATTTTTCATTAAAAAGGCTATGTATTTCATGCCATATGACTGTTTTATTGTACTATCTTTTTCTTGATATCTTGTTTCCCAAAACTCACCCTTTCTCCTAAAGATATTCTCTTTTTCCAATTGGTTTGTATCTGTTGACTGCACGTTGATTTTATTTGTGCTATAGGAGTCAATTGATTCATCTCCGTTTTGAGATTGGTTGGCTATATTTTGAGCCATCTCAGTCTCAAATATGTACAATGTATACTCCAATATATCCCTCTCAGGACACATCTCACTTTTGTCTAAAACTCTGAGATATCTTTTTATTTGAAGTAAATTTTTTCGATTTTCTTTCGCGTATTCGTCATCAGAATCAAAACCAGGAAAGGGCCAATATGCTTGGACATATTTTTCATCTCCTTTTAAACCGTGAAGATCCAAAGGATAAACTGCATAAAATATTCGTCCCGGGTGTTTACGAAAGGAATTCATTCCATTATTTATGTTAAAAGAGTTATAAATCTGTAAATTAGTCTGTAAATAGAATAGGTCTTCTAACTGTTCTTTTTTGTAAACATCTGTATAAGAATCCGCCCAAGAATGTGAATTCGGTAACAAGTATTCTTTTAAGGAATCCCACCATTTGCTATACATCTCCGTAACAATAGAAAGACTGGAGGGATTATCCATGTCGTGCGGTGAGAATTGGGTAATTTCAAACTGTCTATTCGTAAAAGGATTCATAGTGTTGTTGATGTTGATTAAATCTTCAATCCATCTCTGCTTAGGTTTGTCTAATTTTTCATAATGACGATCAACAGTTTCTGTGATACTCCCTTCATTTTTTAACCAATACCAAGGTAATTCCATAATACTTTCTCCTTTTTTGTTTTAAAGAAAAAGAAAAAAAATGAAGTTGTCAATACCCTCTTTTCACTTTTTTCTGTCTTAGCTTTAAAAATAATAATAAAGATAGTATAATATTGACAACCAACACACAAGTTTTCTTAGTTTGACTAATTCCAAGCTAACCGATTGAATTATAGTAAAATCTGAAAATTAAACTCGCTTGTCATGTTGAGTACCTAACACCTTTATCCTGACTGTGTCTCAGAATCTGTAAATGTACACCCTATTTGCCACCAGGAGCCGTTTTCTTTCCGTATTTGATCAAAGAGAAAAAAAAGGAGGGAGGAGAAGAAGAGAGGGGGAGACGGGATTGAGGAAATAAAAAAGGGTGGCTTATTTAACGACCTCTCGAATGCGTATCCCGTATGTATCCCGTTCTTTGCTGTCAAATACGGTTAAATACGGTCAAATTTGGGATATGGAAGGATATAAAAAGGGGGCAGGACTGAATCTAATTTCAATCCTAACCCCTTTATTTATATTCAATTAGTTTCTGTGGAGCCGATCGGGCTCGAACTGACGACCTTCTGAATGCCATTCATTTTGCCAGTATGTGTAACTACAACAATATAGTAAGTTACAAGCGTGGTGTTCAGACCATATCCCGCTGGTATCCCGAATTTTGTTTCGGTTTTGACTATTTTAGTAATACCTTCTTCTTTGTCCGAACAAACTCTCCAGCTCTTACTTGATATAGATAAACCCCAGCACTTGCAGATTTGCGGTTGTCATTAGATGCATCCCATATCACTGACTTGTAGCCAGCATCTTGATGTTGATCAATCCATGTTCTTACCTTTCTGCCCAACATATCGTAGATAATAATTCTCACATCGCTTGCTTCCGGCAAATCGTACTGAATCGTAGTTATTGGATTGAATGGGTTGGGGTAGTTCTGGTGAAGTACAAACTTTTCTGGAATTGCCATTTTTTCTATCGACAGGAAAACTTCAGTCTGTTCAGAAAAACCGCTTTCGTTCCCGTGATAATCAAAAGCTGAATGGGGGCCAACTAAAGTATACAAATCAGTTGGGGAAACCGCATCAACATCACCATTCGCATTATAATGGTCTGTAATTAATCTGCTATCTGGTTCTACAGTATCAATATTTAAATGAATTTCTCCGAGATCAGCAGATTCGTTGGTATTGTATATCACATAAAGATAATCACCGTCATTGTATAAACTAACTTCGCCAGCGTTGTTATGTTATTCGACCCAATGTGTCCATACTTCATCTTGACAAACTTAGGCTTCTACATCACAACATAAAACGGTGAAAGTTACATAACCCCACCAGGCACTCTTACTATTCAGAAAACCGTCTGAAATATTGTCTCCACCGGCATATGCTGTTTCACCGTTGGGTCCTACGGCATCCAATTGTTTGAGACCGCCATAGCGGGAACCCATTCCTGCGGCGACAACTAAAAGAGTTAAATCGTTCATTAACTAAAATATTCTTTAAGTAATTGCCAAAATTAATCAATTCTTGTTCCTGTATCTGGATGAATAATGTATGCCTTTCCACCGACAAGTTCGATGGCTTTGGCTACTTTTTCGGGATTATCCGGGGCGTAGGCAAACATACAACCACCACCACCAGAACCGTTTATTTTTCCTCCTAAGGCACCAGCTTTCATAGAAGCTGCAAACATGGATTCGATCTTGGGTGTACTCACATCCAGAATATCACGCAGTATTAAGTGATGTTCCGTGAGAAGATCGCCTATTAATTCATGATTAGGTGCAACCATTTTCAATTCAGAAAGTGCTGTTTTTAAAATATCCCGATTCTGGATTGTTCCTTTCATCAATTTCGATTCTTCATCATTCAATCCGGATGAAACGGATTCCGAATCACAAGAATGTAGATCAAAGTCAGAATTATTCATTTTGAGTTTTTCAATAATATTTAATCGAGCATCCCGACAGCGCTGTAAAATTCCCAATGTGTCTTTTGGTTCGCAGGAATCACCCAAAACAAAGGCCTCTAATTTTGGATTCAATAATTTGATCAAAATTTTCGGTTCCGATTCCAAATATATGAGGTTGCCCATAGCAGCAGAATATTGATCCATCATGCCGCCAGGCTCATTGAACTCTTTTACTTCAGCATTATAAGCTAATTCGCCAATTTTCTGCTGATTCCAATCTGCCGGGTCATCTGCCATTTTAGATAAAAAGTGAATCCAATTCACCATGATCGCTGATGAACTGCTGGTCCCTGCTTGAAATGGAATTTCGCTGGTTACCTCACATTCAAAACCTGTTGAAAAAGCAAGTCCTTCATTTTCGCATACTTTGATCCCGCTTTTAAAGTAGTCCCTTGGTTTGGTATAGGTTAGATCATCCAGTGAAAATTCTTCTGTTTCTCCCAGGTCCGGTTTTCGGATGACAACATCTCTATCCGTCCGCTTCTCACCAGCAATTCGTGCACGGAGGGATATCGCCATAGCAATCACCGGTAATCCTAAATAATCCTGATGCTCACCAAAAAGGCAAATGCGGCCAGGGCTACTTATTTCCATATTTTAAATAATCCGAATGATGCTAATACGCCCAACCAGAAAATCAGCAACCCAGAACCAATTTGTCCGTAGATTAACTGTCTGTTTACCATTAAGAGTTGTAGGTTGTAATTGTACTACATTCATCTTCACAAACAAGTATCACCATCAGTGGTTTTCCTGCTTTACTCAATGAAAGCACCCCCCCGTTCTGTAACAACCCTAATAGACCAACCGTTTCCCCCTTCTCAACCACTACCATTACAGAATTGACCACGATATCCCCCAAATTCTACTTTTGAATGGTAGCACCTATTAAGACAAATATTAAAGCAGTTCCTAATATGCCAAAGATTAGGCTTTTTAGGTCTATGTTTTTCATTTTATACCTCATTTGTTTAAGATGTTCAAGTAATGAAAAGGCTGGCTGTTATGTTTTGACCTTAAACATATTCCAGGAAATGACCGGAAGTAAACAGCCAGTCTATTAACTATAAAAAAGTTCATTTAACACTGCTAAAGGATTTCAGCCTTCTTGGTTAAATCTTATCCCTTCTGGTCGTGTTCAATTAAATCTAAATTCTCATTACTCAAATTGCAATGCTAATTCTGTATGCGTATTTTCAGGTACTTTTAATGGAAGAGATCTTAATGCCCAAATCCAAATAAGAATGTTCAATTAAAGGAGCGGATTATTTCAACAATACCATCTTCCTCGAGCAGTGCTTCGTCACATTTGATACCCAACGCTTACCCCCCCCCAATGAAGGGGATAGATTATATCCTTTATTTTCATTTATACTTGGCTTCATAAGTGGAGTGTACCCGAATTTCACAATCA
>SCKK01000019.1:0-15000 GCA_004124475.1 Fidelibacterota bacterium
CGAATGATCAAAGAAATTCTGATGGAACGGACAAATTTAATCGATATTTTGTCCTTAAACGTGAAAACAGTCAAGAAGGCAAGGGAACCTGTGCCTCAATTAGCGCTATTTTAACCGGACAGTAGTGATCAATTCTATTAAACGATGGAACAGGAGCTTTTGGTGCTTCTATGGACATTGATGTCGGAACTGCGCCAAGCGGCGTTGTTTTGGAAGATTTGGATAATGATGGAGATATTGATATTGCGGTGAGTAATAAGAATTCCAACGATATTACCATTTTATTAAATGCCAAGCGTGAAAGTTTGGGACCAGGATGGGCACTCCAGTTTGACGGAATAGATGACTATGTCAACATAGGTTCTAACTCAAGTCTAAATTTGAGTTCGTCTTTTACAATTTCTGCTTGGGTTTATGTAGCAGATAAGTCATCACATAACTCCATTGTCTCAAGGATAAGTGACGGATCAAACTTTGGATACAATTTCTTCATAAGAAAAGAGAGTGAAGGCGGTGATATAGGATTTCAGTTTTACAGTTCTTCTGGTTGGCAAACTAGATTTGGAGTAACAGTTGTAACCCCCAATGTGTGGCATCACATCGCTGTAACAAATAATGGAATTTGGCTAGATGGGGTAGAGACTCCCATAACTACTGTATCATCAATAGATCAGGGTTCTCAGTCACTCTTATTGGGGAAAAGTACAGGACAAACCATTTACTATGCAAGTTATCTAACAGGCAAAATGGATGAATTAAGTATCTGGAACAGAGTTCTAACAGATGATGAAATTAAGGACAATATGAAGTACACGTTAACCGGGAATGAACCAGCACTTGTTGGTTATTGGCGGTTTGATGAAGCAACAGGTACAACGGCCAGTGATGTATCTGGAAACGGAAATACAGGAACGTTGACCAATGGTGCTACATGGGTAATTTCAACCTCTCCGTTGCTTGGACCTGGCCTTGTTGGCAACTTTACCTTAGACAGCACATACACAACCGGCACCGCTCCAAACGGAATTACCGCATACGATTTTGACGGCGATGGCGATGTGGATTTAGCCACAGCAAATGGATCTTCAAACAATATTTCAGTCCTGTTTAATGATGGAAATGGCGTTTTTGGTGGTTTGACCAGTGTCTCTGCCGGGAGCCAACCAATAGCCCTTTGTGCAAATGATCTGGATGCGGATGGGGATATTGATTTGGCTTGCTTGAACTTCAGTTCAAATGATGTGAACATATTGAGCAATGATGGCAGTGGAGTTTTCACAGCAAGTGATACAATCGGGGTTGGGTCAGGGCCAAGAGCTATTACAGGATTAGACATCAGTGGCGAATTTGGTATCATGGATCTGGCGGTTGTGAATCTCTCAAGTGGTGATGTATCTATTCTAAAGAATCAGATCCCGGAAGGTTCGTTTGTCAACATCTCCTTACATACCTCAGGCGAACAGTCAGGGGATGTGGATATTGACTATTCCATATATGATGTGAATAATAGCAACGTAGGACTTCTGTGTCAGTATTCAACAAATGCTGGTGCAACCTGGAACAGTGCTGCGGTTGAAGGTGACACATCCCAACTTCCACCAGAGAATTACAGAGGTGTTATCACGTGGAATTCTAGGAGCGATTTACCGGATGTAGATGAGAGAAATGTGAGGTTCAAAATTACGCCTTACAGTCCTTCGACTGGTATGGAGGGTTCCGCAAAGACCTTTGTGGGGTACAATGAATATAAATCAACAGTCCCGACATCCATGTCGGGATCAAAAGGGGCACCAAAATTCGATTTAGCCCCTTCAGGGGCTTTTAGAGACAAACGGGTTGAAACCCGTCGAGGAGATGGCATTTCATCAATCCCCGCCACCCGCCTGAATGACGTAGTCGGGCAGGTGAATGGCGGGGCTACGCATTCCCTAAACAGAATACTCGGCTCTGCAGTTGTCACCGGTCAACCCGATTCCACCGACATCTTTGTCCTTGATAATTATCAACTCCATTCCGTTGATGTTTTCCTCAAAGAGACGTTGATGGAATATTCCGATAGTGTGAAAATCAATGTCACGCTTGTAGACACGACACACGATGTTCTCAGTATAGCTACTTATTACAGGACGGGAACCGATGAGTGGGCACCAGCAACGGTCGCTGGAAATATCACTAACATTGATTCATCACAATATGTGCAAACCCTGATCTGGGACTCTCGAGCCGACTTGGGAAGCGCTGATTTAGAAAATGTTGAGTTGAAGTTTGTCCCGTCTGATGGATGGGCGGATGGCAGTGCCGATTCAATGGCTGAGTTTCATTTGGACAACAATGAACTGCCTGTAGTAGAGGTCACAGACCTGGTCGGTGAGCAGACAGGAGATATTCTCCTCGCTTATGTTTTATCCGACACGGAAAATGATACGCTTGATATTACGATCAACTATTCCGTAGACGGGGGAGCAACTTGGTCAAAAGCAACGGTAACCGGGGATACCTTAGGAATAAATATCTACTCCGACACGCTTATATGGAATAGCAAACAAGACCTACCGGGGCGGGATATTGCCAGTGTCAAACTACAACTGATTCCGATGGACAACGACACAGGCATTGTTGACACCACCGCTCCCTTTCATCTCGATAATAATGATGTGCCTTCCATTACCATTACCGATTTGGATGGCGAACAAAGCGATGACGTGACTATTTCATATCTTCTTTCCGATTCAGAAAATGATTCTCTAACCATTGTTTGTGAATATTACGATGATTCCACAGAAATTTGGATTCCCGCTACAGTGTCTGGCGATACCTCGGAAATTACTCAGTATTCCAACAGTATCATTTGGAACACTCGACAGGATCTACCAGAGGCAGCACAATATGTACTTTTCCGCATTACGCCCAGAGATAACGACTTTGGCTTTACCGATACAACCGAAATGTTGTTGGACAATATCGGCGTTCCGTCAATTGCCATAAATACGGTGATTGAAGGAGAGGTGAGTTGTGACCTAACATTCGAATATTCGATTTTCGATGATGAAGCTGACACTATCTCCCTGGACGCTGCTTATTCCATCAATTCCGGAAGCAGTTGGTCGACTGTATCGGTTAGCGGTGACACATCAGATATAGATACTACTCGATATTCAGGAAGTTTGATATGGCATTCAGTCACCGACTTACCCGGAGTTGATCTTCATACGGTAAGGTTCAAGATAACACCGAGGGATGTCAATGTTGGTATTAGTCATCAAACAGCCGATTTCCACCTGGACAATAATGAACCCCCATCAGCGGCACTGACTGAACTTGTGGGGTTTTGGAGAGGCAACATCCCCTGTCGCATACCAACTGACAGATACGGAAGGGGATACACTTGGCATCAATTGTGAGTATTATGTGGAATCGTTTGGCACCTGGCAGTCCGCTACCATAGAAGGAAACAGCGTTGACCTGGATACCACTCTTTACGCTGATGGAATTGTCTGGAGATCGGATATTGACTTGCCGGATGTTGCTGATACAATACTCTTTCGGTTAACTGTTATGGATGCGGATACGGGTTTGTCGGATACTTTGCAGGTGTTATTGGATAATGTTGTGCCTTCTATTTTGTTGGATGATGTACTAGGAGAGCAAACGGGTGATGTGACCATACATTATCAGATCAGTAACGATGGCTTGACGGTTGTTGGACTTTTGTGCGAGTATTCTCTTGATTCGGGGGTCAATTGGGATTCTGCTTTCGTTATAGGGGATATGGAAGGCATATTCAGTGAGGGTTATTCGGATAGTTTGATTTGGTTCTCAGAAATGCAGGTTCCGGGGATTGATCTCTCCACAGTTCGTTTTCGAATCACCCCGTACGATTCAGTACAAAGCCAAGGAGACGGTAATGGTTCTTCGGGGAAGCAGGCTGGTTCTGGAGTCAGTTTAGGTATGTTAAGAGTTCCAGGATGGAAAAGTAACACATCAGCTAATGATAAAAGATACAAAAGTATCAAGTCATTGCTCCAGCAGGAGTCCCTTAGGGGACGAGTGGAATCCTCCCGACAGGTCGGGATCGGAGTGAAGCGTGGCAATATGGTTTCTTTAGGCCAGGATCGATCGGTGAGCCAAGAGGTGACGAGATTGCCACAGCATTCCCATCGCTTCACTCAGGAAATGCCTCGCAATGACATGCCAAAGAAAGGATTTGGTCATTCAGGACAACCCAGTCGTATTGCTGTAAAGAGTCAGGGAGTGAACCTTGAACGCAGGTTGGGTATTCCCGATGAGACAGAAGATTTCCATTTGGACAACAATGAATTACCCAGCATCATTTTGGAAGACATAGTGGGATTCCAAACTCGAGATATCACATTTAACTACATGCTATCGGATGCAGAGAATGATACCTTATCTATTCTGATGGAATATCAATTTGATGGAATTTGGCATATTGCCACATTAGCAGGGGATACTTTCGGCATTGTTCAGGAGGAATATGCAGGAACTGTGGTATGGCATTCGTTGGAAGATTTGCCCACTGTTTCAGATAATATCTTAGTGCGATTCATCCCGTTTGACAATGATGAAGGTGTTTCGGAAGCAATCACTATTCAATTAGATAATATTGCATCATCTATTCAACTGATAGATCTGGAAGGAGAACAGAGTGGTGATGTCGTCATCAATTATGAGATTTCAAACGATGAGTTTTCGACGGTTGACCTTCATGCTGAATACTCCATCAATTCTGGCGGAACTTGGACTTTGGCAATGGTCAGCGGGGACACATCTGACATTGACACGACACTTTATGAAGGAAGTCTAACATGGCATTCTGCAATGGATTTGCCGGGATTGGATTTGCATACGGTTCGATTTCGAATAACACCCCGAGATGTCATTATCGGCCTTGCCGATGAAACCCCTGATTTCCACCTCGACAACAACCTTATCCCCACTGCCCTAATCACTGAGTACCCCGACACCGGCTCGGTGGAGATGCAAATTAACTTTATCCTGTCCGATGACGAAAATGACACTCTTTCCATTTCTGGATTCTTCTCAGTGGATCAGGGACAAACCTGGACAGGCGCTACATTGAGCGGCAAAATATCAGGATTGATTCAACAAGACTATTCCGGCACTATCACATGGTTACTCTTGCAAGACGTAGGCTTCCGAAGATTGAGCAATGTCCTTTTTATAATGACACCATTTGATAACGATACTGGTATTGCAGATACCTCGGGCTATATGACCATCTTAAACTATCCCGCTGATTTCACTGGCGACCTTATTATTGACCCCAATGATCTTGCCCTCTTTGCCGCCGCTTGGAATGCCGTCCCGCAAGATACCTTCTATGAAATCGGTCCTGCAACGGGTGAAGTCCCGGAGCTCATTCCCAAGCCCGATGGTGTTTTTGATTTTGAAGACCTCATGGTTTTCATACAGATGTGGAACTGGTCGTTTGCGCACAACGGGTTCCGTGGGGGATCGCTGCTCCTATCAAAATCTGCTTCAGAGCCGGGGTCTATTACTCTGGTGCAGCGTATCCCGGATGATCCCTGGCGGTCAGATGGACTTGTTACGGTCGATCTGTTTGTGAATGTAAATGATGACCTTATGATGGTGGATGGAGTTTTTTCATTTGTCCGAAACGATCTGGAGCTAAAAGAGATTTCCAGTGGAGTATATTTGAGGCACGTGTTTCACTCCGCACCTTTCTTTCAACAAGTCAACCCTGATAGCAATGCAGTATTGTTCGCTTCCGTGGGATTTGAGAGAACGGATAAACCATTTGACGAAACCCTGCCTGTCGCTACGATCCGTTTTAAGAGCAATTCGACTGGTGAGTCAAATATTATTCTTGATTATAATTTGAGGAATCTGAATGGTAAAATTGTAGAAAGTGGTCAATTCAACCTGACAATTGACAATTTACTTCCTCGTCGCTTTGTCCTCCACCAAAATTATCCCAACCCGTTTAATCCCATCACAAAGATACGGTATGAGATTCCCAAGCCGGCTCATGTAAAATTGGTTATCTTCGACCTTCTTGGCAGGGAGGTGGTCACCCTCATGAATAAAGATGTTGAACCAGGCTACTACGAAACATACTGGAATGGCAAAAACAGTCAGGGAAATAATGTAAGTTCGGGATTGTACTTTTATACCATTAAGGCGGGGGACTTCATCATAAATAAAAAAATGATTCTTTTACGCTAAAGCACTTCCCTGATACTTATTGTCTGAATGAAAAGTCCAGTTTAGGAAAAAGATGTCATCTTTATCGCCAATTTTCCCTGTCTGCCGACAGGCAGGCAATTGTTCGACGAAGATCTTATGAACATTCAAACTATCCAAAGGATCCCTCGGAAAAGATGACATCTTTCTTCATCCGGTTTTTTGTTTTTCGGTCAGGCACTACTTAGGTGTTCTATCAGTATGACTGTCCTACACCATTTTACGACGTGAAATGTTTTGACATTGAATTGAAGAGGAATTAAACTTCAAGCTTGAAAATTGTGAAAATATTTGAAAAGACCAAACTTTTTATTTTCATAAGGGGTATCCCTATTTGTTTAGGTTTGCTGACCACTTTTTGTTCATCAATTCCGTTATTAAATAACATAGATTCGCGAATTGATTGAAAAGACTGAGGTTAAGGCTAAGGTTTAGTAAGTGATTAGAAGTGATTGGTGATTAGTGAGTAATAGAGTTGTGAGTGGTCAGTCATGATAACCCATTAACCAGTAACCAATTGACCAATAACTAGTTTTCTCGATGAGAAACATTGTCCCATAGGGACTCCCATGGAGAAATTCCGAGACGATAACATGACAACGACCCGTACATCAGGTGACGAATCCCTTTGGGATAAGGTCTCTCCGTGGGAGTCTCCTGAGGAGTCCATTGTGACATTCGTCCAGACGCGTCGGGATGGAGAAATTCCACGCCTGACCATGTGCTCAGTCGGGCAGGCCTGCCTGTCGGTAGACAGGCCTGTCTGAAGGTAGGCAGGCGATACAGCAAATTAGGGTCCCTATTAGGTGATTTACATATCAATGAAGGAAGTTCTTTAATCAATGCTTGATAAGGTACAGTCTAAAGTAGATTTTATTCGATTGGAGCACGAGATACTCGATTTCTGGAAGAGCAATAAGATTTTCCAAAAACTGGTAGAATCGTCTAAAGGAAAACCCAAGTGGTCATTCTTGGATGGACCTATTACTGCTAACAATCCAATGGGAGTGCATCACGCATGGGGAAGAACGTATAAAGATCTCTTCCTGCGTTATCATGCCATGAAAGGATATGAACTGAGGTATCAGAATGGGTTTGACTGTCAGGGTTTATGGGTGGAAGTGGAAGTTGAAAAAGAGTTAGGTTTTAAATCAAAGACAGATATTGAAGAATTTGGGATAGAGAATTTTGTGAATGCTTGTAAAGAAAGAGTGAAACGATTCTCTGAAATCCAGACCAAACAGTCAATTCGGTTAGGGTATTGGATGGACTGGGATAACTCTTATTACACCATGTCTGATGAAAATAATTATACCATCTGGCATTTTTTAAAGAAATGTCATGAAAAGGGGTGGATTTACAAAGGTCATGATGTTATGCCGTGGTGTATCGATTGTGGTGCTTCATTGAGTGAACATGAGATTGCCACAGAAGGATATATCGAAAGAACCCATTTGTCAGTATTTATTAGACTCCCATTTCTGGATGCGGAAAAAGAATCATTATTGGTCTGGACGACTACCCCTTGGACGTTAACTTCGAATGTAGCTGCAGCTGTTCATCCTGACATTGATTATATAAAAGTGAAGCAAAACGATGAGTATCTTTATCTCGCGAAGCGTAAGGAGTTGATACTCAAAGAAAAGGGATCTTATGAAGTGATCGAAAATTTAAAAGGATCTGACCTTGTAGGTAGACCGTATCACGGACCCTTTGATCACTTTGAGGCTCAGGCAAATGTGTCTCACAAAATAGTTAGTTGGACAGAAGTTAATGACGAGGAAGGAACCGGTATCGTTCATGTAGCGCCAGGTTGTGGACATGAGGATTATCAGCTATCCAGAATTGAAAACCTGTCCGTGATCGCACCTTTAGACCAATTTGGTAATTATCTAAAAGGATTCGGTTGGCTCACCGGTAAGAATGTAAGGGATGTCGATAAAGACATTGTTTCTGACCTCAAGTCACGAGGGATACTTTACAAGAGAGAACACTATACGCACCGTTATCCGATTTGCTGGCGACACAAAACAGATTTGGTTTTCAGACTCGTCGATGAGTGGTTTATCTCTATGGATGAGATGAGAAGGGGTATTATGGAGATAACCAAGCAGATTCATTGGATTCCGGGGTGGGGTATGGATCAGGAACTCGATTGGCTGCAAAATATGGATGATTGGATGATATCCAAAAAGCGGTATTGGGGTCTCGCATTGCCCATTTATCCCTGTGATAAGTGCGATGAAATCACTGTTATCGGTGGTTATGAAGAACTGAAAGAGAAAGCAGTAGAGGGATGGACAGCCTTTGAGGGCAATTCTCCACATCGTCCGTGGATTGATCACGTAAAAATAAAGTGTGATCATTGTGGTAGTCTGCTATCAAGGATTCCGGATGTGGGAAATCCCTGGCTCGATGCCGGAATTGTACCGTATTCTACTATTCATTATGTGACTGATCCGGATTATTGGAAATCATGGTTTCCCGCAGATTTTATTACAGAGAGTTTGCCCGGACAATTCAGAAACTGGTTTTATTCCCTACTTGCTATGAGCACGGTTCTTGAGAACAAACCACCATTTAAGAAGGTTTTGGGTCATGCCATCGTCAAGGATGAAAAAGGGAAAGATATGCACAAGTCTGACGGAAACGCTATCTGGTTTGACGATGCTGCAGAAGAAATGGGTGTGGATGTCATGCGGTGGATGTTTGCAGCTCAAAATCCTGAAAAGAATTTATTATTTGGATATGGTTCTGCCAAAGAAATTCGCAAACGGCTCATCACCTTGTGGAATGTTTATTCATTTTTTGTGACTTACGCCAGCCTTGATCGATTTAATCCGGTTAATGTTAAAGTATCCTCTGAAGATTTCACCCAATTGGACAGATGGATTACCTCAAAGATGAATCAAATAATTGTCACTGCCACCGATGCATATGAAAGTTATCGAATAGAACGATTAATGAGAAAGATAGACAGATTTTTAAATGATCTTTCTAATTGGTATGTTCGGAGAAACAGACGGAGGTTTTGGAAAAGCGAAAATGACAGTGATAAAAATGCCGCTTATGTCACTCTTTACAATGTGCTGAGCGATTTGATTAAAGTGTTGGCTCCCATTATCCCTTTTGTTACCGAAAAGATATATCAAAACCTGATTAGAAACTTAAACCCCAGTGCCGCTGAAAGTTTACATCTCTGTGAGTTTCCGAGTGTGGGTGTAGAAGAGATTGATGAGAAACTCATTTCTGAAATAGATTCTGTTGTGAAAATAGTGGAATTGGGTAGGAGTGCTCGTAACAAAGCGAATCTTAAAATACGTCAGCCATTAGCCAAACTTCAGTATTTTATTGTAGATGAAGAGAAGGGTCCTGCAATTCTTCGATATAAAGATCAAATTTTAGAAGAGTTGAATATTAAAGAATTAGAACTGGTAAAATCAAGAAATGAGCTTATTATACAGACATTAGAATTGAATTATGCCCTCCTTGGCAAACGGTTTGGCAAAGATTTGCCCGGAATCAAAAAAGCATTGGATGAATTGAAATATGAAGATATTACTTCTCGACAGGTCAACAATTTATCGATTGAATTAAGCTATAACGGAGAGACTTTTGAATTACGTCCTGAGGAAATTATCATTAAGGAACAATCAATAGAAGGAAAGTCTACTGCCTCCGAGCCTGGAATTACGGTAGCAATCTCAACTGAATTGACTGAAGAATTAATTCAGGAAGGTATCGTTCGGGATATGATTCGACATATTCAGAATATGAGAAAGGAAGCCAATTTTAATGTGGAGGATAGAATTAAAGTGACAACAAACGCCCGTGGAATCATAGATACGGCTTTAAATTCTTTTAAAGATTATTTTTGTAATGAAATCCTTGCTGTGGAGCTAACGGGAAATGGTATTACAGGTGAATACACAAAAGAAATATTAGTGCGGGGAGAAACGGTTTCATTTGGAATTTCGAGAATTTCTTTATAGAGTGAGGCAACGATGACACAGAATAAATTATCCAAAAAGATGCTTTCTCATTATGAGAAACTCATACAGGAAAAGCGGGATCGAGCCTTGGAAGAAATGGGTTATATTAGAGAACAATCCCTGAATGATCAGGGAAATCTCGATACCACAACCCGGGATTCAACTTATGCATACCATATGGCGGATGTTGGAACGGATGCAATGGAAAGGGAAAAATCTTTTTTATGGTTTACGCGGGAAAATAATTTCATCCGCTACCTGGATGAAGCACTGCTGCGTATTAAAAATGAAACATTTGGTTTTTGTATCGAGTGTGACAATAAGATTCTCAATGAAAGGTTAGAAGAAGTACCCCATACTCAGCACTGCGTAAGCTGCAAAAATAAAGCTAATAGTTGAACTCGTGACCGTATTGGTCTACACTATTTTTGTGGTTATCCTTGATCAGGTGACCAAGCAAATAGCACGTACCTCTATGACATTTCATGATTCCATTCCTGTAATAAGAAATTTTTTCCATTTTACTTATGTAGAAAACTCCGGCATTGCGTTTGGGATCAACTTTCCAGGTGGATCGGTGATATTCCCTATAGCTTCTATTATCGCAACAGTGGCGGTTTTTTATTACCTGTGGTTAGTAAGAAAAGGTCAAATTGTATTGAGGTTATCATTAGCACTTATTTTAGGTGGAGCTATTGGGAATTTGATAGACAGATTACTGTTTGGAAAAGTCGTGGACTTCTTCGATTTTAGTATAGCGGGTTATCATTGGCCGGTGTTTAATGTATCGGATTCATCTGTGACAATTGGGTTAATCCTTTTTCTTTATTCTTCTTTTATTATCAAAAACACACTTAAAACAGTCAACAATGAAAACAATTAGAATAACGGTAAATAACCATCATGTTCGTTTAGATAAATATCTGGCAGGAAAAATTGAGTTTCTTTCGAGAACCAAAGTAAAGGAATGTATTGTATCAAATCATGTGTTAGTTGATGGCTCACCAGCCAAACCAAGCATGTTGCTTGAAGGGGGTGAAAAGGTTCTCGTTGAAATCCCAGAACCTCAACCTGCAACACTAATAGCGGAAAAGATCCCTTTAAACATTATATTCGAAGATGACTTTTTATTGGCGGTAAATAAACAACCTGATTTGGTTACCCATCCCGGCGCTGGGAATTTCAGTGGCACACTTGCCAACGGATTGATTTATTATTTGGGTTCTTTACCAAACTCGCTTGATCATGATCGTCCGGGAATCGTTCACCGGTTAGATAAGGATACTTCCGGCATACTCCTTGTAGCAAAAAGTGATGAAGTCCATTTACATCTTTCGAATCAATTTGCTGAGAGAACGGTAGAGAAGACTTATTTGGCAATGGTTTGGGGAACATTCAGGGAACTTGAGGGAGTGATTGACAAACCTATTATCAGGCATCCAAAACACAGGCAGCGATTTACAGTTGGTGATAGGGGGAGAAACGCTATTACATATTGGAAAGTTGTAAATGAATTCGAATATCTTACGTTACTGGAATTATCCCCCAAAACCGGCAGGACTCACCAACTCAGGGTTCATCTAACTTCAATTAACCATCCGATTTTCTCAGATGAGTTATACGAAGGGGGAAAGAATCGCTTACATGGATATTTGCCAGAGGTCCAAAAATCACTGATACTTCTTTTTGATGCGATTGGAAGACAGGCTCTTCATGCTCTGTCTATTTCATTTAATCATCCAAATACGGGGGAAAGAATGACACTAACAGCCCCTCTCTTTCCGGACTATAAAAATTTAATCCATCTGTTGGGGATGGAATATGCGTGATTTGAAACTTGACTTTGTTGAGGAATACTTAAAATACCTTGATAAAGAAAGGCATTATTCATTTAACTCAATCAAATCGTACCGAATTGACCTGAACCAATTTTGTCAATTTTTGAATCAGTATCTTGGGAAAATTGTAGATGATTTTAGATTTGTAGATAAAACATCCATAAAACATTTTCTTAGCTATCTTTTCGATAGAGATATTTCCAGCAGATCTATTGCCAGAAAATTAGCAACCGTAAAATCATTCTTCAGGTATTTAGTAAAATCTGAGGAAGTACCATTCAGCCCTGCAGCTGGAGTGAAATCACCTAAGTTTGTAAAACACTTACCCGATTTTCTTGAGGAAAATTTGATTGAGAAATTGATGCAAGCGCCACTCTTGAACAAATGGGAGGGACTCCGGGATAGAGCTATTATGGAACTATTTTACAGCACCGGAATGCGGTTAAATGAATTGGTTAATTTATCCGTAGGAGATGTAAGTCAAAGTGAAAACCTGGTAAAAGTGACAGGGAAAGGGAACAAGGAAAGATTAGTTCCTGTCGGGGATACTGCCATTGATGCAATTAATGAATATCTCTATATCCGGGAAAGGGCGGCAGGCGCGATTTCTGACAATGATCCTCTTTTTATCTCAAACAGAATGAAACGAATTTCACCTCGAACCATCCAAATACGGTTAAAGAAATATTTTGAAGAAATTGCCATGGGTATGAAATTTAACCCTCATCTTTTGCGGCATTCTTTTGCAACACATCTATTGGACCGTGGGGCGGATATAAGGGCTGTAAAGGATTTACTGGGGCATGCAAGCTTATCTTCTACACAAGTGTATACTCATTTAAAAGTTGAACAGATGAAAAAGATTTATAAACAATCCCATCCACACGCATAGAGGAGAATTTTCATAAAATGGACCTCAAATACATTGGATTGAAAGATATAGGTGAAATTAGAAGAAATACATCAATTGATGATCTTGTACAATTTTCTATAGATAGGGGTGAAGGTGTATTAGGGATGAATGGTGCCTTGATGGTCGACACGGGGAAATATACGGGAAGATCTCCTAAAGATAGATTCATTGTTGATGAATCGACAACTTCTCATAATGTGTGGTGGGGTTTTGTAAATAAGCCTATTTCCATCGAAGTATTTAACATATTAATGGATAAGGTTGTCGATTTTTATAACAAAAATAACGACGGATCAGGTGTCTTTGTATTTGATGGTTTTTGTGGCTCCGATCTGGAAACTGCACTTCCAGTCCGGTTTATTGCAAAGAAAGCCTGGCAAGCAATTTTTGTGAATAATATGTTTATTCGTCCGACTACTAAAGAATTAAATAAGTTTGAACCCCAATTTACTATCATTAATGCATCACCAGTGATTGATGAAGAGTGGGCATCACACGGTTTACACTCGGAAACATTTATTATCTTTAATTTAGAGCGTGGTATTGCCATAATCGGTGGGTCGGAGTATGGTGGTGAAATGAAAAAGGGAATATTTTCTGTCATGAATTATTATCTTCCCTTAAAAGGGATTCTTACAATGCACTGTGCTGCCAATGTGGATATGAATGGTGAAAATCCTGCTCTCTTTTTTGGTCTTTCAGGTACCGGGAAAACAACCCTTTCAACTGATCCAAATCGGCTTTTAATCGGTGATGATGAACATGGTTGGTCAGATAAGGGAATTTTTAATCTTGAGGGAGGGTGCTACGCCAAAGCCATTAATTTAAACAAGGAAGCCGAACCAGGAATTTGGGCTGCGATTAAGCATGGAGCTTTACTGGAAAATGTTGTATTTGATGAAGAGACTAAAATTGTGGATTTCAGCGATAGTAGTATAACTGAAAATACACGTATCTGCTATCCTTTGGATCATATTGAAGCATCCCTTTTTGCACAGGGTAAACCCAGTCGTTCCGAACACCCTAATACTATTTTATTTTTATCATGTGATGCGTATGGGATTCTTCCCCCCGTATCCAGGTTAACTCCTGATCAAGCTGTGTATCATTTCATTAGTGGATATACAGCCAAAGTTGCAGGTACGGAACGGGGAGTAACTGAACCTCAAGCGACTTTTTCTCCATGCTTTGGTGGACCTTTTTTAACATTGAATCCATTAGTCTATGCCAGGTTATTAAGGGAAAAAATGGAAAAGCACGAAACTAAAGTTTATCTCATTAATACAGGATGGAATGGCGGTTCTGCAATGTCCGGCGCAAAAAGGATATCTTTAAGCAAGACGCGAGAGATGGTCACTGCTACCCTAACAGGAGATATTGAAAAGTCACAATTTATTAAAGAGCAAGTATTCGGATTGGATGTTCCCATGACCTTGAATGGTGAAGAGGATCCAATTCTCATACCAAGAAATACATGGGAAGATAAGGCTGCTTATGATCAGGCAGCAAACCGGCTTGCTCAATTATTTCGAAATAATTTTAAAACGTTTGTTATTGAGGAACCTTCATTAGAAACAGCGGGACCTATCATATAAACTCCTTCATTTTATTGGGATTTTACACATTAACTTTTGTATCTGAGTACGTTTGAAAAATATTTTAATTCATAATCGTTTTATATCTCATTTGGTAACAGTTATAATATAGATATAGCTTAGTCTTAAAAACGTAAGGGAGGAATAATGCAGATATTAGTAACATCACGACATTTCCAAGCGCCAGTCTACGTTCGCGAATATGCTGAAGAAAAAGTGAATAAAATTCATCGCTATATCAAAAAACCTGTCGTATGTAGAGTGATTTTATCTCAGGAAAGCAATAGTTTTACCGCCGAGATGAAACTCACCGTTAAACGAAAACAAATTTTTGTAAAAGGAAAATCTGACGACATCAATAAATCGATTGATATTGCCTATGATAAATTGGTTGTCAGGGTTAAAAAATTCAATGA
>SCKK01000019.1:20000-56902 GCA_004124475.1 Fidelibacterota bacterium
TAAGCCGAGGCCGAAAGGCGTAGGCGATGGACAACAGGTTTAATATTCCTGTACTACCTTATGGTCGTTTGAGCGATGGGGGGACGCAGAAGTGAAAGGTCATCCCGGTTTTGATTGTCCGGGTTTAAGTGCGTAGAGGGTCCTGGTAGGTAAATCCGCCGGGACATTAACCTCGAGACACGAACAGGAGTCCGTAGGACATAAACTGACCCTAATCATACTGTCAAGAAAATCCTCTAAGCGAGATGATAAGGTACCCGTACCGCAAACGGACACACGTAGGCGAGAAGAGTATTCTAAGGTGCTTGAGAGAATTCCGGTAAAGGAACTCGGCAAATTAGCCCCGTAACTTCGGGAGAAGGGGTGCCTCAATTAGGTAAAATCCATTACGGATGGAGCCGAAAAGGGCCGCAGTGAAAAGCCTCTGGCGACTGTTTACTAAAAACACAGGTCTCTGCTAAGTCGTAAGACGAAATATAGGGACTGACACCTGCCCGGTGCCGGAAGGTTAAATGGAGGGGTTATCCTGATATTCATTGGGAGAAGCTCTGAAATGAAGCCCCGGTAAACGGCGGCCGTAACTATAACGGTCCTAAGGTAGCGAAATTCCTTGTCGGGTAAGTTCCGACCTGCACGAATGGTGTAACGACTGGAGGACTGTCTCTACCGGGAACTCAGCGAAATTGTAGCGTCGGTGAAGATGCCGACTACCCGCAGCAGGACGAAAAGACCCCGTGAACCTTTACTACAGCTTGACATTGGGTTCTGGTTCTGTATGTGTAGGATAGGTGGGAGGCTATGAAGCTCCGATGCTAATCGGGGTGGAGCCATCCTTGAAATACCACCCTTGCATTGCTGGAATTCTAATTCCTACCCTTGAATCAGGGAGGGAGACATTGTCAGGTGGGTAGTTTGACTGGGGCGGTCTCCTCCTAAAGAGTAACGGAGGAGCTCAATGGTTCCCTCAGCACGGTTGGTAATCGTGCGAAGAGCGCAAAGGTATAAGGGAGCTTGACTGCAAGGTCGACGGACCGAGCAGGTGCGAAAGCAGGACTTAGTGATCTGGTGGTACCGAATGGAAGGGCCATCACTCAACGGATAAAAGGTACTCCGGGGATAACAGGCTGATCTCCTCCGAGAGCTCATATCGACGAGGGGGTTTGGCACCTCGATGTCGGCTCATCACATCCTGGGGCTGAAGAAGGTCCCAAGGGTTGGGCTGTTCGCCCATTAAAGTGGTACGTGAGCTGGGTTTAGAACGTCGTAAGACAGTTCGGTCTCTATCCGCTGTGGGCGTAGGAAACTTGAGGGATGCTGTTCCTAGTACGAGAGGACCGGAACGGACGAACCTCTGGTGCACCAGTTGTCTCATCAGAGGCATGGCTGGGTAGCTACGTTCGGACAGGATAAGCGCTGAAAGCATATAAGTGCGAAACCTTTCCCAAGATTAGGTTTCCCTTCCTCCGATTTATCGGGGGAGTGAAGGCTCCCTGTAGACTACAGGGTTGATAGGCCACAGGTGTAAGTGCAGTAATGTATTCAGCCGAGTGGTACTAATTAGCCGTCAGGCTTTATCACAACTTTTCTATTCTTTGATGTCGATTTCCTGTTGACCAATTGTTCAAGATTTATTTGAAAATAATTTCTCTCGGCGACTATGGCGCAGGGGACACACCCGATCCCATTCCGCACTCGGAAGTTAAGCCCTGCAGCGCTGATGGTACTGCCTTGGAGACGGGGTGGGAGAGTAAGTCGTCGTCGGGGAATCTTTAAAGGCTCATAGTCCAGAGATTGTGGGCTTTTTTCTTTATTTACATAAATAACGCATTTTTAACCCGGATAATTTTCAATTTAGGTGTAAGTAGGAATACCGTATATCGAATATATAAATCTATATAGTTATTGAAGGATTCAGGAATAGAACTCTATCCATAAGCGAAAAATATATTGTAAAATAATATCCAATTTTCTTTTATTTGACTTATGTTCTCACTTGATATAAATTCCAATTGTAACCTTTTGAAAATCACATCAATAGAGTTGATATATGTCACAACTGTTAAATTAATTATGTCTTAATTTCAAAAAGAGATTTCGAAACATGAAAAAAATAATTGCACAATTCATTCTTTCTACATTTCTCCTTTCAATAGTTTCCTCACAAAATGTAAAGCTTTTTCCTGAACCTGGATTTGTACCCTATGTTTCATATTATGTAAGTAGTATTGATCTTGCCACCGGAGCAACGGATGTTCTTCTTTTCAGTTTTAGATTAGCCGAAGAAAATGGAGATTATGAGTCACAGGAAGTATGGGTTAAAGTAGAATTTAAAATGGAAGTAATTTCTCCTGCTCTGGGAATTGAATCACCAACGACTGTAATTAAAGTTGTGACGGATCCATTTCAGATGTTTGCGGATATACGGATAGATAATAGAGATTTAACGACGGAGAACCTCGCCATTTATGATCTTGATAGTCCTCCAAACGAAATTCCATTACGTGTTCACATTTTGGATCAATTGGACATCTCAGAATATGAAAATATGTTGAGTTCTGTTTTATCCACAGGAAAACTTCCAGATGGTGAATACACGTTTTATTTGGCGATTAGATCCGGATCTTCTTCAAGTATCGGTAGTCTATCTTTGACTGATGAGGTTACCGAGAAAATCATTGTAACATCCCCAACCTCACTGAATCTGATCGCACCTGGGGGAGAATTGGCAGATACCAGTCAGAACACCGTTTTTTCAACTTATCCTGTTTTTCAGTGGGAAACAGAACCTTGTTCAAATTGTGAGTCATTCATCCGGGTTGCCCGGTTTGATCCTTCCTTGCATGGATCACCTGAAGACGCTGTAGAGGATGTAACGGTATACCCCATGAATCAGACGGAAGGGTGGGCTTCTGTCGGTGTGAGTACCACACTTCAGTACCCTTTCTTCGATGCAGTAGAACTTGTGCCTGGATATGTTTATGTATGGCAAATCAAAAAAAATCTACCTACCACTGTAGGAATAGAATCATATTTAAGCCCTATTTGGTCCTTAAAAATTGGAGATTTAACGCAACCTCCTGAAATGGGAATCGAAAACTTACATCCTCTTTTACAACAATTGATGGATGTTCTTGGTGAGGATCAATTCTTTGCTTACTTTGGTCCTGATGGTGTATTATATGGGTACTCGCCTGACGGAACATATGAAATTAATGGTATACAAGTTTCCATCGATGCTGTCTATACGTTAATTCAACAATTCCAAAATCAATCTTCACTGATTATTAATATTTCGGTAGAGTAAGAGTGAAACAAAAAATGGGAAAAGTAAGAAAGTTGACTACTTTAGGATTGACCACATTTTTTTTATCGACTATTTCGTTGTATGGCGCTGAAAGAATTGCGGTAGTAACTAAAGTAAAGGGAACCGTGGAATTACGGAAAAGTGGCAGTAATTTTAAATCAGTAACTCCAGGAATCGTGTTGTTTGATCAGGATTTTATTAAAACAGGGTCCGATGGATCCATGGTAATGGTTTATCTGGATGATAAAAGTATGTTAAAAATCAAACAAAATACAAACCTCCAGATCTCTGGTACAAGAAAAGGCAAGGGTATATCTAAAAAAATAGACATGATCGCAGGGATCCTAAAAGCAGAAATATCTAAGGAGAGACGGGGTGATTTTATGATATCCACACCGACTACGGTTGCATCGGTGAAAGGGACTATTTTCTGGTTTATTTCTAATCCTCTATTGGGGGATCAAGTTATCGGATTGGAAGGGTTGATAGAGCTGCAAAATTTAATTTCGGGCGAAGTAATTATTGTAGGTGCAGGAATGACCGGAATATCAACGCCAACAGGTGATTTAGAATTACAAGAAACAATAGACTCGGACATACCTGAAGATGAGGATGAGGCCGAAGAGGAAATAAATGAACTGAAAGTCCGATTAAAAGACGCATTCGGTGAGGAAAAAGTTTTCATCATAAAATACCGGTGATAAATCGCTGGTTTTGTAAAAGAAATAGTTTTATTTATACTTCCATCGTTTACTTATAACCACTTTTTGTACTTATAAAATGGTTCATAAAAAAACTATTTTAATCCTATTCTTGCTATTGCTAACAAGATTTCTTTTAGGAGCTTCAACACTTATCCACACACCACCAGTGAATTCTGTTGCTGGCAAGCCAATGATTATCAAAACTGTTGTGTTTAGTGATGTTATGATTATTGATGTCAGAGTAATTCATAGAAGCCCTGGACAGACAAGCTTCCATGAAATAAATATGATACCAGAAGGGGAAGGATGGAAAGCTTCGATTCCACCAATATTTGTTACTGAAAATGGGTTAGAATATTCAATCTTAGTCAGATTAGCGGATGGTAGCGCCCTCGGTTTCCCCCGTGAAAATCCATTAAACTCTCCATACTTTCTACCCGTGATGCCTGAAGAAACCGGTGCGAGATCGTTTATAGGAGAAGAGGAAGAGATTTCATATTTGGAAGCAGATATTCTCATCGTCAGTCCGGAAGAAGACAGGTTAATATCATCTATAGAAGCATTAATTGTTGCTTCCCTTTATAATATTCAAGGAGTTGCTCTTAACACTGTAAAGATTATATTTGATGGAATAGATGTGACATCTCTCGCAGTAGTTACACCGGAAATACTTATTTATACTCCCGAAAATATTGAACCTGGTTTTCATACTGTTAGAATAGAATTAAAAAATTTATACGGTATTTCGATTGAGCCCAAAACATGGTCATTTACGGTAAGTGGTGGGGAAAAACGGATTATTACAGCATCAGAGGAGTTTTCATATAAAGGGAAAGTACGATCGGACTATTCCCTGGATAAAATAGAGAGTGGAGTATTATCAATCGGACAGACAAGGTTTGAATTTGAAGGTGGTTGGAACTGGTTAAATTTTGTGACAGATTTAAGATTAACCAGTAATGAAAGTGAATATTTACAACCGAGAAACAGATATTCTTTAGGGATAAAATCCGGCGAAAATATTTTAATTAATTTGGGTGATTTTACCCCTGTTCTTTCTCCCTATACAATTAATGGTAAACGAGTACGCGGATTTGGAGTTGATGTAAATCTGAATTGGATAAGGTTTCAACTGGTACAAGGAGAATTAGAAAGAGCTGTTCAGGGACTTCCCAGTGCTGATGACTCATATATAGTCACAAATATTTCCAGTGACGGGAGTGGAAAGCCAATTTACGAATTGGATAGAAGAGGTTTTACATTTTCACGACAGTACCAGGCATATCGGTTAAGTTTAAACCTGTTTAATCGAGCTCGATTGGGTTTGAATTTACAAAAAGCAAGGGATGATCCAGGAAGTGTGAGTAAAGAAATAGGAAATGCAAAGTTTACCGTTCCTGATTGGACAGATTTCGTATCGGATCCGGGTTTAGATTCCGGAGTTTATTCACTAAATGAATTCAAGGATGCTATTTCAGATATTGCCTCTTTTAAACTGGCGAACGCGCACTGGGGAGGAGATTTACCTCAGGATAACATTGTTTTAGGGTTTGATGCAGGGCTTTCTTTTGATGAAAGAAGATTGAATTTTGATCTTGATTGGGCAGTCAGTTTTGTCAACAAAAATATCTGGGATGGGGCTCTGACAAAAGCCGAAATGGACACAACATTAGACGACTCATTGGATGGATTCATATTTAGGACATATGATGAGTATGGTTTGGTGACAAGTCTGGGATTTTCTCTCGAACAGATTGTGGATCCTTCTACCTTTAAAGATTTTTTCATTGTTAATGCGAATATGATTCCTTTAGTTCCTGTTGATATTGAATTATATACAGAATCGCCTATATCAGCGATATTGAATATGCCGTCCGCTGCATACAAAATAAGGATGCAGGCATATTATTATGAAAATACATTTCAGATGCAATATTCACAGGTTGGTCCTGAGTTTATTTCTCTTGCCAATCCATATTTTTCAAGAAACTTAAGGGAATTTTTTATATCTGATAGGATTCGTCTATTTGACAATAAACTGTCAATCAGAATGACATACAAACATAGAGATAATAAAATTTTGAGCGCTGTTGTTGACCCATATTCACAGAATACTGTTTCTTCAAATTTTGCATTAGCGCCCGGGTTAGGACTGCCAACATTTACTTTTGATTTACAAAGTGTGCGTAGGAGTAATGGAAGTACTGAGTTGGACAGTCTTTTTTATACATCTTCAACCGGACGGGATTCTTTAGTTATTCGGGATTTTAGGGAAGACACCAAAACTACTGCTACAAATCTGATGATATCAATTCCAATTCGTTCCGGTAGAGTCAGTTATAATTTTCTTGGCACTTTTAATATCATAGATGTAGAAGATCAACTAATGGATTTAAGAAGGAGTGATTTTATTTCCCCCAATTCCGGATCCCAGTCATTTTCACTTGCAGTTTCAACCCGGTATACCTCACCGTTAAAGACTTCCTTTAATATTACTAGATACAATCTTGAGTTACCTGGCAGAACTGTTGGATCGAAAGAAAAGCCGAAAGAGTCCCGGATATTAAAGTTTGCGTTTAATGGATCCTATGGATTCCGAGATAATAAACTGAGAATCCTGGGCGGATTAAGTTATATGAAGACGACGGGTATTTCTGAATTTTCGTATATTGGAGCGAATACCGGGATTGATCTTTCAATCTGGAAGAATTTTACAGGTCGAGGTACTGTTTCCGGAAACATCAAACAAGCTAAGAATGAATTTAGATTTGGAACATTGGCTGTGAAAATATCTATGAATTATTTATTTTAGGGAGATCAAAGGAAGTTAAATTATGTCTGCTATTCTAAAATTTTGTAAAAAACATGCAATTGGTTTTGGATTGACACTTGGTACAATTATTATTGTATTATTTTTTCATCGCGTTCATTTATTCGATAATTTTGAATTAAAGGTTATTGATCTGGCATTTAAAGTAAGAGGACCTTTGTCCGGATGGGCAGCAAGGAAAGAGATTCCCAAAGATAGTCTGGATATTGTGATTATTGATATTGATGATGAGAGTTATCGTCTTGTTCCCTGGACATGGCCCTATCCAAGGGAAGTATGGGCTATTACGGTTGAAAACCTGACGAGAGCCGGTGCAAAAGTAATCGTTTTTGATATTCAGCTTGATTCACCAGATCGTCGTGCGGAATACTTGAAAGGGATTTCTCGAGACCTTAAGAAACTTGGGATGGAAGATTTGATACCTGCTCATGGAGACAGTGTACTCGCTGATGCCATTAGGGAAGCACAAGCTAAAGGTACCTCGGTAATTTTGGCGACCAAACTTGTACAGGAGCCGACGAGAATCCCACCTCAATACATACAATTTCCTGTAGAGGTATTGCGATCTGCTGATCCGGATTATGGTTTGGTAAATGAGGAACCCGACACAGACGGATTTTCCAGGCAATATTTTACATTTCTAAAAATTGAGCAGGAGCGAGATACTTGGTATTCAACTCTTGGGATAAAAGCAGTACAGAAGTACCTCAACCTGCCAGACACAACGCTACCCCATATTAATTTAGAAGATAATATTTTGAACTATGGACCTTTGAAAATCCCACTTAGTAGTAAGAATGGAAAATTCCTTATTAATTTTTACGGACCCCCTTCAGGGATCAATATCGGCGAGTATGAAGCGTGGAAAACGTTCAATCGGTACCCGCTGTCGAATGTTGTTGATATCGCAGATGTTGATCTGAAGGACCCAGATGAGGATATTGACTGGATGAGCCAATTCCTGCCTGGTGAGATCCCAGCGTGGTTAGATGAAATCGAAGATCCCGATACAAAAGCTGAACTGATGGTGCAACTTGGTATTGGTGATCATTTTGATATTACACAGTCACCCTTTTACAATAAAATCGTGATGATTGGCGTTTCGGTTGAGGTTTTCCATGATACAAAAAGTACACCCTTCTATACATTTGCTGGGCAACAACAATTAATGCCAGGGATGGAAGTACACGCAAATGCTATTCAAACCCTTTTGGATCAAAATTTTATTCATGTTTTTGGAGGTAATATCACCTGGAATAGTAAATCATGGGTATCTCATGCTCTCCTGATCAGTGGTTTATCAATTCTTACCTATCTATTCATTACATTTTTAAATCCTCTGTTTGCTGGTCTAAGTATTGTTCTGGGGTTAGCAATATTTTTTAGTGTTGCTATTGGAGCATTCACAAATGATTCTTTGTGGCTGGTAAAACAGATTTTAGGAAATTGGAGTAAAATTAATGTTCCGGAATTCGGGCAATCTACAATTATCCTTACAATTGCGCCTATTTTCGGCGTTGTGTTCACGTATATCAGTAACATTCTTTACAAGTTTATTATGGAACAGAAGGACAAGCGATTCTTAAAAAATACGTTTGGTGCATATTTAGCTCCAGAATTAATTGACCAAATGTATGAAGAAAAAAGAGAACCCAAACTCGGTGGAGATATTGGATACCACACAGCTTTCTTTTCGGATATTCAAAGTTTTTCAGCATTTTCTGAGGTTCTTGATCCGGAGAAAATCGTATCCCTTATGAATGAATATTTAACCGCCATGACTGATATATTACTTCATCGTCGTGGTACTCTGGATAAATATATTGGAGATGCCATAGTAGCTTTTTGGGGGGCTCCTGTTCCGGTGGATGATCAGGAATACCAGGCTTGTATGACTGCTTTGGAGATGGAGAAACAGTTGGTAGTTTTCCGGGAAAAATGGAGTACTGACGGAGACTGGCCTGAAATTGTTCAAAATATCCGACATAGAGTCGGTTTAAATTCCGGTGAATTGGTAACAGGGAACATGGGTTCAAAGATGCGTATGAACTATACCATGATGGGGGATATGGTTAATATTGCTGCCCGGCTGGAGTCCTCGGCAAAACAGTACGGCATTTATATTCAGGTTGGGGAAAATGCCTATAATGCCGTGAAAGATCAATTCGAATGGAGAATATTAGATCATGTTCGTGTGAAAGGGAAAAAAATGCCGGTAAAAGTATTTGAACTCCTGTCCGAAAAAGGAAAATTAGATGATATTCATTCCAAGGTACTTCCAATTTTCCATGAGGGTTTGGAATATTATAATTCGCAAAAGTGGGATAAAGCAAATAAAGCATTCGCAGAATCAGATCAGCTGGAAGATATGTTCCCGACCCGACCTACGAATCCAAGCCGAGTGTATATTGAAAGGTGTCAATTTTTCAAAGAGAATCCACCTGGGGACGATTGGGATGGCGTCTGGACGTTAACGGCGAAATAGTATTAGATTGGCGAAAGAAATTGAATAAATCACCTATGATCAATCTTTATTTTATTTTGATATGTGGATTATATCACAACTCAAATCGGAATTGAGGTGTATACTTGGTATATCCGTAGCGTAAATTAAGATTAATTTGAAATTATGAGATCCGTTAGATTTAAGTTTACAAAGCAGTTCATATTTAATATTCTATTCAGCTTGTTATTTTGGGCATGTGGTCTGGAACAACCCCTTCCTGAAAATCCCTATGATCCCTTAAATCCGGATTATTCTGTCCCAAGAACGCAGATTATCTCAAGTCCTTCCAATATAGTTCCAGAAAAATCAGTCACATTTGCCTGGCAGCAAAAAGATTCCTTTTACAATAGTGATAGTCTTGATTCGGAAACATATGGAAAAATATGGTATCGGTATCGACTTAATGCAGATTTGTGGTCTATATGGTCCACGAATACTTCTATTACCTTTGACTTTTTGGATGACCGGGACTACCTGTTTGAAGTGATGTCTAAATATCCTACGAACATAATGGAAGATGTACCCTATCCAAAAAAGAGTTTTACTATGGACGCTTACCGGTCTTCATTAGTCTTTTCACCCCGAATGACTATATTGAGATCTGACCTTGGTGAAAATACTTTTGCTGTGTCTGTCAAAGCTGAAGATGTGTCTGATATGATGGGTGTTCATATTGTTGTGGATTACGATCCTGATTTTCTGAAGCTTAATGCAATATCCCTGTTTACTAATGAGAGTGATTTTCTGTTACATAATGGTGGTGATATTATCCATTTTTTAGATCCTGACTCACTTTTCGGGGAATTGACTGCTGATCTGGTTGTGGTTATGGGCAGCGGTGGTGTAGATGGAAGTGGTGATTTAATGGAACTTCAGTTTGAACAAATTGCCGAGAGTGACACGATGTACATAAGCTTTGGTGCGGAATCATCCATCAGGAATTCCGTGAATGAAGAAATGCTTGAAGATCGAGGCGATGGGGTGGTGTATGTGTGGTGAGTATAGTGATGTAAGCATCCTTGCTTGCGCTTGGCTTATTGTTCACAAAGATACTGCGAATCCATCCCGAAGGATCGGGATACTAAATCAAATAAAGACTCCTGAAGGAGCCTGTGAAAGTAATACTGTACGTTTTAGAGGGGTTTCTTTGCCTGCCACGATGGTGAGGGAACGACAGTATCGTGGACTAAATGTGCTAATTCGTACAGCATCCTGCGGGTATTCGCATGATCGAAGGATATCATATCCAGGTTTTTTAGGAGTAATATTTCATATTTTTAAGAAGGAATAAGTTATGAGAAAATTTAACTTAATCATTTTTGCGATAATTTTCGGAATAACAGTTGGATTCTCTCAAGCAGCATCGGTAACCAACGTGACAGCTACACAACGTACCGATGGATCTAAAATGGTGTATATCACCTATGATCTGGCTGAGGAAACCCATTTAATATCCTTGGACAAAAGGTCTTTACGCTTGTAACTCAAATGGAGGAAGCCGGTTATCATCAAATTGTCTGGAATGGCAAGGATCAATCGGGAAGGTCAGTATTCACAGGTATTTATTTTCTCTATTACCACACCGCAGGATTTTCTTTAAACAGAAAAATTATTCTTATTAAATAGTCTTCTATTTGTCAATTATCGGTCGTTCTTTATTACGGATACGATTTTTCTTTGGGAACCGATGGGAAAGTTTGTGCTACTGTTATAGGTAGACTAAATTATAGTAGATTATTTATAATCAAAATGACCGGGAAATGAGTAAACGAGGTAAAATTCTTTGGATTGATGACGAGATCGATCTCCTAAAACCTCATCTTTTATATTTGGAAGAGAGGGGATATGAGGTAGTAAAAGTGACCAATGGGAGGGATGCAATTGTTGCGGTGGGAGAAACCCAATATCACCTCGTCCTTTTAGATCAGGTAATGCCTGGGATGGACGGCATTTCAACACTTAGAAAAATAAAAGATATTCGTCCGGCACTTCCTGTGATTATGATAACAAAAAATGAAGAAGAGTGGCTAATGGACGAAGCTATTTCCGAAAAAATTTCATATTACCTTACCAAACCTGTTAATCCAAGCCAGATATTCCTCGCCTGTAAGAAAGTTCTTGAGGAAGAGAAACTTATAGAAGAAAAAACTGCCTCAGCTTATTTAAAAGATTTTCAAACAATCGAGTCCTCTCTTTCTTCTGAGATGGATATCGACGCCTGGTGGCGGCTTCATGTTAAGTTGACGGATTGGCAACTTGAGATGGATAACCAACCAGACCTTGGTCTGGGGTCAATTCTCGAAGGACAAATTAAAACGTGTAATGGACAATTTGTCCAATTTTTATTGGATCATTATGTTGACTGGCTTCATAGTTCAAAATATGATCGTCCAACCCTGTCGGTAGATGTTTTAAAAACACACGTAATTCCTCATTTAGCATCGGGTGAAAAGGTATTTTTTCTGTTAGTAGATTGTTTTCGGCTAGACCAGGTGATGGCAATTCTACCTTTGATACGGAGGTATTTCGAAGTATCGATTGATTACCATGTCTCACTGCTACCTTCCGCTACTCCATTTTGTAGAAATGCTATATTCAGTGGAGAATACCTCTCTGAGATTCAAAATAAATACCCTGAGTTGTGGAACAACATGAATCGTGGTGACAGAAGTATGAATAGTCTTGAAAAAGAGTTACTCGGGAAATTTTTGAGGAAAAATGGTTTTAAAAATCTTCCGTTTATCTATCAGAAAGTTAATGTAGCCAGAGAAGGTATAAATTATTTAAACCAGTTTAATGATTTTATGGATGTACCTTTTGTTTCTCTGGTGGTCAATTTCATTGATATATTAACACACCGTCGATCCGAATCAGAAATATTGAGAGAGATGATGCCAAATGAGTCCGGATATCGTTCAACCGTACGAGCATGGTTTCAAAATTCATGGTTATACGACATTATTAAAAAAGTAAGCGATGCTTCTTATAAATTGATTTTGACCAGTGACCATGGGAGTACTCAGGTTCATAGAGGTGTGCAGGTGCCGGGCGATCGTGAAACATCTTCAGGTGTACGTTATAAATATGGGAAAAATTTAAGGTGTCCGGAAAAATTCGGTTTGGAGATAAAAAGACCTCAGGATTACTTTTTGCCTGAGATGGTTACGGGAACAAACTATATCATTGCAAAAGAAGATACTTATTTTGTATTCCCGACCCAATATCATAAGTTCCGTTCTCTTTTCCAGGGCAGCTTTCAACATGGCGGCATCACCATGGAGGAAATACTTGTTCCCACTTTCACATTTACTCCGAAATAGTGTGTCCGAAAGCTTTTTATCTCACTCACCGGAAGATACGAGAACAATCGCTGCTGATTTCGCAGTATCATTGAAATCTGGTGATATTGTTGCTCTTCAAGGGAATCTTGGGGGTGGTAAAACGACATTTGTTCAAGGGATTGCTTCAGGTTTAGGAATTGTGGATGTGGTTAATTCTCCAACCTTTAAAATCGTTGGAGAATATATGGGCAGAATTCCTCTGTACCACATAGATTTCTACAGAATAGAATCGGCAAACGAGCTTATTCAACTTGGTTTGGATCATTACCTGTATGGAGACGGGGTAACGGTTATAGAATGGGCGGATCGATTCAAAGACTCTGTTCCCAGTAATATTGACATCATTTTCAAATTTGTGGATGGGATGGAGACAGGTAGAAACATTGTAATTAACACAATTTATTGATGTGAATCTTCTTGCTATCGAAACAGCAACTTCGGTGTGTGGAATTGCAATTTTTATTAATGACACTTTGATTGCTATTGTAGAAGAAGAATTAGATCGGCAACATGCCAAGAAACTACCGGAATTCTTTGATAAGCTCTTGACAGAAACAAATATTAAATTCTCAGATATTGATGGAATTGCCGTGTCAATTGGACCTGGTTCATTTACTGGATTAAGAATTGGTTTGAGTTATGGGAAAGGTCTTGCCTTCAGTTCCGGACTACCTGTGATTCCTGTTCCAACACTTCAAACTTTGGTGGAAGGAAGCCGATACCAGTATGAAAACATAAGATGTATCATTCATTCCCACAGAGATTTTGTGTACTATCAGGATTTTTCATTTTACCACGATATTTATGATATTAAATCACAACCAAAATCCGGTTTGTGGAAAGATGTAGTTCACTCTATAGAGGAGAATCAAGTTGTTTATCAATATGGTTGTCAGCAGTTGATTGACCAGTTAGATACAAAAACGGGAACATTCGAGGTAAAACCGTCTGCTCTTTCGGTTGGTAAAATTGCATTGAGGGTATTTGAAAGAGATAAAATTATTGAATATCACAAAATCGAACCGGAATATGTGTCGGATTTTATTATATCGAAGAAAATTGGTGCATAAAAACTATTTTTGTCTAATGTTGGAATAATTGGTTAAAATCATCAAATTAACTTTCTATGGTTGCATGGTTTAAAAGGGAAAAGCAAAAGTTATTCACTACCCGGAAAAAATCAATACCTGATGGATTATGGGAAAAGTGTCCGGGTTGTGATAAGATATTGTACAAACGTGAACTGGCAAAGATCCATTGGGTATGCCACAAATGTCAGCACCATTTTAGAATTAAACCGCAAGAATATCTTGAATTATTAATTGATGATGGAAAGTATGAAGAGTTTAACGCTCATTTGAAATCAAGCGACCCTTTAAAGTTTAAAGCAAGTAAGAAATACGTTGACCAATTGAAAACCGCTAAAGCAAAGACCGGATACAATGATGTATTACGTACGGTTAAAGGTAAGATCAATGGCAGGGATGCAGTTGTGGCAATTATGGATTTTTCCTTTATAGGGGGCAGCATGGGTTCTGTTGTCGGAGAGAAATTGGCACGCTCAATAGATTATGCAATGGAACAATCATTACCCCTTATCACTATCACTGCCTCAGGGGGTGCGAGAATGCAGGAGGGGATTTATTCCCTTATGCAAATGGCGAAAACATCAGCAAAATTGAGTCGATACTCTCAGTCGGGTGGTGTCCATATTTCCATTTTAACAGACCCGACGACAGGTGGAGTAACTGCCAGTTATGCCATGCTTGGCGATTTCATTCTTGCTGAGCCAGGCGCCTTGATCGGATTTGCCGGACCTCGAGTGATAAAACAGACCATTGGAGAAGACCTTCCTGAAGGATTTCAGAGTGCTGAGTTTCTACTCGAAAAAGGATTTGTAGATCACATTGTGCCTCGCAAAGACCTGAAAAAAACTATCACCCGTCTTATAGAGTTTGCAAATGCCTAAGCCATTGATTTTGGTAACAAACGATGATGGAATATATTCTCCTGGTATATATTTTCTGCAACAAGAGGTTGCAAAAATCGGACGGACTATTGTTTTTGCACCGGAGTCGGAAAAAAGTGCGGTAGGACATGCGATCACAATCTCTGACCCCATACGGATACGAGAATTATCGAGGCGAAACGGTTTTTCCGGATATGCCGTCGGGGGGACTCCTGCTGATTGTGTGAAATTAGGCGTAAAAGCGATTTTGGACATACCTCCTGATATCATCGTTTCTGGAGTTAACTTAGGTTCAAATATGGGGATGAATATTCTCTATTCCGGTACCGTCTCCGCTGCAACTGAGGGTGTAATCCTTGGAATTCCATCTATTGCCGTTTCCGTGGATTCTCATAAAGATCCGGATTATACCGTGGCAGCAAAAATTTGCGCCCAGTTTGTAAAAATTGTATTAGAAAATGGAATTCCAAAAGGTACTGCGTTAAATATTAACGTGCCGAATGTGAAAGAAGATGAAATAAAAGGAGTTCGTCTAACCAGACAGGGACATAGTTATTACGAAGAGGATTTTGATAGAAGAGTTGACCCGAGAGAACGTATCTATTACTGGATGGATGGAAGATTAATTCCATCAGAGAATGATCCGGAATTGGACGATATTGCCGTCCAGGAAAATTGGATTTCTGTCACTCCATTGCACTATAATCTGACTGATTTACAAAGTTTTAATGAACTGAGGAACTGGGAAATATTTATTAATGAAGAATAGGCAGACAGTATTAATTCTTGATTTTGGATCTCAATATACCCAGTTGATCGCTCGACGAGTAAGAGAGCAAAATGTTTATTCAGAGATTGTTCCCCATTCTATATCGGTAGAACAGGTAAAAAAAACCGCACCGACTGCTATTATTCTATCAGGAGGACCTTCAAGTGTTTATGGTGAAAACATTCCTGAATTTTCAGAAGATATCTTGGATTTGAATATACCGGTTCTTGGGATTTGTTACGGGTTGCAGTTGCTAATTAACCATTACGGAGGAAAGATACATTCGAATGGTGTAGGAGAATACGGTTTCGCTACTATTTTTCTTCAGGATAAAAGTACCATACTGGACGGAATCCCGGACGAAACTCAAGTATGGATGAGTCATGGTGATTATGTGGATACAGTTCCCGAAGGTTGGATGGTTGCAGCCAAGTCAACAAGTGGTACCGTTGCGGCTATCGAACACAAAGTAAAACCAATTTACGGTACACAGTTTCATCCTGAGGTTATTCATACCCAAGAAGGTAAGAAAATATTATCCAATTTTCTGTTTACCTCCGCAAACTGTAAGGCGGATTGGACTTCCGGATCGTTTATTGAGGAAACGATACAAAACATTCAAAGCCAAGTGAAAGATGAAATCGTGCTATGTGGTGTGAGTGGTGGAGTAGATTCCGCTGTCATGGCAAAATTGGTTCATCTTGCTATTGGTGAAAGAATGAGAGCGGTCTTTATAGATCACGGATTGCTCAGGAAAAATGAAACCAGGTTTATTGCTGAAATACTTCCCAAATGTTTAGGATTTCCTATCGAGTGTCATGATTTTTCTGATAATTTTTTGTCCAGACTGAAAGGTGTAACCGTTCCTGAGAAAAAAAGAACAATCATTGGTGAACAATTTATTCGAGCATTTGAAAAAATCGTTGATGGCGATAGCGATGTTAAATTTCTTGCTCAAGGCACTTTATATCCTGACATAATTGAGAGTGGCGGGAAAACCGGAAGTGCAGATATTATCAAATCACATCATAATGTAGGGGGACTACCTAAGGATATTAAATTCAAATTGATAGAACCTTTAAGGGAACTTTTTAAGGATGAAGTTCGTGAAGTTGGGAAAAAGATTGGAATTCCTGGGGAAATATTAAAGAGACATCCTTTTCCTGGTCCCGGATTGGCTGTAAGGATAATCGGGGAGATTACGGCAGAGCGGATAAACAGTCTCAAGGTAGCGGACGACATTTACATTCGACTGTTAAAAGAACACGGTATTTATGATGATATTTGGCAAGCTTTTTGTGTATTGTTACCTATCAGAACGGTAGGCGTGATGGGGGATAAAAGAACTTATGGTAATCTCCTGGCGTTAAGGGCTGTGACAAGTGTAGACGGGATGACAGCAGATTGGTATAAAATGCCTTATGATCTGCTGGGGAAAATATCAAATGAAATTGTGAATTCTGTGGAAGGTATCAATAGAGTGGTTTATGATGTCAGTTCAAAACCCCCCAGTACAATCGAGTGGGAATAAGAAATGAGTGTGAGTATTGGTGATGCTCCGTAGGAGCTCCTTCGGAGGAGCAGTAGTGAGTTGTCACAGAGGGACTCTCCGTGGGAGTCCTTCGTGACCTGCGGAGGGAGGTATGCTCAATAGGAGCTCCTCTACGGAGGAGTGGTGACTGCTCCTCACAGAGTGGGGCTGGAAGGTAGAGAGGAATCCCGAAGTTTCTGGATCATCAATAAAAATTGTCCCAAAGGGACTACTATGGAGAAATTCCCTGATTGACCCCGATTTAATCGGGGCAGGCGATATAGTTAATTAAATTTGCTGGGCTTTTTATCTACTGGATCAGTACGACTTATCTTTGTGATGAACTTAAGAACCAAATAAGAGAAGAAATCATGTGTGGAATTGTTGGATATTTGGGTGATAAAGACGCTATCCCGATACTCATTAATGGCTTAAAACGGTTGGAGTACCGAGGATATGATTCTGCAGGTGTGGCGATTGTCAATTCTGATGGTCTTCATGTTGTAAAGCGAAAAGGGAAAGTAAAGGAATTAAAAAGCGAATTGGAGGATACGGTTCTTCGTGGGAGCACGGGCATGGGGCATACAAGATGGGCTACCCATGGAATCCCCAGTGATTTGAATGCCCATCCCCATATGGATATGGCTGGGAGAATATCGATTGTTCATAATGGAATCATCGAGAATTATGATTTACTGAAAACAATACTCGAAAAAGATGGGATCATTTTTCAGAGCGACACAGATACTGAAGTTCTTGTTCAGTTAATTTCAAAAATTTATTCGTCTTCTAAAATGACAGTCGCGGAAGCAGTTCAGGAGGCTCTTCGAGAAGTAGTGGGTACTTATGGCATTGTAGTTGCTTCTGCAGATGAACCTGACACATTAGTAGTCGCTCGAATGGGTAGTCCACTGTTACTCGGAATTGGAGAAGATGAATATTTTGTAGCATCGGATGCTTCACCTATAATTGAGCACACCAGAAATGTGGTTTACCTTGATGATGGAGAAATGGCTATTATCACAAGAAAAGGGTACAAGATAATCCGAATTCGTGAGAACCACGTAATCCACAAAGTAGTGGAAAGAATCGAGTTTAATCTTGAGGAAATTGAAAAAGGGGGATTTCCTCACTTCATGCTGAAGGAGATTCACGATCAAACCCATTCCATCACAGATACGTTTAGAGGTAGGTTACTTTTGGATACGTGTCGAGCACACCTGGGCGGTATCCGGGATTATTTAGATCATATTCTCAATGCCAAACAATGTTATATCACAGCATGTGGCACATCTTGGCATGCCAGTTTGATCGGTGGGTATTTATTGGAAGAATATGCTCGAATAAAAACAAGGGTTGAATATGCTTCAGAGTTTCGTTATCGAAATGCAGTGGTTGATCCTGACACCGTACTTATTGCAGTCAGCCAATCCGGGGAGACAGCCGATACCCTGGCGGCTATCCGTAAAGGTAAGGAATACGGGGCGTTAACCGTTGGAATTTGTAATGTGGTGGGAAGTACAATTGCACGGGAAACTGACTGTGGAATTTATACACATGCAGGTCCGGAAATAGGCGTTGCATCAACCAAGGCATTTACATCACAAGTTGCTGTTTTCCTATTGTTGACATTACAGATAGGACGAGAACATGCCCTAAAAGAAAAGGAGGCAGAGAAAATATGTTCTGCCATGGCAAACATCAGTGATCACGTAAAAACAGTGATGGATATGTCTGATGAAATTCTTGAAGTGGCATATGCTTACAAAGATAAACATAATTTCCTTTATCTGGGAAGGGGGCTCAACTTTCCTGTTGCACTTGAAGGAGCATTGAAATTGAAAGAAATATCTTACATCCATGCTGAAGGGTACCCGGCAGCAGAAATGAAACACGGACCTATTGCACTAATCGATGAAAATATGCCCGTTGTCGTTCTGGCGCCCAGGGACAGAACATACAATAAGGTTCTTTCGAATATTCAGGAAATCAAGGCGCGGAAAGGAAAAGTTATATCGGTCACCGATGCGCCTACAAAACAACTCATATCTCTATCCGACCATGTTATCACAGTGCCAAAAGTGCATCGAGTTGTATTTCCTATTCTGGCGACAATACCACTCCAGCTACTCGCCTATCATATAGCGGTTCTGCGCGGATGTGATGTTGATCAACCAAGGAACCTGGCAAAGAGTGTAACGGTCGAATAGACTGGAAGGGTAGATAAAAGAGGGCAGCAGACATTTCATTCCTAATAAATAAATTAATGGTAAATCGAAATCTCAACATGAGTTTCTCATCCAAACTTGCTTCATTTATTATAATAATGTTCTGTTTGAACAATATTTCTTTTGCACTACCTCAGCGAATACGCTACGGTGAAGTGAAAGCACGTAAACTTTTTCAAAAAGGGCTTGAGCATTATAATGAAGGAAGATTTTATAGCGCCTTGGATATGTTCAGGGGATTGAAAGATTATCTTGAAGGTCAGAATCCTCAATTGACAGCGAGTTATTTAATGGAAATGAGATCCTATTTTCATATTAAAAAGTTTGAGGATGCGAAGTTAATTGGACGTTCATTCCTCTCAAAATATCCCCAAAGCAGGTACAGGTTTTACATACTGGAATGTTTTGGAGATGTGTTCGTAATGGAGGGGAATTACAGATTAGCTGTTGACAACTACATAAAATCCCGTAATAAAACTGACAACAGTGTTCACAAATCGATTATTGACAGTAAACTTATCCGGTTGTTGAATGGATATCTGACAAACAGTGAGATAGATGAATTACTTTCCACAGAAATCGATCCAGTAAACAGATCAATTCTCTCACTTATTCTGGCAAACAACTTTATATACCAGGGAGAAATGGATAAGGCTGCTTTAACACTGTTTCGTCTGGATGTTCAGAAACTTCCGGCAATATATCAAGAAGTCTACGATCTAGCGAGAAGACACACGTATAAGGAACCTCGAAAAAGTGTTATGGTGGGATTAGTCCTTCCATTATCGGGATTCAATGCTGATTTTGGCCGGGATTTTCTTGAGGGGATACAAAATGCTGTAAGCTATATACGCAAGTATAATAATCTTGATATTGTACTTGAGGTCATGGATAATGGAGGGGATAACCTTAGAACAGTAACTTGTGTTGAGATATTATCTAAAAACCCTAACGTCCTGGCAATTATCGGACCTCTTTCGACAAATAATTCTGCTATTGCAGGAGCATCCGCTCAAGAAAGGGATATTCCAATACTTATTCCTTTTTCTGCTCAGGTTGGCTTGAGTGATTTGGGTGAAAACATTTTCCAGCTAAAAACGGATTTATACAAACAGGGTAGGTTTGCTGCAGAATATGCCATTATTTCCTTACAAAAAGATACCTTAGCAATAGTGGCGCCGGCAGATAGATTAGGAAAGGAATTAACAGATGGGTTTGTGAAGAGAGCTGATGAATTGGGGGCTCAAATAGTGGCGATTGAATGGTATTCCGGGATTCCTACTGATCTTAGTGTACAGTTTAAAAATATTAGAAAAGTAGGGTTTGATCTAATGTCCAAGAAGAGTGTGCAGAGCCTTTCAGATCTTGAATTTAATGAGATAGATAATATATTTGATATTTCTGTAACGGATTTTTTCCCCGAAGAAATTTATATGGAGGAATTCAAAGAAATTGATTCGAGCCGGATAGATGTTACCACCATACAAGGAATTTATTTACCTATTCACTCAGGAGATATTAATTACATTGGTTCGCAATTTTCTTCATACCATCTGAATACAGTGGTTATTGGTAATTCAGGTTGGTACGATATAGAAGTTTTGAACCAAGAGATGATTGGTCCTCACCTGAGCGGTATGATTATGCTGACAGATTATCTCGAGCCAAGAGATCAACTGATTGAAAAACCGTTGTCCCAATTGAATGAACAAGACAGTTTTATTGAAAAGAACAGATGGGCGTCGGTCGGTCGAGATGTCATGGAATATTTTATTGCTCAAATAGGTGATGATTATGATAGGATTTCTATCATGAACAATCTAAAAAGGGGTGTAACCTACCGGGGGTCCGGGAAAATAATTTCTTTTTCGAGCACATCACCTCGGGTCAATTCTTCTATGCATGTTTTACAATATAAAAATGGACGGTTCCTGAAAATTGGTGAGTTCCTTTCTGACATGTTACAAGTATCGGATACGCAATCGCCCTAAAGTTAGAGTAGCTATTGAATCCAATTCGATCAATAAATATCTCCGATCATTTCACAAATGAGAAGGTGAATGCGTCTATGGTTTTTAGTATCCAGGGGAATACTGGATCTTACAAGGCAGAACGTGATTCCCTTGCCCAAATTATGGATCTTAATCATGGGGATATTTCTTATGCAAAACAAGTTCACTCTGATGATGTGAGTCGAATCATTGATAGCGGATTTTCAGGAGAATATGATGGATTGATTACCAATATCCCCAATCGTATCCTTTCTATTCAGGTAGCAGACTGTGTCCCGATTTTTCTTTATGATGCAGAATTTCATGTAATAGGGCTTGTCCATGCCGGTTGGCGGGGAACATCAAAAAAAATAGTTAGGAGAGCAGTAAAATCTATGAATGACTGGTTCCAATCCAAACCGCAAAACCTGGAAGCGTATTTGGGTCCTTCTATTCATGCCTGTTGCTATGAAGTTGGAGAGGAAGTTGCAGATTTGTTTAGTGGGAATTCAGTGATAAGGAGGGGTTCGGATAACTATTTTTTAGATCTTGTTTTAGCTAATAAGCATCAATTGCTGTATAGTGGGGTTAAATCCGAAAATATTAAGGAAGCAGATGAGTGTACTTGTTGCAGCAGTACAAATTTTCATTCATATCGTAGAGACGAGAAAAAGGTAGGAAGGATGATCTGTTTTTTTCATCTTAACAATTCATAAAATAATTTAATCGTACAGGAATTTTCATTTTTGGACCGACTGTGTACAGCATCCTGCGGAAAAGTAAAAAGGTTCATCCCGAAACTTCGGGATGAACCTTGTACCTTGAAACTTACCTGCCCCGCCTGCCCCGTAGCAACGAAGGAGCGTATCTGGGTAAGGAGCTTGTCCCGATCGCTATCAGGATGCGGGGTAACTTGGAGTGGGTGAAGTATATTGACAACATGGGAAGCAGCTCAGTTAGGGGTTATACAAGGAATTACAGAATTTTTACCTATTAGCAGTTCTGGACATCTGGTTATTGCACAGCATTTCATGGACATTTCCCGAACCGGAATTTTATTTGAAGTAGTGGTTCACCTGGGGACATTATTCAGTATACTGGTTATCTTCTATAAAGATATAAAAGAGATTGTTTTTTCCCTGTTTTCCCCAGCCTCGAAAAGTTTAATAAAAAACGTTGTGATCGGAACGGTGCCTATTATTATCTTAGGTCTACTTTTAAAGCCGTACATTGAATCCCTTTTCCATAATACAATCGTTGTTGGTATAGGATTTTTATTTACAGGAATAATATTGATTTCAACACAAATTTTTAATCCGGTAAAACAACATTTAGACAGAAAAAAATCCCTGTTAATAGGATTATGCCAATGTATTGCTTTACTTCCTGGAGTTTCTAGATCAGGAATAACCATTGGATCTGGTATGATGCTGGGAATTTTACCATTTGAAGCGGCTCGGTTTTCATTTTTTCTTGCAATTCCAGCGTTAATCGGATCGGGGTTGATCATATTTGGAGATTACATTTCATCAGGTGCGCAGACGGAATCCATATCTGTAATCGTTGCAGGATTTTTCACATCGTTTGTGGTGGGAGTGGTTGCTCTTAAAGCTCTATTGACCGTATTATCTAAGGGAAAGTTTCATTGGTTTGGTATGTATTGCGTCGTAATGGGAATCATCACTTTAGGGTTATAGAATGAGTGCTGTATCCATAGGTTTTGGTGTATATCTTATTGTCATCCTTATCGTCGGAATTATTTCATCAAGGTTAACTAAGACACTTCCTGACTTTCTACTCGCTGATCGTAAGCTCGGCCCCTGGGTAGTAGCATTTTCAGAGAGGGCCTCTGGTGAAAGTGGATGGATGTTATTGGGATTGACAGGTCTTGCTTACGCAACGGGATTGGGCGATCCATCTGGAACCAAACTCTGGCCTGCTTTTTGGACAGCCTTGGGGGGAGTAATGGGTATTACTGCTTCCTGGTTTTTAATTGCTAAAAAACTGAGGGTAGAAAGCGAGAGATTGGGAGCGCTAACACTTCCCAGGTTTTTTGAACTTAAATTCGGGGGTAACGATCCCCTCATTCGTTTTGTTGCTACAGGTATAATCACATTTTGTTTCACTTTTTATATTGCCGCTCAATTTGATGCTTCTGGGAAATTGCTGGAACAGACATTTGAATGGAATCATATGACGGGTGTCCTTGTAGGTGCAGCGATTATCGTGTTTTATACATTGATGGGTGGTTTTTTTGCAGTGGCTTGGACGGATTTTGTGCAAGGATGGATTATGTTATTTACACTTGTAACTCTTCCATTAGTAACATTGTCATTACTTGGCGGCTGGGAAGGGTTGGTTCAAAAGATTAGCAGTATAAACCCTGATTTATTACTTGGAGGCGATCCGAAGTTGCTTTTGTCGATCACGGGGGGAAGACACGGTTGGAATTTAATCGCGGGAATTTTGGGAGGTTTTGGTGTTGGATTCGGATATTCTGGACAACCTCATTTACTTGCAAGATATATGAGTATACGAAATCCTGATGATATTGGGACTGCCAGAAGTGTTGCCATTGTGTGGGCAATCCTCGCCTATAGTGGCGCAATTCTTATGGGATTGGTGGCATTAGGATATTATGGATACGGCACGGACGCTTTTTCGGATTCTGAAATGATGATGCCTGCACTCGCTAAGGCAATTTTCCCTGCGTGGCTTGCAGGAATAGTTATCAGCGGCGCTTTGGCTGCAATGATGTCAACAGCAGATTCACAACTCTTAGTTACAACATCGGTGGTGTCGGAAGATATTTATCATCAATCCGTTAATCCTGAAGCAAGTCAAAAACGGTTGGTTAATCTCTCAAGATTTGTAACGCTTATCATTGGAATTATTGCCATATTTCTATCTCAATTGCCGCAATCTATTTTTGATAAAGTATTATTTGCCTGGGGTGGATTAGGCGCTGCATTTGGTCCATCATTAATTCTTTCCCTATGGTGGAATAAGACCAATCGAAATGGTGTGATTGCAGGTATGGTGATAGGATTCCTTACCATTATAATTTGGGATAATTCTCCTTTAGGTAGTGTGCTTTATTCACTTGTACCTGGATTTATTTTTTCATTTTTGGCAGTAATTATTGTGAGTATATTGACAAATAAAGACCAATGAATACGAAAGTAGTAAAGAGAGATTTTAAGGAAACCATAAGAAAAATACGGCAAACGAACATTGAGCCTGTGTATTTCTTGAATGGTGATGACTATTATCTACAGATGTTTTTTATCCATGCGGTCGAAAAATATTTTTCTAAAAAACAGAAAGTGGAAAGGATTTTTCTTGTTCCTGAAATAACTGATTTCCCTCAAATCCTTGCTGAGTTGAATTCTGTGGGATTATTTCCTGAACCGAAACTATTCATTTTACAAAACCCAACTCGGATTAAGGGACAATTGAGAAAAGAATTATTACAATACTGTAAATCACCTATTGAAAATAACTGTTTGATAATTGTTATAGATAAATATGACCCAAAAATGAAGTTAATCTCGGACATAAGTGCTATTTTGGGCGTAATAAATACATCACCGCCTTATCCTAATAAGATAATTCAGTGGGTAAATTTTCTGTTGGACCACAATAACCTTAACGCAACATCTTCAGCAATAGAAAAACTGGCTGAATTGTGTGGAGATTCGGTCTACCATATTTCAAATGAAATAGAAAAAATGAAAATCGGTTTAGGGGATAAGGATTCTGTAAGCGAATCGGATGTACTAAGATTTGTCGGGTGGAAACGAAAATATTATCCCTGGCATTTTTTAGATGCTATTGGAAATAAAAATTATATTCATGCGGTTAATATTGGAAGAAATCTTCTTAGTGAAGGAACCGATATATCCATGCTAATCTCGAAAATGACTCTCTTATTTCAAGAAATTTTATTTCACCATTTGAAGAATGGAGAGGGGGGTAGGAAAGCAGGTCAAATTGGTTGGTTAGGAGGTAACATCACTCGAAATCTATCAAAATATAAGAAACATTATACCAAAGAAGAATTGGGAGGAATTTTTCACTATTTGGCATTAGTCGATCAAAAAACGAAAACAAGTAGGTTAGATTCCCTAATGCTGCTCCAACCGCTTCTATATAAAATTTTGATGAATAATGATAGATAAACATAAATATAGTGATGAAGAATTAATCTACCGGTTCCAGCAAGGAGATGAAGTCGCTTACATTGAACTTGTAAATCGGTATCGAAACAGATTGATAAATTTTGTTTATCGGTATATTGGTGATAGAAATGACGCCGAGGATATTGTACAAGATACTTTAGTAAAACTGTATACACACAAACATTTCTATAGAAATATAGCAAAGTTTTCAACCTGGATTTACACAATTGCTTCAAATCTTGCGAAGACCGAATTAAGGAAACGGAAACGGCGAAAAGTGACTGTATTAAGCAAAATGGGTGGCGAAGATAGGGAGTTTGATCCTGCGTCTGAAATTACTGCCGATGAATTCGCGGAAGGAAGGCATACGGAAAGGGAAATCCAAAACGCCATTCAGAGTTTACCCCTTCATTTCAGGACTGCGGTTATCTTGAGAGATATTCAGGAACTTTCTTACGAAGAAATCAGTAATATACTCGATGTTCCCCTTGGAACAGTAAAATCGAGAATCAATAGAGCAAGGTTGCAGTTACAGGAAGAGCTAAAACATGTTAAACAAAAAGGGAGGAAACGAATTTGATGAATTGTTACGAGGTTCGAGATATCATATCTTCTTATATAGAAAATGAGTTATCCATTCAAAGTATCAATCAATTTGATGAACACGTTAATAACTGTAAAAATTGTGATGGGACTTATTTAGGGGTATTATCCCTAATTACTACTTTACGTTCATCCCCACGAATAACAGTTTCTAATAGGTTTAATTCAAAGCTTCAGGAAAGGATAAATAATGTATCCATCAAGACTATCAATCCGATAAGCCATTTATTCAGGGATAAATTGGTTTTTGGGTTTGAACCTAAGTATGCATTTGTTTCCATTATAGCAGTAGTAGCGATCATATTTCTGATGGTTGGTCTGTTACCCACCAATGAGAACCCATCCTTAGAAACTTCGATTCCAACAGAAATTACCCCGGTATTTACAGGTTCGTCTTCTCCGAATGATAACCCTGGAATGTATAACCCTGACGTCAATTTGGTGTCGGAAACTGATGGAGATTCCGTAAAAACCACTGAAAATAAAAAGGGGACAGTCTCTGATTTCGAAGGTCGAATTAAATTAGTAAAAGACCGAAGATAACAAACTCCTTTCTTATTCTGTTATGCCGAATATTCTTTAATAAGAATTGGCGGTAAATACTTCAGCTTGGGGATAAACCACGTGATTCTTCAGAAATGCAATCGAATAAATCTCTATTACTTCTCTCCTGTACAATATATCATCCATTCTTATAGATTGAACAGCGGAACATGAGTCATTAATAACTGGCTTTTTGTATGTAGAGGTATATTTTATTTTACTGTAACGCCTGCCCCGATTAAATCGGGGTCAGGCAGGCCTGTCTACCGACAGGCAGGGAATTTCTCCATCCCGACGCGTCGGGACGAAGGTCACAATAGACTCCCCTTGAGAGTCCCGAAGTTTCAGGATAATGTTTGTTGTTCCCGCAACTTCGGGATTATTCGTAATTCATATCCACCCCTGCTCCCCTGCTCCTTGCCCTTTTCTCTCCCGCATTTTTAATTCCTCCCCCCGACAAGTCGGGGTCTGGGGGACGTAGCTATGTTCGTTAACTTGACTTTCTTTTAAGTTTTTCTATTATTAATTTTCGCTTGTGGTAAGCTATAATAGTTTTTCAATAAGTTTCGCGATTAAAAATGTTGGTATTCTAATTACCACTATTTTTTCATTTATGTTGTTTATTTACCCGTATCCACAAGGAGAATTGTTTACTTTAATTCGAGTAATACTCTTACTATCAATAGTATTCATATTTATTAAGCTTCATTCAAACCATGAATCTTCAAGGAAAATATCTGATAGACGTTTTGTTTTGGATAGGAAGGACACAACATCGTCGCAAAAATCCAGTGCTCATTTGGGAACAAATGAAGAAGATCAATTTATGGATAGTATTGAGATAATATTGGATATGATCGTAGCATCAAATCCCAAACTTAATGTTGTTGTTTATTTTCAAAATAATCTTGAAGGGAGTTTATTTCTTAGAGGATTTCGTGGTGAAGAAAATTTGTTTAATCAGGAACTTCCACTAGACAATCCAATAGTTGAAAAGGTTATTAATGATAAAAAAATAATGTTGGTTACTCCGGATAAAGATGAAGATGCAATTCGTTCGTTTTTTAGCGATTTTACTTCTTTACCTGCAAGTACATCTCTATTTGTGAGTCCTATTAATTATGATGATTTAAATATAGGAGTATTAATAACTCAGGTAGATCAATATAGAGATTTCGATGAAAAAGATGAAAAAACCATTGACTTAGCAACTCAAGTGATTGGTGGTGAATTTATACATTTTAGAGAAATATCTGACCTTCGTTCAGATAATTTGTTCTATGCTCAATTACATGCTTTTCAAAATGGGTTAGATATATCTCATCCTAAGGAAGAGTTGCTTACATCTATTCTTCGATTTTGTGAAAGAAACTTCGTCTTTGATAAACTAACCATATCGATGGTCACTGAGCGAAAAGATGAGGCTGTAATTAAGGCGGTTATTGGGTTTACAATGGATTTTGGAGAAGGGGATACTTTTCAATTAAAGGGAACAATTCACGGAACCGTGATAAGGGATGGTGTTCCTATAAAATATGATAATATGACGATGGATTCCACCATCAAAAGTAGATTTAATAGTAGGGATATTGAAGAGTTCCGGTTTCTTTCATTTTTAGGCGTTCCAATCCGTAATAAGCATGGGACTATTGGATGTTTAGCGTTGGAGAGTTTCGGATCAAAAAAATATACAGATTCAGATTATCGGGTATTAGGGGTAATTGCGGATCAGTTTGGAACATTATTAGATTGGTGGCAGGACTATGGTGCTGTAAGAAAATCCGCAAGGTATGATGGCCTAACAAAATTATTGAATCGTAGATCATTTTTGGAACGGTTTGAAGATGAGATTAGTCGTGCTGGTCGATACCAGGACAATTTGGTTTTAATGATTTTAGATTTAGATAAGTTTAAACGAATAAATGATACTTATGGCCATCTTTATGGGGATTTTGTGTTGGCGGAAACAGCCTCCAGACTGAAGAACAGTGTTAGAAATATTGATATTGTGGCACGATATGGGGGAGAAGAGTTTGCTATTATTTTAATTAATGCAACGAAAAAAGGAACGATTACTACAGCAAAACGAACAGTCGAAAGTATTGCTAATTCTAAATTTGAAAAAGATGATATTGCTGTGAATATGGCAATTAGTGCAGGGATTGCAGAATATCCTTCTGACGGAAGTACAGTTCACCAACTGATAGCAATAGCCGATGAGGCGATGTACGATGTAAAACGTAAGGGTGGAAATGATGTTGGAATTCCGAGCAGAACTAATGCCTGACTTTTCGTCTTCCTTGTCTCATAATAGTTTCTATTTCATCTATTTCTTTGGGTATATGAGCTGATAACCATTTTGGACCATTCTCGGTCATTATTACATCGTCTTCTATTCGTATCCCGATGCCTCTATATTTTTCAAGTGCTGTTGTATCATCGATTGCAATGTAGATTCCTGGCTCAATTGTAAACACAGAACCAACTTCAATCTTTGCTTTTCGTCCGCCTACATCGTGAACATCCAGACCAAGCCAATGACCGATTCCATGAATGAAGTATTGTCCAACCCCTTTTTCATCTAAATAATTTTTTGCGATTTTGTGTATATCTTTTAGGGTCATTCCGATTTCTACTGAATCAAACGCAATTTTTTGAGCTTCCAACACATAGGAATATATTTCCCTCTGTATATAGGAAAACCTTCCATTAACAGGAATTGTTCTGGTAATATCTGCTGTATACATATGGTATTCAGCTCCCACGTCCATGAGCAGTAGATCTCTAAATTTCATTTGTCTGTTGTTTGTCGTGTAATGTAGAGTTGTAGAGTTTTCGCCAGATCCAACTATGGAGGGGAATCCAAGCCTTTCACTACCAAGGTCACGGAAAACAAATTCAATGGTTGCTTCAATGTTGTTTTCATAGAGATTTGGTTTTACCCTCTGCATTGCAGAAATGATTCCTTCACCAGTGATATCAATAGCTTTTTGCAACAGTTCGATTTCGTCGGGTGATTTTATATGTCGAAGATGATGAATAATTGTACCAGCATTTAAAACAGTTACATCACTGAATTTATCTTTATCGAATAATTCTTCTGATGGATCGGGTAGATTTTGTGTGTGAATATTTCTTCCACTCATTGTGATGTATAAAGTATCAATAAAGGGCATTAGTTTTTCTATAGAGACCTTGAATGAATCTGTTACTTCAACGAATTGAAACCCTAACTCCTGCTTCACGCCTTCAACACCTAACCGCTTGCCTGTCCACACTTCCAAGCTTGGATTTCTTGGTCTGGTAAAAATTATTTCATCTGAAAATGGAATCATTTCTTTACCCTTAAAATCTTTTCCGATGAGTAAAAGCTTTGTTTCCTGCTCGGGATTCCCAGTGAGGTACCAAAAATCGCTATCTGGACGGAATTCATGTTCTACATCACCATTCCTCAGGTATACTTTTGCTGTAGAGAGAATCATTACGGATGTAGGTCCTAACTGTTTACGAACAGCTTCCCTTCGGTCTTTAAAAATTTTCGGAGTGGATGACAAAAGGGAACTTATACAAACAATAAAGCTTAAAATGATACTTTTATTCATGGTTGTCTCCTTTGGTAGTTGCAAAGAGTGATGTAATGTTGAAATTCGGAAAATAATCGTGATATCACAACATCAATTATAGCAATTCTCTAATGTTAATATTATTGAGACTCTGCTAAGTTTATGAGTATTTGGTGGTTACTGAGCAAAACTATTGATTTGGATATTTTGTTGTTGGCTGAACAGCATCTTAATTTATAGACCCATAGCGACACGATGCCCAATCAACATATTCTAGATAAAATGTACGGGAATCAGACGAATAATATAAGAGAATAAACTACTTGAAGAATCGCACAAATTGGGAATAAATTTTTCGTCGAGAAAAAGATGAAAGACATAACTTTTAAAATCAGAATAATCACTGCAATTATATTCATAGCACTATTGTCTGCATGTGCTACTCGTCCAGTAATAGAACCCGATTCTAAACCTCTACCTGAGTCCGATTTTGAAACACCGCCTTCTCAAGTTAATACTGAGGCATTAAAGCACTTTATGGATGGTGAAGTTTTCATGATGCAGGGGAATTTTGCTATGGCAATCCTGGAATATCAGGATGCACTGGAGTATGATCCCTCATCACCGTCTATCATCACCTCACTTGCAGAGGCATATATGCGCTTAGGGAAATTTGAGAAGGGAGAGAAACATCTTCTTCAGGCTCTGGATTTTGATCCCAAAGACAGGAGTGCAAGAGAATTACTGGGTCATCATTATTTAGTCAGGAATAGAATTAATAAGGCTGAAGAACAGTATCGATTTTTACACGATTTTTATCCTGAGGAGTTAGAGTATCAGTACATTCTCGCAGAGATTACTTTAAGAAGGGGAGATGTTGAAAATGCTCAGCGCCTATTTTGGAAAATATATGAAAATAATTCATCTGAGGAACGAGCTCTATTTCGTGCCGGTAAAATAGCGAGAGAAAGAAAGGACTTTCCTTTTGCAATGGAAGCCTATGAACACCTGATAAAATTAAATCCGGAGAAAGGTCAATACTGGCGAATTTTCAGCGAGTTAGCGCTTATTCTTCAGGATATTCCCAAAGCGATTACAGGTCTTGAAAAACTGTTAGCACTTTCCGATCAAACACCTGAAATTTTAGAAAAACTGTCCATTCTATATTACGACCATGGTAACCGTAAGAAGGCTGATTCAATACTTATTCGCTTATATAACGATGATATTAAATCACCGGGAATTCTCTATTATCTGGGTCGAATTGCGTTGGATAATGATGATTACGAATCTTTGGAGAGCTATTCAAAAGAATTGGTAGATGCTTACCCTGAAGTTAGAGAAGGATATACGAATTTAGCTTTGGCTTATATAAATCTTGATCGAAATCTTGATGCAATTTCCGTTTTATTGGAAGCCAGAGAACGATTCCCTGGTGATTATACGATAAATTTTCTATTGGGGAACAGTTACAATGTGCAGGAAAATTATATTCTTGCCAAAAGTAGTCTGTTGACTGCCCTGAAAGTAGTTCCGGATTCAAGATCCGCTATGCACCTCTTGGCAACAGTTTACAACCAATTAGAGGAGTGGGATCATTCCGACGGATTGTACCAGAATCTACTGGATTCTGATACAAATGATGGTCAAGCTCTCAACAATTATAGCTATACCCTGGCGTTAAGAGAAACCAGATTACAGGAAGCTCTTCAAATGGCTCAAAAAGCTATCGAACTGGAACCGGATAATGCAGCTTATTTTGATACGATTGGGTGGATTTACTTCAAAATAATGCAGTATACCAAGGCAGCAGAGTACATCAGAAAGTCGCTTGATATTGAAAGTGGGAATGCTGTTGTGCTGGAACATATGGGAGATGTATTAATCAAATTGTCTCGCGATCATGAAGCAGTCAAATATTATAAAGAGGCATTGGAAATTGAGAGTGATAATGAGACATTGAAAAAGAAGTTGAGTCAGCAAGAGGGACATATTGAATAAAAAGATATCTGTAATTATTCCTGCCTATAACGAAAAGCAGTCTTTACCAATTCTTCTTGATGAAATTGAAGGAGCGTTATCAGGAAAGTTTGAATATGAGATAATTGTAATAGACGATGGAAGTACGGATGGTTCGTTTGAGTTGTTGCAGAAAAGGGCCAAATTGGATGGAAAAATTCGGGTCACCAGATTTTTAAGAAATTATGGAAAGTCTGCAGCATTATCTGAAGGATTTAAGAGAGCTCAAGGGGATTATATCATTACTCTCGATTCCGATTTACAAGATGACCCCAATGAGATACCCAGATTGATTGAAATCCTTGAATCCGGATATGACCTTGTCTCCGGATGGAAAAAAAATCGCAGAGATCCTTTCTCCAAACGTATACCCTCTAAATTCTTCAACTTTATTACTCGTATTCTTACGGGTATTAAGTTACATGATTTTAACTGTGGGCTTAAAGCTTACCGTAAGTCTGTAGTCAAATCTCTCGATATCTATGGAGGAATGCACAGGTATATTCCTGTGTTAGTAGGTAAGAAAGGATATAAAGTAACCGAGACTGTAGTAAACCATAGACAGCGGAAATATGGTACGACAAAATTTGGCAGGGAACGTTACTTTCACGGTTTGTTTGACTTAATGACGGTTCTCTTTCTCAACCGGTATACGAGAAAACCTTTGCATTTTTTCGGGATTTTTGGGCTTATCAGTTTCATTTCCGGGCTTGGAATTGATGTTTGGGTTTTATTTTTGAAGTATGGTTTAGGAGAACCCTTTCAGAAACATATGGCACTCCTTGTCTTTGGCGTATTGTTACTGATTCTTGGGGTTCAATTCATATCAATTGGTCTCTTGGGAGAGATGATCGCTAAAGCAAATATACGATCTACAGAAATTATCTATGTGGAAACCGCCGATAGGGAATCCCCAAGTTCGTAAGGATTTAATAATCGATAATCATTCTACTTCTACAGAAACTCCCACAATTAGTATCATTACTCCCACGTTTAATAGGGCGGAGGAACTTGAACCACTAATAAAATCCATTCAAAATCAATCTTTGGACCATCAGAAATTTGAAATGATAATTGTTGATGATGGTTCAATAGATACCACAGAAGAAATCATAAGAGAATGGAAGGATAAAGTTGATTTCAACCTTCGATATGTTTCTCAGGAAAATAAAGGTCCTGGAGCTGCTCGGAATTTAGGGATGAGTGTTGCGGGAGGGGATTTATTCCTTTTTATTGATTCAGACTGCGAAGCAAAGGAAGATTGGATAGAACAGATATATGAAACATATCAAACCGATAAATTTGATGCTTGCGGGGGTCCTGATGCTTCCATGAATGACTTCACACCTTTACAGCGAGCCATTGATTTTTCAATGACATCTTTTTTTACAACGGGAGGGATGAGGGGTCATAGCAACAAACCCTTCGCCAAGTTTTATCCTCGTAGTCATAATATGGGAATAACAAAATCCATTTATCAAAAAGTTGGTGGATTCGGCAAACTTCGTCATGGACAAGATATTGAACTCAGTCATAGGATCATTAAAAGTGGGGCAAAAGTAAGCTACATTCCTGACGCAGTTGTATATCATCGCAGGCGTACAACAATTGTGAAATTCTTCCGACAAGTATTTAACTGGGGAGTAGCGAGGGTGAATTTAGGGAAGATAGATAAAAGAATGTTAGAGCCAATCCATTTTCTACCTGCTATCATTACCGTGATCTTTTTTCTTTTGATGATTGCTTTTTTTATTAATCCGACACAAAACGGTAAAATTTTCTCACTCGGATTTGGATTATTGTTGGCTCTGTCACTGTTGGGAGGTATTAAACAGCAGAGCGTGAAAGTGGGAATCCTATTAATAATCATTATCCCAATACAGGTTATAGGTTACGGTCTGGGATTTCTTATCTCACTTTTTAGAAGGTATGTCTTAAACCTTGATCCATGGACTGGTTTTTCCAGAAAGTATTACAATTAAGAGAATTGATTGAAAGATTTACAAGAAAGATAGATTATAAATAGTAGTTATTAAAATCGGATTGATTTGAAAAAAGTATTAGTTATCACATATTATTGGCCTCCAAGTGGAGGACCGGGTGTTCAACGGGTTCTTAAATTTTGTAAATACCTCCCCGAGTTTGGATGGGAACCGATCGTTTTAACAACAGAGGAGGGTGAGTATCCCGCTATTGACTACTCCTTTGATGGAGACATTCCTCCGGAATGCATGGTTTACAGAACCAGAACATTCGAACCTTTTTCATTATACAAGAAATTTACAGCTCAAACTAAGATTCCAACTTATCAATTGGGTAGGGGTGAGAATGAATCTTGGTTCAGCCGGGTTAGTAAATGGACGCGCATGAATATTTTTCTGCCTGATCCACGAATTGGATGGTATCCATTTGCCTTGAAAAAAGCAAAATCAATCCTGAAAAATCATAATGTTGATGTTATCTTTTCTTCCAGTCCACCACAATCGGTCCATCTTATTGCACGTTCAATTTCATTTAAAGGGATTCCATGGGTAGCGGATTTTCGTGATCCTTGGAAGGCCCCTTTCTACTCCGAAGGTCAAAAGAGAAACCTGATATCAGATATTTGGGACCGGAGATTAGAAAGAAAAACTTTTTCCAGTATAACCAGGATCACCACAGTTAGTCCCGGATATAGGATTCTACTTGGAACGAAGATCAGCCAGGATAAAATATACGTTATCTACAATGGTTTTGATGAGCCGGATTTTCAAGTTGAAGTTGATAATAAAAGAGGTGACGAGATTATAATCAGTTACATTGGTACTATGTCTGAATCGCGGAAACCCCTCGTTTTATTTCAAGCATTGAATAAATTATTGAAAGAAAACACAAAGACTTCTTATCAACTAAATATTGTTGGGGATACTCATCCTTCAGTTATAAGTGACCTTAAAAACTATGAAATTCTTAGGAAGTCAAAACTATTTGGCTATATTTCTCACACAGAAGCTTTAACAATTATGCGTCAATCTCATTTTCTAGTTGTTGTAGTTCCCAAAACAGAAAATAATAATGGAATCGTCCCTGCCAAGTTGTTTGAATACATCAGGTCAAAATTTCCTATTATTCTAATTGGTCCCCCAGATGGGGATGCTGCATCAATTATAAGAAAGACTCATTCTGGTTTTGTGTTTGATTATGATGATGTAGATTCTATTAAGAAAATATTAACATCTAATCCTACTATTCAACCAAAAGACTATCAAGTATTCAATAGGCGCAACCTCACTAAACAGCTAGTAGCAATTTTTAACACAATAACATAGAATGTCCATAAAGAAAAAAATCTTTATGCTTAACAAATTAATTTGGGATTTTAAGCGTGGAAAAATTTTTTATAGAATTGCTGATGTTGTTTCTTCCCAAAAATTAGGAGAATATTATTTTGTTTTTGATGAGGAACGTGTCCGAGCTGGAAAAGATCAAGCTCTCATTTCTAGTTATGATGAGAATGGAATTCCCCTCAACAAAACTTATATTGATGTGTCGAAAGAAAAGCTTGTATATTTTCCGATAACCATTGGTCAAATGGGTCTGGCAGTTTATCAAACTTATCTCAAAACTCAAGATCAACGTGATTTGGATATGTTTTTGAAGTTTGCTGAATGGTTTTTGCAAAATGGTATGGATGATGATAAATTAGGCGTGCGTTGGCTGACGGACGTACCATTACCTGCTTACCGAAATCTTGGACCATGGCAATCTGCGTTTGCTCAAAGTCGAGCTATTTCCATCCTGCTCCGCGCCTACCAGGCTACAGAAAAGCAGGAATATGCTAAAGTTGCTGAAAAGGCTCTTGTTAGTTTTCAATATTCGGTTTCGGAAGGAGGTGTGGTATCTTATACAGAATGGGGTCCCTTTTATGAAGAATATACTGCTTCTGTTCCGGTTCTTGTTTTAAACGGGCATATCTTTTCTCTCTTTGGATTACTTGATTTCCATAGGGTTTTTCCCGAACAGAAAACAGCCAAAACTCTTTTTGAGGTTGGGGTTGAAACTGTGCTAAATTGTCTTCCAAGTTTCGACCTAGGATATTGGAGTCGATATAATTACTGTCAGGCAGACTTTTATCCAACTATTGATCCGGCTACTTTAGGTTATCAACGACTTCATATATTATTGTTGAAAGTAATGAACAAAATTAGGACTTCAGAAATACTTGTGAAGTATATAAATCGGTGGGAAAATCAGGTTCATCCTCTCAATTATATGAAATCATCTTGGCACAAATACTTAGCTCTGAAGAGCCTAAACCGAATATGAAAAAAGCAGCAAACTTCCAAAATACTTCCGCCAGCGGCGGTAGATTTAAGGTCGTTGTAGCAATGATTTATGTTTTCAATCAGATGGGCATAGTACCAGATTGGATCTCTTTTAGAAATATGTTGGCACAGGGTGACTTGCAATTAAAGTCTCTCGAAAAAGTGGACATTAAGAAAATCAATCAATTTAAACGTAAGGAAGTATTCAAATGGAAGATAAACAATCAAGAAGTCTTTACGGCAAAGATTATAAATTTGAAGCAGTTTGATTAGTAAGGGAAAGGTATGAAAGGTTTGAGAAATAGTAATAAATTTAGGTATCCATCCCAAAACGCTATTTCTGTACCCTCTTTCACTAATATGGGAATTGATTTAGTTTGATTTTCAAGATCAGTAGTGTCCGGTTAAAATAAGTATAAGGTCTGGTAATCCTCATAAAGGAGAGTAATTTCTCCTTATGAAATCATAGAATAACAGAGGAGAACCAGACCATGAGGCAAGTTAACACGATTATGT
>SCKK01000020.1 GCA_004124475.1 Fidelibacterota bacterium
CGTTCTATATACCATCATACCGCGACAAAACTTCTTGAAAAACTAAGAGCCGGGTGTAAAGTAAGAACACAATATCAGCTATAATATGTTGCTAATTTGAAAATATGACTTTTTGAGGAAGCCCTAAGTATAAACAGAAAACATCCTATTGCCATAGAAGCGTACAAAACATCTCTTTTGAACATTTTAAAATCCTCCTTACTCGGATTTTTAGGCTAAATGTTGTTTTTATTTATAAGTAAGATAACTCTTCATTCTCACCTCCTGTCAAGATAAAATTCGGTTCTTCTGCAATTTAGTTGATAGAAATTGAAAAAGAATTTTGTAAAGCTTTTTGAAGATGCTCTTACCAGAGAGAAGAAAAGATTATTGGCACTTTTTATAGAGAAAATCATGATTGATCAGACTAACGATCAAGCCAAGTTTCTCGTAAGAAAGATTCCTAAAATCAATAACTTAATAGCAGATCATATTTATACAGACAAGAGTGTAGCGGTGGAGGGACTCGAACCCACGACACGCGGATTATGATTCCGCTGCTCTAACCAACTGAGCTACACCGCCAATAATTCCGTCTCTGGCAGGCGAATTTACTTCCTAAGCTAAGATATTCAAAAGCTCAAGGGATAATCTAACACCCACGCCAGAAGGTCCAGATGGAATGTAGGGTCTATCTTTATCCCACCATGCCGTACCTGCGATATCCACATGAGCCCAGGGAATATCTCCTGTAAATTCTTTCAGGAAAGCACCTCCTGCAATTGTGCCCGCTTGACGAGCCGAACCTATATTTTTCACATCAGCGATTTTGCTCTTAATGTCTTTACAGTATTCGTCCCAAAGAGGAAGTTCCCACACCCTTTCACCTGACTTCTCGCCTGCTTCAATTAAAGCTTCTATCAATTTTCGATCTGTTCCCATCACACCACTGGCTATATGACCCAATGCAACTATAACAGCGCCTGTCAGTGTAGCAAAATTGATCATATACTGGGGATCATTGTTTTTCGCAACATAAGCAAGAGCATCTGCAAGAACAAGACGTCCTTCTGCATCGGTGTTCAATATTTCTATGGTTTTTCCATTGTACGCTGTGACAATATCTCCCGGTTTTGTTGCATGACCGCCGGGCATATTTTCCGTAGTGGCGATAGCTCCCACAATATTAACATTTGGTTTTAATTCTCCCACTGCTTTAAAAATACCCAATACTGTAGCAGCGCCACACATGTCATATTTCATTTCATCCATCGCTTTAGATGGTTTGATGGAAATACCTCCGGTATCGAAAGTTATCCCTTTTCCAATAAACGCTATCGGTTTGTCACCCTTTTCCCCACCCTGGTATTCCAGTAGAATAAATTTGGGTGGTTCATCGGTACCTCTGGCTACAGAAGCAAAAGCTCCCAAACCCATTTCTGTAAATTCATCCCTTTCGTAGATTTTACATGTCATACCAAACTGGCTGGCAATTTTTTCGGCTTCCGATGCCAGTCTGGAAGGAGTCATAATATTGCTGGGATGAGATGCAAGATCACGTACAAAACAGACGGCTTCAGCGACGATTCTACCCCTCTCAACTCCATCCCTTCCCGGATTATTGATGATACTCACAGAGTCCAAAATTGTCTCATCTTTTTTATCGGTTTTATATTCGAGGAATTTATAAGAACCGAGTACCAATCCTTCAACAAAGGCTTGAGATACAACTTCATCAGATTCATTTAATGCATCCATTCCAGGAATTTCAGTTACAAATGATTTCCATTTATTATGCTGTGCAGTTTTGACGGCTGTCCCCCCTGCCTGCCGAAGATTATCCAAACTGAATTCCTCCCGTTTTCCAAGTCCTACTAACATTACTCTCTTTGCCGAACCATCGGGAAATAGTAGACGAGTTTTTCCCTGTTTTCCGGAAAAATCGCCAGATGATAAACATTTCGAGACAGCTTTCCCAGATGCATCGTCGATATCCAAATTAAAACCGGATAATTTTTCATTTTCAAATAAACCCAATACAAGAAGTTCAGGATTAAGCGACTCCCAGGATTGGTTAGATATACCAACGTTTTTTAAATATGCCATATTTACTCCCTTTTTCTGGATTTAATTGAAGGGGGTGAAATTATGATAAAAACCGAGAAAAGGAAAGCATCATTGAGTGAATCAATTTATGGGTAAAAATCAGTTATATTGCACATATCTGGCAAGATTATCATTCAGTTTTTCCAGAATATCTTTCATTATTTGATTCTCTCTTATGTTATAAAGTTTTCAAAATTTAAAACCTGGTATTGGAAATAATACGATAAATTAATTTAACCTCCTTAACTTAGACCGTGGCAATTGATTCAATCTTTATCTCCAATTTGCTTTCCCTACTTGGAGAAAATCGCGTAATTACTCATCCGGATGAACTCATCGTATTTGAATGTGATGGGCTGACTCTCCACAAACAGATGCCTGATGCCGTGGTCCTCCCCAAATCTACCGAGGAAGTATCAGAAATCATTAAACTTTGCCAAACGAATCATACTCCTTTTCTAGCAAGAGGATCCGGTACGGGCTTAAGCGGTGGTGCAATTGCTGTTGAAGGTGGAGTGATTATTCAAATGTCACTGTTGAACCAAATCCTGAAAATCGACTACGAGGATGAAATTGCAGTCGTTCAACCCGGCGTAATAAATCTTAATTTAACGAATGAGACATCACCTGATGGTTACCATTTTGCACCAGACCCCTCAAGCCAAAAAGCATGCACAATCGGAGGAAATGTGGCAGAAAATGCAGGTGGACCACATACACTCAAGTATGGTGTCACTGCAAATCATGTAATGGGATTAAAAGTAGTTATGCCTTCCGGAGATATTGTAGAACTTGGAGGAAAAATTGAAGAATTTTCTGGATATGATTTAGTTGGTTTATTCGTAGGATCAGAAGGAACACTTGGAATAACAACCGAAATTACGGTAAAACTTATCCGAAATCCCGAAGGAGTAAAGACGTTCCTCGCTACCTATAACACGATCAATGATGCAAGTAATACTGTCTCCAAAATAATCGAATCGGGAATCATCCCAGCAGCAATGGAGTTGATCGACAATCTGGTAATACAAGCCGTAGAAAGTCATCTAAAGGCAGGATTTCCAACGAAAGCAGATGCTATTTTACTTATCGAAATCGACGGCGTAAAATCAACTTTAACTGAGGAAGCAAAAAGAATCGAATCCATTTGCCTCTCCCAGAACGCCGTCAATTTTCAAGAGGCTGAAACAATGGAAGAGCGAAATCTGTTATGGCGTGGACGAAAAGAGGCGATTGGTGCTTTAGGAAAAGTCACACCGGCATTTTATACAAATGACGGAGTCATTCCCAGATCAAAACTTCCGGAAATACTCGAATTTGATTTAGATATAGGAAAACGATATGGACTTGAAATAGCTCATATATGTCATGCTGGAGATGGCAATATTCATCCTATTATATTATATAACCCGGACAACAAAAACGAAATTAAACATGCGATTAAAATCTCAGAAGCAATTTTAAAAAAATGCATTGAATTAGGTGGCGCCCTCACCGGAGAACACGGAATCGGAACTGAAAAACTTTCTTCTTTCGGTATTATGTATTCTGATAATGACCAGAATCAAATGCTTAGACTAAGAAAAGTTTTTAATCCAACCGATCTTCTTAATCCGGGAAAAATCTTTCCCGAAGGCGCTAAGTGTGGTGAATCTCGAATAAATCAAACCATAAAAAAGGGGGGTTGGATTTGATTTCTGCAGATCATCTGGAAAGACAGTTACAAACAATCATAGACGGAAACCGCATCCTTCCACCTCAGCCTTCCATTCCTGTAAAGATCACCGTATTCCCGGAAAACGAACAACAAATTAGTGAACTCGTCAAATGGGCGACTAAAGATCAAATTACTCTTTTACCCCTCGGTGGTGGAACACATACATTCTCCGGAATAGAAGATTTACACGTGGCTATTTCCCTGACAAAAATGAATCACCAAATTGAACATGTATCTGAAGATCTGATCGCAACTGTAGCTGCAGGGATGACTTTCAAAGACGTACAGACTGATCTTTCATCACATGGACAAATGATTCCCCTGGATCAACCCGGAAAACATAACTCAACGATTGGTGGGATGGTCAGTGCTAATGTTTCAGGTCCAAGCCGTCATCGATATGGAACCGCTCGGGACTGGGTGATAGAAACCAGACTCATCAATGCAGATGGAAAAGTTGTCAAGTCAGGGGCTAAGGTGGTAAAAAATGTGAGCGGATATGATCTCAATAAACTTTATATCGGCGCCAGAGGCACTCTAGGAATACTCACTTATATTTCTTTTAAACTTGCACCCATCCCGAAGTCATCTGTCACTTTCCGATCCTGTTACAATTCACTGACCGATGCCTTTGCGTTGACCCATCTAATAAGACGGGAATATTTAGACATCGAAAAAATGGTTATAATCAAAGGGAAATGGACTCCCGGAAAGACAAAACATTGGTGGTTACTAATAGATCTGGCGGGTACCGAAATTGGAATAGAACCACAAATTAAACACTTATCTAAATTACATGATCAGGTAGAAGCAAGACGATGGAACATCACCTCTAAAGAAGACTCTCAACATTTCTGGAACATGGCATGTAATAGAGAAAAATCTGATGATACTATTTCAAATGAGGATATCTGGGAAGTACGAATGGTTCTGCCAAAAAGGGAGTTACTTCCCTTCCTGGTTGATCTTACTATATCAGATGAAATGAATGTTTCTTTCAAAATATTTCCTACCAGCGGAATTTGTACAATCGAATTTGTAGGAAAAAAGAGTACAGTCACTAATATATTGAATTTTATTATCAAAGAGGTTAAAGTAAAAAAGGGGTTGGTTGAGTTTGTAAAAATGCCACCAGATACTAACTTTGAGCGTTGGCCTATACTCCCCCCTTCTTTCCCATGGATTCAAAAAATTAAAAGGGCATTGGATCCAAATAACATATTTGCACCAGGTACATTTATCGGGGGAATTTAGAAGGGAAGTATTAAGGAAAAGTGAACACCAGAAAAATGATTACAATACAAAATTACATTGATATGCTGGTGTTAATGTGTTTCCCAAAGGGACTCCGTTGGAGCAAGACTAAATGTTTTTGGTATCCCCTCGCAAAAAAACGCAGACACACTAATAAATGATCACTCAAATACTTAACAACCGTTTAAATAAGGAAACTCCATTCTAGTTTTAATATAGAAAATGTCACATAAACTCTTAATAAATCCAATTTACACATCATTCGGAATTAAAGAAAAACATCTGCTTCAGGAGTGTATCCATTGTGGCTTTTGCCTTCCAACCTGCCCCACCTATATTGAGAATGGCAAGGAAATGGACTCACCTCGGGGACGTCTCTATCTCATGGAAGCTGCCATGAATGGTGAAATAGATATTTCAGAAAGGTTTTTCGAACATATCGATCTCTGTCTGGTCTGCCGAGCCTGTGAGACTGCCTGTCCCTCCGGCGTACAATTTGGCAAACTGATGGAAATCACCAGAGATGTCACACATTCAGTTAGATATAAAAGTTCGGTCAGTAAATTGATTTCCAACTTTATTTTATCAGTTATCATACCTTCACATGGATGGCTTTCCACAATTTTCAAACTTGGATGGCTATATCAGAAAACGGGACTTCACTGGGTCACAAAAAATACGTTCATGAAAAATATTCTCCCCGCAAAAATCCGAAACATAAACGAGTCAATACCACCAATACCATTCAAAAGATTTGCAAAAAACAATGTACAAACATTTCATGCAATTGGAGAAAAAAAAGGCCGGGTCGCACTTTTCACCGGCTGTGTCATGGACCACCTTTTCCCCGATGTTCATGCTGCTACAATTCGTATATTGAACTGGAATGGATACGAAGTTGTGATTCCATCAGACCAAACATGTTGTGGAGCCTTGCATGTTCATTCCGGAGATGGTAAAACATCAAAACAATTAAGAGACATTAATCTATCCGTATTTTCGGATAGATCCTTCGATATTATCATTTTAAATGCTGCCGGTTGTGGAGCACATCTAAAGCAATACAAACAAGAAAATAATAAAGATAACCCTACTTATCCCTTTTCAAAAAAAGTGAAGGATTTGACTGAATTCCTTGCAACAGTCCCTCTTCGTAATCCTGAATTCCCACTATACCTAAAAGTTGTATACGATGAACCCTGCCATTTGATTCACGGGCAAGGTATTTCCGTGGAACCTAAACAAATAATAAAATCTATTCCAGGGACAACTTTCCTATCTCTGATTGAAAGCGACGCCTGTTGCGGTAGTGCCGGAAGTTATTCTATTACCGAAACGGAAATGTCTCTAAAAGTACTTGAAAGAAAAATGAACCATATTGCATCCACCGGGGCAGATTGTGTCGTGACTGCGAATCCAGGCTGCCAGATTCAACTCCAATGGGGTATGAATCGAAAGAATTTATCAATGGAAGTCCTCCACATTGCAGAACTTTTAGACAGAGCCTATCAGAAGAGTAACGGCTATCCCCTTCCCTGATATCACTTTCACCCTGACCTGTCAGGTTTGATGACAAAATATTATAACATTCGGCAAGTTTTCCTTAATGTAGATTTCATCGTATTATTGTTAAATGACATAGTATCAAATTGAACTAACACTTCATCAACCAATAATCGACTTGAACTATCCAATAAACTTTTCTGTTATTAGGAACTCTTTGTTAAATTCATTCGTTTTTGACTCGAAAGATTTAACTTATGCATCTCAGAAAGGTCTAAATAACTATTAAAATGAAAAATGTTCGAATTGTTTTAATTATATTATCTGTGAACTTACTGGCACCTGTTTTCCTATCTGGTCAGCGATATTCTCAAAATCAAATTCCCTCTATCGGCATATTAACCGGATCTGTGGTGGATTCGATCTCAAAAAAACCTATTTCTTACGCCTCAATATCACTGATCCGTATGAGAAATGATGAATTAGTCACAGGTGGTGTAACCGATGAATCAGGACGTTTTGAAATTAAAGAAATTCCTCTCGGTCGTTACCTTGTATTTATTGAATTCATCGGGTACAAAAAAACCACGATATCTCCTGTAAACCTTTTCCCCGGCAGAGGAGGTGGTATTGAACAGGATTTAGGTAAGATTAACTTGCAATTGACCACTATCCAAATGGCGGATGTAGATATAGTGGGCGAACGACCCTTATTTACCCACACCATAGATAAAAAAATATTTAATGTTGAAAAGAATACTCTAACTACTGGCGGAACAGCTCTCGATGCCCTTCGACAAATACCAGGCGTGGATGTTGATATGGATGGGAACATCAGCCTCCGTGGTAATGCCAATGTAAATGTCCTAATCGATGGAAAACCGTCTAGTCTGACTGGTTCAAGCCGGCAGGCGCTCTTAGAGAACATCCTCGCCGATAATATCAGAGATATAGAAGTCATAACAAACCCAAGCGCCAAATATGACCCGGATGGAATGGCGGGTATTATCAACATTGTCCTAAAAGAAAACCGTCTTGCAGGTCTAAATGGGAATGTATCCATCGGATCCGATTTCAATGACAAGCACAATGGATCGGGACAATTAAACTTCCGGAATGAAAAAGTGAATATTTTCGCAAACCTGGGAACCCGCCTGTATATTGGAGATCAGCAAGGAAAGAATCACCGGGAATTCCTAATTAGCCAAGTCTCTTCTATTTTGGATCAAAACACTGTTGGAGAACGAGAAAGAAATAATATTTTTATCAAGTCCGGAATCGAATTTTTTCCGAATCGTGCAAATACCTTTTCTCTCAATGCTACATATACTGTTGGGGATAGATCACGGATACGTGATGTTGTTTCAAATCAATCATTAGGTGCATTAGAATCTGAATTTTTACGCACAACGGATAGTGGCAGTGATCGGAAGGGAATGGATCTAACATTGTCATACGATCGAAAATTTACGGACCCAAAGCAGAAATTCAGTTTCATGGCTAACCATTCGGTGAATGAAGATGAAAACAATACTGATTATGGGATGGAACTTCTTTCAGGAAGTAGTGAATTCGTCGATTTAAATTTCCAAAAAACGGATCGGGATCGAACTAACGGCACAACCAATATCCAGGCAGATTATGTCCATCCATTCGGTAACAGATATAAAATTGAAACGGGGTATAAGGGAACGCTCCGTTCCATTGATGACAATTACTGGTCTCAATCAATAAATAATTTTGGAGAATGGGGCGATGACGATTCCCTGAATAATCATTTTATATATCACGAGAATATTCAAGCTGTTTATACACAGTTTTCTGGTCAGAAGGGACTTTGGCAATACCAGCTTGGTTCTCGAATAGAACATGTCAATACTGTTTCTGAACTGAAAACAACTGATGAAAAATTTGAAAATCCCTATACAAGCGTTTTTCCCAGCGGATCCATTTCATACGGGCCACCCAATCTCTTTCAAATTCAGGCAAGTTACAGTCGGAGGATTAACCGGCCTTCATTCCGTAGGCTTAATCCTTTTGCCAGCTACTCAGACCGACTAAACCTACGGAAAGGAAATCCTTTTCTGAAGCCAGAATACATTGACGTGTTGGAACTGAATATATCCAGGTTTAAACAAGGAAAGACTATTACAGCCGGAATCTTTTTTCGCCGAACTACGGATAAGATCAGATATCATACTTACGTGCAGGACGATGGTATTTCCGTGACCACGTTTGAAAACATCGATAATACTCGAACTTATGGGGCTGAACTAATCCTGTCGGGAGCGCTGGCTCCACAACTTCGAGTGACTTTCAGCGGAAATGTATTCCACGATGAATATGATGCTTCCAACATCCTGAATGATTATAATCCTTCATCAACCGGCTTCTCCACACGTATGATGATTATGTGGTCAATTACACCCACGACCGAACTCTCTGCGTTCAGCTTTTATCGAGGAGCCCGGGACATTCCTATCGGAAGGATCCAGAGTATGTCCTTTTCCAATATATCCATTAAAAAGAAGTTCATAAATAATCGATTCAGCATCTCCTTTAGGTTCAATGATCCATTTAATACCATGGGGTTCAGATTCAACGTGTCTGGTGAGGATTGGAAAAAGAAAAGTTCCTGGAAATGGGAAAGCCGATATATGACCTTAAATCTCGAATACAATTTCGGGAAGATTGAAGAAAGGAAGTGGAACCAGCGAGAGCGATCGCGAGAGATGAACGGCGATGACAATATGGATGATTTGGGGGTTGGATAGTACAAGAAATAAATGAAAAATTTTTATAATAGTTTTATTCTTAGTTCCTCGTTTGTTATTTGTACCAGTACCAATTACTAAACTAATAACAAAACAGAAAGATCAGCCTCCTTTTCCAGAAAAATTTTCTGGAAATAATCTCTCATCTCAAAAGCCTACGGACCATCCTATATTTTTTTATATATGCCAGTTTTAACTATTTAATCGTCGATAGAGGTAAAAATTTAAAAGGATTTCTTTATTATTATATAAGCCTAAAAATCATGAATGGCACACTATTTGATCTTTTTTAAGAAGATCAACAAGTTCAATAGGGGTTCTCGATAATTAGTATTGATTGATTAATAATGTCGAACCTCCATTAAATCAAATAACAGAAGGAGAATCAATATGGGATTCATAGAAGAATCAGATGTTCGCCAAATGTTGAGTGACGAGACTTTGGTAGATGAAAATATCATTGCCCTCGTCAGCGATCCCGGTGTATTTAAAAAACTTGCGCATGGTATCTTTACGAAAGAAATCGTGTTTATATCTAATAATATTCATGTGATATAAAACACAGTGACTTTTCCACTTTTGATTTACATTTAAGCAATCAAAAAAGGATATGAGCTAATATTTATAGTAAATAACTGCTGAATCATTCCGTCAATAAAAAAATATCAAAAAGGAGAAATATAATGAATCATGTCAATACATTAAGGTTAGTGGGGAAGTTTTTCTGTGCGACTTTAGCACTGATGATTACTCTAACTTCATTCCCAGTCGCTGAGAAAATTATCAAAAAAGATAAAAATCCCGCTGAAATTTCAATTAATAACGCCGAACAACTTGCTGTAAAACCGGATGCACAAACCGGTACTGAGCTTACTTCCTCCGAAGCGCTGGATGTTGAGCTAATCAACGAAATTCGCTTGAAAAAAGACCAGACTACCGACAGGATGGAACGGGCACAGAACCGAAGGAAGATACAGCAGCGACAGCAGGTGGCTAAGGTGAAGGAGCAGATCCGATCCCGGTCATTTCACAAATCAAGGGATCGGAGGAGAATTCCCGACGTTTCAAATCCTTTCAAAATAGATGTAAAATCGACACGAGAGAGTAGAACCTCCATGATTTACTCTGACACTATTCTGGAAGGAGTTGCTGATTCGATTTACATCCTTGTCAATGGAGTTAATGCAGACACCATCACACAAGGCGACGATATCGTGGTCACCATCCACTTTTCTGCAAGCTCTACCGAAGCGGATGTCGGTTTCTGGCTTGACATGAATGCCAATGGCACTTGGGAGGATACGGATGATTTTGATGTAGACGAAGGCGATCATATCGTGGATAATGATGAAGAGGATGAAAATCCAGCGGATGGAGTCTACCAGATAACCTTCTACGGGGATGATGAAGAGGGACTCAGCTGGATCTCTAACCTCGGGTTACTGCTAGTGGCAGAAGATGCCGGAGGTTCGGACGCCGCATTTCTTTATATAGAACCAATAGAAACAGACTACTCCGTCTCCGGGACGGTAACCCCAGCGATGGCCAATATCATGGTCATGGCCTTCCCCATGCACCGGATGGGACCCGGGATGGACCCAGGCATGGGCGGTGATCCGGAAGATGAACCAGAACCGAGGATAACGATGACCGATACTTCCGGACACTATCAGAACTTCCTCCCCGATTCAGGATTCTACGCGATTTTTTCGTTTGATTTTCTTGGTGTCACCGGCGGCTGGATCCCGGACACTACTTACTTCGAAGTTTTTGTGGATGGTCATCTCACCGGTTTCGACTTCGACTACATCGCCCCTAATGCGTGGATTGAAGGTGTCGTAACCGATGAGGACGGTGATCCCCTTGATTCGGTGGTGGTCTGGGCTAATCAAGAAAAAGGTCCAGGCACTTGGACGGAGACGGACTCAACCGGACACTACACTCTTGGGGTACTCGAGGGATACTGGTGGGTAGGTCTCGATAATGAGGATCTTATTCCTGACTATCTGGTTCCCTGGGATGAATATCCCTTTGTAACCGTAGGTGATACGGTTAATGTAGACTTCACGGCTTATGCGACAGATGCAACGATTTCCGGTATTGTTTTCCTGAATGATTTTCCCATTGGCGGTGTCGGGATTGGAGCTGATTGTATATTCGGCTGGACTGATGCCTGGTCCGAGTTCAACTCTATTGGCTCATACACTCTCTCTGTAACCAGTGCTGCGGACGACGAAGGAGGATACTTCGTTTTCGCGTGGGATTTACCCCAGGATGTCTTTGTTGAAGAATACTACGAAGGGATCCGCTCGGGTTCCATGGGGATCGACTTCTACCTCCATTCCGTCTTTGGAGGTATCGAAGGTATCGTACGTGATGCTCAGACTCAAGATCCCATCAGTGATGCCTGGGTAGGCGCCTGGGACGGCGAGAGTTGGTTTGGAACAGGTACCGATCCTGATGGGTTCTATCACCTGGCGTTACCTAATGGTACATACGAGGTGGACGCAGGAGCAGATAGATACTATCCTCTCTATGTAGGCACAGTCCTGATCAGCGATGATTTCTTAGTGCTGGATATTTCCCTTGAACCGGTCTCTTTCAACGGTTCGCTATCCGGCTTTGTATACGACTCAGACACTGGTTTGCCTATTGAAGATGCAGATGTAGATGTAGGAAGCGAGGATTACTGGGATCATACGCACACAGATACCGCCGGTTACTATCACTTCCCCTTACCAAATGGGGAGTATTGGGCTGCAGCATGGAAAGAAGGCTATGCACCGGATTACACGGATTCGCTGATTGTGATCGCAGACAACGACGTCGTACACAATTTCTTTCTAGCGCCCATCGTCATCGACGCAGCCATCGAAGGAGTCGTGTTTGATTCCACCACCGGCCAGCCGATCATAGGGGCATTTGTCTCCGCTTACAGCGAGATATTCTTCGCTGAAACTGTCACAGGCAGTGGAGGTTACTTCTTTTTCGAAGTGCCCAGCAATACTTTCTGGTTAGATGTATTTGCAGAAGGATATGAGCCCGAATTTATCGAACTATTTGTTGCCACTGAGGAAACGGTTTCGGTAGAAATTGGTCTATTGCCCCGGTTAATCCGTTCGCCTGTTATCACATCCATTAATGATGTTCCAAATGACCAAGGTCGACAAGTAAGAATTACCTGGTTGCCTGGAGATCCATCTGACTATGGTATCTGGCAGAAATTTAGTATATGGCGACAGGTACATGATTCAGATCTTCATCTATGGGATTTTATCACTGAAATACCTTTCCACGGGTTGGAGGAGTACTCCTATGTTGCACCTACTTTAAATGATTCCAATGCAACAACCGGTCTGACAGATGAATTTTGGTCTGTATTCATGGTAACGGCTCATACATTTGATCCGTGGACATTCTTCGATTCAGAACCAGAATGGGGGTATTCCATAGACAACCTGGAGCCATCGGAACCTGGAGGGTTACTGGCAAGTGTAAGCACGGCGGAGGTTGTTTTGCAATGGTTGCCAAATCCCGAAGAAGATCTGGATTACTACACCATCTATAGAGGAACAAACTCAGGATTTGAACCAGCAGAACCATTCTCCCATACCATAGATACGGTGTTTGTGGACTCAGAGATAGAATCGGATGTCACCTATTTCTATGTAGTAACAGCGACCGATTTTAACGGTAATGAGAGCAACTACTCAGTAGAAGTGGGTGGTAGTTTGGGTATCTATGAGATTGGACAAATCCCGACAAGGTTTGAACTTGCCCAGAACTACCCGAATCCATTTAACCCGTCTACTACGATTCAGTTTGATCTTCCCAATAATGGTACTGTCCTGCTTTCAATCTATAATTTGTTAGGGAAGGAGATTAATACTGTGGTGAATCGTGAGTTTCAGGCAGGTCGTTACCGGTTTGAATGGGATGGCACCAACAAGGCAGGAAAGTTGGTACCTAGTGGCGTTTACTTTTACAGAATCTCAGTAGATGGAAACGAATATGTTGAGACCAGAAAAATGATGCTACTCAGATAATCTAAGACGTTTATGCTCTCCCTGATAGGTCCCCCGATTCGTCGGGGGACTTTTTTTATTTCCCATGAGGCACTTTCTCCCACCGTCCGTCCTTCCCTTTTTTAACTGCCACCATTGTGAACAGTGCTTCACATACTGTCCGAGATTTCCCCAATGGATTTTCTGCAGTGGCTTTAACCTCCACGACAAACGAGGTTACACCAGTTGATACGATGGTTGATTCAAAGTTAACCCACTCTCCACCGTAAACCGGCTCTGAAAATACTACCTTATCAACAGCTTTGGTAACACCACCTTCTGCTACTGTTCCCCTTAAAAAACGATGAGCGGCTTTCCCTGCGGCAATATCCATCCAAGAAATCATCTTGCCCCCAAACAGGGTACCGATATTGTTTAAATCATTGGGCATGACCAATTGACTATATCGAGCAATGATCTTTTCCATAAAACAATTACTCCAAATATTGATTATTTATTCTGGATTATCCACTGGATCTTGAGATTCACCACCTTCATAGGTTACGAAGGTCACAATGGTCTTCCCTGGAAACTCCCACGAAGAGTCCCTGCAGGAAACGACACCTTCCGAAACTTCAGGATGTGTAGTAGTGCCTTAGCCTACTCCGTAGCAAGAAATCCCGAAGCTTCGGGATATTGGGGTGGCTGATGAATTAATGAGGTTATCATTATCAATTTACAAATCTTATTCTCCTAAAAAAGAAGTGAGCCCCGTTTAATTACCCTCGAGAAATTCTATTTTCTCTGAAGAGCACGCCAAAGCTACGGGGCTCATGTCTATTTTACTTTCTATTGAATGAAATTGTCAATATAGAATTTTACAAATTTTTTTAAATAAAAAGGGGGCAATTAGGCCCCCATTTATTCTTATTTTGTGTAGATATTATATTGAACCGGTTTTCTTTATATTTCCACTACACCCCGATTTACCTGATAAACTGAAACTACACTCATATTTTCCTAAACCCTTTGCATGATCACATTCCTTATGAATACCGCCATTAAACCCAAGATCGGTAATTGTAGTTGAAATGGTTTCCATATTTACAACCAATGGATCATAGACGATTTCTGCTACACTTTTATCGAAATTAACTTTGGCATTTTGGATTCCTTTGAGGTTACTCAGGACGGTTTCAATTTTCTCAACACAATTGTTACAATGCATGCCAGTGATTTTCATTTCCGTAGTTTCAAATCCTTCCGGTGCATAGGAACCGGCAATCAAGATGACGAGTCCTAAAGCAATTAAAAGGAAAACAGGTGCCTTTTTCATAATTCCTCCTAGGTTTTACTATGTCTAATATATTTATCTAAAATTAATAGATCAAGTAAACAATTGCACATTTGCACAAATAATTTCTTCAGGGTAGAAATCACAATTAGTCCCGCAAGGATGATTGGAAATCGTTTTAATAATTCCAAGTTCATTTTCCTAACGTTTTCTTTTGAAAAACTATTAGATAGTGCTCAAGTGTTCGTGTGTTAAGGTGAATTCAAGACGGGATAATATAAACACTTTAATACTCAAACACGTGAACACTTAGCCTTATTTTATGTAAACATTTTTTTGATACGCACTACTAGTAGTCCGTTTCGCAAATAACATTAAAATGAAGAACGACAGTATTAATGTGTTTCCCGAAGCTTCGGGATTAATGTATTATTGTCCTATCTCGACGGGAAAACCTGAACACTTGAACACCAGAACACTTTAATACAAGAACACTTAAAAACACTGCTTATTGCCATAATATTAAGGAAACTATATACTAGATCTTAATTTCGCTTCTTTTTTCCCTATCTCTTCATCCACAAAATAGAATACTATAGCACCTGAAATAAACAAAATTAAGATTGAGCCAATGCTCCATCGTGAAGCAATCATCCCAATTTCCAAAATCTGTTCTTCTGATGGTGATGCAGGTAATAGAGCTCTTTTAACGATTAATCCAACTATTCCCATTAAAGCAGGTCCAATTATCGCTGCGAATTTACCCAACATATTGTAGAACCCATAAAATTCCCCCGATTGATTCTTCGGAATGAGTCGGGAGTAGTAGGAACGACTCAAAGCTTGAATACCTCCCTGGACCAATCCGATAACGATTGCCAGTCCATAAAACTCTATTTTACTAGTCATCATCACACCCCACACGGTCACTCCCATATAAATGCCTATGGCCAAAAATATTGCCTTACGAACTCCCCATTTTTCACCGAGTCGGCTGTATATAATCGCTGCAGGAAATGCAACAAATTGAGTAAGTAATAGAGCAAGAATCAGATCACTATCGTCAAATCCAAGTGACAGTCCGTAATCGACAGCCATCTTAATGATTGTGTCTACTCCATCAATGTAAAGCCAATAAGCTAACAAGAATAGCCATACAACTTTATGTTGTCTGATTTTTCGAAATGTGGAAGATAGTTGCTCAAATCCTTCTTTAAACATGGATATCCATGTGATTTTTTCCTTACTCTTCTCTTCATCAACCCAAAAAATAACAAATAGTGTAAAAACACCCCACCAGATGGCAACAGAAAGAAAAGAGTAACGAACGGCTTCACTTGCGTCGGCAAGTCCGAACCTTTCCGGCATCCGGGTCATGAGCACGTTAATTAAAAATAGTAGACCTCCCCCAAGATATCCCATCCCAAAACCGAATCCGGAAACACGGTCAATATTGTCCTCACTTGCCACTTGAGTTAGGAGAGCATCGTAAAACACATTACTTCCGGAAAATCCAATAATCCCCATGGCATAAATCAGAATTGCCCATTCCCAGTCTCCTTTTTGAACCATAAAAAGGGTTGCTGTCATCAACACACCGAGGTATGCAAAAAATAGGAGGAACTTCTTTTTCGCAGAGCCTTTATCTGCTACCGCTCCCAATACAGGCGCCATTAACGCTACGACCAAACTCGCAATCGAATTTCCAAAACCCAGACGGGCAGTACTCATATTTATATCAGCTCCATAGCTCCAATACTGTTTAAAAAAAATGGGGAAAAACCCCGCCATGACGGTTGTAGCAAAGGCTGAATTCGCCCAGTCATACATTGCCCAACCCCAGACATTCTTTTTTTCTTGAGTCATATTCTTGAACTCGCTATGCTACGCTTTGTCCCGACACGTTGGGAGAAGGATGGAATATTGCCTGCCTGTCGTACCGACAGGACAGACAGGGAACGATGGAACACTGGGTTTATAATTATTAGCCTGTCTAAGAGAATCATCGGTAGAGCAAATACTTTTCTCTGAATTGACTGAATTTGATAATATCATGAGTCCATGTGGCGGTTAATTTTAACGGATTTCTCTCTTGAGCTAAAAAGATTCGTAAATAGTCGTGACCGAATATTTGATCGATGTAATTGTTTCTTACCCACTGGAATTGATGAGGATAGAGACGGGTTGTAACAGATAAAATGGTAATTGCCAAGGTCAAAGGAGAGAAATCTTTCGAGTTTGTGACTTCAATTTTTACACCCTCACATTGTTCACCTTTGTAACGGAGATAGGAGTTAAAAATAGAGGTTGAATCAGGGATAAACTCAATTTTTTTGAATGTGACTCCAGTTAGATTATACTGATGTAAGCTTTTCATCAGAACCTCGCTATCTACCCAAGGAGCACCGATAATTTGATAGGGGAAACCCGTACCCAATCCATAAGAAAGATTTGTTCCCTCCAAAAGTCCCATTCCCAATGCAAGATGCAAAACCATCAAATTATCGATATCCGGGGCTGGATTTACCCACGGAAATCCCGTATCATCCATTAACATACTTCGACGCCAATTAGCCATGGGAATAATAGTCAAATCGACGGTGAATCCTTGACGAATCCATCCTGTTTCATTGATCAGGAGACAATATTCCCCGATTGTCAGACCGTGGCGTATTGGAACGAGATGATATCCGATAAAAGATTGATACTTCGGTCTCACAGTAGGACCTTCAATCACAACACCTCCTAGAGGATTAGGTCTGTCTAAAACAATTACGGGAATGTCATACAGGGAAGCAACCTCCATTACTTTTGTGACAGTAGTAATAAAACTGAAGTACCTGATCCCAGGATCCTGAAGATCGATAAGAATCAAGTCCAAATCCTGTATGTCATCCTTTTCCGGTTTAAATTTTTCTCCCCACAAACTTTTCACAGGAATACCAAACGCCAGATCGTTCTCCTCTTTTGAGTAGTGGATATGTTCACTTTCCTGAGCAAAAAGTCCAAATTCCGGTGTATAAATAAGTGTTACTGTAACTTTATTTTTATATTGATTTAACAAATCCAAAAGATGAATTCCCTTTGTGTTTACCGCAGTTTGATTGGTCAATACGGCAATCTTACGATCAGATAAAGGCTCAAAGTCCATCTCCTCTAAAATATCGAGACCCGTGAGAACACCGGGATAAAAATCCAGATCAGGAAGTTGTAAAATACGAGTATGTTCAAACTCAACCGCAAATAAGAAATTGCTAACAAACAGTATTACGTTAATTATATGAATAATATAAAGTTTCACATTAATTCTATTTCACCCAATACCATTCCCAAGCAAAAGATATCGAAACCATGGTAAGGATACCAATAGGAGTAAACCAAGGCCATGCAATTTGAGAAAAGGAAACAACAAAAGTCATAACAAAAAGAGACGAGACAAATCCTGTCATGACACTTTGAGGGGAGAATTGTTTTTTTAATCTTCCCAAAGTGAAAAGACCAAGTAACCCGCCATAAGTAAAGGAAGCGATAGCAAGCCCCACTTCCACTAACGGACTTTGAGTATCGGTAAATAAAGATGCTACTACTATCAATACCAAAGCCCAAAAAACAGACAATAATCTCGACATTTTAAGATTGTATTTTTCCGGATTTGATACCTTGATCCAATCGATTAAAGTAGAAGATGCAAGCGCATTAATAGAAGAACTCAACGTAGACATGGCAGCTGAAAAAATGCCGGCCACAATAAATCCTGTCAGTCCTGCGGGGAGATTATCAATTATAAATTGAGAAAAAACTTCATTGGCATTCATCTCCTTACCTTCAAAGAATACCCAAATTCCAATCCCAAGAATCAAGAAAATCGCAAACTGCACCAAAGCAAGTAAACCACTACCAATCAACGCTTTTTGACCTGATTTAATATCTCGACAAGCCATCAATCTTTGCACCATCAAATGATCCGTTCCGTGAGATGCCATGGAGAGGAACATCCCTCCCAATATTGCGGTCACGAATTGATAAGGGTGTCTGAATATCCCAATAAATCCATCACCCATTGAAAAATGGAATACGGATAGTTTCCCTTCTGCAGAAGCTATTGCAAAGATAGAAGCCCAGCCTCCATCAACCAGGTTATGCAATATAAAATAGGTTGCACCTGCTCCCAAAAGATAAATGCCGAACTGGACAGTATCCGCCCAAATCACCGACCGGATTCCCCCGATCAAAGTATAGATCAACGTAAAAAATCCAATAACACCAATAGAAACAGGGAATGACCATCCTGTAATGAGATGTAATGGAATTGCTGTCATAAAAAGACGCACTCCATCAGCTAATATCCTGGTCCCCATAAAGATCAACGAAGAAAATCTTTGAATATCCTTCCCCCACCGGTTTCGAATAAATTCATAAGTAGACTCAATTCCTTCATCGAAATAATAAGGGAGTAAAAAGCGAGCCACTACCCATCTACCAATGATGTATCCAAGAGCAAGCTGGAGAAAACCCAGATCCGTTTTATATGCCAGACCTGGTATGGATAAAAATGTGAGTACCGAGGTCTCAGTAGCCACGACAGAGAGCATAACCATCCACCAGGGCAGGGTTCTATCCGCCAGGAAGAAACTTTTCGCAGAGGTCTGCTTACCCCCTGCCCAAACAGCAATTCCTGTTACAATTACCAGATATCCAAACAGAACTATGTAGTCAAGTTGCTCCAAATATTATTCCTCCTCAAATTCAATTAGTTTTGTATTTCAATCCGTCAACTGACGGATTGAGCAGAACAGGCCGGAAGTTTGTTTTACTAATTTGATTATTTTTCGATCCAATAATAAGGCCAATCATGATAATCTTTTACCAATCCTGCCCTCACAGGATTATTCAATATGTATGCTAAAATACGATTGTACTCATCTAAATCCCTTACATAATGGTCGTAACTTTCATGTTGCCAGAATTGACCCCTCCTATCCAAAATCTTATTTGCTTCATTTGCAGTATAACTTTTATGTGTATGCATAATCTCTGATAACGAGTAAACTTCTTCTTTAATCTTAAATACCGGTTTGAGGATAGTATGTACATGATTTGACATTATCAGACAACATTTTAAAGAGTATTTATATCCATTATTATATAGATAATTGTCGATTATCATCTTAGCAACAACATCATTACTAAGCCATTGTGGTCCTTCGTGATAACTATCTAAAAATTCATCTTCTAAATTAAAAAGTACTTTATTGCATTTTTCTTTGAATCCGTTTTTCTTGTGTTGTGACAAAGCTCGCAATTTTTTATCAAACTGTTTTCTTTGGTTAATTAATATTTCTTGGATTGATTTCGGTAGGCTAAATGCAAGCCTGTAGGTTATAAAAATAATTGCTCCTTTGGGTTGAATATGAGGAAGGTTTCGACGATAATAAAATTGATAACGGTATTGATTAGTACTCATGATTATCGTAGCTCAATCTGCCAGATTGAGCAGAACAAACTGGCAGTTTGTTTTACCAATTTGATTACAATATTTTTTCGTTCTCAAGTATAGAAGGCATCACCGCATTATGGAAATCACGCCGAACCTGATTCATGCCTCCTCGCTTCCGAGTTGGATGAACCCGATTGGTAAGTAGAATAATGGCAATCCATTTCTATTTGGGAGAGTGAAGGTCATTTGAGCAACACCATCTTACGAGTCTGGCTGAAGTTTTCACTCACCATCTTCACAAAATAAATGCCTGAAGGAACCTTGTTCGCATTCCATTGGACTGAGTGAATTCCTGCATCCATGTGCTGGTTCAGTATCGTTTCAACGTTCCTTGCCATAACATCATACACGGTTAAAGTAACCAATCCACTTGTAGGCAAAGAAAACTCTATAGTTGTAGTAGGGTTGAAAGGGTTGGGGTAGTTTTGAGCAATCCAAAATCTTATTGGATAGTGAGACGTATGTTCCTCTTCAATGCCAACTTCTCCTGCATTTCCTAAACTATCCGTCTTAATCAAATAAACATCCGCATTTCCCGCTCCAAAACTTGAAATTCTTCCAGTGATAATATACCCACCATCCTCAGTTTGTTGAACTGAATTACCTTCGTCCCAACCACCACTTCCACCAAATGTTTTTGTCCATAAAGTATCACCATTGGTATCAGTTTTAACTAAATAAACATCCGCATCTCCTGCTCCAAAACTTCCCGATAACCCTGCAATAATATATCCACCATCATCAGTCTGCTTAACTGAATTACCAACGTCGGCACTTGTTCCGCCATATGTTTTCGTCCATAAAGTATCGCCATTGGTATCGGTTTTGACTAAATAAACATCAGAGTTTCCTGCTCCAAAACTGGACGTGCTTCCTGTGATAATATATCCACCATCGTCAGTTTGCTGAACTGAATGGCCTTCGTCTAAACTTGTTCCCCCAAAAGTTTTCGTCCATAAGGTATCCCCATTGGTATCGGTTTTGACTAAATAAACGTCCGAACCTCCTGCTCCAAAACTATGCGTATACCCTGTAATGATATACCCACCATCATCCGTTTGCTGAACTGAATGGCCCCTTTCAGAACTTGTTCCCCCAAAAGTTTTTGTCCATAAAGTATCCCCATTGGTATCGATTTTAATTAAATAAACATCCCTTTCCCCTGCTCCAAAACTTCCCGTACCCCCTCCAATAATATATCCACCATCATCAGTTTGCTGGACTGAATTGCTCCAGTCATCATTTGCTCCGCCAAACGTTTTCGTCCATAAAGTATCACCGATGACATCGGTTTTGACTAAATAAACATCGCTACTTCCCGCCCCAAAACTATCCGTCCATCCTGTGATAATATACCCGCCATCAGTTTGCTGAACTGAACGCCCTGTTTCAGTCTCCGTTCCACCATAGGTTTTTGTCCATAGAGTATCACCATTGGCATCAGTTTTGACTAAATAAAGATGATTGCTTCCTGCTCCAAAACTTAAAGTTGTTCCCGTGATAATATACCCGCCATCATCAGTTTGCTGAACTGAATTGCCCCAGTCGCCACTTGTTCCGCCATAGGTTTTTTCAAACGTAATGACTTGTGCTCTGCTCTGAATGATTTGAAGGAAAATAATTGCGAAAATCAAGTTTAGTTTTTTCATTTCTTGCCTCCTTACAGATTCAACTTCCCAGTTTTAAGTCACTCCATAATCCTAAAAGTTTTAACTCTACAATATTTTTTCGATCTCTAGTATAGAACGCATCACCGCATTATGGAAATCACGCCGAACCTGATTCATACCTCCTCGCTTTCGAGTTGGGTGAACTCGATTGGAAAGTAGAATAATAGCAATCCATTTCTATTTCGGAGGGTGGGAGTTATCTCAGGCGAAAGTTTATAGGGATGGAAATCCACATTGCCACGAGTTCACCTTCAATTTGTGCAGCCCGAAAACGGGTTCGTTTCACCGCTTCAGTAGCAGCATCGTCAAGGAGAGGATGAGTTCCTTTCAATACACGGGTAGCAACAACCTTTCCTTTTATATTAACAAGAGAATGTATTACAACTGTACCTTCTAAGCCCGCTTTCTGTGCCCTCCAGGGATACATGATATTCCTTTGAATTGCTCCGTATCCGCCAATAGGAACTGGGAATGCAATAGGAATTTCTCTTTTAGGAATTTCTTTTTCTTGTAATACTCGTAAATCTGATATTGTTAAAACTATAGGACTCTTTGTTTGGAAGAAACCCCTAAACACCACATGGATTTCTACCCACACTCCCAAAGAATAACCACCTTGTCTTGCGGGTTTCCAAGAGGTTTTCCTGATGGCTTCTATAGCTGCTTTAACCAAACCAGTATTGGGTAATCCCTGCACAACTTCAGTCTCAGTCACGGTTCCTGATTTATCTATGAAGGCTTTAATAATTACTTCTCCTTCAGTTCCTGATTCTTGAGCTTCTTTTGGTTTTACAATGTTATTGTAAATGGCGACATATCCGCCAATGGGTTGTGGGGATTCAGATTGTGGAGAAGGTGGTTGAGGAGGTGTTGTCGAACACGCTACGAAAATGGATACAACGATTACAAATAACCTCTTCATATTATCCCCCAATTTGATTAATAAAGTTTGGTTTATTTTAATAAAACTAAATTAGAAAATCCGTCTAAATACTCTGTATAGAAGTTAATCGTTCAATCAGATATAATCAATTAGTAGTAGTGAAGTGTAATTAGTTCATCAGGACTTTATTTGGGATGGTTAGGCGTTCGCATATCATCGTTTCATTACAGACAACGATATAATATCCTTCGCAGGCGATAAAAGTGTCTGAAATCAACTAAATTCGCTCTCTTTGATGAAACCCCTGATGCCTTAATCTCATTTCACCTGTCCTCCGATTATACAACCAAAACTTTATCATTATTTCAGGTTTCTTCCCTTTTTCCACCCTTGCCAAAATCGATGCTTCTGCTTTCATAGGATTTGAAAAATATTCTTACAATGTGTGCGGGCTTTAAATCAGGAATGCCCACCCCCGCATCGGTTTTTCACTGGAGAAAAAATTAGTTGAAAAACATAATGTAGTTTTGAATATAGTTAGATGTATTGGCTGACCCCATCCACAATCTAGTGGACAGGGTTAGCCATTTTCTTTGGCAGGATGGTCACATAATGGTCACAGAACTTCGTAAGTTGTTGATTCTTATTACAGTAGAACAAACCGGCAGTTTGTTCTACAATATTTTTTCATTCTCAAGTATAGAACGCATCACCGCATTATAGAAATCACGCCGAACCCGATTCATTCCATTTCATTCTCATCGTAGCTCAATCCGTCAACTGACGGATTGAGCAGAACAAACTGCCAGTTTGTTCTACAAATTTGATTACAATATTTTTTCGTTCTCAAGTATAGAACGCATCACCGCATTATGGAAATCACGCCGAACCTGATTCATGCCTCCTCGCTTACGAGTTGGATAAACCCGATTAGTAAGTAGAATAATGGCAATCCGTTGATTCGGATCAATCCACATAGAAGTACCTGTAAACCCTGTGTGTCCAAAGCTGCCGGGTGTAAAATATTCTCCGGCGACACTCCCATGTGGTGAAGGTGTATCCCATCCAAGTGTCCGTTCACTCTCAGGAGGTAATTCTTGCCGTAGAGTGAAATTTGCCACGGTGGATCGTTTAAAGTATCGTCGTCCTCCATAAAAACCATTGTTTATCATCATGTCGGCATATTGCGCCAAGTTTGTTGCATTTGAAAATAACCCGGCATGTCCTGCCACTCCCCCCAATTGCCAAGCACGTTCATCATGTACGACACCTCTGACAAGTCCTCTGTGATATACAATATCTATTTCGGTTGGAGCAATCTGAGGCAATAAAGAAACATCCGGATTAAACATCGTATTGTTCATATTTAAAGGACGAAAAATATAACTTGAAGCCAATTGGTTAAGGGATTGTCCCGTTACTTTTCGAATAATTTCTGAAAGTAAAATGAGTCCCAAATCGCTGTAGATATATTTTTCTCCAGGGGTTGCCGTCAGATTAGAGTGAATTATTTTATTGATAATTTGAGACTCCGTGGTTCCAAGCTCAAATGTAAAAAATGGTGCCAGTCCAGACGAATGAGTTAAAAGATGTCGAATTGTTACTTTGTCCTTATCCTTTCCGGTAAATGCAGGGAAAAAGTCCGAGATTGGCTCGTTTAATGGAAGTTTTTTCGTTTCTACTAACTTCATCACCACGGGTGTAGTAGCAACCACTTTGGTTAACGAAGCCAGATCGTAAATCGTATTTTCTTGAATTTTCGGCGAATTTTGATCATACGTTTGATGCCCCACTTGAAATGACCACAATATTTCCCCCTCTTTCGTGACCATCACTTGTGCTCCGGGAAATATCGAATCCCGGATGGCAGAATTGAGAACTTCAATAGCATCTGAAAAACCGATCTGTTCTTTTGAAAATGGAAGGGATTGTTGCTTAGATCGGACAACACCATCCCCTCGTTTAAGTCTCGGACTGAGACTCACTGGGAGTCTCCCAGTTATGGATGCAGTTCCAAAAAGGGCATCTGCCATCGCGTATTGGGAAATAGAACCATATCCGTATCCACACAGATACGTTCCAATTCCATCTACATCAGTCACATAAGGGCTTCCAAAGGAAATGACGGCGGTTGGAATTCCTGTATTCTGTAATTCCGAGATTAACTTACGATGGGATTTATCAATTGTGACAGTACCAACATTCATCCTTACCTGGATGAAAAGCGTTACTAAGATAAAATCACTTTTTTTTACAAGGGTTACAATATTTTCAATTTCAGAAGTAGAAAGATGTTGATAGTAAAACGAAGTCTCAACATTGCCATGAATCCGGTTAACAAGGGATTTAATCGTGCTTGAATACGGATACATTGCATCTCTAGTGGCAAGGATTATATGAGACATCTTTTTACTTTTTCCCACTGGAATAGGTATTAAACCTTTCTCATCTTTCACGAGGGTGATGGATTTCCTGGCAATCTCAGAAGCTACTGACGTATGTTCACTTATCCCGATAATCTCTCGAGCATTTTCAAGAGAGACATATCGATTTTCCCACAGTCCCAATTCACGTTTCATAGATAGTATTCTGCGGACAGATTCATCTATCCTTCCCCGTGAAATCCGACCCCTGTTCACTGCATTGACAACCTCGGCAATAGCTTTTTCCACATCCATAGGTAGTAAAACCCAATCTGAACCCGATTCGATGGCACGAATTGCCGCTTCCCCTGCCCAAAAGGCTTCCGTTATTCCTCCCATTTCCAAGGCATCTGTAACAATGACCCCTTCGAAACCCAGCGTTTCTCTTAATAGCTTCTGGGTTAAGGTTGGTGAAAGTGTTGCAGGTTTTCCTGTGATATCGAGGGCGGGTACCGAAATATGACCAACCATGATCATGTTAACACCTGAGTTAATTGCTGATATAAATGGAGCAAGGTCAACATTTTCAAATTCATCTTTTTCAATAGTAATCACGGGAAGAGTGGTGTGAGAATCCGTACCGGTATTTCCATGACCGGGAAAATGTTTGGCAGTTGCGATTAAACCGTTGTCTTGAGCTCCTTTGATAAATTCTACACCAAATTTGGATACAATTACCGGAGAATCCCCAAACGAACGGAAATTGATAATAGGGTTATCAGGGTTGCTGTTCACATCCATAACAGGGGCAAAGGTCACATGAACACCCACAGCTCTCGCTTCCTTCGCGGTAATCATCCCCTGTTTATAAGCTAATTCAGGGGAATTTGTGGCCGCTAATGCCATGTTAGAGGGAAACAACGTCGCCCCTTCAAGTTGTTGACCTACCCCACGTTCATAATCAGCAGCCACTAAAAGAGGTATTTCGGCTAATTTTTGAAGCTCGTTAAAATTTTCAATGGTGCCATGAATATTCCCAAAAAATGGAATAATCCCACCAACTCCCTCTTCTTCAACCAGTCGTTTAATTTGTTGATAAGAGTAGGAAGAATTATTATAAAACCCTCCCGTATACCTGACAATAAACATTTGTGCCACTTTTTGTTTTAAAGAAAGTCGCTCCATTAATCGTAAAGGATCAGGGGGTACCTCTACCAATGGTTGGATTGGAGCACAACCCACTATCAATAGCAAACCAAAGGTTACTTTTTTCATCATCCATTTATTCATTCACATATACCCTTTTGGTTCTTCCACCGATAGCAGTCATCAATACATATGTTGTTAGATCTACATCCAAAGCGACATCTTCAATTCGAATTCGATTTTCACCATTGTCTCCAAAAAACAAAACTTCATCCCCTATTTTCGGCATATCACTCTCAAAATTTACCATGAATTGATCCATGCAGACGCGGCCAGCTATTTTGTATTCTTTTCCTCTGTATCCTACGTATCCATGTTTGTACCAATTACGAGGGAATCCATCGGCGAATCCTGTTTGAATGACGCCAATATTGGCATCTCTCTCAGGGGCATACACAGACCCATAGCTGACAGGAGTACCTGCTTTTACCCGCCTCATTAAGACGATGGGTCCTTTGAAATTCATAACCGGCTCCACTTTGATACATTCTGTGGTCTCATCTGAGGGGTAAGCTCCGTACATCAGCATGCCTACCCGAACCATATTGAAATAAGAATTGGGGTGATTCAATACACCACCACTGTTGGCAATATGGTAATATTTTATCGGAAGGTTCAATTTTTTACTCATTGTCACAACTTCGTTAAACCGTTGGATCTGTAGTTCAGTATATGCAGGATCACCCTCATCTGAAGTGGCAAAATGGGTATAAATTCCTTCGAGATTAATTCCGTTAATGGTTATTATCTTACCAAGGAGACCATATAATTTTTCGAAATCCACCCCAAGACGGGTCATCCCCGTATCAACTTTTAAATGTACTTTTGGGCACTTCCCGGTTTTATGCGAAAATTCCGTCAGATATGCAATATCATCCTTGTGAGCAATATTGAGTGTAATATTAAGATCAACTGCCGAGGAAAGGATATCCGTAGTCATCCGACAAAAAATCAGGATGTCACCATCAATCCCATTCTCACGAAGTTCTACTGCCTCATCAAACGTGAATACCGCAAAGAATTTTACTCCCTCCTGTTGAAGTGATTTCGCCACAGGAATTGCTCCATGCCCATATCCATTTGCCTTCACAACAGGCATCACCACAGCATCCCCTACATGTTGTTGAATTTTACGATAGTTTCGTATTAACCGGTCGAGATGAATTTCTGCGATAGGACTAAACAATCTCTACAACTAATTTAGAAAAGTTATCCAACTGAATAGGGTAAGAAGCAATTGCTAAACCTCCATAAACGGAGGGAAATTGAGGTAAAACCCATTCCATTTCAGGGAAATCATACAATAAATGGTCTTCAATGAGATTGCGGTAATAGTTTGATTTTACAATGACAGACCCACTTATTCCTACCAGTAGTTTTTCTTCCGTTATACCCATTTTCTCGGTCAATTCCAGGATGAGATCTGCTAAACATTCTGCTCCTTGCATCACTGTCTGATTAACAAAAAAATTGCTGTCTTCCGCTGCCTTTAAAATGATCGGAGTTAAACCTGCCAAAGTTGAGATATTTTTCTCGCTCATAGAAAGGATTCTTAGCATACCTTCAAAATCAGGTGCACCTACATGGGCGACGAATTCATCCCGAATCGACACGACTTCTTCATCTGTTGATTGCTCATTGGTGATGAGTTGGGTAATTACAGATTTTCCCAGGCAGTAACCACTTCCTTCGTCGCCAATATTATATCCAAATCCACCAGCCCGATAGAACGTACCCTCTTCATCGATACCCACAGCGATTGAACCCGTTCCCACAATGAGTGTTATTCCGGAGGCTTTACCCCAAATCCCATGATGAGCTAATTGAGCATCGCTTATTAGATGGATAGAACTTTGAGGAAAGATCTTATTTAATGCTTTTTCAATTTGTTTTCTGTACGCAGTCCGACTAATTCCTGCCAACCCGATAACACAGTCTTCAACATCTTCTGGTAGGACCCCTCCCTTTTCAATTAATGTTTTCACTATTGAAGTGATGGTGGCTACTCCTTGCTCCCGATATATATTTGGATTTGAACCTTCCCTGCTCAGCATCACCCCACTCAACTTGTCTCTATCTAATACCAGCCCATCCGTTTTCGTTCCCCCTGCATCAATGGAAAGAATACAATGTCTATTTGCCATATTTCTGTAGGAGGAATATTTTTAAATCGTCAAAGTCGTCGAATTCCTGGGTAGTGCACCCTAATATCCATGAACTCACTTCCGATTTTGCCATACCCATAACTGTATAGACAGGTATTTTGTGATAATATGCCGTGGTGACTTCCCCATGGGTACCCGCTCCTTTTAACACACCTTTGTCCCAATAACAGATAATATAATCAATTTCATTTATCAAATTTTGTAAGTCGTGGTCAATGAGTTTTCTTATCGTTTGTTTAAATTTCGGGTAATCAGTTATCCGCCATGCCCGGAAGTTTTCCCGCTCTTTATTTGACAAAGGTTCGGCGGTCACCGGATTGAATACTTTATGTCCCAGTCTATTCTTCAACCATTTAGATATTTCATTTCGCCAGCTACTTCCTCCGTCCGTAGCATGTTCAATAGCCCCAGAAAGATAAGCCCTCATCCTAAAATATTTTTTTTAAAAAGGGCGGAATTTACGAAAAGCCAAAAGACAGAAATTACAAGAGGAACCAGGCCTGTAATCCACAATATATCACCGGTTAGAAATACTTTTCTACCCCCCTCCCCCAATAATGTAGTGGGAAGATAAGAAAAAATATTTGAGATAGATTGGGTGAAATTGTGATAAGGTATAATCCAGCCGGATGTAAAAATAAGGAGAAGAGAAATTCCTAAAATCCATGCAGCATTCGATATGGATCTTTTTGATAACAAGAGAATGGTCAGGAATAAATTGATACAAAAAAATCCCAGTATGACACAAAAAATTAACAAACCAATAAAGTATAATATATTTAGTTTTATTCCGGTGATTAGAAAAAGGATAAATCCCGCCACAATTGTTTTTACAATAATTTCCGGGAAAAGGCTTAATACGATACATGTAACGAGTGATAAATGTGAATGAGGTGTAGAAGCAACTATGTTAGCTAATCCTTGGAAATTTTCCCTATGGCTGAAATCATTGAAAATTGAAACGGTTGAAGCAATTAGAATAACCACAAATAAAATACCCGGTATGATCCATGCTCGAAATAAATGTCCTTGAATGGTTGTACCGAATAGGTGTTCGATTCCCAGTCCAAATGATAAATAACAAAAGATCGGAATCAGAAATATCATGGCAATTTCACCAAACCATTGCCGTCGAAGCAACCAAAACCGGCGGCGAATGAAAATAGGAAGAATATTCAACTTTCAAACCTTTCCGTCGATGTCATTATTAATGTCTCCAAACTCACTTTTTCAGAACGATGATCGACAAGATTACTTTGGATAGCTATTTTCATTACATCAAATAGAACTCTTCTGTTTCTGCCATAGAAATCAAATATCTCCCCAATTTTTTTGGGATTTACGATTGTAGAAATTTTGCATAATTGAGTAAACACATCTTCTGTCAATTGCTCAAAATGGATTTGAAAGTGATGCAGTTCGCCACTGTTCTCAAGTAATTTATCCAAACTCCCATCCAAAACTACTTTCCCTTGATGAAGAATGGCAATTCGATCATGGACTTTCTCAGCTTCTTCAATCGACTGGGTGGTGTACACCACAGTTTTTTCTCCTCTCACACTATGTAAGTAGTCCCATACAATATGGCGTGATGGGATATCAAGCGACGTTGTCGGTTCGTCCAATAATAAAATTGGTGGATCATGAAGAAGACTTCTAACGAAAAGAATCCTTTTCAGATGTCCATAGGAAAGCTCATGGGGTAAATGATCTAATAATTCCCTAATGTGAAATGTTTTAGCGTATTTTCTTACCTGGGATCGAATAATCTCCTTTTTAAGACCAAATAAACTTGCTGAAAAATAGAAATTTTCTCTAACAGACAAGTGTGGATCAAGGTTAAAATTCTGAGGCATATATCCGATAAGTCGCTTCGTCTCTTTTTGACGAAGTTGGTTATCTTCACCATGGATAAATACGCTGCCATATTCAGGTTTCAAAATCCCTGCAATCACTTTAAGGAGAGTGCTCTTTCCAGCGCCGTTCGGACCCACCACAGATAAAATGGTACCCCGTTCAATTCCAAAAGACAACCCTGCCAAGACTGCCTGGCTGTTTATTACTTTCCCTACTTTTTTTAGTGAGATAGAGGCTTCCACCTGATATTTTCTATTGAATATTTTCGATTTTCAATTGTTCTTCCTTGCTGTCTTTCTGGAAGAAATAAAAATAGCTATTAACTCATTCGCCTCTTTAAGTAATGGATAAATTTTTTCTTTACCCATCAATTTTTCCCTTATTATGAAATCAAGCCAAAAGCAGGACTCATCGGATTCCTCCACAACAATACCCAATTTATGAATAAAACTAGGCTTTGATTGAGCAACACACGCAGCTCGATAATTTGCAGCAACAGAGGTACCACAGCGAATAAGTTGTTTTTGGATATGTTTTCCGAGAACTGAATCAGGTAGAGCAAAAGCCAATTTAACACACCTATGAGCGAATTCTTCTGTTCTTTTCTTTAACTGTTCCTCATCCATTTTTGTGATAAGTAATATTCAATCGAAAATAGAAAATCAAAAATGAACAATTCTTCAGTGGGCTTCAAACCAGGAATTTCCAACACCTGAGTCAACAATAATCGGGATATCCAGTGGGAGCGCCTTTTCCATCGTTACCACTACCATTTTCTGTACCTCATCCAATTCATCTTCAGGCACTTCAAATAGAAGTTCATCATGAATTTGGAGAATCATTTTGGTTTTTAGATTTTCTTTTTTCAATGTGTTGTGAATGGTAATCATGGCTAATTTTATCATTTCCGCTGCAGTTCCCTGAATTGGCATATTGATTGCTGCCCGTTCTGCTGCTGTGCGAACTCTATGATTGGTATTATCTATATCATAACAATAACGACGCCTACCTAACATTGTTGAAACATATTTCTCATTTCTAGCTTGTTCAAGGGTATTGGTGATAAAGTTATTTATTCCGGAATACCGTTCAAAATAGGATTTAATAATCTGTTTGGCTTCGTTTATTGGAATGTCCAATTCCTGAGAAATTCTAAATGGCCCCGCTCCATACATAACGCCAAAGTTCACTACTTTAGCAGTTCTTCTCATTTCGGGTAATACATTTTCACGGGGTACTCCATAGATTAGACTCGCCGTGTGGCTATGAATATCTTCTCCGGCTAAAAATGCCTGTTTTAGAGTGTTATCCCCGCTGAGATGGGCCATGATACGGAGTTCGATTTGTGAATAGTCTGCAGAAAAAATAACCCACCCCGCTTTTTGAGGACGGAAAGCTTTCCTGATTTCACGACCTTCTTCCTTGCGGATTGGGATATTTTGGAAATTAGGGTTACTGCTCGAGAGGCGCCCTGTCGCTGCCACGGTTTGGTTAAAGGAGGAGTGAATCCTGCCTGTTTCGGGATGTATTAGTTTTGGGATAGCGTCAACATAAGTTGATTTTAGTTTATGAAATTTCCGGTATTCTAATACTTTTTCTGGGAGGGGATGCTGATGTCTCAAAAACTCCAATACATTAACATCGGTGGATCGCTTCCTGATCTTTGGGAGTGACAACATATCAAAAAGGATTACACCAAGCTGTTTAGGAGAATTAATATTAAAATCTGTCCCTGCCAATTCATGAATCTCGCTTGTAAAAATCTGGAGTTTACTTTCCATCCATATAGAGAGATTTCCCATCATGTGTTTATCTACATAGACCCCATTTTTTTCCATTTGTACCAAAACAGGAATTAGAGGAACCTCGACTTGTTCCATAAAATCAAGGAGGTGATTCGATTTAAGTTCCTTTTTTAAAATAGGTGTTAGTTGCAGGGCTACATCTGCATCCTCAACGGCATAAAAGGTGACCTTCTCGAAGGAAACATCAGCCATGGAGATTTGGTTCTTCCCTTTGCCTATTAAATCGGTAATGGGTTGCATTCTGTATTGAAGGTGCTCCAAACTAAGATGATCCAACTTGTACGATCTCACATCGGGTTTCAGGAGATGAGCGGCAATCATTGTGTCAAACACGATACCTTGAATATCAATTCCGTAATTCTTCAGGATTAAAGCGTCGTATTTAATATTTTGTCCACACTTCCGAATTTCGGGAGTTTCCAACACTTGTTTTAAAGATTGTAAAACAGTTTCGATATCTTTTGCCGTGGTCGAAAATAGTTCCGTCTTCTTTTCAGAAAATTGTATTGGTATATACCAACCTTTATGAGGTTCTATAGAAAAACTGAATCCAACGATTTTTGCCATCATGGGATCTGTACTTGTGGATTCAATATCGAAAGAAAAAAGGTCTGCTTTTTGGAGAGATTTGACCAATTTTTTAAGTTTAGAAGGGGAATCGATGCAGTGATATTCCTTTTCTACAGTTGGCTTCGTAATCTCAGGCTCTATACCTGACTGAAATGCCTGTAATTGACTTTGAAGACTGAAGAACTCAAGTTCCCGGAAAATCTCACTCATCTCATCAAAGTTGAACGATTTCATCTTCAATTCATCAATAGTCACATCCAAAGGTAGATCAGTTTTGATTGTTACAAGCTCTTTAGATAATTTTGCCATTTCACGCCCACTGAGTAATCCTTCCCGAGCTCGTTTATTTTTCACCTCTCCCGCATGAGCAAGGATATTTTCAAGAGAACCATATTCCTTAAGAAGTTTTTTTGCGGTTACTTCTCCCACGCCAGTCACCCCAGGTACATTATCGGACTTATCACCCATAAGCCCCAATAAGTCAACAATTTGCTCAGGTGAAACAGACCACTTTTCTTTTACCTTATCCCGATTATAGATGATTACCTGAGCATTCTGTCGACCTGGTGTATACACAAAGATGTTATCATTCACCAGTTGCATAAAATCTTTATCTCCACTTACTATATAAGTCTCCATCCCTGATTCTGCTGCTTGTATTGCAATCGCACCAATGACGTCATCAGCTTCATATCCTGCCATTTCAAACCGCGGGATATTCATAGCATCAACCAGGCGCCACAGATCCGGGAGTTGTGCCCGGAGTTCGTCTGGCATTTTTTCCCGAGTCGCTTTATACTCAGGGTACATCTCATGGCGAAAGGTTTTTTCTTTGGTATCAAAGACAATAGCCAAATAGTCCGGGTTTTCATCCCGATACAGCTTAAACATGGAATTGATAAAGCCAAAGAGGGCGCTGGTATGCCGACCGTCCGATGTAATCAGTGGGTTTCGAAACATAGCGAAATGAGCTCGATACACCATGGCATACCCATCAATGAGGAAAAGGCGTTTGCGGTTGTTTACATCGGCTCCCATGGAGTGGAAGTTACATTCCTAATGAAAGAAGCTCAAACGACAAAATAAAAATCAATCGTCAAATTTAGTTTGCAGATTGTTTTGTAATTCCATAACATTACCTGTAAGTTTTTAAAATTCCGTTAGAAACATATTGATTTAATATAATGTCAATAAATCATCAATCCCTGCCCGCCGGCCCGTCCGCCGGAGGGCGGGCAGGCAGGCGTATTCCAATTACAATATATCTATAGATGTATTTATTTTCCAGTCTATCCTACCCGATCCGCCAGCGTTCGACTGAGCTCACGCCGAAGTCTGGCGGACAGGGCGGGAAGGGTGATATGAGTCAAAATATTTCATTTATTGACAGTGTTAGAAACCAAACAAAACTCAATTAACATTAAAAAAAACTACTATGTAGAAATATTTTTATGAAAAACCCTATTTACCAAGGTCAACTGCTCTTAGGAAAAGATTTAGAAATAGAGTACAAAAAACGGAAACGAGATTATGAAGAAAAACGAATAATGCACGGATCCCCAATTCCTAAAGGATGGCATGTAACTGAACTAAAAAGTTATATTAAACTTAAAAGAAAACTGCCATTAAGTAGAATTTTTGAAAACGACGTATGGTGTTTATTTTATGAATTAGGAATGTATCAAATTTCCTCATCAAATTTTCAGATAAGACTTTCTTCTAAAGATCGAAAGGAAATAGATGTGTTAGCAATTGATGAAGATGTCGTATTTATTGTTGAATGTAAAACTAAGAAGAAAATTGGTGAAAAGGACAACTTAAAGACTGAAATAAGGAAATTGCATTCAGACAAGAGTGAAATATCAAAAGTACTTTGGAATATATTGGGAAAAAAACTAAAGCCTATATTTGTAATTGCAACTTACAATATCTTATGGCGGGAATATCAAAGAGAGGTTGCTAATAGGAAAAGAATTCACATATTTGATGAATATGATGTTATGGCAATAAGAGACCTTTCAAAATTAGCAGGAAATGCTGCTAAGTATCAGCTTTACAGTGAAATATTTTATGGTGAAAAAATTCATAAGTTTGAAGTCCAAGTACCAGCTATTGAATCAATTATGCAAGGTAAAACTTATTATACTTTCAATATGTTACCTGAACATCTCTTAAAAATAGCATTTGTGCATAAAAGAAGGAAATCATCAATACCATTCCAAGAGCTATCCGATAGTTACCAGAGAATCTTAAACTCAAAAAGAGTAAAGGATATTAATTTATTTATCATTGACGGTGGATTTTTCCCCGGTAACATAATAATTAATTTTCAGCACAATCTTAAAGTTATTTCTATAGGAGGTAAGCCTGAATTCTCTAAGAATGTTATTGGAAAAACAAGACCAGTAATTATTACGCTACCACCATACTATGGCTCAGCTTGGATAATTGATGGACAACATAGACTTTACGGATATTCAGATTCTGAATCACGAACAAAAGATACTATTCCTGTAGTAGCATTCGTAAAAGAAAAAATCAGGCAGAGATTTTCTTTAACATAAATGTTAATCAAAAACCCATTGATAAAAACCTATTATGGGATCTCTATGAAGATTTATACCAAGATTCTATTGATCCTAAAGAATTGTATCTACAAGCAGTTTCCAAATTAGCTAAAAAATTAAACTCTTCAAAAAAAGGTCCATTCGAAAATAAAATCTCAATTCCTTATTTAGGAAATGAAGGTACAATAGATTTAAAAACTATTTGTAATGCCTTAAATCGTAATCGTTTGATATATAAAGACGAAGGACATTTATTTTTTGAAGATTATGACCAAACAATCAAAATTGCTTGCGAAAGGATTAATGATTATTTTGATTTATTTTCAAAATATTTAAATGATCTTTGGACTAAAGGTGTTGATGGATTTTTATTATCAACAGCAGGCATCGGTGTTCTTTTTGCAATGTATAGTGATTTATTAATTAACCTTACAGTCTCAGAAAGAAAATCACAAAAAAAACATTTTGAATTTTGGCACGATATGATGTTACCTGTAATTGAACATCTGGAAGTACAAAATGACGAAACATTAAGAAATTATATTAAGGCAAGTGTCGGCCGAGCACAATCTACTGATCTACAAGTAACATTTACAGATCTAATTGTTAAGAGTAAAAGAAGTGGAACATTCAATTCACCATTTTGGAAAAAGTATCAAGAAAACAGACTAATTAAAGAAGAAACATCATTTCTAGATTTACTAGACAGGGAAGAAGGAATAACACTGGATTTCAAAGGTTCTTTTAAGTTAGATGTAAATAATCTCATAAAAGGAAATGGTAAGACAATAATAAAACCCAATATAGCTAGAGACGGAGTTATTAAAGTAATATCATCCTTCTTAAACACTAAGGGTGGTGATGTTATACTAGGATTAATAGAAAAACAATTTTATCCAGAGGTTGAAAGGGATAACCTTGATTTTGTTTCACACAATGATTTTTATTTATTGGGTATTGAAGAAGAAATAAAAACAACAAAAAATATGACAAAAGAGAGATATCAAAATGATTTGATTCAATCCTTTGATAGCCATTTTGATTGCAAATATCCCTATAATATCACCTTCCATCCATATAAGGGTGTCACTCTATGTAGAGTAAGTGTTGATAGTCTACCTCCAAACGAAGATTGTTATATAGATGGCAAAATATTTTATGGACGTCGTGGTGCGAAATCAGATCCACTAGTTGGTAGAGAAATACAATTACACAAATCAAAATATAGTGGGTGAATTTTGTTGGCTTTCTAACCCAAATTAGAGTTAACATGAAAAGTCTAGCGATGAATTTCGAGTTTGGGGAATCAACAAATGCAAAGTACAAAAAGGAAACTTGAGTGAGAAGGATTTTAACGCACCTCTTCTTATCCGTTGGGCAGTATAAATAAGGGCTCAAGTCTTGACTCTTGCTCATTCCACGGCAGGGAATATGATCAAAGGCACCAGGGGACTTAATCCACTGGTCCTGCTAACGCTTGAGCCAATCCAGCCGATACGGTCAAGCAGCAGTCAGGACCTTACCCCTTGTGCGGTATTACGAGGCAAGTCATGTCCAATCAACTCCTAAACCCGCTGTCCGAGGCTGAGTGCCCGAAGTCTGGGCTCACGGTCAACTGCTTGTCCATAGACATGATCGGCTCGACGAAGAAGACCATAGCCTTTCCCACATCTAAGATTGATCGCTTCAACCGATCCCTCGTGCAGCAGATTGAGCCCCACCTGAAAAACCTGGACCTGGATAAGGAGCTGTTGAAGTTCACGGGCGATGGCTGGCTCCTGATTACGCCCCACTCGAAATGCATTCCGCAACTGTGCTGTCTCGCGCTCATCCAGAGGCACTGCTTCCAGAAGGAGATGGCAACTAAGTGTGACATCCCAGAGAACAAAATACCGTCTTTGCGCATCGCATTGTGCCAGGGCCGCGATATTGAGGTCAAGCTGCCCGATGGTAGGCAGGATTGGGTCGGCGATAGTGCCCGTCGCGCCAAGCGCGCCGAGCAACATTGCTTTACGAACGCGAGCGAGATACTCATCCAGGACGCTATTGTCAATGCATTGTCACTAAACCGAGACTTCAATTTCATCCCTGCCGACATCGAGGTGCGACCGGACTACGAAAAGCACAAGAAGGAGGAAGCAATCGAATTGTACACACTCCAGAGCATCAACGTGGAAGCTGTCGCCGATGCGGACGCCTCGCCTTACTACGTTTACACGCTCAAGGCCATTGGCGATGCGCAAGCACAGGCAACAGCCGAGAAGGCAGGCGAACAGATACTCAAACAGGCAGCGGCAATGCACGATGATAAACCCCTCCGGGTCAAACGTGTGCTGTTGCCGCGTTTGGATCGCCTCGCTGCCGCCACCGGAGACCTTTCCTTCGTCGGACGAATGACACAGCGTAGGCTCCATTACGGATTCAGTCCCAGCGCCATCCCGTACAACATATGCATCCGTGACTCTTCCACTTTCCCGCAGGCAGTTGACTGGTTCGAACGGATGCGCCAAGACGGCATCGACCCCGACGTGGTCACATACTCCACGCTCGTCAGCAAGGCCGAAGACTACGCGACCGCCAAGGACTGGTTCGAACGAATACGCCAAGACGGCATCGACCCCAACGTGGTCACATACTCCACGCTCGTCAGCAAGGCCGAAGACTACGCGACCGCCAAGGACTGGTTCGAGCGGATGCGCCAAGACGGCATCGACCCCAACGTGGTCACATACTCCACGCTCGTCAGCAAGGCCGAAGACTACGCGACCGCTAAGGACTGGTTCGAACGGATGCGGCAAGACGGCATCGACCCCAACGAGGCAACATACCCCACCCCCGTCACCAAAGCCCAAGGCCACGCAACCGCCAAGGACTTTGTCGAATGGGCGCCGGCAAGACGGCATCGACCCCAACGTGGTCACATACTCCACGCTCGTCAGCAAGGCCGAAGACTACGCGACCGCTAAGGACTGGTTCGAACGGATGCGGCAAGACGGTATCGACCCCAACGAGAAAACAACCAGCGCACTGTTTGCCAAAGATCTGTCTACGGTAACCGCCGAGGAACTGCTGAATTGGTACTGGTCACAGGGTTATGGACGCGGTGAGCCATTACAGGCAGCCATACGTTCGCATCGGACGGCACGGCGGGTTGACGAGGCGTTCCGAATTGCGCTGCATTATCCGTATCTCCAAGCCGCGCAGAGGCTCTTCCGTGATTTCCCTGTGCAGATCAGGAGCTACTTGATGTGCGTGCTCACAGATCAGCCCAATCATCCCGACGTGCATTACGCGCTGAGCGTGGTGCTCATGGAGGGGGGCGAGAACACCGAAGCGGAAACGCATCTTCGAGCGGCATTAGAAACTGCCACCCAGGAGAAGAGAAAACATGATATCGAGGCGCGGCTGCGCAGGCTCAACTGCCAGCAATAGCTCTCTTTACCATTCACCATGCAACGCGCGGAGCATACCGTCCGAAGAACCCACTACTTCAGCAGCTGGGGTTATTTGAAAACAAGCAACCGGCGTTTTGACACAGGCAATGCCATCGGGTCATTAGGCCCAAAAATACGCTGAAGCCGACCGCATATCCTGGTGCGATTTTAGGCGGTGACGTTTCGCGGTGGCTTAGCTGTAACGTTAGCTGCCAAGAAAATTGACGAATGAGTATGCCACTGCCACTGGATGAGCGTATAGAGCTAGCCGCGCAGTTGATCAAGCGAGCAAGGATTTTCTATGACGTCTGGTGGTTCTATGAAGGTACAGGCACGCGACCCCGGATACTGGATACTATGAATCGATACTCCGAGTTTTTCCGATTCGATACCCACGCGCATTTTGTCTCGATGGTGGTCCATCTTGCGGGGTTATTCGAGACTCGTAGCGACACAATAAACTTCACTGCGCTCGTCGACGAATTGGATACTTCCGGATTGTTTCCACCAGAAGACCTAGGGCAAGCACAGGACGTAATCAAAGAAATTCAAAATTTACCTTCAAAGCTTGCTATCCTGCGAAGTAACTTGTTCGCGCATCGGAGCGCTTCACTCTCATACAAGGAGGCATTCCGAAAAGCGGATGTTACTCCAAACCAACTGCGTGATTTAACTGTAGCCGGACTTCGTATCGCTAATATTCTTTTACATGCGCGTGGTCTTCCAGAGCAGCATTTCCACGAGTTATCACGTAAGGACGCAGAGAGGCTACTACATGATTTGGCACAGACGAAAGGCACCTAACCCATCGCTCCACCGGAGTCCTCCAAGGGAGTCCCTCCGGGACCTTTGAGAAACACTCTAAAACATTAACACATCGGTCTTACATTGCAATGCCGGTATAAAACGATTATTATAGAACATCTTTCCCACTATAGTTCGGGGCATTTTTTATCATTTTGATATCATGAGGATGATTCTCGATTTTCCCAGACGCTGTAACCCGAATAAATTCTGTGATCGTCTGCATTTCTTGTATATTGTGTGCCCCGCAATATCCCATAGCCGCCCGTAAGCCACCGATCAGTTGATATAAAGTGTCAGCAAGTCGACCTTGATAAGGAACAGCGCCTTCTATTCCCTCAGGCACCAGTTTTTTCATGGTATCTTTTTCTTGAAAATAACGGTCGGCGCTCTGCTCCCACATTGGACCTATGGACCCCATTCCCCGGTAAGATTTATAAGGTTTACCGTCAAGTGTTATCAATTTTCCCGGACTTTCATCAAGTCCCGCAAGAAGCCGCCCAAGCATCACACATCCCGCTCCCGCAGCGATAGATTTGGCAATATCTCCGGAGTAACGAAGACCCCCATCTGAAATCACTGGAATGCCACTCTCCATTGCTACCAGAGCGCAATCAATGACTGCTGTTAATTGAGGCACGCCGATTCCTGCAACGATTCGAGTAGTGCAGCTTGCACCGGATCCAATACCAACCTTAATTGCGTTCACACCCGTTTCGATGAGAGCTGCAGCGCCTTCTCTGGTTGCAACGTTCCCGGCGATTAATTGTGCAGATGAAAAAGCCAATCGAACCTTTTTTACTGTCTCTAAGACACCTTTGGAATGACCATGAGCAGAGTCCAGGACAAGCACATCAGCCCCAGCCTCCAAAAGAGCCGCAGACCTCTCTAATACATCTTCCGTGACACCAATCGCTACACCTACTCTCAGTTTGTTCTTCTTATTAACAACTGCATTCGGAAAAGATTCTGTATCGACTTCTTCTTTTTTTACGAGAATTACTTGATCTGCTTGCTGTTCAATGGTCATATTTTTATGAAGGATTCCCATTCCTCCTTCTTTGGCAAGGGCTATAGCCATTTCGGATTGCGTCACCGTATCCATGGCAGCACTGATGATGGGAATTCTTAGCTGGATTTCTCTTGTAAGATTTGTGGAGACATCGACTTCTATTGGCAACACGTCCGATGCCTTTGGAATTAATAGAACATCGTCAAATGTTAACCCTTCCCTATAAGACTGCGTCTTTTTCATAACCTTTCACCTGAAAATAGCTTGGAGCAGGGAGCGGGGAGAATTGTCCCGTCCGTCAGCTGACGGATCCCTTTGACTCGTAGGGTCTCTCCATAGGAGTCTGTGACCTTTTGAAGAGGAATTAAACGAAGGTGAGTAACCATTTCATACGTTCAGATGGAAGGATTTCGGGGCAGGTGACTTTGTTAGAAGACAACAATACAATGTATAACCAATATCGGTGATTCATTGCTTTCATGTGACCTAATTATAGTCCATATTTAGTCGTATTTATTGGAGGAAATATGAAACCAAGTGAATCAATCAGACCAATCAGTTACCTTAAAGCACATGCTGCTGAAGTAATCAGGGATATTGCCAAAAATCACAAAACAATTGTAATTACACAAAATGGTATAGCAAAGGTCATTGTCCAGGATGTACGCGAATATGAACGCACACAGGAAACTATTGCCCTGTTAAAAATACTCGCGAAAAGTTCTCAAAGTATCAAAAAAGGGAAATTTAAACCTATTGAACAATCGTTTAAAGACTTAAATAACAGGATTGATACATACAAACAATCTTGAAATTCAAAGTACATCTTCTATCTGATGCTGAAGAAGATTTGTTTGATATCTACCGTTATGTAGCTTCTAATGACTCTGAATCAAAAGCGATGAGGCTCATTCAAAAGTCTGAAAAACTTTGTTATAGTTTAGAGGAATTACCAAATCGTGGACACGTTCCACCCGAATTAGAGGAAATTGGAATATTTGATTATTTAGAAATTCACTATAAACCCTATCGAATCATTTATCAAATCATAGAAAACAGTGTCTTTATCCATTGTATTTTAGACGGTCGTAGAGATATGGAAGAAATATTGTACCGAAGATTTATACGTTAATATAGTTGCCTTCTAATAGCGGATGCAGCTCACGTAGCCTTTTCAGAAGCAACATCAGAAATTTTCAAAACTTGTGACGATAAGTTATTGAAAAAGTGTAGAAAAATTGTAACTATTCAGGCTGAAGCAAAGGCACCCCGACACTGCGTGAACCTACCCGTCCGGCAGGCGAGCGGGGCAGGCACTTTAATACATAAGCACGTAAGAAATTAACACATTAGCCCATTGCAATGCCGTTATAAAACGATTATCATAGTACGTCTTTCTCCCTATAATTAGGGGCATTTTTTATCATTTTGATATCATGAGGATGATTTTCGATCTTCCCGGATGCTGTAACCCGAATAAATTCTGTGATCGTCTGCATTTCTTGTATATTGTGCGCCCCACAATATCCCATTGCCGCCCGTAAGCCACCGATCAGTTGATATAAAGTGTCAGTAAGTCGACCTTGATAAGGTACAGCGCCTTCAATTCCTTCAGGTACCAGTTTTTTCTTAGTATCTTTTTCTTGAAAATAACGGTCGGCGCTCTGCTCCCACATAGGACCTATGGACCCCATTCCCCGGTAAGATTTATAGGGTTTACCGTCAAGTGTTATCAATTCTCCCGGACTTTCATCAAGTCCCGCAAGAAGCCGCCCGAGCATTACACATCCCGCTCCCGCAGCGATTGATTTGGCAATATCTCCTGAGTAGCGAAGTCCTCCATCAGAAATTACTGGAATGCCACTCTCCATTGCTACGAGAGCGCAATCAATGACTGCCGTTAATTGAGGCACGCCGATTCCTGCAACAATTCGTGTAGTGCAGCTTGCGCCTGACCCAATACCAACTTTAATTGCGTCCACACCCGTTTCGATGAGAGCCGCAGCGCCTTCTCCGGTTGCAACGTTCCCCGCGATTAATTGTGCAGATGAAAAAGCCAATCGAACTTTTTTTACTGCTTCTAAGACACCTTTGGAATGACCATGAGCAGAGTCCAGGATAAGCACATCAGCTCCAGCCTCCAAAAGAGCCGCAGATCTCTCTAATACATCTTCCGTGACACCAATCGCTACACCTACTCTTAGTTTGTTCTTCTCATCAACAACTGCATTCGGATAAGATTCAGTATCGACTTCTTCTTTTTTTACGAGAATTACTTGATCCGCTTGCTGTTCAATGGTCATGTTTTTATGAAGGATTCCTATCCCTCCTTCTTTGGCAAGGGCTATTGCCATTTCGGATTGTGTCACCGTATCCATGGCAGCGCTGATGATGGGAATTCTTAGTTGGATTTCTCGTGTAAGATTTGTGGATACATCGACTTCTATTGGCAACACATCCGATGCCTTGGGAATTATTAGAACATCATCAAATGTTAACCCTTCCCTATAAGACTGCGACTTTTTCATAACCTTTCACTTGGCAATACCTTGGAGCAGGAAGCGGGGAGAATTGTCCCGTCCGTCAACTGACGGATAGCCAACACTCTTTTCCTTTGCCTTCGCCTGCCTGTCCGTCGTAACGGTAGTGTAGACGGGCAACTTAGCCTGAATAGTTACCTTTAAAATAACTTGACCACCCGTTCTACCGCTTGTACCAACCTTCTCCCTTTAACCAAATCTACAGCCTGTTCGATTTCATGGGTAAGTATCCTATCATTTTTTACAAACTTAATATAACGTCGAATATAGTTTCGTGCGATTTTAGTCCCGATACCGGGTTTTAGCGGTTTATGTAAGTCCAATGCATGGCATGAGGCAATAAGTTCAATTGCCAGTATGAATTCCACATTTTCCAATATCTTTAACAATTTCCTCCCTGCCCATGTTGACATGCTTACGAAGTCTTCTTTTCCTGCTGATGTAGTCAAGGAATCCACTGATGCAGGATGGGACAAGGATTTGTTCTCAGACACCAATGACGCTGCAGTTACCTGTAACATCATATAACCGGACTCTATTCCGGGTGTTCCAGCTAAAAATATCGGGATATTATCACCAATTCCTTCCATCATTCGAGCAATTCGCCGCTCAGAAACAGCTCCCATTTCAGAAGCAGCAATGGATAACGTATCCGAGGCTTGTGCGATTACTTCGGCATGAAAATGCCCGGATGTAACCACTTCACCTGTATCCGGAAGTATTAAAGGATTATCACTTACACTATTGATTTCATTTTCTATGATTCTCTTCGCTCCGGTAAACAGTTCCCGCGAAGCACCGTGGATGTGGGGAATGCACCGGAAACTATAAGGGTCCTGAACATGATCACAATCTATGTGGGAAGCAACAATTTCACTTTTTGCCAGTAATTTCCATACATTAGTCGCCGATTGCAGCTGACCGGGGTGTTTTTTCAGTCTATGGATTTTTGGACGAAAAACAAGACTAGAAAAAAGACACGATTCAACGGACATCGCCCCAATGATATCGGCTACCTTCAAAATATTCTGTAATCTCAATAATCCGCAAATAGCAAGAGCAGTTGATACCTGAGTTCCGTTCACGAGACTCAGGCCTTCTTTTTGTTGGAGGACAATAGGTTCCAGACCTGCCTCCTTTAATGCCACAATACTCGGAAAAATACGATCACTGAAATGTACTTCCCCCTCTCCAATGAGCGTTAATGCCATATGAGCGAGAGGCGCTAAATCACCACTGGCACCCACAGATCCCTTGGATGGTATTATTGGCAAAATATCATGATTAATTAAATCCCGAAGAATTTGTACGACTTCCCACCTGATTCCACTGTAACCATGACAAAAATTGATGAGTTTTAATATTAATATAAATCGTGTAATGCCAGTCTCGAATGGATTTCCAACTCCTGTTGCATGACTTCGAACAAGGTTAAGTTGAAGTTGTATACGATCTTCTTTGGGTATCCGGTATCTACTCAATGCGCCAAATCCGGTATTCAAGCCATAAATCGTTTCGTCCGAATCGATTAATTTTGTTAACAAGTTATGACAGTGTACTATTTTTAATTTTACTTCACTTGTTACTTGAAGTTTGCCACGCTTCTCTATGAATGGTTGAAAATCATCTATTGTATAAGATTGTCCGTGTATTTTCAGCACGAGATGTTCATAAAATTATTAGAGATTTTAATGTTGGACAAGCCATTTACATAACAAATAATCATATACGTAACTATTCAAACGAATTGGTTTCTATGGAAATGAAATTCTTTAGGGCAATGAAATAAATATCTCTTCGACCGATTTAAATATTTTCATCGGGACTGGAATAGCTTCCTGGAAGGCATATCCATATCGCTTATTTACAACACGATGATCTAAATTTACGAATATCCCTTCGTCGCGCATACTCCGGATTAAACGCCCAAAACCTTGTTTTAATTTAATGGCTGTCTCGGGAACAGCATATTCCATGAAGGAATTTTTTCCTTCAGCGGATAATTTTTCTCCATAGGCTGCTACGATAGGTTCACTTGGGACATCAAATGGTAACTTCGTGATAACGAGAATTTCAAGTAGCTCTCTTGGTAAGTCCACACCTTCCCAGAACGAATTTGTTCCCAATAGTATACCTCCGGTTGATTCTCTAAATCCATCAAGAAGGGAAGATCGTGAGGTGGCTCCTAATTGAGGGAAAATACTCAATTTTCGTAATAGCCCCCTATTCACAATTTCTTCGTAAGTTTTCTCCAATAGAACTCGAGCAGTAAAAAGTATCATCATACGCTTATTCATATTATTATGTAAATATTCAATCAAATCTGCAATTACAAAATAGAATTGATTGGAATTAGGACCGACACTTCCACCATATTGGAAATATCGACACTGTTCTGCATACAAGAATGGACTCGGGAAATTGCCTGTAATGACTGACTTTTCGTGGTAATCGGCTAACCCGACTCTATTTCTATAATAATCAAACTTCTGCCCGATTGAAAGTGTTGCTGAGGTTAATACAACAGATTCCAATGTATTAAACAGTTGTTCGGATAGGTTTACTCCAATATCTATTGGAGTACAATTCAGTGATAGAATTAATTCACTTTTTTTGAAATACCCTTCATACCAATATACCCAGTCTTCCTTTTCATCGAGAGCTGCATTGGTGAGAACCTGGAAACTTTCCGACAAGATTTCTAAGGTGCTATCCAGGAATAAAACCATCTCCTCTACAACCTGTTTAGACTCTACTTCTCGAACCAACTTACCAAAGGTTTTAATTTGAGAAATGCAAGAAAACATTGCTTTGGACAAGTTATCCAAATAAGGAGATAAATGTTCGAATTCTTCATAAAAAGTCTGATACCTGACTTTTTGGACATAGTGTACCTTCTCCTTAAAAAATCCCCCTTTTATATCGGTCATTGTCTTAAAAAATATCTCACATGAGTTCAATACGTTTTCAATATTCTCATTCAAACGGTCGAAATGGTGAACTATTTCTGAGTTCTTTTGACCCAATACAGTGACATGCCGTTTAAACTTAGTCCCCATTCGGGTCTTTGGATTCAACATCCGCAATGCATCTCTTATAGACTGGTAGCTTACAGATGATTGAAAATGGTTATAACCGACTTTGACAAGGTTATGCGCCTCATCGATGATTACGCGTTTAAATTCAGGGAGGATGCCAGGATTCGAAAGCTCTGATAACAGCAGGGAGTGATTAACCACAATAATATCTGCCTTGTGACAAGCTTTCCTCAACGGACCGATAAAACATCCCTGATGTTGATTACAAACCTGTTGAGTACAAAACCCCTTATCACTATCAATCATTGATTTTAACCGGGGGATTTGTCGATTTAAAAATCCCGGGCATTCCGATATATTCCCCGTCTTCGTAAATCTAAGCCAGACAATAATGGGCAAAATACTTAATGCTTCTCGAGATGACAGTAGATTTCTTGCATCTTCTATAATCCAATTAAGACGTGTTTTACAAAGGTAGTTCCTCCTCCCTTTCATCATCACTGCTTTAAAAGAAATGTCAAGAGCGTCCGCTATCAGGGGGAGCTCACGATAAAACAGCTGGTCCTGAAGATGTTTGGTGTGGCATGATATGATGGTAGGACCTTCTTTTCCTTCTAACCCGGACTTTAATGCAGGAAATAGGTATGCCACTGATTTTCCTAATCCGGTACCTGCCTCCAATAAGCCGATGGATTTATCTGTGAATAGCTTTAGTATCATTTCCGAATATTTGATTTGAGTCGGTCTCTCTTCAAAGGGTGATTCTATTCTTTCATTTTTCCTCATTAATTGATCCAAATGACCACCCTTTCCGAATACTTTCATAGCCTTGTCCGGAAACGAAGAATTTCGTCCCTTAAAATCCACAACATTGGATTTAAGCTTTTTGGGTATTGAAGAAACTAATAGTCCCTTATTAAGAAACTGTTTCTCTGAATAGATATTTGCGAGATTTATGAACAATTCTTTCGTAGGAATGGAGAAGTCTTTTATCACAGAGAGCATTTTTTGAATGGTTTCAAGTGGATATGAAGCAGCTTCAGTAACCAACTGAACAAATATTTTCCCCACATTAACCGTATCTGCTTTCGCTCGATGAGCATCCTCCCCGGATAATCCAAAAAATTCGGAAACGGTCTTTAGCCTGTGATTTGATAAGAAAAATAAAAAAGTTTGAGCTAACAATAACGTATCATAACAGGTATTTTCAACTGTCTGGGATTCGTATAAGTAAGTCGACTTTAAATTTTCTAAAAAGGTGTAATCAAATTCAATATTATGAGCGACGAGGGGATAATTACCTATAAAACTTACCAATTCTTTAACTACCTGCTCCTCATTGGGAGCATCGCTCACCATCTTGTTCGTGATGTTTGTCAAGTTGGTAATATTGGAAGGGATGAGAATACCCGGGTTGACCAGTGTAGAATATGAATCTACGTTGACGCCATCTTCAAACCGAACTGCCGCACATTCAATTATTTTATCACGAGAAAAATCAAGCCCAGTTGTTTCGAAATCAATTGCAACAAAAGTTTTAAGATCTAATAAGCGAAGGAGCTCAGGTAGGTCCATTAAAGTCCTGCAAATACCTTCATGACATCATAAAGGAGTTTAGGTTTTTTATAGACAGCTTTTAAAAATACTTTGGTAATAGTTCTCTCTTCTTCCGGGATTTTTGCAACCGATTCTGCAATTCCATCAAGGTCTTCATCGGTTAGTTTATCAATTGTATTTCTAATACTATAAAACCTTTCGTGATTTTTTCCGCCAATCTTATGCCATTTTTTTTCATATTGGGAAAGGAACTTTTCACTCACATTTCCTTTTTTTATCGCATCTGCTGCAGTCTGGCCTGCCAACATGCCTCCCCGCATCCCAGGAATAATGCCCCCTCCCGTCATGGGATTCACCATGTGAGCTGCATCTCCTGCCAACATTAGTCCGTTCGCAACAATCTTTTTCAAAGTCTTATCGCATGGGACTCCACCCGCAAACGTACTTACTACAGATGCATTGGGGAATTTTTCCTGAAGAAATTCATCTAAATACCTCATGGCTGATTTTCCTTTGCTGTACTTCCCGGAAATACCCAGACCAATATTTGCTGAGTGTGGCCCTTTGGGAAATATCCATACATAGCCACCGGGGGCTCTTTTTCGGGACAGATAGAAGTCAAAACGATGTTCATCCACATCAATGCCGGTCACTGTTTTTTGGATTGCTGATTCCATATCTTTCATTTTCAATTGAGTCCGGAGACCTGCCCACCGCCCCACACGACTTTCCACCCCATCGGCACCTATTACAATTTTTGAACTTATCTCAAAGTCTTCACCAAAATATTGACCCTTAACACCTTTTACATAATCACCGTCAAACAAAAGTCCGGAAACATATGCTTTGGTTACAATAGTCGCCCCTTCTTGTGCAGCATATTGCGCGAGATCATAATCAAATATACGCCGATCGAGGATATACCCTTTTGCTTTCATATCGAACTCAATCTCATGTCCGCTGGGAGAAACCAGCTGAATCCGGGTAATCGTTGACTTAATCCACCGTGGGTCAGGTTCCACAAATATCCGCAACCCTTCATCACTGACTGCTTCCCCGCATCGTACCGGAACCCCAATATCCCGATCCTTTTCAAGCAGGACTACTCTGGCGCCGTTCAGAGCAACATATTGGGCTGCAGTGGATCCCGCTGGACCACCTCCAACCACTATGACATCATACTTCTGCTGTCTCCACATGCTCAAAAACCTCTATAGGACAAATATATTCGCATAGCCTGCAATCTATGCAGATATCGTGGATAATTTCGATTTCTGCTTCCCTTAATTCAATACAGTCTACAGGACAAATGCCTACGCAACATCCACAAAAATCACATTTATTGGGTTTAATCTCAATCATTGATGGGTAGAAAAAGTTGGATAGACAACCTGATAACGGAAATAGTAATAAAACCGGCAGAAATGAAATAGCATAAGAAGAGGTAGTAAAAACCAGGGGTACCTAACCACTATGAATATGGCAAGAATTAAAATAGGGTAATAATTCGTGCGATCTAAATGATCCATCCTCGGTTTTATTAACAGTACCAGAAAAAAAGGCAAAGAAATGATAGCAGACGTACTGATCACAGGATCGCCAAACCAATACCCGAGGAAAACAGCAATAATGATAAACACAGTCCCCAGTATTCCAGGAGCGCCAATATGAGAATACGGTATTTTTTGATCCGGGGTTGTTTCATTTGTTACCGTTGATGTCCGCAAGGATGCAATCAAACCGATTGCCGAATACCCCAATCCATACGGTATTGAATATTTTAAGCCGGAAAACAGAGAACCACCGGCATAATTCCAACCAAACATAAACAGACAAATTCCTAACGCTACGTACAACAAAGCGCCTTTGCTCAGGGATATCTTTTCATCTGATCTCCCTAGATGAAGACTTCCTTTAAATAAAAAATAAATTCCCAATGCCCAAATCAACGATAATACCGGGTATATTGACGTGTTCTGAAATGAAACAACTCCACTGATGATAAAAACAAGTAGAAAGCCAATTGAAGTTATTATTTTTCGGTCAAATTTTAAAAGACTAATTGGGACTTCATCTCCACTATTATTTTTCGTTATTAAAGACGCTATAATCAGAAGTGTCAACCCTAAGAAAAATAAAACACCTGTCCCATCAATGTTAGGAAGCCAAATCAGATTTGGTGTTTTCACCCCTTCGGCGGCACTAACCCCTGCAACTGACATGATCCAGACAGGGAAAAATATAACAGGTTTTATCTGAAAGAATGAATCCAACTGTTTGACCTTCTCCCTCAATCGGTGATAAAGTGGTGTATCCGGTCGTATCAACCTTGTAATATACATAAAGTTAAAGGAATATTAACCAATCAATGGCGATCCAGTGAAAACCTCAACAATCTCATTTGCTATTATAAAGAAAACAACCACGATTGCAATAGAAAATAATACTTTTACAACAATATCAGGCAAGCCCTTCCCTTTTTGTCCTTCCCTGATTTCTTCGAGGAATTTGGGGATTCCCCACCGGTATAAAACAAAAATCGCCGTCAGCATTCCACCTATAGGAAGCATGTATTTTGATGACGCATAATCGAGAAAATTAAAAAAACTGATGTTAAATACAGTAGAAAAATCAGTAAATCCACCTAAAGAAAGTGAACAAAAGACTCCTACAATTCCTATTATCGAACCAAAAACATATGTCGCTCTTGATCTGCTCCACCCTTTTTGATCAATGAAATAAGCTGTCACAACTTCCAGGATCGAGATGGCAGACGTCAATGCTGCCAGAAATAAAAGGAAGAAAAAGAGAGTCCCCCATAAGTGACCACCTGGCATCTGAGGAAAAATAGTAGGTAAAATCGTAAAAATAAGTCCGGGTCCTTCTCCAGGATCTGCCCCTAAAGCAAATACGGTGGTAAAGATTACCACCCCTGCCATCAAAGCGATGATCGTATCAATAACAAGAATAAGAATACCTGAAGTAACGAGGTTTTGATCCTTTCCCAGATAACTGCCATAGGTAATCATCGTACCCATGCCTAAGCTGAGGGTAAAGAAAGCGTGACCCAACGCCAGCACAACACTGGAGGCAGTCAGATCGCTGAATTTGGGAAGAAATAAGAATTTTACCCCTTCCATTCCACCGGGAAGAGTGATACCACGAACCATAAGTATAACAAGAAGCACAAGGATCATGGGCATCATCACTTTGCTCCACCGCTCGATTCCTCCCTTTACGCCGTTAACAATAATCCAGATACACAATCCCATAAAAATCAAATGCCAGAAAATGGGGTTCCACGCATTGGACACAAATGAGTTGAAGGCATCGCTGGCAATATCAGGATTTCCTGCAAAGGATTCAAACCCAGTTGTCAACGCAAGAAAAGTATACCTTAATGTCCATCCCCCTACTACGCTGTAGAAGGATAAGATAACAAACGCTGACGCCACTCCCAAAAACCCAACATATTTCCACCACGATTTTTGTGCCAATTTCTCAAAGGCACCCACAGGGCTGAGTTGGGTTTTTCTGCCAATAACAAATTCCCCGATGAGAATAGGAAGACCCACCACAGCAATACAGAGGAGGTATATCATTGTAAACGCCGCTCCTCCATTGGAACCCGCCATATGCGGATATTTCCAGATATTTCCAAGTCCCACAGCAGACCCGGAAGCTGCCAAAATAAATCCAAATCTTGACCCCCAATGTTCGCGCTTTTCAACCACATTCATCTCCTTAACAGCTCAGATTTGTTTTGATCTTTATCAGTTACTATAGGTAGTTCATCAAAATCATCATTCTCAAAGGCAGCCAGATGACTGTCTACCATCGCATCTATAAGACCGTAAATATAAACAAATCCTACCCACCAAGCGAATTTATTTCGCCTTTCCCGGTATCTGCTCCGATTAACTGTGGTGTCTGTATTAAGATAAAGGTTACGGTTCAGAATGAAATTATAAGCGGAATAGACTCCTGCAGACATAATCAAAATTGCCTTCAAATATTTTCCGTTGTACACCTGACCGCCACCGGGGATTAATGAGTAAAGGACTGCTTTCGAAGGTAATTTTTCTACCTGAGCTTCGGTAGTATCTCTCTGTGTAATTCCGACAGTATGGAAAATTAGCAATCCAATGAGTAGCCATTTTTTCCTTTGTAAATACCTTTGCCACAAGGACACAAAGACAAGAAAAAATATTTTTTCACCATCCTTTGTCCCGAAACTACGAGATGAGTGTTTCATTCAGTAGTAAAGTCCCTCAGCATTCGAGTCAGTGTTTATTACTTATCGCAGAGTTCACCTGGATATTGAGCGCCTGCCTGTTCGGCGCACGCAGACAAGGATTGAGTTAAACTACGTAAAACTATCCCGCGCTTTTATCTGCTCAATCAGCGTTTTCATTTTAACCTTCCACGATTTCAATTTCTGCCGGGGTCGGGCCGTAGAGTTTATACACCATCCGGCCAACCCCGTTGGAATCTGATGTTCTACCACATCGCATGCAGCAAAGGCGAGTTATTTCAGACGTGGTCAATTTGCTTTTCGAATCTATAATTTGCCTGCGAGCGGTCTCTCTCAGGCAGACCATAAATTGTTTGGAAAAGTTTGGCAGTTCTCAAGACTGCCTCCACTCCCTGGCAAATTTGTTTAACTTTACGACGATTTCTATTTTCTTTTCAAAAGGTAATTTGGCTTGTTCTTTACGAAACGCTTCTTTTGCTTTAAACAGTCTTTGCCTGTATTTTTCTACTTCTTTTTCGTTTTTGGCAACGATCTTCTTCATCGCACACCGTTAAAATTTTCAAATTTTTCCTTTAAACCGTATCTCAGTAAAATTTCAGTTAACAGCTTCATGTCTATTTTTGTTTGCTCCATAAGTTTAGCAATTTTTTCCCTGTCTTTCAGCCGAAACACACTAAGAGAAATCGCGATCAAGTATTCCGGCCGTAAAATATTTACTTTGATATTCTTGTACTTCACAGCAACAGCATGCTGAACGGATTCTTTTTCCAGAGCCGTTGATGCGGGTATAAATTGTATGGGCGTTTCGTCTATCAGAATATATTCTTTATGCGTCTTGTACCCTTTCTTAGTTAAAAAATCATAGAAGGGTGTTAGTATGTGTATACCTTTTTCCTCAGGTGGAATAAAAAATATGTCCACATCATAGGTGGCAAAAGGTTCCGTATAGTAGATGGTGGCAATTGCATCTCCAATGGCATACTCTACAAGAACCCCATCCTTGTGCAACCTGCTAATGACTTTCAATGCTTTATCCATTCTTTTTACTCCTCCCTACTATCTTCCCCTTCCACAATTTTGATTTCTTCCGGGGTGAGGTTGTAGAGTTTGTAAACAAGCTAGTCGATCTCTGCTTCAAAGATACTGAGGTCGATTTTTTTTATTTTATGGTTTTGCAATGAATTCACGAATATTTTAACCTATTTTCCCAACATAATTTATCTTCTTCACTTGGTACAGCCATTACCAATAATTTTCTTGGACGGGTGATACCTACATACACTATCCTCAATTCCTCATTATCAGTAGTTACCTTGCCTTCTTCTAACAAAGTCTTATATTTTTTTCCTACACCTTTCTTTTTTAAAAATAATAATACAGCTTCAAATGTTTCACCTTTTACTGAATGAACTGTGCCCAGTCTATAATTTTTTCTAAATAGTTCTTTTTTTATTGTTGCAAAAAGTGCTTCTATAGTGAGCCCTGCATTTTCGCTTTTTACATCAAATTTAATTGAGATGTCATTCCCACTAAAACTTGCTTTTGCTTCTTTCACCCAATCATCTAATTTAATTTTCGTATCGGGAAGTTGTTTATAAATCTTATAAACTTCTAACCTGTGTTGCACAAATCCCGTTTTATCAATTCTTTCTTTTATATCACTAATTAGGCAATAATTTTTATTTTCAAATGCCTTTACTACAGCTTTTTCAATAATTTTAAATCCTTCTTTAAACTTTTTATTATCACAAAAATATTTTCCTTGAACAAAATCTTTAGTTAATCTATCGTTAATTTTCCAAGGTGAGGTATTACTTGTTCTTTCTTTTTTAATATTATCAATTAAGAAAACAAAATCTCTACTTCTATATACAATTGCCACGTTTTCATTACCAACACTTATTCCATGGCCTTTGCAAAGGTTTAGAAAATGATCTATGGTTTTTTTTATTGAACCATATAATTTTTGATCAAAAACAATAATTTCAGGAACAAAACTGAAGTTTTTAACACCATCAGAAATAGCTTCAGAAGTATTATTTAAAGAAGACAGATTATAAGTGAAATTACAGATATTCTGAGAGCTTCTTCTGTTCTCATTTAATTTAATTGAGTTATTTTTCCAATCAGAATACTTTTCTTCGAATAATTCCGGTTTGGCGTCATTCCATTCAAATATAGCTTGATCCGGATCGCCTACCAACATTATTTCTTTTAACCCATTTTCAATTAATAAATCAATAATTCGCATTTGAATTTCAGATGTATCCTGAGCTTCATCTATTATTAATTCAGGAAATCTGAAAACAAGTGCTTCTGCAATTTTGGGATATTTTTCAAGAATTTTCATTGCAAAATAATTTCCGTCTGCTTGATTAGAATAGCCCTCTTTAAATAAATATCCTTTTGATTGTTTTATGTTGTTTTCATGTCCGGTGCCAAAAATATTTATATTACCAAAAAAACTTTCAAAAGTATCAGATATCTTTAAAAGATTATCTTTTATATCAAAACTAAATTTATCAAAACAAGAATTATATGCCTGATAACCACGTCTTTGTGGATAAAACCAACTCCCATGCGGTTCGCCAACCAAAACAGGTCTGTTTTTGCAACCCATTACTTTATGACCAAAGGGTAGAAAAATATATTGATTCACAAAACTGTCAATCGTTCCAAGAAAATGGGGATAACCAAAAGAATATTTAAGATTGAATTCATTCTCCAACATATTTTTAATTTCTTGCCAGGCAACATTTGTAAAAGACAGCGCAGCTATACCTTGATGTGGATGCACCCAATTTTCAACTTTCCAAGTTAATCTTGCGGCGACCGAATATGTTTTACCACTGCCAGGACAAGCACGAACGACGAATTTATCTTTCTTTTTAAAAACTATTTCTTGTTGTTTTTTCGAAAGAGTATTTTTTAATATTTTTTCTAATTTACTCACCTTTAACCACCCATTTTATCGCATCTTTAATATAATCCGGTACTTCAAATTTATTTATTACATTAATATCCTCATCTAATTTTATGGCAAGGCGATGTGCTAATTCGGATTTATCTTTGAAGTCTTTTAGTTTTTCGATTAAAAACATTGCTCTTTCTTTTTTAGAATTTTGGTTGAATTCTGTCCTTGAATGCATTTCTCTATAAATTTCCAAAATAATATCTTCATTCTTTCCTGCAATAAAAAGTTCATATTCAAAAGTAATTTCACCTAAATAAACTTTTAAATTCCCTCCTTCAAATTTTTCTGCTTTTTTTGCTCGAGAAGAAATTTCTTCAGTTTCTTTTTTTCTATCATCATCAGTAATAATTGCGCATTTGATAGCTAATCGTTTATCTTTGTCTTTAGAATTATAAAGTTTTGCAAAATGTTCAAATGCCACGCCATTAATATTAATTATTTCTATACCCGCCTTTTCAATATCATATTCTTTACCTATTATTCTTGAAAACACCGGCATGAGAAGCGCTTCTGATATTCCTTCAACAAGTATTGTCCCATTTGAAAAGAAAAGTTGTGATTTAGTTACATCCAAAAATTTTGCCAGATATTTTCTGTTTTTTTCATTTAATTCTGATTCTCTGAGAGATAAAGAGCAAATTTTTCTTTGTTGATTCTGCAATATTATCAACGAATTTAAATCGACTTTAGCCGTGATAGTAGGTGAATGTGAAGTTAAAAAAATTTGAATTCCTTTTTTATTAAGTGTGTTCAAATAATTAAAAAAAATATTTTGCAACTGGGGATGTAAATGAGCCTCCGGTTCTTCTATGAGAAGTGAATAATATGCTTCAGGTTCTACATATTTTTTTTTATTTGTTAAATCGCCAAGAACAATGGCAATATAGAGTAAGTTATTGTAGCCAAGTCCATTTTGAGATATTTGTAAATATTTTTGTTTGCTGGATTCAAGTAGTAAGTGCCTGCCTTGTCGGCAGACAGGCAACATTTGAAAGTTCCCCGAAAAATACCTGATTAGGCGTTTTGAACCCAAGACATTTTCTCGGACGGTTATTTAGCTTTTTAATAACTCTGATTATTTCATCATCTGTGATGGTTCTAAAGTCTCTGTTTTTGGGGAAGTATTGTCTGATGAGCCCATTGGTGTTTTCGTTTGTGCCTCTTTCCCAGGCAGAATACGCATGAGCAAAATAAAAGTCAGCACTAAGATGATCAGCAATAGTCTCATGACCGGATAACTCTTTCCCATTATCCGACGTCAACGTAAGGACGTTATCCTTGATTGGATTAAGCAATTTAGTCACAGCATCGGTTACCTCGTCTTTTGTTTTCCTTTCAACTTTGTAGATCAGAGACAGCCTGGATTTACGTTCTGTCAAAGAGACCAGAGCCTGTTTATGACCTTTACCGATAATGGTATCCGCCTCCCAATCGCCAATTCTACTTCGCTCTTCTACCACAATAGGACGCTCATCAATACTGACTCTGTTTTTGATACTTCCCCGTCGGTCATGAGCCCCATAACGCTTCTTCCTTTTCTTCCGACACCTTAAATGAAGATGCAAAGAACCACCAGCCTGTTTGTCTTTAAGAATGTACCTGTAAATCCATTCATGACTTACAGACATGGTCATGTTTTCCTTCATCCAGCTATGTATCTGTTCAGGAGACCATTCCTTTTGTATCAAACGCTCAATAAAAGCCCAGGTACTTCCATCGATATGTGGTCTGATTTTACCTTGTCGTTGATCTAGCGCCTTGGCATGAGCCTGTTTATGTCGATAGCCGCGTTGGCCACGGTTCCGCTTCACTTCTCGGCTAATTGTCGATTTATGGACGCCAATCACTTCAGCAATTTCTGATTGATTATGAC
>SCKK01000057.1 GCA_004124475.1 Fidelibacterota bacterium
GAGACTTTAGAACCATCACAGATGATGAAATAATCAGAGTTATTAAAAAGCTAAATAACCGTCCGAGAAAATGTCTTGGGTTCAAAACCCCCAATCAGGTATTTTTCGGGGAACTTTCAAATGTTGCCTGTCTGCCGAACAGGCAGGCACTTACTACTTGAATCCAGCCTGAAAAGAATTAACTTTAATTTACCCTAGCTGCCTGCCCGCAGGAGGCGGGGATACCATGTCTGTAAATTTGATGGAGATTCAAAAGAAATTTCTTGACATTGTATTGAGTTGAATATATAATTTCTTATAGAGGAGAGCTCAGACCGACACTCAGAAAAGTTCAACTTCCAATCAACAACAATTTTTTCCGTTGAATTAGTGTGTAGGAGAAAGACTTTAAGCAGATAAAGAATCATCGACAATCGAATCCTCGAACAGCTTACCTAAGTCCGATATACAGATTGCACACATAGCCTGAATCTAGGAGGGTAGAATGAAGAAAATACTAATTGTTTGTTATTTTTCGATAGTTTTAGGCAACGCACAATCACCGCCTTCAGGTCATGGCGGCTTTACCGTTCCCGACCTGACAACTATTCAGGCAGATATCACAATAACCCGCACATCAGGTGAACTGCCTTTTCTTGTATATGTATCTGGAATGAATACGACGGCAACCGGAACTGATTTCCCTTATGATGAACTGGAGTATTCTTGGGATTTTGGGGACCTGACTGGGTCAGAGTATTTCACTCACCCGGTGACTGGTAAAACCGTGAATGCCAACTCAGACCAAACGGGGCCCGAAGCTGCTTATCATTACGCTGATCCCGGCACTTATACAATTACATTACTTGTACGGGGGTGGACAGGTTCCGGGTTTATTTCCGATACGGCGAATATTCAGGTATCTGTTTCTGCATGGTCAGGGGAGGACCGCTATTTCGATCCAGTAAATGGAGATGACACAAATGATGGGCTTTCGCCGGATAGTCCATGGCAATCCTGGGCAGAACTTGTAGACTGGTTAAACGGAGGAGATAACCGAAAAGCTTTATTAAAACGTGGAACTACAATGTATGCAACCAATACTCTTTTTATTGAGACTTCCTATATTCGTATTGAAGATTACGATATCGGTGAGAGGCCAGTTATAAGAGCAAACTCTCCGGTCAGGGGAGAATCAATATTAAGATATTGGGGTAGTTTAAGTGAAAAACTTGATGATCATGTATATAGTAATATTGTTTTTGATGGAAATAACGGCAATTCAAATTTTCCAGTTGGCGCCTATGCAGCAGAGGGACAACCGTCTTACATTCATGGCGCAGCTTTAGTCAACTGCAAGTTTACGAATGATACTTCCGATGGTGAAATTTTAGTTCAGATAAACGGCGGCGGCGATATAAAGGATTTTATTTTTTGGAATTGTGAATTCGACCATAACTCATCTGGAGCGCAAGGTTTATATGCTGAGATGGAACAGTGGCTCGCTATTGTTGGAGGGACTTTTTCAGGAGGAGACGGTCATATTATCCTGGATCATCATATTTACGCCAACAAATTAAATAATGGTCTATACCGCTGGATCGATTTTCAGGAAGCTATTTCTAAAAATTTCTGCATTAATAATAACACTGTTTCGGATGGAACCGTCACAAAATATATGCTTGTAGACGGATGTGATATTACAGGAACAAACAATGGCCTCGACTGGAGTAACGTCAACAATGACAGTTACGGACAATTTGATCAGGTAATTGTGCAAAACAATGCCATGCATGATCTGGGAACAAATCAAGGACTCGGTATTCTAGGTAATAGTGTGTTGCGCATTGTAATAAGAGATAATCTTTTTTACGGCAATACTTTGTCAGATATAAGAGTGGATGATCCGGATGCCTTCCTCCAGTTATATAGAAATAAGTTTTGGAAAGACTCCCTTGCAGAAAATTCTATCTACATGATTCCGGAACAAGATGGGGCGGTTTTCAACAATATCTTCATGCATGAGGGAACTGCTATACAAGATTGGCAGCACGTAGCATCTGCTGATTTTGGGAATCATCCGGGATGGGTGGCAGATAGCAATCAATACTGGTCACCTAATTTGGTTGTCAGTGGGGTTACCCTACCTTTTTATGATTATACTTCCTTTAGCCGCAAAACATTCGCAGAATGGCAGACTGAAGGCTTTGATAATAATGGCAGTTATTCTGATCCAAAATGGCCTGATCCGGCTAACGGTAATTTTGGAGAAACACCACCCAGTCCTTCACCGGTCGTAGGAAATATTCCCAACGTGACTTTCCTTGAGGATTCCTCACAGACCACATTAGACTTGGATGATTATGTTATGGATAGCGATGATGACATTGCTGATTTGAAGTGGAGTGTGAGCGGCAATGACAGTGTTATCGTGGTGATTGAATCGACAACCCATGAGGTCCTATTCTCAGTACCTGCGAACTGGAACGGGCAGGAGGTACTCGCCTTTACTGCAACCGATCCAAACGGCAACAGCGACAGTGATTATGTTAAAGTCGTTGTTGTGCCAGTGAACGACCCACCTTCAATCGTCGAATTACTTCATCCCACAGCTAAAACTGTCGTCTCAGCAGATAGCATCCACTTTGTTTGGACTCCGGCTGAGGATCCCGACCTATACGACACCACCGTGTATAATCTCTACTACTCGCTTGACCCGGATTTTGTAACATTCACTGCGTTTACGGGGTTGGGAGATACAACGTACGATGAACTCGCCGGTCTCATAGCCAACGAAGTGTATTACTGGCGCGTGGGGGCCGTAGATATAGAAGAACTAGAAACGTTTAGCTCAATAGACAGCTTCTCAACAATAGTGGTAGGAGTTGAACTTGGTACGGAACAGGGTATTCCCACTACATATGAGCTCTCTCAGAACTATCCGAACCCATTCAACCCTGTAACATCATTACGATATGATCTTCCTGAGCAATCAAAAGTTGTATTGACTATCTACGATATTCTTGGCAGGCAGGTGAGAACTCTGGTTCATGGTGTGGAGGAGCCGGGAAAGAAGTCCGTGGTGTGGGATGGAACCAATGACCTGGGGGAGCAGGTGAGTACTGGCGTTTATCTATACCGGATCGAGGCCCGCCAGAAAGAAGGCGGGCAGGCGGGCGGGTTCAGTCAGACCTGGAAGATGGTTCTTCTGCGGTGATCATGCAAACAATTGCCTTAGTACCGGAACCTAGGGCACTAAAAACCAGAGGGTCCCCAGTCCTTCCCGCAATGGCTGTTGCCTGAGGCTGATTGGTACCGGACTGCCGCAACCTCTTTAAAGAAAGGAGAAGCAGAATGTTGAAATCATATACTTTCTTTCAATCCACCCGATAATCCCTTGCAGGATCATGAAGGTAGTAAAAAAATACTCCTGCCCATTAATGCGTCATTGCAAGATGCAAAACAAACCTTGAGCTGTTTATTTCCTGAAAGATTGTGCTAAGCCCACCAGGGTCGGAATCACCAGCACGGTCGCCACAAAGCACGCCCCCACCCCAATAAAAAGGGCAATACCCATGGAACCCAACCCCCGGTAGGTGGCAAACCACAATGACCCAAAACCCAACATAGTTGTCAGGGATGTCAACAGGATCGCTCGGCCAGTAGAAGCAAAAACTATCCTATGCGCTTCGCTTCCTTCAATCTGATAGCGGTGAATAATGTGGACTCCATCGTCTATCCCAATACCGAGAATCATTGGAATAGCCATAATATTCAACAGGGTAATCTGAAGTCCTGTCAGTTCCATCGTGCCCAGCATCCAGGCAGTCCCAATGACCAGCGGGATCATCCCCAGAACAGCTTTTTGAATACTTTTGAAATCCGCAAGTAATAATAAAAATATCACAACAATTGCCAGACCTGTAGCTAATTTTCCATCCCTTGCAAACAGATCAAGCAGACTTCTGTAAACTGGGGGGATTCCTGTAGCTCTGGGACTCACTTCTAGGAGTTCATCCGTAAATCGCTCCAAAAATGTTTGCTCCCACACATTCTGTTGAGGAAAAACGGAAATTAAAAAACTATCCCCAGGTTTCCCTACATACTGGTTCTTGATATTTTCCGGAAGGGTTTCCAATGTGATTACCTCAGAATTCGCCATTCGTAATACAGCAGGTTTAAAAGCCGATGCAAAATCGTGATGGAACTGCTTTAGGTTTGCTATACTCCCGAAACCGTCCATCTCCAATCGCTCATGTAATCGAGTTAACATTCCCCGGGAAATATCATTCATTTTACCTCTCAAAATTGTCTGTAACTCTATTATAGTCTGATCCTCTTCCTCTAAAACAACTCCCACCAATAGCGCCGTTTTTAGATAGACCTTATCCTGACCACCCAGAATTGCCATGTCCTGGATTTCCATCTTCCAGATGTTGCTCGAACTGAAATCTTCAAAGGTAAAATCTCCGCCCTGCACCTTCTGTTTCTTTGCATGTGAGGCAAGTTTTCTCACCCGTTTTGTGCGGGGGAAGTATGTCCAGATATTATCGGCGTTATTCAGCATTAAAAACGCCTGACCTTTTACGCTGGTTGGTTTTATGTAACGGATCAATGTTTTTCACCCTGATTAGCAGAATACATCTCAAATTCGAATGTGCGCATTTTCCCCGAGGAGGTTACAATCGTTTGTGAAACCACTCCCTTGCTGTTCGTGGGCGATAGGACATCACTCATTTTATCAATGACTTCTTGTCCTGAGGGCATTTGAGCGTGAAGTAGGCCTGCCCCGTAGTCCCGACGTAGTCGGGAGAGCGTATCGGGGGAATAGAGGGCAGGAAGCATGAAGAAAAAACTGAGGATAATAGCAAAGCAGCCTCGGTGTTGGAGGCAGGAAGATTTTTTATATTCACACTGCCTGCAAAGACATTTTCTTTCTCTATGTTCCTTGCTCCCTGCTCCATACTCCATGTTTTTTCTCATTTTTCTATTCCTTTCATAAAAGAGCGGATTGCTTCCTGTTTGATTTTTTCAAATCGTTTCTCATCCTTCATCAACATATATTGCCATGCCAATCCATCCATAAAAGCCATCAGGAGTGTAGCAACGCCATCCTTACTCATAGAGCGGAATTCTCCACAATCGATTCCATCTTTCAATATTGCTACAATCTGCTTCCGGAAGTCATCATACATTGTTGCAAGTGATGTGGTACCGTGTCCATGCCAAAAACCTCTGGCAGCTTGAGCCCATATCTCAGTAACAATCAGAAGGGCATCTCCCATCTGAAGCATCATTTCCAAACCCTCTTCCATTACCGCGACTAACTTTTCAGTGGGAGATATATCTGAAACAAACAGTTCCTCAAAGACAGTGGACATTTCCCCCATAACGGCTTGCTCGATAGCAGAAAATATTTCTTCTTTGCTTCGGAAGTATTCATAGACAGTTCCTTTTCCGATTCCAGCTTCCTTTGCAATATCAGCTATTTTTCCTCGTTCCAGACCTTTTTGAGCAAAGACCATGATGGCTGCTTCAATAATTTGTGTTCGCTTGTCCATTTTATCTAAATGTCTATTGACTGACCAGTCGGTCGGAATATACATATTTACTTCTTCAAATACAACTAATATTTCCTCTCCCACAGAATAGAAAATTAGTTAAATGAACGTTACCCTTTCTTTGTTTATCCAATTCCCTTTCTCTTATGAATGGATAATACTTCACACTACTTCCTTGTAAAAAACAAAAGGTTGACCTATTTGAATAATTGAGATACATTTAGATAGTTTATTAATTAATTAAATGATAAAAGATGACGACCCAATTTGAAATACAGGCAGTAAAAATATTCAAGGCTCTTGCCGATCCCACTCGGTACAAGATTATCCGTCTTCTTTCAGAAAGAACAGAATTAAGCTGCGGTGACTTTGACAGAGAATTTGACATAAGCAAGCCTGCCCTATCCAACCACTATCGTATCCTTGAAAATGCAAGCCTAATCCTGACCCGGAAGAAAGGTCAACACGTCATCGTTTCCCTCAACGAGGCAGTACTTGATAAATTTCTCCCACAATTCAGGCAAATCCATTTGCATCAAGATGCACAATTTATGGAGGAATAGCTATGGATATAGTGTTGCTTATCGGTGGGATTCTATTTTTAATATTATCCGTTTTTTCAGGTATCAATCATTTTTCCCAACGTGAAGAAATGGATGGAAGAACATATACTACAGACCGCATGTACAATTATATCATTCCCCAGGAAAACAAGTAAATCTTGATAGAAGGAGACCTATCATGAGAAAAATACCCTGGATATTCCTCTTAATTGTCACCGCATTACCCTCGCTTGTGGCACAATCTCAAATCTGGGAAATAGATCCGGCCCACTCAAGTGTTCAGTTTACTATTCAACATATGTTAATTTCGGAAGTCACTGGAAAATTCCATGAATTTTCCGGGAAGGCTATCATTTCTGAAGATGACTTTTCTAGCGCTCAAATCGAAGGATTTGTAAACATAGGAAGTATAGATTCAGGCAATGAACGGAGAGATAATCATTTAAAACTTGAAGATTTCTTTTATGCCGAGAAATATCCGGAGATGACTTTCAAAAGTACAAAAGTAGAAAAGATCAATATGGATACGTATCAAATCACCGGAGACCTGACTATCCGGGGTGTGACCAAAACAGTTGTCTTTGATGCAAAACACGGCGGCACAATCACAGCTTTCGGAACCCAACGGATGGGCTGGCAGGCAACCACAACAATTAACAGGTTCGATTTTGGAATAAACTGGAATAAAACTATCGAAACAGGCGGTTTAATAGCTGGTGACATGGTGACAATCAACATAACTGTCGAATTTATCAAGCAAGAATAACACGATATTGTAAAACTTCACCCGGGTAACCCAATCAATAATAATAATATGTCAGGAGTATAATTATTTTAAAATACTAATGACACTCATCTCGGATTCAGGAGACACCCATTTAGAAAAATTTATGTGGCTTCTAAAGCCACATGTTGGCAGTTAAAGTCTGCCCATTGCTACGGTTTAAATCCTCGACGATAAGGTAAATTATCGTCGGGGCTTCCACTTATTTAACCTACCTTACTAACAACAGTCATATTACCATATTTGACCGTTTTAATATGGTATAACAGTACGATTTTAACGGATATGGAAATTTAAAGGTGTAAAATAAGCACGTTTTTTTATTCACTCGACAAAAACTCTACTCAATGTAGGAAAGAAAACGAATACACGTGTCAAGTAGGGGGTATATTTACAGAATTAGAGGCGTACTCAGGATAAAGGGGTGAGGTACTCAACATGACAACTGAGTTCAATATCGATAACCCAATAAGTAAACATATAATCGTCAATAGCGTGAATAGATTAGAATCAAGGGACAATGGGTGAGCAATGCTCACCTTAGATAAAATGAAAAATATAATAGTTTTTTTGAGGAATTAGGGATATAATGCGATACGCTCGTCAAACGATGGAATTTTGGGATTCAATAATTACTGGGATATGGAATGGAATTATTCAATTCATCCTTGCTGTTGTTTTATGGTTTATGCTGCTCGGATGGATTATTCACCTCTGGTCAGTTATTGACGCAGCAAAATTTTATGAACGTGAGAACCGTTAACAGAACAATTATCAAGTGAAGCAGGAGGTTTAGCACGAATGCTTCGATCGACTATTTGGGATCTCAAACCTCATACATTGGGAAAGCATAAGGTCCTTCGTAATTACTTAAATGGTTGGCTTCCTATCATGGCCCGGTGGAACGGGCGTATTCTTTTCATTGACGGCTTTGCCGGCCCTGGTGAGTATCGTGGTGGAGAACCTGGATCCCCCATAATAGCGATGGCCGCATTGCAAGAACATAAAGCACGAATGAATATCAAGGCTGAGGTTGGCTTCATATTCATTGAAAAGGACAATGACAGGGTAAAGCATTTGAGTTCCTTGGTGAAACCAATGCTTGCATCCCTTCCTAAGACCGCATGGGTGAACATACATCATAGTACATTCGACGAAAAGCTTACTGAGGTGCTCGATAAATTGGACGCACAAACCAAGAATCTCGCTCCGGCCTTTGTCATGGTTGATCCCTTTGGTGTTTCGGGGACACCAATGAGCATTATTCAAAGAATCCTCGGTAGCCCAAAATCCGAAGTTTATATCTCAATTCAATATGAGGCCATAAACAGACACAAGGATTCATCCGAGTTTGAAGAACCCCTTGATGCGCTGTTTGGAAGCAGCGACTGGCGTAAAGGAAGAGACATCGAAGGCAGTGATAAGAGGAAGAATTTCTTCTACAACCTTTATGAACAAGAATTACGACGCGCCGGAGCTAAGCATGTTCTTCATTTCGAGCTCTATGAAGGTTCCAGACTTGTCTACGCTATCTTCCATGGTTCCCAACACGAATTAGGGTCAGACCTTATGAAAAAGGCAATTTGGGGCGTAGCTCCTTGGGGAAATTTTAAATTCAGGCCTTATGGCGAAAGCCAATTACTCTTGGATTTTACAACCCCCGACCTATCTCCACTTCAGGGTCAAATCGAGAACGAATTCCGCGGTCGCAACTGGGTGACTATCGAAAAAATCACCTCATTTGTTCAATCCGATAGGACTAATTATCATTCTGGACATTTGAAGAAAGGTGCGTTGACTCCCATGGAAAAGCAGGACAGAATTGAAGTTGATGAAACAACACGAAAAAGAAAGATCACTTATCCCCCTGGTACAATATTGAGGATAAAACCCTAACACCCTCACTGGTCTGTTGTTTTCTTTGTATGCCGCATCAAGAAGGTGTATATTAAAACAAAAGTAGAGGTAGTGAATGGCTCAAAAATCATCCATAGAATGGACTGAATCTACCTGGAATCCCACCACAGGTTGCACAAAGGTCAGTCCAGGGTGCAAACATTGTTACGCTGAGCGGTTGTCTCTGCGACTACAGGAAATGGGACAACCCAAATATGCAAATGGGTTCGAACTCACCTTGCACGAAAACGTGCTCGAAGCACCTCTTAGATGGAGAAAACCGCAAACAATCTTCGTCAATTCAATGAGCGATCTTTTTCATGAACATATCCCCCTAAGTTTCTTACTGAAAGTATTCGACGTCATGCGGCGTGCACACTGGCATGTTTTTCAGATATTAACCAAACGTTCCGAGATACTACTCGAATTAGATCTTATAATTGATTGGCCTTCTAATGTTTGGATGGGCGTAAGTGTCGAAAACGAGAAGTATCAATTCAGGATTGATCATTTACGGAAGACTCGTGCCGCCATTAAATTCTTATCTTTGGAGCCATTGCTTGGACCCCTACCCAATTTAGATTTGGAGAATATTGATTGGGCTATTGTTGGCGGTGAATCAGGACCCGGAGCTCGTCCAATGGAAAAGAAATGGGTAGTAGAGATCAGAGATCAATGTTTCCAAGCAGGGGTACGATTTTTCTTCAAACAGTGGGGCGGAGTAAACAAGAAGAAGAATGGTCGTGTACTCGAGGGACAAACATGGGATGATTCACCTGTTCGGCAAGCACAAAGATCCGTATCCTCGCCCCAATTGAGTATATATTCTGCATCTTAGGTCGCCCATAGTAAGGTATGGCCACCCTCCACCCATACCCTCAAAGTGAACCCAGCCCCCCCCCTTTATCCTCAAAGGTAATAATACACTTTTGAGATCAGTAACTTTGCTCTTTGATTAGTTTATATTACCAAGAAAATTGGATATTTGACGGGCACCGATTTGCAGTTCTTTGTTTGAATAATATCATTTGATACCAAAGGATGGTTTATTCATCAAAGCCTATTCTGTTCGATAAAAATAATGATGATACCTTAATACTTGACGTACCTGATTCAATAGTTTGAGATTCAGATCAGGAATAAATTTTGGTTGCGAATTGTTTTGTAATTACATAACATTACATGTAATTTTGCTAAACAAAAGTTTTATAATTATTATAATGACTTAATCAACCGAAAGGAGAAATAAAATGGCTTTTTATGTCGTGAATCACAAAGTCAAGGATTTTGACGCTTGGAAAATAGTCTACGACGAGTTCGAATCGACTCGCGTACAGTATGGAGTTAAGGAGCACTTTGCACTCCAGTCTGTGGAAGACTCAAATCATGTTATGGTAGTAGGTGAGGGTGAGTTAGAAGCAATTCAAAGGTTTTTGAATTCTGAAGACTTGAAAAGCGGTATGGAGAAAGCGGGAATTGCTGGACCTCCAGAAATATTTATTGGAGAAAACAAAAGATAGATCGAATCAATTATTAATAATAAGTGGAGGGAAACATCTGTGGATAGCAGATATTCCCTTTCATATTGCAAATAACAATGGAATGGAGAAGGATATCTTCCACTGAGCTCGTACCTCGCTTCGTTCCAGAAACCTCTCATTCCTAGCGTTAGACATCTCCAACCAAGTATATTCAAACGGACATCTCATCAGTGTATAATCTCCCTGTAGCAAGTTCCAGTGAGTCTCACTCTGAGGTATCCCATGAAAAGTTTGCTTGAGATCTGCCCTTACCTCATCTATTCCGAGTTCTCTGGCTGTTGCCCTGCTCCCGACCAGACAGAAGAGGTATATATTCCTCCGTCCCCTGACGAACTGTACTTCGAGGAGTGTGCAGCCATCATGGAATATAACCTTGGGATTTCCCGAGTGTAGGGTTAAAGGAAAGCAAGCAGTCCTTCACAGACCTAAGATTTACTTGCGAAATGTTTAACAAGGTTATACAATATAACCATGGAAACCAAAGATGAATTTATCGCTCTTCGTGTATCCCTATCTCTCAAGAAATCCTAAGAAGTGCTTACTGAAGCCAATCGCCGCGGCTTATCGGACTACCTCCGCATTGTGTTAGAAGACCACATATCACACAAGGGTAAGAAAAAAAGACGGAGGAAGATGGTATTGTTGAAATAATATCATTTGATACCAAAGGAAGGTTTATTCATCAAAGCCTATTCTGTTCGATAAAAATAATGATGATACCTTAGCACTTGACGTATATGATCCATGAGTTTTCCGCAGGATGCTGTGCACAAGCCCCAATCAGGAACAAATTTAGGTTGAAATTTGTTCTGTAATTCCATAATCTTACCTGTTAATTCTGTCTGAAGTACTCTCGTTATTTTATGTCCAATGTGTCCAATCGTTTTTGAAGATGGACAACTACGATTATTTATTACATATAACACTTGTCATAGTTAATTTCCATGGTAGTATGTCCCGTATGCATGGGTGATTTGAGTTGAAAGATTCCACATTCTGACACCAAGAAATAAACTCATATGTATAAACATGGATATTAGAACCTAACAAACAAATAATAATAAGGAGAGACGCAAAATGTCTAGAAAAATTACTGTTACCGGAGCTACAGGTAACACAGGTCAATTGGTGGTACCCGCTTTGTTAAAAGGTGGGGCAGAAGTCACCGCTTTAGTTCGAGATTCTCAAAAGGCAGAAGGGCTTATAAGCCAGGGAGTAACCGTAATAGATGGTGAATACACAGATACCGAAGCCGTTCAAAAGGCGTTCGAAGGTGCCGATGCCATACTTATGATTGCACCTCCTAATCCGGATGCGGCTAGACAGATGAGCGGATTAATTGCCACTGCAAAAAAGGCAGGCAACCCCCATGTAGTAAGAATGTCCGCCATAAAAGCCGCTGCCGACGCCCCTACCGATAACGGGAAGCTGCATCATGAATCCGATACGGAACTCATGGAATCCGGACTGCCGTACACAATTCTACGCCCTCATTTTTTTATGCAGAATTTATGGATGTCTATTCCCACCATTCAGGAACAGAGTCAAATATATTGGGGCATGGGCGATGGCAAACTGGGATTGATTGATGTGCGAGATATTGCCGATATGGCGGTGAAAATATTACTCAATGGCAGTCATCAAGGTGAAATTCTTAACCCCACAGGTCCCGATTCCATCACCTTCACTCAGGTGGCTGAAGCCATCAGCAAATCCCTTGATAAAGAAGTTACCTATGTTCCTGTATCCTACGAACAGGTCAGAAAGAGCATCATAGAGATGGGCTGGGGCGACTGGGGTGGTCAGATAATGTACGATTATTCAAAAGCTTATACCGAAGGCTGGGGCGACTTCACTACAGATGATGTTAAAAAAGTAACCGGCAACAAAGCTCGTTCCATTGATCAATTTGTAAATGAAGTTCTTGCCTACGGATTTCAGCAGCAAGCACCGTAAAGATTTTTTAACTGACACGACCGGGCATACCATATATTTTCAAAATGTCGGCGATAAAATCAGCGCTTGACGATCCGACGCAAATCGGAAAGTAGTATTCCTCGTTAAAAATACCCAACGGAGATTCCTACTACCACAGAGATCGCCGGAATTGGGATAGTGCTTATTTTACGTTGGTTCTGGTGGAGAATTAACGCCTGGTCAGAGATCTCAGCCATGATCGCGCCGCTTATTATTCTTCCATTTATCAAACCATTAGTAGAATTCCCTCACACACTCTTTTTCATTGTAGGATGGTCTAGCACTGTTTGGTTGGTTGTTACCTTTTTAACAAAGCCAACCGACGAAAAAACGCTTATCTCCTTCTATGAACGGATTCATCCCGGGGGTGTGTTGTGGAAACCCATTTCAGATAAATTACCACACGTGAAAAGTGACAATGGTTACACACAACTTTTTATCGATTGGGTTGCCGGCTGTGTCCTGGTTATCTTTACTCTCTTTGGATTTGGGAAAATAATCTTAGGGGAGCAAGGTACCGGGTTTCAATTTCTATTCATTGCCGGGTGTGCAGGATATGTGATTTATTGGCATCTATCAAATATGGGATGGGAAAAAGTAGTACAATAAGTTGAAAAGATTAATTCAATCCTGTTCCATTTAGGAAAAGTTTTTGATAGATTCGGTAAAAAATATAAAACCACCAAAACTCGAAAAAGGCGACACCATCGGAATTGTTTCTCCAGCCTAGTGGTTAGAAGAAAAATCACTTATAAAATCTGTCAGACTGTTAGAAAAATCTGGATATAAGGTAAAAGTCGGGAGTGCCGCTCGTTTAAGAGAAAACCAGTTAGCCGGGACTACAGAAGACAGGGTAAAAGAACTTGAAGAAATGTTCGGTGATAAAGAAGTCAAAGCTATTATTTGCTCTCGCTGAGGATATGGAGCCATTCGCGTTTCTGATATGATCAACTACGATTTGATAAAACGCAATCCTAAAATTTTTGTAGGATATAGTAATATTACTGCACTGCATTCAGCTACTTTTATATCTACTGGACTCACAACATTTCATGGTCCCATGTTGATTAGCTTTGTTGACACAAAAGATGAATTCACATGGAAATACCTATTTAAAGTTATTTCGTCTAATGCTCCATCAGAGATTATATTTCCCAAAGATCAACAACCAAAAGTGTTGCGTCAGGGCAATGCAGAGGGACGACCCCCTGCTCCCAAATCCGTCAGCTGACGGATAACCGGACTGCGCTACACCCCGATATGTAAAATATACCAACGAGAAGGCATAATTATCGACGACAAATTTACAACCTTAATACTATTAATCAACAAACGTTCTTATTATCAAAAATAGTCAAAAATACCCGGATGGTGGTAACCAATTTGGTGGTAACTTAAATCTAATCTACTCCAGGGGTTTTCTAATATATTGTAGATCGTTGACAAAATATACACAGGGCTGTGAGTGTGTGGTGCTTTTGAATCACGGATAGGAGTACTTCGACCTAGCCTATTTATAGAGCACTTACGGGAATGAATGACCCATTGGTGATTATAATTAAATATTTGTGCATTAGTACCAATTATAATTATCTTAATAGTCATTAACTTTAGTAGCAAATAATTTTAGGAATGAATCAGTGCCGAATATAGTGAAAATAATCCAAGACGTTAATGAAAAGAGACTTGAAATATTTTGTATTAATATTTCAATAATGAAGAATCAAGAAAAGGTACTTGATGGCCCCGGTGTTATCAAACAAAATATAAACGGTGATTTCACATTCAAATTGTACATTGAAAACAAAGATGTTCACTCCGCAATTAATATCGGGACGACCATTGAAGATTGCGTCGATGAAGATGGATTACATACTTTTCTAGCTAAAGAGCCAGATGGTTTGAAATGGATGTTTAAATCATTTCATCTAAAGACTTCATTCGGTAACAATTATGCAGTCGTATTGGGCACATTTCAAAATTTATTTAACACACAAAGGAACTCGACAGACTTTGTCAACAGGGTAGATTTATTTATTTTAAAAGATCCTCCAATACCATTCAATTCCTATGAATCTGTATCGACTATCAGGAATGGCAAGCTATCGGAATCTGCGGGTAATAGCACTATTAAGGTTGATTTTGACAAATTAAAAATCCGCGGTTCGTATTATAATGAATACTTATCGATATCATTTATGTTTAATAATAGCTTGAATTCAACTATTAAGTGCATCTCAATTGTTTTAAGAAGGGGTCAAGCTGCCGTATTCTTGCTTCCTCTTTTCCAAACAAAAACGAGGAGCACAAATGCAACAATACAAGCAGCTCACCCAAGA
>SCKK01000021.1 GCA_004124475.1 Fidelibacterota bacterium
AGATCACACGGGATCTGAAGGCATTACAGGAAATCGTTATTGAAGAAAAAGAGAAACAACTTGTTATCAGAACAGAATGTCAGGGTGTTAGTGGCAAAGTGTTCAAGGCAGTAGGAGTTGCTCTACCCCCAACTATTAGGGCTCTATGAAAAATACGAGAAAACGTGAAAACGTGGTGCCAAGCTCTATTTGGAGGCTTGTAAGTGTATTTATTACTAAAGTTAACTATTACAACTGTAAAAGATCAGTCTAAGAATCGATAGGGAATATGGTGCTGCAGCATTAAAAGACGGTTTCAAGTATGCTCTGAACTCTTCAGGGATCAACAAACTTATTGAAGTAAAAGGGATGCTGTCTTAATTCTACTATTTACATTTCAGATATTTTTTCTAATGTTAATGAAATAGAAAAAGCCCCTGTATTAACCAAGAGCTTTTCTAATCAATTTTTTAATTGATTAGACTAAAAACCTTTTACTTTAGATGCTTTTTTATAAAGTAAGTAAACAACTCCCCATCCTATCAAAACAATAATGGGAAGGTACCACCATTCATTTTGGGGTGTAGTCCCTGCATGGTGAACATTGATCATCGTCCAAATTAGGGGAACAGAAAGATAGGTGTTGTGCTTTGACCGTAGTCCGGCAAGAGACACCAAATCGGCATCAGGAGCCTTACCTTCTTTTATAGCAGGGATGATCTTTTGTTGAGCAGGCCAGATTCTGAACCAGACATTGAATGCCATAATCGTCCCAAACAGTGTTCCCGTATGAATTACAAATGCCCGGTATTCAAAATTTCCCCAATGAATGAAGCCATAAATAATGCCAACCAATAAAATAAATCCTATGGTTACAGCTACTTGTGTGTTTTTGACCATATTGAATAGAGCATCATAGACAAAAACGCCCAGGAACGTTACTGCTAACATAGCAAAAGCGCCTGTTGTCCAACCTGAATCCGGATTGTTGGGATCAAACATTTGTTGTTGGTGATAGAAAACAATCAGTAGTAGAAATATCCCGGTTACCCACGTCCAAGCGGCACCCCATCTGAACCAATACAGAGTCCGTGGAAATAATTCTGGTACTATCTTTTGTTTTGTTTCCCCATCTATCGTCGCCGCAAACGGAAGATTTATGAAATTGAACCAATAGAGCAATCCAATCCAAATTATGCCTGCTATGATGTGAGTCCAGCGAAATAGGGCTTGTAAGTCTTCCATGATTTATCTCCTTAGGTTTGATTATTAAACTGATTATATTGGTTTAATTTAGTCGTTACATATGAATATTTCCATTGGAATTTGGTAAATGATCTGGCTTATGAGTGTCCACGTGACACATCATTCGTACATAAAATTAACGGTCATTTTTACCTGTATAAACTTTGGAACGAACGGAGAAAATTGTACGGAATCATTAGCCTCATTAATTTTAGTTGGAGAGAACTATTTTTTAATTGACCTTTGGGGGGAGAAAACACAGAAGACTATTTCACAGCTGATGAGAAAAAGCTTATTTCCCAAGCTCACGCAGGGGAAAGGATAGGGGACCAGATATATTTAGGTGTTGGCATCAGAGAGTATTCAGTATGTTTCACCGGAAAAAAGTGTCTCGACGTGCAGCTTCTACTAAAATCCCAGCTTATACATGAGAAATTCTATGTAATTGAGGTTTGCCTGGTCATCCTCCAGGATTAGTGCAATCATAGTTTTGTTACTTATTATTGGTTCTTTAATGAAAGAAAATCGAATAATTTTGTACTATAAAGCTACGAATCTACAATTCCTTAAATTGTAGGAATAAAGTCATTTTTTACTAAATTCAACGTAAAATTACAAAACTATTTTACATGTCTCCTCATATTAAGAATCACTGAAAAAAGGCCAATGCCTGTTGAAATGCCAATTAGTAGGAAAATGACTGTCTTTTTTGTGTGTAATTATTTTGAGACTTGTTACTGTGTTCATACCACTTCTTATCTTGCTTGTCGTAATAATACGCCGATTTTGAACTTTTCATATCTAAATTCAAAATTCTTAGCGGTTTCAGTTTTTTTGTATGGTTTTCAATACATACATCCATTCTTTTCCCAGGCTAAAAATTCTTTTCTTCATTGTTGAACTAAATTTATTTCCGGATAAAAATAAGCATAAAAATTCCCCCTATGGAAAATACAACATTTCCTAACCATGCGGAGAGAAAGGGATCTAAAACTCCTTTAAATCCGAGGGTTTGACCAAATCGAATAAAGGCGTAATAGGAAAAAATTACAAAAACGCTCATTCCAGCCCCGAAAGCAAGACCGCCTTTGAGTTTGGAGGCAACCAGAGGGAGGGCAAATAAAACAACAATTAAATTTGTAAATGCGAACGAAATTTTATAGTGTAAATTCACTTCCCATCGCGTTGTATCTACACCGTTATTTTTCAATTCAATTATAAATCCTTTTAATTGTGTATAATTTCTCTCTTCCGGTGATATTGCCTCCTGGCTAATATCTTCCGGCGTAAATTCTATAAAAAGTAACGTGTCTTTTTCTGAGATTGTAACATTGGTTTCAAATCCATCTGAGTCAAATTCCCTTATTGCAAAGGCATGTATATTCCATCTTTCAACATCCGCATTCCATTTCATCCACTTTGCATCAATTCGCTTAACTAATTTACCTTTTTCTAAAAATTGCATGGCAACACCTGTGGCTTTATTATATTTGGAGTGATAACGCTCAATGGCTATGTGAAATCGCTCCGATTTCTGGAGGAAAATATTCCTTCTTCTCTCTCGATAATCTTTACTTTTTGTTCTACCTAAATATTCGCGTTCTATATTTCTTCGTTTCAGGTTACCTGAAGTGACTAACTTATCCTCAAAAAAGAAAGAACCTATACTTATAATTAGGGAACATAAAATGAGTGGTGCTGCAATTCTGTACATGGATATTCCTGATGATTTCATGGCTGTCAGTTCATTTCTTCTTGAGAATAACCCCACCGTGAAAATCGTGGCTATGAGAACAGCCATGGGAAGTCCGATATTGACAAACCATGGAATGGAAAACAGATAATAAGTGGAAATAATTTTTAATGGGACAGAAGAATCAATGAACCTGTCGAGATTTTCCACTGCATCCACAATAATAAATATCATCAGAAAAGCAATAATGGAAGCCCCCAGGATAAGAATAAATTGACTGATGATGTAAATATCCAGTTTTTTCATCTTAAAATGCTTTCAGATAGACCCCCAAAGAGTCCTGCGGACAAGTCCCTTGTCTGCTATGTCTGATGACAGATAGGCGATTAGGCCGGAAAACTCTTCCTTGATGACTCCTCTGACCCGTAGGGTCTCCTGTGGAGGAGCAAATCGCAAATTTAAGCATATCTTTTTGCCTACTCATAACTGAGATATAACTTGGACTTACGACCAATTTTTTATCAGACGGATCGAATTTCACTAAAATATTGTTTCGCAGATTTCATTACTTTGGGAGCAAGGATTAAAGTTGAAACTACTGTTGGAATTGCCATGATAGCGAACATCCCGTCAAGAAAATTAATAACTATATCAATGGAGACAATGGCTCCCAATACAATTGAAATAATGTAAAAAATTCGATAAGATTTCTTCCATTTAGTGCCAAATAAAAAACTTGTGCATTTGGAACCATAATAAGAATACCCGATCATTGTTGAAATGCTGAACACAAAAACGATGATGATTAAAACAAATTTTCCGATTCCCGGTAGTCCCATATTAAATGCCTGTGTTGTGAGCGTTACGCCATTTGCTTCTGAACTTTGCCAAACCCCTGTCGAGATTATTACAAAAGCTGTGATGCTGCATACTATTATTGTGTCGATAAACGGACCTAACATAGCAACAAGTCCTTCGCGTATTGGCTTGGTTGTTTTTGCTGCTCCATGTGCCATCGCTTCTGTACCGATACCTGCTTCATTTGAAAATGCTGCTCGACGAATCCCGGTGATGATAACAGTCCCGACAGCACCACCTAATACTGCTTCTCCAGTGAAGGCATCTTTGAAAATCAGTGCAAAAAAGGTTGGAATTTCTGAATAATTTTTAAAAAGGATCAATATACCGGCGGCGATATATAATGTAATCATAGATGGGACCATCCGGGATGCAACTAATCCGATTCGTTTGATTCCACCAAAGATTACAATAGCTACAATGAATGCCATTATTATACCGGTTATTAAATCGCCAATGAATGGATTGTCTACAAATATTGAATTAGGTTTATATATTTCATCTCGGATTATCTGGTTAAGTTGATTAGCCTGAAATAATGATAAACATCCAAACAACCCGGCTACACTAAATAATATTGCTAATGGACGATATCTGGGGTTTAGTGCTTCAGTAATAACGTACATAGGGCCGCCTTGAATTTCACCTTTGTCGTCTTTTCCTCGATACATTATAGCAAGCGTGCAGGTAAAAAACTTGGTAGCAGATCCTACAATTGCGCTTACCCACATCCAAAATAAAGCACCGGGACCACCCGTGTGGATTGCCACTGCCACACCGCTAATATTACCCATTCCAACCGTACTTGCCAATGCGCTAGAAAGGGCTTGAAAATGGTTGATCTGACCGGGATCATCGGGATCGTCGTATTTCCCTCTTAGAATATTAATTGCATGTTTTATATAACGAAAAGGTGTAAATCTGGAATAGATAATAAAGAAAGTGCCACCACCTATCAGTAGTACTAGTAATGGTATGCCCCACATTAATTCTGCAAATTGAGCAGAGATTTTTTCAATCATTTGAAGGTATGTATTATGTTCTGACATGAATCAGGTTCAACTATTTTTATGTTTAAATTTCTCCCATTTGATTAGATTTAATTACACGGAATATAAAACTATCATCTTTAAAAAGGTTTAATTATTGACTAAAATTTTTCACTTCTTGATATTAATCTTGGAAAATCATTGGATAACAGTGTAATCCAGTAGAAATGATATGTTTATAGTTTAGGAATAAAAAAATAAATTAACCCATCAGCTGACGGGTGGTATATTTCGAGTAAATCTGTTCACAACCTCATTGAAAACAGTATATATCACCCCTATGGAGTTGTTTTATGGGAATAGCAAAAAGTGGTTTAACCCTTATGAGAACCAAACAAAGTGGTAAAGATATTGTTTCCGTAAGATAAATAAGAGGTTATGTATCCACTAATAAGGTGAGAAATGTTAGTAAGTAAGTTTAAGTTTCACAATTCCCCGTATCACGAAGCTTCGGGATTCCGCTTCTTGCCTGCCTCCCGAGATTTCGGGATCATTCAGGCGGACAGGGCAGGTACGAATCACATCTTTATTCCTCACAATGATAAAATAACAGATCAGTCAGTATTTAGAACAGAACCAATAATATAAAGGAGGTTTAGATGATATTAATTAGAAATGCCACCACACGCGACTTGGGTACTATTGTATTATTTAACGAAAAAATGGCAAGGGAAACAGAACGGAAAAAATTGAACCATGACAAATTAGAAAAGGGCGTTTCACGAGTTTTGGCATCTCCTGAAAAAGGATTCTATTTGGTAGCAGAAATTGACAGTGAAGTAGTAGGACAACTTTTGATTACTACTGAATGGAGTGACTGGCGAAACTGTGATTTTTGGTGGATTCAAAGCGTTTATGTAAGACCTGATAGCCGTCGGATGGGCGTTTACCATCAACTGTATGAAAAGGTTATAGATTTAGCTAAGGAAAAAGGAGATGTTTGTGGTATACGGCTTTATGTAGAAAAATCGAATCATTCAGCTTTGAAAACCTATCAGTCTCTGGTAATGACTGAAACCCATTACATTATGATGGAAACACAATTTGCTGAGAATGACTAAATCCTTGACTTTAACCTATTAGGTAGTTGGGATCAGCCTGCTTTTTCTAATATTTCAACGACTCATTTATTTAAGCTTTTTCCAGATTATACCCCCACGAAAATGATTTTTATGCATGAACTCTATAAAGTTAAACAAATAAAATAATGTAAGAAATCCAATCATATACCAATTTTATCCCATGAGTACTATGACACTCTCACACTTAACACTTGCTCCAACGGAGTCCTTTTGACCCGAAGGGTCTCCCTTGGAGGGAAACATTTAAACACTCCGACATCTTCTCTCGATACGTTCCACTTCGCTTCGACATCAACCCTCAACCCCAGTTCTGTCACTTTACTCCTTACGGGGGGCAGGTATCAACGATCAACCCTCAACCATCGCTCATTTCCCCCTCTCCCATTTCCCTTGCCTATCTGTGATTTCTCCAAATAAATTCCATGCCTTTTTTAATTAGATAATTCCTTCGAAAATAAGGACGGAAAATGAATCAAAATTCAACCTATCGAGTATCTAAACCGGTGAATGAACCTGTGAAATCATATTTTCCAGGTAGTACCGAGAGAGAGTCACTAAAATCGAAACTCACCGAACTCAAATCTACACAGATCGAAATACCGCTAATTATTGGTGGTAAAGAAATTTACACCGGGGATTTAGGAAATTGTATCTTACCTCATAACCATCAACATGTATTAGCTGAATACCATAAAGTAGGGAAAAAAGAGGTGGATATGGCGATTGAATCCGGACTGAAGGCGTGGAAAGAATGGTCTACTACTTCATGGAAAACCCGTTCAGCCATATTTAAAAAAATGGCTGACCTTCTATCCGATTCTTATCGGGATCTCCTGAATGCTTCAACCATGTTAAGTGTGAGTAAAAATGTATATCAGGCAGAAATCGATTCAGCCTGCGAACTCATAGATTTCTACAATTTCAATCCGTGGTATGCTCAGGAACTTTATAACCAACAGCCTATGTATTCCCCAACCGGGATAAATAATCGAATGGAACACCGTCCGCTCGAAGGATTTGTTTTTGCGGTGACGCCATTCAATTTTGTCAGTATTGCAGGGAATCTACCCACTGCTCCTGTCCTCATGGGAAACGTTGTCCTCTGGAAACCTGCATCAAGTGCGGTTTACCCTGCCTATCATTTGATGAAACTTTTCCAGGAAGCGGGATTGCCTGATGGGGTGATTAATTTCATCCCTGGCGCCGGTTCACAGGTGGGTCCGAAAGTGATTGTTCATGAAAGTCTCGCGGGTATTCATTTTACCGGCTCTACGATTGTGTTTCATAGCATGTGGGAGACATTAGGAGAAAATATCGGCCATTACAAATCTTACCCAAGAATCGTTGGAGAAACAGGAGGTAAGAACTTCTGCATTGCCCACGAATCAGCAGAAATTGATACACTTGTTACTGCCATGATCAGAGGCGCTTTTGAGTACCAGGGACAGAAATGCTCTGCCCTCTCCCGTTGCTACATTCCCTCTATCATCTGGGATACCTTAAAAGCAAAATATCTTTCAGAGGTAGACACAATCAAAATGGGGGATGTAGAAGATTTCACCAATTTCATGAATGCTATCATCGATAAGGCAGCTTTTGATACCATTGTCGAATATATCGAATACGCAACAAATTCACCAGATGCGGAAATCATCACAGGCGGAAATTACGATGACACCGTTGGCTATTTTATTGAACCGACAACTATCCTGACTACCGATCCACATTTCAAAACCATGGAAGATGAAATATTTGGTCCTGTTCTGACTGTTTATATTTATGATCCCGATGATTGGGTTGAAACACTCAAGCTTGTTGACCAGACCTCTCCCTATGGATTGACGGGATGTGTCATTGCACAGGATAAAAAAGCGATTAATGAAGCGACCCGAGTCCTAACTTACGCTGCCGGTAATTTTTACATCAACGATAAACCGACAGGCGCCATCGTGGGACAACAACCATTCGGTGGCAGCCGCGCTTCCGGGACCAACGATAAAGCAGGATCAATATTTAACTTGATACGGTGGGTCTCCCAACGAACCATCAAAGAGAACTTTGATCCTCCAAAAGATTACCGATACCCTTTTATGGGTGATAGGTGAGTAGTGAGTAGTGAATACAAAGAGCCATGGATATATCCAATGGAGATTGATGAACCAGAGAGCAGGTACGGACTGGAAGAGTTTGAACTGTACAAGTCTGCGAGGCACTATCGAAAGAGAATCTACAAAGTCATCAAGTGCCTGCCATCCGAAGAGAAGTATGCTCTTGGGTTGCAGATGAGGAAGGCCATCGTGTCTGTAACTAACAACATTGCTGAAGGTCACGGCCGCTGGCATTTCAAGGAGAACATCAAGTTCTGCAGAATTGCCCGAGGGTCTACAGAAGAGATCATAGACGATCTTAATGTCTGTATTGATGAGAAATATTACTCTGTCAGTGATTGCGGAGAACTGAAGAAAGAAGGTTACGAGTTAATCAGGATGATCAACGGATACATCTCATACTTGAATAAAACTAAAAGTGAATTTAGATCGAAACACGACACTGGCCTGAACACAGCATGACCAGCTACAATTCACAAATACCCAATCACTACTCACCACTCACTACTCACCAATAGTTCTATCACAATAATGGAGAAATAATGAACAAAACAAGAATTCTAATCATGGGTGCAGCCGGTAGAGATTTTCATAATTTCAATACTGTATACAGAGATGATCCCAATTCCGAAGTGATTGCTTTTACAGCTACACAAATTCCAAATATTGAAGGTCGAAGGTATCCACCGGAATTAAGTGGAGATTTATATCCCAACGGTATCCCAATTTATGATGAAAAAAATCTGGCAGAACTCATTACAGATCATATTATCGACGATGTTGTGTTTTCTTACAGTGATATCTCCCATGTATTTGTCATGCACCGCGCGTCTGAAATCCTTAAAAGTGGAGCCAATTTTAAATTACTGGGCAGCGAAAAGACGATGATCAAATCCGGTAAACCCGTCATCGCCATTGGCGCTGTGAGGACAGGATCAGGCAAAAGCCAGACCACTCGTCGAGTAGCAGAAATACTGAAAGAAGCTCACAAACAGGTTGCGGTAATTCGGCATCCCATGCCTTATGGCAATCTTGTTAAACAGAAAGTCCAACGATTCACTACAATTGAGGATTTAAAAATTCATAACTGTACTATTGAAGAAATGGAGGAATATGAACCTCACATCGTGACCGGTTCGGTGGTATATGCGGGAGTAGATTACCAGGCTATCCTTGATGAGGCGGAAAAGGAAGCAGATGTTATTTTATGGGATGGAGGCAATAACGACCTGCCATTTTACAAACCTGATCTGTTCATTGTGGTAGTAGATCCCCATCGTCCCGGACATGAATTGGCTTATTTTCCAGGTGAGTCAAACTTCAGAATGGCAGATGTGATCATTATTAATAAGGTGGATACTGCCGAACCCCATAATGTGGATATTGTAATGGAAAACATACAGCAGACAAATCCGGGAGCGATGATAATAAAAGCCAATTCACCTGTCACACTGGAAGACCATTCCGTGATAGCAGGTAAACGTTGTCTGATCGTGGAAGACGGACCCACTGTTACGCATGGTGAAATGAAATATGGCGCTGGAACCGTAGCAGCTAAGAAATTCGGTGCAAGTGAAATAATAGATCCCAGACCTTGGATCGTCGGCACCATAACAAAAACGTTCGAGAAATACCCTGAAATTGGTATACTACTCCCCGCTATGGGATACGGTGGAAAGCAGATCAAAGACCTGGAACAAACGATCAACGCTGTAGATTGTGATGTGGTGGTTATCGGTACGCCCATTGATCTTCGGAGAATCATTACCATTAATAAACCTTCTGTGAGGGTCATATACAATCTTGAAGAAATCGGAAGTCCTAACTTAAAAGATGCACTAGCTCCATTTACTTCATGAGTCAAAAAAACAAAATTGCTGTAGTGGCATTGGGTGGGAATGCTGTTTCCCCAAAAGGTGAAAAAGACACCATTCCTAACCAATTCAAGCACACACGCGAAAGTCTTTATGCTGTCAAGCATCTCATAGAATTGGGTTACGATCTTGTGATCACACATGGTAATGGTCCACAAGTAGGAAACGCTCTGCTTCGTACGGAACTGACTGCTGAACAAACCCCGATTCTCCCATTGGGTATATGTGTCGCTGACATTCAGGGAGGCATGGGTTACATGATTCAACAATCTTTGCAAAACCTGTTACGTCAGGAAAACATTCATCGTGAGGTCGTCACAGTAATTACGCAAGTGGTAGTGAACAAGGATGATCCGGAAGTGAAAAACCCAACCAAATTCATTGGGCAATATTACGACAAATCAAAGGTAAAACAACTGATGGAGCGGTTTGGGTGGAAAATTCATCAGACATCTTCCGGAGAATGGAGGCGCGTAGTTCCCTCGCCTGTACCAAAATCCATAGTTGAATCTACCGCCATCAAAGACCTGCTAAGCAGTGGAAAGATTGTTATTGCTGCCGGGGGTGGCGGTATTCCAGTCTACTTTTTGGAGAATGAAAATCTGGAAGGATTAGATGCTGTCGTAGATAAAGACCTTGCATCTGCTGTACTCGGTTGCGAAATTGGTGCCCAGGAATTATTTATTCTCACCGATGTGGAAGGCGTCGCCCTCAATTATGGCAAACCGAATGAAACCTGGATAAAAAAATTAGATGTAAATGAGGCTAAGCGATTATATAAAGAAGGTCATTTCCCCCCAGGCTCTATGGGTCCCAAAATTACCGCAGCCATCAATTTTCTTGAATCCGGTGGAGAGTGTGTGATTATTACTTCAATCGAAGCCATCAAAAAAATACTCGCTGGTAAAGGTGGAACAACCATTACAAAATAACCCATGAAAATTCACGAATATCAGGCAAAAGAACTACTCAAAGAGTCGGGGGTTCCCGTTCCCAAGGGGAATCATGCTTTCACCGTGGATGAAGCTGATGAAGTGGCAAAGAACCTCAAGACTGAATTAATTGTAGTGAAGGCGCAGATTCATGCCGGTGGCAGAGGCAAAGGTGGAGGAGTGAAACTTGCCCATAGCTTTGAAGAAGTCAAACAGCATGCTTCAAACATACTCGGGATGACACTCATCACTCATCAAACCGGCCCAGAGGGGAAAGTCGTCCGAAGGTTGCTTGTCGAGGAAGGCGTTGCGATTGCTACGGAACTTTATGCGGGGATTGTCCTTGACCGGTCAAAAAATCAATTTGTGTTTATGGTATCCACAGAAGGGGGAGTTGAAATTGAAAAAGTGGCTGCTCAATCCCCTGAAAAAATAATTAAAGAATGGATCGACCCGGGTTTGGGGCTTACCGATTTTCAAGCGAGGAATCTTGCTTATTCATTAGGATTAGCCGGTGATCAAGCGAAAAATGCATCCAAAACATTTCTATCCCTTTGGAATGCTTTTGAAAAAAGTGACTGTTCACTCGCAGAGATTAATCCTCTTGTCGTCACAGAAAGCGGGAATGTATTGGCATTAGATGCAAAGATGAACTTCGACGATAATGCACTATACCGCCAGCCCCAAATAAATGAAATGCGAGACCTGTCAGAAGAACTTGAGAGCGAAATCGAAGCCTCAAAGCACAATCTGAACTACATTAAGTTGGGTGGAAACGTGGGTTGTATGGTGAATGGTGCCGGTCTGGCGATGGCTACGATGGATATTATCAAGCTGTCGGGTGGTGAGCCTGCAAACTTCCTCGATGTGGGTGGAGTTGCAAGTGCGGAAACCGTAGCCCGGGGTTTCCAAATAATTCTAAGTGATCCGGCAGTGAAGTCAATCCTGATCAATATTTTTGGGGGTATCGTAAGATGCGACAGAGTAGCACAAGGTGTTATCGACGCTCTCAGCCAAATGGATGTGGAGGTTCCGGTTATCATCCGCTTAGAAGGGACCAATGCGAAAGAAGCAGCCAACCTGCTTGAGAACTCCGATCTGGACTTTATTGTCGCAACAAGTTTTCAGGATGGTGCCGAAAAAGCTGTGAGAGCAGCTATTAGGATAGAATCATGAGTATCTTAGTTGACGGAAACACGAGAGTTGTAGTCCAGGGAATCACCGGGAAAGAAGGGTCTTTCCATACCACACAAATGATTGAATACAATACCAATATTGTTGCAGGTGTCACCCCGGGGAAAGGTGGACAAAAATTCTTGAACATTCCGATTTTCAATACAGTTAAGGAATCAAAAGAAAGAACGGATGCAAATACATCAGTCATTTTTGTTCCTCCCCCCTTCGCGGCAGATGCCATTATGGAAGCTGCTGCTTCAGGATTGGGGCTTGTGGTTTGTATAACGGAAGGTGTTCCTGCTTCTGATATGGTAAAAGTGAAAAATTTCTTGAACGGCACAAATACAACCCTTGTTGGGCCAAACTGTCCCGGTGTTATCACCCCGGAAAAAGGGAAGATTGGCATTATGCCAGGATTTATACACTCGCCGGGGAATATCGGAGTAATATCCAGAAGCGGAACACTCACATACGAAGCCGTCGATCAATTAACGAAGCAGGGACTAGGACAGTCAACGTGTATTGGGATCGGTGGTGATCCGATAATTGGCAGTAATTTTGTCGATCTGCTGACGTTGTTTGCCCATGATGATGGAACAGATGGAGTTATCCTCATTGGTGAAATTGGCGGGACAGCCGAAGAAGAAGCAGCCGAGTGGGTTGTAAAAAATCATTTCACAAAACCGATCGTAGCATTCATAGCGGGTCAAACAGCGCCTCCCGGACGGCGAATGGGGCATGCCGGTGCTATCATAGCCAGTGGAAAAGGAACTGCTGAAGAAAAAATGAAAGCTCTGAAAAAAGCGGGTATCACCGTTGTAGATAGTCCTTCTGAAATTGGTATCACAATGAAAGACATTATTGATGAAAGGAATTCCGATTGAGTAATAGAACACTGGCAATCATAAAACCTGATGCAATACAAAACAGATTAACTGGGAAAATAATTGACCATATTCTTGATAGCGGATTTGATATTATCGCTATGAAAAAAATTCGCTTATCCGTTACTGAAGCAAAAGAATTTTATGCAATTCACAAGGAAAAACCGTTTTATTCGGACTTGGTGAGCTTTATGACATCGAGTCCATGTGTTGTGCTGACACTACAAAAAGAAGAAGCTGTGGAGGCATGGCGAGATACTATCGGCGCAACCGATCCTGCTGAGGCGTCTCCTGGTACTATTAGAAATTTGTATGCGGATAACGTTCAAAAAAATGCCGTCCATGGTTCAGACTCGGATGAAAATGCTATAAAAGAAATTGCATTTTTCTTCTCTACCAACGAAATTCTAATGAATTGATTAGTATTATTTTTACATGTTAAAACAAGTGATACAATTCGGGTTGATTATTATTGTGGTTTCCTTTTATTTTTCATGTGAGAGAACTGATGTACATACAGGGACTGTTGGAAATTATTTTGTCATCAAAACAAAGGAGCCTATAAGGATTAAAAAACCTACATTCGATTGGATAATCCTTGATGTGCCCAAATCAAGTCGGCTCGGATATTCCGATTTAATCCTCGAGGAGGGAAAAAGCCGTATGACTTTCTCAGCCGATGAACACGGCGAGTATCTGTTTGAACTGGTAATTTATGATTCGGTGGGTGATGAAATTGCATCACAGAAATATTTGTTCAAGATTGATAAATCTGAATATGCAGATATAGATAGACAGGTTGCGGAAAAAGGTATTACTCCAGCGGAAATAGATACCGTACAAATTACCAAAGCGGGAATTCAACCGGATACTTTAGAGCCAGAAACTGTAGTTGTAGTTTCAAAAGAAATGGTTGAAGTAGAGTATTTTGAATCTGCTCCTCTCGCTGAGGAAGAAGCGACACCTGAAGAAAAAGATGAGGTGCCCACAAAGATCTCCACGGAAGCACAACAAGCTCCGCCTGCAATCAGTCAACCATCTGCATATGATCGCTATACAATTCAAGTATCCTCCTGGGATAATCCAGATGATGCAAAAAGAGAAATGAACAAATTAGTAGAATTGGGTTTTGATGCTTATATTCAAAGAGTATACTTTTCAGAGTTAGATGAGCTGTGGTATCGGATACGGATTGGAGCATTTGAAAAATATTCTGCTGCCGACAAAGCAGCCAAACAAATCTCAGGTATTATTCAAAAAACAACCTGGGTAGATAAAGTTCGCCTGGAATATTAAATAAGGAGGGTAATTAAATGGGACCTATGAATCTACACTTTGATGTTCGGGATATCTTTCGAGCGCCTCGTCTTGCGTTGGGTGGTAAAAAGATATGGATTATGCTCATTGCCAACTTAGTGGGTTATACTGGTTACTGGCTTTTGACCTATGCTTCTTTATTAGCTGCTGGAATATCGTTTAATCAAGCATGGTCGAAATACGGGCTGTACCCTTGTTTGTTTGGAAACGAAGTAACATATATTCCCGCCTGGATACTTTATGTGTTGGGGAGCATAATTTGGCTTATTATGCTTGTTTTAGGATCAACCGCTGTAGCAAGGGTCACTTACAAACAACTGAAAGGAGATGAATTCTATTCGTCAGGAGATGCATGGAAATTTGTTAAAAAACATTGGCACGCTGTTGTATTCACTCACCTGTCGATCGTATTGATTCTTCTATTTTTTGTGGTAATGGCCACAGTGTTCGCTCTGATTGGAAAAATTCCATATTTAGGAGAACTGTTTTTTGCTATTCCTTATCTGTTATGGTTCTTTGGTTCGGTTTTCGTGGCATACACATTAGTCGTCCTAGTTATTTCAGTTTTCTTTACACATGCCATTGTGGGAACTCTCGAAGAAGATACCATGGGAGCGGTTTTCCAGAATTTTTCCATAACATGGTCTCAACCCTGGCGGATCGTTTTATACTTGACAATCATATGTGGTTTGATGTATGCAGGTCTACTGATTTTTGGGTGGTTCATGGGAGCTGGATATGAGTTAATTAACATTGTGTACGGTCACAAATGGTTGATGGGAGATAAACTTGCAAATATGGTTGGATGGGCAACAAATATTGTCATTGGTCCAAATTCTCCAATTGCATGGGGTTTAGGATGTTATTCGGGTGGAATTTGCACCATTAATGTTCCAATTATGGCTTCTCCTCTCGGACCTATGGAATATATCGGCGGTACATTTATTGCTGTCTTTCTTTTCTTAATTATCGGGACGGTGATTTCCTATGCATTTGTGATTGAGGCAGTTGGTGAAACCATCGCTTTGGTTATCTTTAAGAAAAAATCTGATGACGAAAATTTACTCGAACGGAAAGATGAAGAGGAATTGGAAGCAGAAACAGACGAGACAGATTGGACTGAGCCTGTAGAAGGTGACAAAAATGAAAAAGGGGATAGTGATTCTGAGAAATCTGATGAAGAAGGAAAGGATGAAGCAACTTCTGAACCTGAATAATTCGTCAGCAGTTAATAAATGTGTATAAATTAAAAAATAGATAAAGATAGGAAAATATTGCTGATGAATTATTCACCGAAGGCCGGCAAAGTCGGGGTTAACCCCGACACCGACGAGTCGGTGTCGGCCCGAAGGGTGATTAATTCATGTCTCATGAATTAATCAGGTGAAGAATAAAGTCGGATTTAATTGTGGTACCCAAAAAAGGGCTGTTAATCAGTCCTTTTTTGGGTTGAGTAATATATTTCGCTATTGCCAAAAAAACTCTTGTCTGTTTTACGTAAACTTTCCATGACTGCATCTCTACGGAGTATTATTATTACTCAAGTTTCGCATACACTAAGTAGTTGATTATTTATTTGATTACAAGAGGTATTATGTCAGAATGAGGTGTAGGGTATAGGGTATATGGTAGGTATCCATGATCAGACTATTGAGACATCCTATTTCTGAAAAATTCATATTATGTGTCCGAGAGATTGGAGGCTAAGTATAACAGTTTCAATTAGAACCACTTTCCCCTTATACCTTATACCCTTCAACATAGAAATCGTAATGAAATGTACCTGCGAAACATGATTTATTATTGCGAACACCGGAGGCTTGACGGGCATTTTTTCGACATGTGAGAATATTTTTTGATTGTGTATCCAGACCTTGACTATGAATTACCAATAAGGGTAATTTTGTAAGTTTATATGAAGCTTAAATTAACAGATTTAGTTAATAGCCAGGGTACACTTGAATTTAATTTTTCGGTGGGAGATATTTCTTTGGAAGAAATAAACCCCGTCACAATAGGTATCCAATTAAAGCTCAACATACAACAATCTGGACCGAATTTTAAAATTACCGGGACAGCAAACCTGATTTTAACAGAAATGTGTGATCGTTGTTTAGATAACTATAAATTAGACATTAAAGCTCCTTTTTCCATTTTTGTTACAACCCAAAAATCCCTGAAACCCGGCTTTTCTGAATCAGACGTTATTTTATTGGAAACTAACCAACGTGACTTTAATCTTGGTCCGACGGTTCATGATGCAATACTTTTAGAAAGATCGATTAAAAATTTGTGTAAGGAAGATTGCCTCGGTTTATGTTCGAACTGTGGAGTTAACCTAAATAATGGTTATTGTAACTGTGCAAGTAAGAAAATTGACGAAAAGTGGGCGTCTTTAATAGAGATTAACTTTTCACATTCAGAGTAAAATATGGCATTACCAAAACGAAAAATATCAAAAGCAAGGGGAAGAAAAAAACGAACTCATTGGAAAGCAAAAATACCTAATACAATAGTTTGTCCCCAATGCAATCAGCATAAACTGCCTCATCGAGCATGTCCAAACTGCGGTTATTATAGAGGTCGTCCTGTTATTACCCCCTCAGGATCGTAATAAACTTGTATGAAAATTGCAGTTGACGCCATGGGCGGTGATTTCGCCCCTGCTACCATAATCGATGGTGCTATACGCGCTCTCCAAGAAGAAAACGATATGAGCGTGTACCTTCTCGGGGATGCAATTCAGATAAAAAAAGAACTAAAAAAAATTAACTATAATTGGCCAAATCTAACCATCATTCCCACCACCGAGATTGTTCACATGGAAGACACACCTTCTCAAGTATTTAAAAAAAAGCCGGATTCTTCCATAGTGGTAGGTATTCGGATGGTCAAAGAAGGCAGATGTGATGCATTTGTCAGTGCTGGTAGTACGGGAGCGATTTTATCAACTGCTCTTTTACTTTTAGGAAGAATAAAAGGGGTTCTAAGGCCCGCATTAGGAGTTTTCTTTCCGGTGAAACCTACAGGAATCCTGCTTTGTGATGTGGGTGCAAATGTGGATGTAAAGCCCGATCATTTGGTTCAATTTGCAATAATGGCTTCAGAATACATGAAACATATTCAGGGGGTTAAAAATCCAATTGTGGGTCTTCTTAATATTGGCATTGAACCCAACAAAGGTCAGGATGTTTATATAAAAGCACACCAACTTCTTACTGATAATTTACCATCATTTATTGGGAATATTGAAGCCCGGTATCTACTTGATGGTAAAGCAGATGTCATCATATGCGATGGATTTATCGGGAATATCTTGGTAAAATTTGCGGAAGGGTGGATAAATCACGTGAATTATGAGATATTACGTGAGTTGATGAAAAAAACCAGTTTAGAGTCTGACAGAACGCTCATAACCAATATTTTCTCAGAAGTTATACGAGAATATGATTATGAGGAATATGGTGGAGTTCCATTACTGGGAATTAACGGTGTCTGTATTATTTGCCATGGTAGTTCGGGTCCGCGAGCTATTAAAAATGCGATCCTGGCTGCTAAAAAGTCGGTAGAAGAAAGTCTGGTGGACGCCATCCGTGATGATATTTCTTTCAATTTGACTGCGACAGAAACACTCATTTAAAATTTAAGTTATGAGAGCAACCATCACAGCAACTTCTCGTTTTTTACCTGAAAAAGTATTGACAAACTCTGATCTGGAGAAATTAGTCGATACAACGAGTGAGTGGATACTTTCAAGAACCGGAATTTCTGAAAGAAGGATTGTGGAAAACGGGGAAGTCACCTCCCACATGGGAACCAAAGTCGCTTTGGAACTCCTGGAAAAAACGGGTATAGATCCAAGTGAAATTGATGTTATTCTTGTGGGTACCATAACCCCGGATATGGTTTTCCCTTCCACGGCTTGCCTGATTCAAAATAAAATAAAGGCAGTGAATGCCTGGGGTTTTGATTTGTCGGCAGCTTGTTCCGGATTCCTGTTTGCTTTGGAAGCCGGAGCAAAAATGGTTGAATCTGGAGCTTACAAAAAGATAATAGTCATCGGAGCAGAAACTATGAGCTCCATCCTTAATTACGAAGATAGAAATACATGTATTTTGTTTGGAGATGGTGCAGGAGGTGTCATGCTGGAACCTGCGAAAGGGGATGAAGGAATTATCGATTCGCTACTTTATTCAGACGGAAGTGGAGGCGACTTTTTAAAGATGGAAGCTGGAGGAAGCTTACATCCAGCCTCCATCGATACGGTTGAAAAGAGAATGCACTTTCTCCAGCAGGACGGTAGAAAAGTTTATAAGTTTGCTATAAAGAGTATGGCTGAATCTTCGCAAGCCGTTATTCAAAGAAACAATATTAGTGGAAAAGATATCAGTCTGTTCATTCCTCATCAAGCCAATCGCAGAATTATCGAGGCAACTGCAGAACGCCTCGGACTTAGACAGGATCAAATTCTCATTAATATTGAAAAGTATGCAAATACCACAGCGGGCACAATCCCAATAGGAATTAGTGATGCCGTCGATTCAGGACGGTTGAAGCAGGGAGATTATGTGATTCTATCGGCTTTTGGTGCAGGATTTACTTGGGGAAGTATCCTCGTCCGTTGGGGAAACTGTAAATGAGTCTTGGGTTTCTTTTCCCCGGACAGGGATCTCAGAAGGTGGGTATGGGGAAAGATCTCTACGAAAATTCCGAAATTGGCCGCAGGTTTTATGAAACTGCCAATGAGATCATGGGAATCAATCTTGCCCAATTATCTTTCGAAGGACCCAGTGAAGAATTAAAAAGGACGGAATATACCCAACCGTCTATTTTTGTCGTAAGTATCATACTTTCCGAGATGTTGATGGATTCCGGTACTTACCCGGTATTGGCTGCCGGACATAGTTTAGGAGAATATACTGCATTAACCGCTGCCGGTGTTTTTTCCTTTGAAGATGGACTGGCCCTTGTAAAACTCAGGGGAGAAAGTATGAAAAAAGCAGGAAAAGAAAATCCAGGTACCATGGCAGCGATTCTGGGTCTCGATTTAAAAATGTTAGAAGAAATTTGTGAAGAATGTTCAAACTTCGGAATTGTTACACCTGCAAATTTTAATTCTCAAATTCAAATTGTAATTTCCGGGGAAATAGATGCTGTAAAAAAGGCAATGGAATTAGCAAAAGAACGGGGTGCACGAAAAACAATAGCGTTGAATGTTAGCGGTGCGTTTCATTCTTCTCTAATGACATCCGCAAAAGAAAGAATCGAGGAAACTTTAAACACTATTCAAATGAATGAACCAAAATTCCCAATTGTTATGAATGTAACTGCTGAAGAGACAACAGACTTAGAAATTATCCGGAAAAACCTGATAGATCAGATGGACAATCCGGTTCGGTGGATCGAGATAATCAAAATCATGAAACAAGCAGGGATATCGCATTTTATGGAAATTGGTCCGGGAAAGGTCTTACAAGGACTCAACAAAAGAATTGATCAATCTCTGGTTACAGAAGGGATTTCATCCTTCAATCAAATTTTTGAAGTTGCACATGCTTGAAAAAATGCAAAAAGTTGCCTTTGTAACTGGTGCTTCCAGAGGGATAGGAAAAGCAATTGCACTAATTTTTGGCAGAGAAGGCTATGCTGTGGTTTGCGCCAGTCGAACACTAAATGACTTACAAAAAGTTGTTCAAAGTATCACTGATTTGGGTGGTGATGCTTTGGCAATCGAATTAGACGTTTCTATTTTGGTTGAATTTCAATCTTGTGTTAAAAAAGTAGTAGAAAAGTATGGTAAGATTGATGTCCTGATCAACAATGCAGGAGTAGTTCGAGACAAATTATTATTAAGAATGAGTGAAAATGATTGGGATACCGTTTTAAATATCAACCTGAAAGGATGTTTTAATGGCATAAAAGTAGTGACACCCGTTATGATGAAAAATCGATATGGACGGATAATTAATATCACTTCCGTTGTGGGTATTACTGGCAATGCGGGACAGGCTAACTATGCATCCTCGAAAGCGGGTATTATTGGTTTAACAAAATCTGTGGCGAAAGAGCTTGCATCTCGAAACATAACTGTTAATGCTGTAGCCCCGGGATATATAGACACAGATATGACGGACAATCTTTCGGATAAAGTCAGAGAAGAACTTATCAATCAAATTCCGCTCAGGAGAATCGGAACTCCCGAAGATGTGGCTCTAACAGTAAAATTTTTAACTGAAAATGGAGCTAACTACATCACGGGACAGACAATCTCTGTTAACGGTGGTTTGCACATGTAAATAGAAGGAGGATAACAATGTCTAGTTTTGATCGCGTAAAAGATGTCATCATGGACAAATTAGGTGTGGAAGAGAGTAAAATCACACTGGAAGCTTCATTTGTTGACGATTTAGGCGCCGATTCCCTTGACACGGTAGAACTTATCATGCAGTTAGAAGAGGAATTCGGAATTGAAATACCAGATGAAGACGCCGAAAATATGACTACTGTAGGGATGGCGGTCGATTATATCGATTCCCATGTCGAGTAACTGACGTGAAACGACGAGTAGCAGTTACCGGCATGGGGGTTGTCTCCCCTGTCGGTAATGGGGTTGAATCATACTGGAATTCACTCATCGCAGGCGAAAGTGGTATCCGCCCTGTCACCAAATTTGATACCACTGACTGTCCTGTAAAGTTTGGTGGTGAAGTAAAGAATTTTGATCCATTAGAAATCCTGGATAAAAAAGAGCTGGTCCGGCTGGATGATTTTTCCATATTCGCCCTTGCCGCTGCTGATGAAGCCATTAAGGATGCAGGACTTGAGAATGGAATTCCGGACATGGACAGATTCGGTGTTATCGTGGGTTCCGGTATAGGTGGTATTGGTACTTTGGAAAAACAGCATACTCGTCTTTTAAACAGAGGTAGTCGGGCTGTATCCCCTTTCTTCGTTCCTATGATGATTTCCGATATCGCTGCGGGTCACATCTCAATCAGATGGGGATTGAAAGGTCCGAACTATTGTGTTGTTTCTGCCTGTGCCACCGGTACGCATGCCCTGGGTGATGCCATGAGGTTAATTCAATATGGAGATGCCGATATCATCATTGCAGGCGGAACAGAGGCAACGATTACCCCTATATCTTTCGCTGGATTTGCAAGTATGAGAGCGCTCTCTCGTAGAAATGATGAACCGGAACGTGCATCTCGACCTTTTGATGCAGACAGAGACGGGTTTGTTATGGGTGAAGGAGCCGGACTTCTTATATTGGAAGAAATAGAACATGCTATCTCTAGAGACGCAAATATATACGCTGAAATATCCGGTTATGGTGCAACTGCTGACGCTTTCCACGTTACTGCACCTGCCCCAGGTGGAGAGGGGGCCTATAGAGCCATGAAAAGGGCTATTAAGGATGCGGGAGTACATCCAAATGATGTGGACTACATTAATGCTCATGGAACTTCCACGCCATTTAACGACAAAAATGAAACAATTGCCATCAAAAATGTCTTTGGCGACCACGCTTATGAATTAAACGTAAGTTCCACAAAGTCTATGACAGGGCATCTACTCGGAGCGAGTGGGGGAATTGAAGCAATTGCTTGTATTAAATCCATAACTGATGGTATTATCCCTCCAACTATCAACTATGAAACTCCGGACCCTGAATGTGATTTAAATTATACACCTAATAAAGCTGTAAAAAAGGAAGTCAATATAACCCTTTCTAACACATTCGGATTTGGGGGTCATAACGGAGTTCTGTTGATGAAGCGTTTCGAAAAATGACAAATTACCAGTTCATCAGGAGCTTAAAATGGCATCTCTTCAGAAAAAACAATGAATTAACCCAATTACAAAAAAAGTTGGGTTATTTTTTTTCGAATCAAGATTATCTTATCCAGGCACTAACCCACAAGTCAATGTATCAATTATCCAGTAAAAACTATGAACGGTTGGAGTTTTTAGGTGACGCCATTATTGACTATATTATTTCAGAAAAATTAATTAAAGAATTCCCTGAGGGAGACGAAGGTTTGTTAACAAACAGGAGATCTTCACTTGTACGAAAATCCTTCCTGGCAAAAATGGGAGGGTTACTGAATCTTCTCGATTACCTGATAGCCAAACCATCTGTTGATTATAGTCAGACAAAAGTGGCTGAAAACCAATTGGAGAATATTTTTGAAGCTTTAATGGGTGGCATTTATCTTGATGGTGGTATAAAAGCATGTAAACGTCTTATTGATAATACCGTTTGGGCTTACAGGCGGGAAGCTTGGGAAAAAATTAACTATAAAGGATTATTAATAGAATATTGTCATTCTAAACAATTAGCAGCACCTAAGTTTCTTGTGATCAATACAACAGGACCTGACCATGAAAAATTGTATGAAGTGTCTGTACAGATTGGAAAGAAAAAATTTCCACCGGGAATTGGTGAAGATAAAAAAACCGCTGAACAGGCAGCGGCACAGTTGACTATTGACAGCTTGGTAGAAAAGTAATTACTACTTTTTACCCTCTATTTGTTGGATCTTATCCCGTAAATCAGCTGCCATTTCGTACTCTTCTTGTTCTATTGCTTGTTCCAGTTTTTCCTGAAGTAATTTTTTCGAATTCTCAAACCCATGCCTGAATTCCTCAAAGCTGACATCGGATTGAGGTTCTTCAATAAAACCAGCTTCTGCCATGACCGGTTCTGCAACATATATGGGAGCGCTCATTCTTAAAGCAATTGCAACGGCGTCACTTGGTCTTGAATCAATTTTCTGCCCTGTAAGTTGGTCAGAGCCAATCCTAATTTCTGCGTAAAAAGTACCCTCTAACAACTCAGTAATAACCACTTCTCTTACATCCACATTTGTGGCTTCTAAAATGTCACAAACAAGATCATGAGTCATGGGTCGTGGGGTTTCAATACTCTCCAGAGCCAATGCAATCGCTTGAGCTTCATAGGAGCCAACGATAACAGGTATCTTTCTTCCCTGACCACCAACCTCCTGAAGGAGTACAGCATACCCCTTGCTTGGCGGATAAAAGGAAATCTTTGTTACTTCAACGAGAATCATAATAATAGATTATTTAGGCTTGTAATTAATTTAGTATTGGCTGTCACAGTTTGCAACCCTCTTTCTATCATTTTTTATACTATTAAATTGTGAAAGCCCGGATTTAAGCACTGTGATCTTGGTCACTGGAGTTGGGTCTGTATTATTCAAAATGGCAACCCAATAACTCACCCAATCCCCTAAATATACGAAATAAAACAATCGTTCATACTCGGACTCTCCCTTAGACGTAACTTCAATCTGGATATTTACCAATGTATCAATTAGATTCTTTGTCAGTTTTTGTCTAAGTTGAATCCTTAGATGGTCTTCCTTATCCTTTAGCCAGATAATACTAATATTTTTCAGAAGATTTTTATTATTCTCATATCCCACAATTTCGTTATGATTCATTTCAGGCAACTCGTTATTGAATGCAAGAATTTTCCCGTTTTCTTCCAATTGTGCTCTCCATCTTTTGGTGACAACTTCTGTATCATCCGCAACACCATAAATCACCGGAACCGTGTTGAAAATACTTTTTGCTATTCTGAACGGTTCTGATTTTTCACCAGTCTTGCAAAAACTATCTCGCCATATTGTTAAATGGTTAACGACTAATTCAATCTCATTTGTGACATCAGATTTGAGAAGCGTGAGATTTTTAAGAAGATATAAGATGGGAAGAGTAAGAAACCCCAGTGATGCACGGGGTGGGAACCCCCCTGGGATTTGAATAAACTCTGATTCAATTTGAACGATTCTTTCTTTTAATCTTCCACCAGAAGAAATCCCTACAATCATGCTTTTACGGATAATAGCATCTTCCAGCATTGAGAGGGTCTCTTCCGTATTGCCTGAATAGCTGAAACAGATAACCAATGATCTTTCATTAGCCCAATGTGGCAGTGAATAATTCCGACACACATATGTGGGGAATGGACATTCACGAGAGATTAAACGTTTTATTACCTCGCCCCCAATTGCCGACCCTCCCATCCCACAAAAAATAATTGAATTAATGTTTGTGTAATTTCCTGTTACCTCAATTCGTTTCCCTATTTCCATTGCTTGTTGAAGTTGTTCTGGAAATTTATAGATGATCTCGAACATGTCGGAAAGGTCAATTTTTCTGATTGATTTATCCATGGTTATTGCATTCAGTAATTATCAATTTTTACGGGACATGATCAAATTAACAAAATGAAGGAGATCATCACCATCACTATTAATATTTTCCAGACATAATTTCGCCTGAGATACAAGATTGTTGATATCTTTTTTTGCACTTCCCGCAATGCCTGTATCAATAAAATATTTTCTAAGCTTAGGGAGTACGTCTTGTTCCATATTTTGGCCTGAAACATCCTCCAACAACTGATTCCAAGTACGGTGGTTACTTTTAATTGCTTTACATGTTAAATATGTTTTTTTTGAAGTCAGCACATCACTTCCAAGACTTTTCCCCATCTTTTTGGAAGTAGAAAAAATTTCCAGTAGGTCATCCTGAATCTGAAATGCCTGCCCAATAAATCTGCCGAAGTTCGAGAGTTCAGCATTTTTTTCACTTGTTGTATTTCCCACTATACCCCCTATTTGACAGCATAAAGAAATTAACGCCCCGGTTTTCAGACTGACCATATTCAAATATTCATCAAGTGAAACCACATTAATTTCTTCAAAAGCTTTATCAAGGGCTTGACCTTCACAGAGTTTAATGGTGGCTTCATTAAAAATTCTGATACAGTCCAGAGAATATTTCCCCAGTTTTGTCAATTCGATATGTGCAAGAGCAAATAAAGCGTCACCGGCAAGAATGGCTGCAGATTCATCCCATTTCAAGTGGACTGTAGGTAGTCCATGGCGAACATCGTCCCTATCCATAATATCATCATGAACCAGTGAGAAATTATGCAATATCTCTACCGCCAGAGCAGCGGGCATTGCGGTTTTTCGGGGCGTTCCAAATGACTTAGCAACCAACAAAACTAAAATTGGTCTCAGTCTCTTCCCTTTTCCACTGAATACATATCTGACAGGATCATACAAATAAGCAGGTTCATGATTATCCAATAGAGACAACAGCTCATTATCAATAACAGACCGGTAATCATTTAATCTTTGTAAAAAAGAATCAGGTATCATCGGGAATTCTAACATCTCCATATTCTACTAATTTATTCAGTACGAGTAACTTTATTTCTTCCAAACTATCAGGATTTTTAGCTTCGAACCGGCAAACAATGACAGGCTGAGTATTTGAGGCACGAACCAGACCCCATCCATCATTAAATTTTATCCTGACTCCATCAATATCAAGACAGTCGTAGTTTTTCTTAAAATAATCGGCTGCACTCTTGGCAATCTTAAATTTTTCCTCATCGTTCACACATTCCATACGCAATTCCGGAGTTGAGTAATATTGAGGTAACGCCGCAATCAGGTCCGACAATTTTTTATTTTGATTGGAAAGCATTTGAACAAACCGAGCAGAAACATAAATAGCATCATCATATCCGAAATAATCATCTGCAAAAAAGAGGTGACCACTCATCTCACCCCCAAATTTACATCTTAACTCTTTCATTCTTTGTTTAATCAGTGAATGACCTGTTTTCCAAATAACCGGTTTCCCGCCTAAACGGATGATTTCATCTTCCAAAGCTTGAGAACACTTTACATCAAAAAGGATTTCATCCCCTTGTTTAACGATTTCAGGCAAAAATAGTGACATGATGGTGTCAGCCCACACAATGTTTCCTGAATCATCAACCACCCCAATCCGGTCTGCATCTCCGTCATAAGCAATTCCCACATCATATTGACCATCTTTTACAGTCCGGACCAGGTCTTTTATATTTTCAGAAACAGTGGGGTCGGGATGATGATTGGGAAAACGACCATCTACTTCACAATATAACTCGGTGAGGTCTACCTGTAGCGCCTTGAATATTTGTGGCGCTGCAAGGCATGCCGCAGCATTCCCACAATCCATCGCTACTTTCATTTCTCTGCCAAAACTGATCTTTTCAATAATCATCGAAATATATTCTTCTAACAGTTTGTATCTGACCTCAGTCCCTTCTCCCCGTTCGAAATCGTCATTCACTAACAAATTTTTAATTTCCTGGATCTGCTTCCCGTATACAGCTGCTTTTTGAAAGGACAATTTAAACCCGTTCATTTCAGGGGGATTATGGCTTCCTGTAATTTGAACCGCCCCGGCGACATCGAGTTTAAACATGCTGTAATAATTAACTGGTGTAGGAATAATACCGATGTTGATAATATCTACTCCAGTTTCCAATACTCCATTTTTAAATACATATATTAAATCGGGAGTCGACAGCCGCACATCACCACTAATGGTAATTTCCTTTCCTCCCTGTCGTCTTACAAATGTTCCAAATCCTCTGCCTAAAGCTTGAACAAAGTCCGGAGGAAAATCATCTACCACAACTCCTCGAATGTCGTATTCCCTGAATATGTATGGATTGATCTTCATTTTTTCTCCTTTAATTCTACTCTGTTTTTTTGAATGATCATCTATTTTACTGTATCGCCGGCCTGTCCAGCTTCCCTGCAGGCATCCGATGGGCAGTCAAGCAGGGAATTTCTCCGCAAGATCTTTTGGAAATATTTGTTGTGAATAAACATGGGAATGGTCTGTTGTTTTTTGCCTACTGTCTAATGCATACTGACCAATAACCACTCACCAGTAACCAAATTAAATACACCTTCATCTTTTCAAATCCTCTCTACATGTTGGGGCTATGTTCTAGAAACCATCAATTTTAAATCAAATGGTTAATTTCCCAAGGATAACGGCTTTTTTAGCACCAGTTACAAACGGAATATTTGCCGGTATCCCTTTTAAATAGGCAGCAGCAAGTATTGCAAATCCCAAAGCCTCTTTGATATCGGGATCTACTCCCACTTCATTTGATGAGATTACTCGAATAGAGCTAAATTCCTTCTGCAGCATTTTCATGACCGCCTGGTTGTGAACCCCGCCCCCACTAATAATGATCTGAGAAACCGTTTTGAAATCCGTATACTGCCGACAATTTACCACGATGGAACGAGTAGTAAAAAGGGATAATGTGGCGAATAAGTCTTCCATGTCCCATTGAGAATAGTTGGGTATTTTTTTTCGTATCCAACTTTCTCCGAAATAATCCCTTCCAGTTGATTTTGGAGGTTTTTTCGTGATAAAAGGATCTTTCAGCCAATTTGAAATAGATTCCTCATCCGGCTTACCCTTTAAGCCCATTGGAGAACTTTCAAACCCATCGAATCCAAACAAATGACGTGCTTCATCAATGAGCGCCATACCCGGGCCGGTATCAAAGCCAATCACCGGTGAATCACTGTGGCGAGGTGGTAAAAAGGTTATATTTGCAACACCCCCCAGATTTATGGCAATGATGCTGTCTTCCTCTTGTTGAAATAGGCATTGATCTACAAAAGGGATAAGTGGTGCGCCGGTTCCCCCAACTGAAATATCCCGGGCACGAAAATCGGAGATCACGGGAACACCCAGGGCTTCGGCCAAAAAGGAAGGCTCTCCAATCTGAAGTGTCGCTTCACCGCTGATATGGTGGATAGTCTGACCGTGCATTCCAACAGCGTCAATTTTATCAATTCCCAATTCTGATAAAAATCTGGCTGTTTGCTCTGCGTAATACCGCCCTAATTGATAATGAGTTTCACAAACAATCTCAGTCGGTCCTGATAGGCAAGTCCTGATACTTTCTTTGATTGCTGGGTGAAAGGAGACGGTTTGTGAACCCAACACTCGTGTTTGAAATGAATGTTTGTCCAAAGGATCCTGCGGAGAATAATCAACATCAGCAAGACAAATATCGAGTCCATCCATAGACGTTCCGGACATTAACCCTACGACTCTGAGGGGATTTTTTGTTGATAGTTGATGTAATTTAGTGTAAAGGAATTTCTTCATTAGAGTTCCTACAGAACAATGTTTATCGGCGACATTCGTAAAACGTGATTCGTGATTCGTGATGCGTGATTCGTGAAACGTGATTCGCTTGCCCTCCGCCAGCTGGCGGAAAGGAGCGTACTGGGGTGATACGTGAACACTTGAATACTGATCCTTGGTTCTTGTTTCTTAGTCACTGGTAACTGGTTACTGGTTACTGGTCACTGGTTATTAGTACTACCACTCCACCACTCACCAGCTACCACTCACAACTTCCTCAGCCTTATCCCGAAGCTTCGGGACTTAGCCTTTTCAATTAATTCGCGCAGCTATGTTCTTCAGGACTCTCAATAACCGGTCTGAGAAAACCATTGTGTTCTGCAAGTATTTCCTTTGCCCTGTTAAAGTCACAATTTCTAAGACACATAACAACCGCTGTTTTTACTTCCTTATTAGCCTGAAATAATAATTTTTTTGCACTTTCTCGGTCGATGGAAGTCAACTTCATAATTATTCGAGTTCCTCTATCAACGAGCTTCTCATTCACCGCTTTCAAATCGACCATAAGATTCCCATATACTTTACCCAATTGAACCATGGTAGCAGTAGATATCATATTGAGAACCATTTTTGTTGCAGTACCTGACTTCATACGGGTTGAACCGGTGATAACTTCCTGTCCAACATCAATAGCAATCAGAACATCAACCTTAACGGGAATCAGGGGTGATGGATTGCATATTAAAAAAACCGTTTTACAGCCAATCTCCTTCCCATACTCTAATGCCCGAATTACATACGGGGTGGTGCTGCTGCTGGCGATTCCAATGATAATGTCCCCTTTTTTAATTCCGGCATTATTTAAGTCCACAACAGCATTTTCAGGTATATCTTCTGCTCCTTCTATTGACCTTCTTAAGGCATCTTCACCCCCTGCGATGATACCATTGAACATTTCCGGTGGTGCTGAAAAAGTAGGGGGACACTCTGCGGCATCAAGCACGCCCAATCTCCCACTGGTACCTGCACCGATGTAAAAAATGCGGCCACTACTCTTAATGGACTCCACAGTCATCCTGACCACTTTTCGGATTTCGGGAAGAAGCCTGCCAACTGCTCCCGCAACAATTTTGTCTTCTTCATTGATAACCTGGAGCACCTCAGAAACGGAACGAGTGTCTAAATCCATGGATCGAACATTTTGCTGTTCGGTTGATAAAATTCCTCTATCTAACGATTTGTTCATATAATCCTGTCGAATAACTTCCACCCATTTAAGTGATAACCTTTAGCATTGTAAAGTTAGTAAATAATATTACAGATTGTATACCAGATTACCTCACAAAATGTATATATTTGAGAAAGGGAATGCTATCATTTATATAGGCATTAGATAGAAATCGTAGTATTAGAAAAGTCGTGTTAGAACTAACGCTTGCACTTATTGGTCTTGTCCTGTCTGCTTTTTTTTCCGGTAGTGAAATCGCTTTTATTCAGGCAAATCCTGTTCAAATTGATGTCTGGAAAAAACAAGGGAATTTAAAAGCAAAATATACATCAAAATTTCTAGCAGAACCTGAGAGATTTCTCACAACCTCAATAATAGGCACCAATTTTGCAAATATCCTCACATCTTCTTTTGCTACGATTGCTCTATTAAGAATCGGTGTACATAGTGTTTGGACGTTTGTTGTAATCACACTTACCATTTTAATTTTTGGAGAAATTGTACCAAAGGTAGTTTTTCGCAGCCGGTCTAACAGTTGGGCAGTAGGGGTAACACCCCTTCTCCGAATAGCAGAAAAACTACTGTCTCCTATCATCATTCTTGTACAACGGTATTCAAAGATTATCACCGGAAATACCGGGGAAATCCGTTCAAAACATTTGACAAGGGAAGATTTGAAAATCCTATATTCGGAAATCGAGACAAGCGAAGAATACGAACCGGATGAAAAGGAAGTAATTTCGAATATCATTGACTTCAGTTCTCGTTCTGTAAAGACTGCCATGACCCCTGTCTCAGATGTTGTTGCCATCCCTGAAACATATTCCACAGAAGATGCCATTAAAGTTTTAATAGATACAGGATTTTCAAAACTACCTGTTTATCAAAAAAAAATAGATAAGATTATCGGCGTGGTCTTTCTTCATGATTTATTCAAAAATTCTAAAAATGTTACAGATATTATAAAAACACCCCTTTTTATCCCAGAATCATTACCTGCAAGCGAAGCCTTAGAAAAACTCAAACGTAATAAATCAAGCATTGCAATCGTACTGGATAAAAGACAAAAAACCGCCGGGTTAGTCACAATTGAAGGTCTATTAGAAGAACTTTTTGGTGAATTTGAAGATGTTTTCGATGATATGGGAAAAAGAATCACCCAAATATCAGATGGAAATCTTGTAGTTGACAGTCTGGTAGAAATTGATGATATAAACAGAAATTATAATTTTGTAATACCCAAAGGAAATTATGAAACCATAGGAGGATTTGTACTTTCGAGAGCAGCGCGGATACCCAATATAGGGGAAACATTAAATTTTAGCGAATTCAAAGTTAAAGTTCTTCGGAGAACACCCAACAGGTTGGTAAGACTCCATCTTTATAAAACACGAGTTTGATGCCTGAATAATTCACCAGCAAATACAAAATTGTATTATGTGTAGCAATAAATAGTATTATGAAGATATTGCTGATGAATTATTCAGGTTAAAAAAGGAACATAATGATTATGAAATTTATCAGGTATTTTTTTCATATAGAATTAACCAGTATTTGATGGATAACATTCAGAGTAGAGAGCATGAATTTTTCTATACAAATGCAGTAATGCCTCAGTGACGAGGACATAATTGAAGAACCAAGAACCAAAAGTCAAAATTCGTTTATTTTTAAGGATATTTGGATATTGGATCTTGGGTCTTTCAGACTATTCTTTCCACCCATAACTAAGGGATTACCAAATGCAATGTGTCTTTATTGTTTTTTGAATTGATATTACATATATTGGCATTATCTAGAAACTATCTACTTACTTGTTATGCTTATTAAATCAAGAAATGAAGTATAAAGAAATGAGGTATAAGTAAATGGTAATCCCAAAAGTATTTATCTCATACTCTCATGACACATTGGGTCACAAAAAATGGGTTTTAGAATTGGCTACACGACTTATGAATAATGGAGTTGAATCAATTATTGATCAATGGGATCTCGGACCAGGGGATGACTTACCAACGTTTATGGAGAAATATGTTACATCCGCAGATCGAGTACTCATGATTTGCACTGATAAATATGTCGATAAAGCTAATTCTGGAAAGGGTGGTGTTGGTTACGAGAAAATGATAATTACATCGGAGCTTATGGTAAAAATAGATTCGAACAAGATTATACCAATTATAAGGCAAAAAGGAACTCGTCGGTTGCCAGTATTTCTGCAAAGTAAATTATATATTGATTTCTCTAAAGATGACGAGTTTGAAATATCCTATGATGAATTAGTTAGATCGATACACGGATCACCCCTCTTTCAGAAGCCTAAAATTGGAAATAATCCCTTTGCTTCGCCAATTGATAGAATGCCACAGAAGACAGTTGATTCACTATTAGAAGTAATGAAGATAGTTGTTGATTGTTTTGAAAGTGGAAGCGATTTGATTATACCATACCCTGTTCTAATCAGAAATAATATGAGCATGTCGAGAACACTATTTGATTTGCAGCTTGAATTGGCACAAGAAAAAGAACTTATCAAAATGGATTCAAACAAAAGAGTTACGTTACTTCCTGCTGGAAAGATGTATGCAATTGAAAACAAATTGGTGTAAGCATAACAAGTCATTTAAGTACACTCACTGCGCTCGCCGGACGCGCAAAGAACCGCACGCCGGTTACTTTTTCAGTTATTTTTTGTCAAACTAAACACCAAAAATTAATAGGAGGTTCAAAAATGAATTGGATTGAACGTATTTCCGTAGATCCCCAAGTTTGCCACGGAAAGGCATGCATAAAGGGTACAAGAGTAATGGTTTCGGTAATCTTGGATAACTTGGCTGATGGAGAAAGCTATGAAAACATACTGAAAAGCTATCCATCATTAAAGCTGGAGGACATAAAAGCGGCCATCTCCTATGCCGCTGATTTGGCAAGGGAACGGTTTGTCGCCATTCCGGCATGAAAAAAGCATTGAATTTCAAAATTGATGAAAATCTTCCCATTGAAATCGTTGATTCTCTTAGGCGGGCCAATTACGATGCTCTTACTGTTGAAGAGCAAGGATTAAAGGGGACTCCTGATTACAATATTGCGGAAGTATGTAAAAAAGAGGGACGAATTATTGTTACGCTTTATATCGATTTTTCGGATGTTCGAACATATCCCCCCGATGAGTATCTTGGAATAATAGTCCTTCGTGTAAAAAGACAAAGTAGACGGCACATCATTAACATTTTTAACCGAACTATTCCTTTTTTCAACACCGAGCCTATTAAACACTGTTTATGGATTGTTGAAGAAAACAGATTGCGGATTAGGGGTGAAGAAGGAATATAATTACATTATCAAAACGTAAAAAGGAAAAAACATAACCAACCCGTCAAATTTACAGACATGGTATCCCCGCCTCCTGCGGGCAGGCAGCCAGGGTAAATTGAAGTTAATTCTTTTCAGCTTAGGATCATCCAAAATAGTTACTGTCCACAAGCAGACTTGTTCAGCGGTTTGGGATTGTATACTCACCTGGTTAAGGGACATTTTGATTGGTGGCAAGATGACTTAAAGATGATTCCCCGCAGGATGCTGTGCACTTACCCATTTTCCCTGGATGGGATTTCATGCTGTTTTAAAAAGGAGGGATATGGATTATGAATTTTATCAGGTATTTTTTTCATATAGATTTATCTAGTATTTGATGGATAACATTCATACTTGGGATGCTTAGCATGATCTGGATAACATACAGAGTAGGGAGTATGAATTTTTCTACACAAATGCAATGTGTCTTTATTGTTTTTTGAATTGATATTGCATATATTGGCATTATCCGGAAACTATATACTTACTTGTTAGGTTGATATTTTAAATCTCTTTCTCAGTGTGAGAAGGAAACATCATGAAAATAGACCTTGGAGCATCTTTAACAACTTTGTTTACTACAGTTGCGTGTCCCTACATAAGTGGCGTTGCCCTTGAGTCAACTATATTAGGCAAAGTAGTAGCGGGTGTGAAAAGACCATTTGTACGTCACCTGTTTCTTGGTCTTGGTTGCTTCGCGATTATTTTCATTTTGGGATTTGTTGCTCCAATTTCCGATTTCCTTGAATCCCTGATTGAACGCCATGATATGACTACCTATTTCGGAGACAAGATAAAGGCTTATGTTTTCTTAATTGGAATAGCCACTCTGGCAGTCTCACTTACTCTGACCATAATTCTTTTTCCAATTGATTGGTTACTAACTAGAAAAGACGAAAGTAATGTACGACGCAAACCGCTATTTCGATAATAAGATAATATCTTTCCTTAGCGGTAAGGGTGGGACAGGAAAAACGTCAATCGTTACAAACCTAGGGTTCTACCTCGCAATGAACAATGCAAAAGTGCTATTGCTGGATATGGATTTTTTCACGAGGGGACTCACATTTTATATAACTAAAGGAACAAAGTCTTTTGAGGGAAGCATCTTCGATACATTACGAGATAAGGAAGATTTTCGATTAACCCCCATACTTCCTGAAAACTTGTATCTTCTTCCTCCGTTTGAAGAGATTTTGGATTTGACTTCGTCTACACAGATTGATGAAGCATTCAAACTACACAGGGAGTCTTTTGCTCGTTTACTCGACGACTTAAAACAAAAATTTGACTTTATTCTGATTGATCAAAGATCAGGAATCGATCCTCTAACAATATCTTCGGCATTGTGCTCTGATGCTTATATCATAGTCACAGAAGAAGATCGTACCTCACAAAGAACTAGCCATCTACTTATGCAAGTCTTGGAGGATTACAAGAAAAAGCTAGACGTCGGCCGAAAAAACGGTGCATTTCTCGGTTTCATAGTTAATATGTATACAACCAAATTCGGTAGTGATTTGATCCAGTTTTTAGAGACCTCAGTCTTTGAGCAAAGGTGCCTAGCAGCAATTCCTCATTTTTCGACTGTCCGTAAAGTCTTTGTAAGAGACGAAATAATGGTTCAGAAAAGAAAGAATCACTATTTTTCACGTGAAATCAATTCGTTGGCTGAAACACTAAGGGGTCGAAAGGTGCTAAATTCTTTTCTGCGAGCCAAACGCCGTAGACGTTTAGATCTTCTTATTCCTGCAATAATCGGGATGTTGGCTGTTTATGCTTCGGGTACTAGTTACTTCCTATTTCAGCAGAAGAAATTGCTGGATGTAGAGGGATTAATGATTACGCTACTACCACTGATTCTATATACAATCTGGTTATTGATTCGCCGAGACTAACTCAAAGAGTGAAAGGCTTTATAAAGCAACCTAACAACAGCTGGAGTTGACGAAGGGCTACTGCTTAATTAGCGGATTTTGTTTCCTCTCGAAGTTATTTTGAAATACCAAGTTAGGTGTCCTATCATCCTTCGCAACTCAGCCAAGCGTTAGATTCTCTTGCATTTGATAAATTCACGCTATATTTTTTAAAATAAGAATATTATGTTGAACTTACGTGAAATTCCCCCAGTCAATACTATTTTGGATAATATGGATTTATCATCTATTAATCTACCCAGGGCTTACGTGATGACGATCGTTAGAAATGAGTTGACAACCATACGTATGGAAATACAGAATGGGCAAGTGATTAAAAATTCTGAGGAGATTTTTAGTCGTATTATGACATCTGTCGAAAGTGTGAATAAACTTGGATTAAAGAGGGTTATTAATGCAACGGGCATTGTTCTACATACGGGTTTAGGTCGAGCGCCTCTTTCACCGTCAGTTTTAAAGAAAACGGTTTCTCAAATGGAAGGTTATACCTCACTTGAACTGGATCTTACTACGGGAAAGCGAGGGGATCGGACAAAATATATTTCATCATTGCTGAATTCCCTAACTGGCGCTGAAGCATCTCTGGTTGTAAATAACAATGCGGCTGCGGTTCTGTTAGCGATAAACACGCTGGCTGATAACAAGGAGATCATTATCTCCCGAGGACAACTTGTGGAAATTGGCGGATCGTTTAGAATTCCTGATGTTATTGCGAAAAGTGGCGCCAAAATGATGGAGATTGGAACCACAAATCGAACTCACTTCAAAGATTATAAAAATGCTTTATCGAATAAAACAGGCGCCATTTTAATTGTCCATACAAGTAATTACCGGGTGGAGGGATTCACAAGCGAGGTGGGAATTAAAGAGCTTTCTGAATTATGTAAGAAAAAAAGGATTCCCCTGATAGTTGACCTGGGAAGTGGTGCGTTATTTGATCTATCAACTGTGGATATTCCCAAGGAACCTGTAGTTCGTGATGTATTAAAATTAGGAGCCAGCTTGGTCATGTTTTCCGGTGATAAACTTTTGGGGGGACCCCAAGCAGGTCTGATTTGCGGGGAAAAAAGAATACTATCTCAAATTTTCAAAAATCCGCTCTATCGTGTATTACGGTGTGATAAAGTCATTATTTCACTTCTTGAGAATACACTAAAAACCTACAAAAAAATCCCTCCGGAAAACGAAAATTTGACCTATTCCCTATTACTTGCTACATGGAAATCATTGCAGGTGAGGGGAGAATCGATTCTTTCATCACTGGAGAGTGACTCTGTGAAAAAACTGGAATTATCCGTTGTGCCATCTTGGGTGGAAGCTGGAAGCGGATCTCTTCCAACAGAAAAGATCGAGAGTGCAGCTTTACGATTCCGATGTAAGACGATGAAACCGACAGTACTGGCTCAAAAATTTCGAGAGTGGGAGATTCCAATCATAGGATATATTACAGGAAACAGGTTTTACATTGATTTAAAAGCTGTGTTGCCGGAAGAAGATACAATTCTGAGGAAAGCGATTCATGGAATTGGGTTGGAGATTGGGGAATAAAATTTATTGGATCTTTCCAAATATTGACTGAACTGTTATATAATCTTTGGGTAGCCTTTTAATTACCCATTTTTATTGTTGAATTATTTTAATTGGAAGTTTATTCTATTATATATATTTACCGCTGAAAATGATGCAAACTTTAACAACAAAGAAAGCGAACAATTCAAATAAGATTTTGGATATCGACAAATCATTCCATAGTTGGTATCGATTCGTTCTTTCTTTTCCTCCACACCTTGTTCGAGAATATATAAACCGATTTAAATTAGATAATTCAAATATAGTTCTTGATCCATTTTGTGGAACTGGGACAACTCTCGTTGAATGTAAAAAAATGGGAATCCCCAGTATTGGTATCGAAGCACATCCAATGGCTCATTTTGCAGCTTCAGTTAAAATAAATTGGGAAATAGACCCTATTAACCTTATTAACAGTTCAGAAATAATCGCTGAAAAAGTTATTGAAGAACTTCGTTGTCAAGGAATTGAAGATGAACCATTCTTTCATATTAATGTTATAAACAATCAAAATTTAATATCTTTGCCAAGTGAACAATTCAGATTGTTAATTAAAGACTCAATCAGCCCAATACCACTACATAAAACTTTAACTTTATTACAACATCTTAAAAATCAAGATAATACTAAGATATATAATTATCAGTTGCTTGCACTTGCAAAAGCATTGGTTTCGAATATAGGCAATGTTCGATTTGGCCCAGAAGTTGGAATTGGCAAAATTAAAGAAGACACACCGGTTGTTTTATATTGGTTGTCGGAAATAAAAAAAATAGCACGTGATATTCAAAATAACGATATCCATTTATCTGGCAAATCACAAGTGATACTTAGCGACGCAAGGAATCTTAATAATCAAATTGAAGAAGAATCTATTTCGGCTGTGATAACATCTCCTCCCTATCCAAATGAAAAGGATTATACGCGAACGACAAGGCTAGAATCAGTCATATTAGGATTCGTCAGAAGTAAGAATGATTTACGCAATTTGAAGAAGAATCTAGTTCGATCAAACACTCGTGGTATCTACTCTTCCGATGATGATGATAAATGGATTTCAGATAATATTACAGTACAAGGAATAGCCCGAGAAATAGAGAAGCGCAGAATTAAATTAGGAAAGACTTCTGGATTTGAGAAAAATTATCATAGAGTTGCAAAACTCTATTTTGGCGGAATGTTTAGACATCTTTCGGTCTTACGAAATTTCTTAAAAAGAGGTGCCAAATTGGCTTATGTAGTTGGTGACCAAGAATCATACTTAAGAGTAAATATTCCTACAGGTCATATTCTGGCTGATATGTCACAATCATTAGGTTATGAAGTGTTAGGGTTGGATGTTTTTAGAAAAAGATTCTCTACATCATCAAAAAAATGGCTTAATGAGGAAGTATTACTTCTAGAGTGGAACCACTAAAAAAGGATTTTATGGATGTCAATAAGTAACAATAGATATTCACAACTTATTGATTATATATTTCACAAATACTATAAAAAAGGAAAAAAGGAAATCCTATTTGAACGTTCTGATTTTAAAATCACAGCAAAGAAATTGAGAATAGAACTCCCTAAAAATTTAGGTGATATTATTTACTCATTCCGTTACAGGGCGAATCTTCCAGAAAAAATACAGAAAAAAGCAAAAAAAGATTACGAATGGGTAATTGTCCCTAAGGGTCAATCAAAGTATGCTTTCGTTCAAAGAAAATTATCTAAAATAATCCCAAATCTAATGATGAGTATCATAAAAATTCCGGATGCCACTCCTGGGATTGTTATGAAATATTCATTGGAAGATGAACAAGCATTGTTAGTAAAGTTAAGGTATAATAGGCTAATTGATATATTCACTGGTATAACTTGTTACTCACTTCAAAATCATTTACGAACAACCGTTCACGAAATGGGTCAGGTTGAAACCGATGAGATATATGTTGGCATAGATAGGAAAGGTGCTCAGTACGTTTTACCGATTCAAGCAAAAAGTGGTAGCGATCAAATGGGAATTGTTCAAATAGAGCAAGATATAGCAGTTTGCAAGGACAAATTCCCTAACCTAATATGCAGACCTATCGGTGCTCAATTCATAAAAGATGGACAAATTGCACTGTTTGAGTTTGAAGAAAGCAATAAAGTTGTGAGCATTTTGGTTGAGAAACATTACAAATTGGTTCCGCCTAATGATCTTTCAGAAGAAGAGTTAATAAAATATAGGGAAAGTCTTAATTAATTTGATAGAACAAAAGGCTACCCAACTCCCGATATCTCAAAGACTCTAGTCACGGAATAATTGGGGAATATCTATTTAATTTTAAATCAGATTGTTATTTCCTTTTTGTTCTCCCATAGGATCCATCAGCCGACGGATGGCTTGTCTAGTTTAAAAAGGAAAATAGTCAGTTCTTAAACAGGTGCTGTCAATATGCTTGCATTCGCTATTTATCCACATTATATTTATTTGGAACTAAGGAAATAGGAGAAAATATATGGCTACAATTACTGTAAGAAATTTATCTGAGAAAGTCGTAAAAGCCCTAAAAGAGCGAGCAAAACGCAATAATCATTCTATGGAGCAGGAAGTGCGAGAGATTCTCGAGGCTCAAGCGGTGGATCGAACGGAGATTCTTCGCCGGATTGAGGAGGAAATCTGGCCTAAAATTCGAAGACCCATCAGTAAGGAAGAAGTAGATAAGTGGATTGAAAATACCTGGAAACATGAGTTGTGAGTCTGGTAATCGATACTAATATTCTTTTTTATTTTATTGCTAAAGTGGAGCCGTTTTTTAAACATAGCCACGCTATTCTTGAAGCAGAAGTCGAATTAGTGGCACCGGATATTTGGCGCCCAGAATTCTTAAATGCCTTATGGGTTGCAAGTCGTTTGGGAGCGATGGATGAAAACGAGTTAATTAATTATTTACCTTTAGCAGCAAATATAATTGATCGAACTGTTCCTGCTGATAGAATTTGGACAGATGCTCTTCAACTTGCTGTAAAGACAGGACATCCTCCTTATGATACACTTTTTGTCGCCCTGGCTCAAAAAGAAAAAACGTTGCTTGTGACCTTTGATAAAAGAATTTTAGAAATATTTCCCGGTATAGCCAAAAGACCAGATGAGATTCTGAGGAAATAATCTACTTTAGCACAGATGTTTAGTCCTTTAGTCATGATTTTTTTGCTTTTTTTTCATCCCGAAGCATCGGGATTATTTCTCGTCGGGGAATTAATGGTATCAGCTTTTCCCGATATGGTTGTCCCTCCCTACGGGACAGGCAGCTTTTTTGGTTTTCCCGTAGGGATGCCTGTGGCACGGCTTTGCCCGAGTTAGGTAACAGATGACACAAGTTGTTATTGGAACAGCAGGACATATTGATCACGGGAAAACGACCCTCGTGAAAGCCTTAACGGGAACGGACACAGACAGGCTTCGGGAAGAAAAGGAACGAGGGATGACCATTGACCTCGGATTTGCATTTCTTACAGAAAATATTACTATTATTGACGTACCCGGACACGAAAAGTTTATCCGTAATATGGTAGCAGGTGTAAGTACGGTTCAAATTGCACTGGTCACTATTGCAGCGGATGATGGCATTATGCCTCAAACCCGGGAACACATCGATATTTTGAATCTGCTGGGGTGTAAATTAGGGTGTATTGCTCTAACCAAAATTGATTTGATTCGAGACCCCGAATGGATTGAATTGATAGAGTCTGATATTAAAGACTATGCAAAAGGGACCTTTCTCGAAAAGGCGCCTTTGGTCAAAGTATCGGGTGAGACAGGGGAAGGGATCGAAGAATTAAAATCTACCCTTATCGACCTTGCTAATGAAGCAGGAGAAATGGATGATCGGGGTTTTTTCCGTCTGTATGTCGACAGGGCGTTTACTATGAAGGGATTTGGAACCGTTGCAACCGGGACAGTTGTAAGTGGCTCACTCAGTACGGGAGATAGAGTAGAAGTTATTCCAGGTGGAAAAGTTGTAAAAGTAAGAGGGTTACAATCACATGGAATTAATGTTGGGAAAGTACGAATAGGTGACAGAGCTGCAGTAAATTTATCTGGTCTGGAGAAACGGTTATTAAAACGGGGAAGCCAGTTATCTGAACCTGGATATCTGACACCCGTTACTCGATTAGGTACTGAGATATTTTTACTCCCTGCCACAAAAAAGACAATTAAAAACGAGCAGAGAGTCAGAATACATGTGGGAACAGAGGAAGTAATGGGGCGGGTTTATTTGGCGTCAGTGAAAAGGAAAAAGAAAATTAATCCGGGGGAAAAATTAACAGCGCTAATTCGCTTGGAAAAGAAAGTTGCAGCAGCAGTAAATGACCCAATCATCATCAGGTTTTACTCTCCCTCCGAAACCATAGGCGGAGGCAGAATCTTGGATATTCAACCTCCAAAACAATGGGCAGAATGTCAAAAGTGGTTGAGTTCGTTGAACAACCTGGACGAAAAAGCCATCAGAGAAAAATATATTAATTTGAGTTTAAACTATCCCAAACGTATATCAGAATGGAGCAAACGGTGGCAAATTTCACCGGATAAAATCAGTCTGTTTCTGGATGAATTGGATGTCATCTATTTGGGACCACCTTCAGATCCTTTGGTTTCCTTTCAATCGTCTTTGAGTTATCAAATTAATGAGTACATTAACAGAGTCAATCGTTTTCATGACAAAAAACAGTGGTCCAAAGGGATAGGTTTGGATGACCTCCGACAACAATTGGATTTTAGTGAAGATTTATTCTCCTACGTCACGCAAAGACTGGAATCGGAAAAGGAAATAACCCTTTCTGATGGGATTGTGAGGAGATTTGGTTTTAAAATCGAGTTGAAAGGAGAGCGAAAAATATTGGCGGAAAAAGTAATGAGACTGTTTAAAGATTCTGAGTTTATTCCTTTATCATCACCCGAACTTGGTTCAATCCTCAGTATTCCGGAAAAGGAAATATTGGAAATTGTCCATATTCTCAAGAATGAGGATAAAATTGTCGAAGTTAATCGGGCATTATGGTTAGATGCTAAAAATTTTGAGCTCCTTAGGCAAAAAGTAAAACAATTTTTTAAAACCCAATCATCAATGACGGTAAATGATTTTAAGGAGTTGACAAAAACAACCCGCAAACACGCAATTCCAATGTTAGAATTTTTGGATGAACAACAAATAACAAGTAGAGAAGGGAATATACGAGTTACCGGCTAATGGCTAACCAAAAGAAAAAACGCGTTGTTCGGAAAGGTGAAACACCCTTGATGCGGCAATACGGCGAGATAAAGGCTCAATATCCTGACTCGTTGGTATTATTCAGGATGGGGGATTTTTATGAAACTTTTGAGGAAGATGCGAAAATAGCCTCTAAAATTCTTGGCATTGCACTTACCAAAAGAGCCAACGGGGCTGCAGCAGATATACCCCTGGCAGGATTTCCATATCACGCTTTGGAATCGTATTTGTACAAACTTATCAGGTCGGGACTTCGAGTGGCTATCTGCGAACAGGTAGAAGATCCTAAGCTTGCCAAAGGATTGGTTAAGAGAGAAGTGGTGGAAGTGGTTACTCCCGGAACCGCCATTTCAGACAATTACCTGGATCATAAGTCGAACAATTTTTTAAGCGCTATTTTTCAAAGTAAATTTCAAATCGGATTTGCCTTTTTGGATCATTCTACGGGTGAATTTTATGTGGGAGAATCTCTAAAAGAAAATTTGAAAGAAATCCTTATCAAGTTTGCACCGAAAGAAATGATCGTGGTTGAAGGTTTGAAATTTGAGAAAACGGATTGGTATAAAAAACTTCGACCCTTTATTACTGAGATGGATGAATGGGCATTTGATTATGATACCTCTCTTCAGTCACTTTTGGAACATTTTGGAACGACCACCCTCAAAGGTTTTGGATGTGATGGAATGATAGAAGGTATTTCTGCTGCAGGCGTAATCCTTCGGTATGTTCAGCATAATATTTACGGAAGTCTGGATCACGTGACCAAGTTGACATCCATTAAGGATGATGAAGTGATGGGGCTGGATGAATTTACCATCAGAAATTTGGAAATTTTTAAGTCTCTAATGACCCAGGGCACCCACGGTACTCTCATTGATATATTGGACAAAACCATCACCTCAGGTGGTGGACGTCTTCTGCGGTACCGATTGAAACGACCTCTCACGAATCGATCTCAAATTGAAAATCGTATTAATTGCGTGGAAGGTTTTGTGAATGATAATGAGCTGAGAATGACCGTTATAAGACGATTGAGTGATTGCACGGATTTGGAGAGGATCGTTGCAAAACTGAGTCAAGGGAAAGCTACACCAAGAGATGTCTGGAGCCTGAAACTAACCCTTGAACTTATTCCTACTTTTATGGAATTGTTGGAAAGTTCGGAGAGTCATCCTCTTAAGGAACTTGCACATAGGTTCAAAGATACTTCGGAATTGGTGGGATTTATTGAGCAAATAATTACAGATTCACCGCCAATATCTCTTGCAAATGGTGGAGTTATTTGTGATGGCGTTGATAATGAATTAGATGAACTTAGAGTTATTGCAAGTGGCGGAAAAGACTGGATAGCTTCCCTGAAAAAAAGTGAACGTGAAAAGACAGGTATCTCTTCTCTGAAGATTGGATACAATAAAGTGTTCGGATATTATCTCGAAGTAACAAAAACCCACTTAGATAAAGTACCCGATACCTATATCAGAAAACAGACATTAGTGAATGCGGAAAGATACGTCACTCCGGAATTAAAAGAATACGAAGAAAAAATACTAAATGCTGAAGAGAGAATAATTGAAATCGAGACACGAATCTTTGAGGAATTGCGGAAATCTGTATTAAAAGAAGCGGGAAAGATACAAGATAATGCAAAAATTTTTAATCAAATAGACCTTTACTCTACTCTCGCAGAGGTGGCTAAAATGCATAATTACTGCAAACCGAGTTTTGTTGAAAAACCGTCTATTAGTCTAATAGAATCAAGACATCCTGTAGTTGAAACTATACTTTCGGCGGGAGAATCCTTTATTCCTAACGACTTGAGAATGTCCAGTGATGGTGACCAGATTTTGCTTATCACGGGGCCCAACATGGCAGGAAAATCGACTTATCTCCGTCAGGTGGGTCTTATAGTTGTCATGGCTCAGATGGGTAGTTATGTACCGGCTTCTGAAGCCAGAGTCGGGATAGTAGACAAGTTATTCACAAGAGTGGGAGCGAGTGATAATCTGGCAGGCGGTGAATCTACGTTTCTTGTAGAAATGATTGAAGCTGCTAATATTTTGAATAATGCCACTCAACGGAGTCTTGTACTTTTCGATGAAATAGGTCGAGGAACAGCTACCTATGATGGATTATCTCTTGCATGGGCAATCACTGAATATCTTCATAATACTCCAAGCGCACAGGCACGGACATTATTTGCAACTCATTACCATGAGTTGACGGAGTTGGAAGGTCTATTTAAAAGGGTAAAAAATTTCAATGTGGCTGTCAAGGAATTTGGTGACAGAATTGTTTTTTTACGGAAAATTGTACCGGGTCCCTGTGATAAAAGTTATGGAATACATGTGGCAAAAATGGCGGGTCTTCCTAAAAGTGTCATCTCCAGAGCCACCGAAATTCTCTCTCGGTTGGTACATCATGAATTACCTGAGGAAGCGGGAACAGAATCAGTTCAAAGTTCGTCTAAACAATTAAGTATTTTTGAGGAACAGGAAACCCAGTTAAGACACGAGCTATCGGAATTAGATATAAATAATATTACACCATTGGAAGCATTAAAGAAACTTGATGAGTTAAAATCAGAATTTGGCTTATAAAAATTGTGAAAAATAAATTAACTCTCGTAATTCTATTGTTTGCATGTATCATGAACCCTCTTGTTGGAGAATCAATATGGGTTAAGTACGGGAATCAGCTTTTCCAAGGCTCAGGAGATGCTGCTTCCATTTCTCTCGGGGAAGCCAATATTGCTGCGGTAAGTGGACCTCTTTCACTCCTTCTAAATCCCGCCCGATTGTACTTTGAACAGGAGAGATATCTTTCTTTCTCTCATCAGGAGCGGTTTTCAGGACTGGTTAGCTATGATGTAATTGGATTTCATTTAAAAGATAACCTCAAGTATAAACGGGCATTTGTACTCATAAGAGAAGGGGTTCAAGGTATTCCTAATACTACCCGAGCCCTCTTGTTTGACACAGGTTCCTTGGATGACGAAAATGAACGTATCCTGGCTTCGAAAATCACCTACTTTAATCAAGTTCAATGGGGAGGAATATTTGGATTGGCTACTATGTGGGGGGATTGGATTGTAGGGGGTAATGTAAAAGGCATCATTCACCAATTAGGGAGTTACACCGGTTATGGTGTGGGTTTTGATTTTGGGTTGTATCGTGTTTTTCGTTTTTCAAACACATTTGCTATCACAATTAGGGATGTCACATCTTCATGGATTATTTGGGAGTCAGGTACGGTAGAAAGAATAGCTCCCGAAATTGTATTGGGTGATGTACAATCGTTAAAAATCAATTCATTAAATCTCGAAGTCAAATTATTGGCGACGGCACTATTGAGTTTTTCCGGACGAACCAACACAGACGATTTTTTTATTGGAAATATGGGTGGGAATTTCCGGTTTGGATTAGATATCATATATAAAGACCGTTTCCACTTGAGATTAGGGCGAAATCCGATTTCAAATTATACATCCGGTCTTGGTTTTCTTTTACCCTTTGGGTCAATCGATTATGCTTTCATGCCTTCCCCTCTCGGTTCTATTTTAGGGAACAGCCATTACTTGACTTTGAATGTGAAGCTACGATTTCTAAGTTCACTACTGGAATCGGTCAAACGATAATTGTGGATAACTTGATTGTATCTGCCTCCCGAAAGTTCAGGCTCATTCAGGCGGGTAGGAAGTTTCATTTTAATGTAGTTTCACATCGGTGATCCTGTCATTTTCCGGTACGCCAAGTGGGTAATATACTCCTCTATCTAACTATCTGCTCACCGACCCTTTCCGGGGTCGGTGACGGATAATAACTTGATTCTCCCTGCCCACACTCATTCTTGGGGAACAGATGGGTAGTAATTTTCATCCCGAAGCATCGGGGCTGATTTCCAATAACTTGTTAATTATTGCAGGGTTATACTTTTTTTTCTTGTACGATTACAACAACTTGATTAAGTTTATAAGCAAAAATTTTAAGGAAATTTATGATCAGAAGTATGACAGGATTTGGATCAGGATATAAAAGCACGGAAGGTGTGTCTCTTGCCGTTGAAATAAGTTCATTGAACAGTCGTTTTTTGGATATAAGAATCAAATTACCCTTCAACTCTAATTCTCTGGAGAGAGTGATTAGGCAGCGAGTTAAAGAAAAATGTCAACGGGGTAAAATATCTGTTATTATTTCTTTAGAGTATGATATGAATTCCGGTAATAACTCCAATATATTTGACCGGAAGAAATTTGAAGTGTATACATCAATACTTTCGACTTTAGAAAAAGATTATGATCAAAAAATTAATTTGGCGGATGTAATTGATTTAAACGAATTCATACTTTTGGATAGCCCCGAGGAAATTGATCCGGAAATTGTTATACAAGTGTTTGATAAAGCCTTGATGGATTTTATTGTAATGACCGAAAAAGAAGGAGAAATGTTGAACAACGATATATCGCAGAGGTTGGATAAGCTTACGGATATTCTTTCTCCTTTGGAACAGGTATGTCGGGATTCCAAACCTGAGATTTTCAAAGAATATCGGACAAAGATTAAGGAATTATTGAAAAATATTGCTATCGATGACAATAGGATTCTTCAGGAAACGGCAATTTTGGCTGAAAAGGCTGATGTTTCAGAAGAGTGTGTGCGAATGAGAAGTCATCTCAAACAGTTTAGTGGGCTTCTATCAGAAAATAAGCCGGTGGGTAAGCGGTTGAACTTTTTACTTCAGGAGATGTACCGCGAAGTGAATACTATCGGTTCAAAAAACAATAAGCTTAAGGTAATCCAGATGGTCATTGACATGAAAGATAATATAGAAAAAATTAAAGAACAGGTCCAAAACATTGTATGAAAAGGAATCTGATTATTATTTCAGCCCCATCCGGAACAGGAAAGTCCACGATCTGTCGTGAGATTCAATACAGACGTCCAGATTGGGATTTTTCTTTATCGTGTACCACTCGTCCAAAACGTTCTTATGAAAAAGACGGATTTGATTATTTGTTTTTAACTGAAGAAGAATTCAAAAAAAAAATCGATAATGGGGAACTGTTTGAGTATGAAGAAGTTCATGGATATCTGTATGGTACACCCAATAATTCCATCGAGAATGCTATTATCAATGGAGATATGCTCCTATTAGAAGTCGACGTAAAGGGTGGACTTGCTTTTCAAAATTCTTTTAAAGAGAATACTTTATCAATTTTTATTAAACCACCTAATAGAGAGGAATTGGTTAAACGGTTATTACATCGTGGATCCGATTCGGATGATCAAATTGAAAAACGACTGGAAAGGATGGATTTGGAACTTTCTTATGAAGATCGATATGATTATACCGTTATCAACAATACATTAAAAGAGACTGTAGATCAGATCATCCACATAGTTGAAAATCAGAAGGAGGAATTACAACATGTCAATTAAGACAATCCCTATTCGGGAAATAGAGAAACAAACAGAGGATATATTCGAGGCGACTGCTGTGATTGCTGAGAGAGCTCGTCAGATAATAGCGGATAGAAATATTAAAATGGAAATATCGGAAATGGAGCTCGAGCCCGGATTATTGGAGGAGATAGTGGAACCTGTTGAGGATTATGTAGAAGAAAAAAAACCGATTACCGTAGCGTTAAGGGAATTTCTTGATGGCGAACTCGAGTGGAGTTATAGACGTGAAGAGGAAGAAGAAAAATCTGAATAATGTCAATTGAGATCCCAATTTCAGGGATGGTCAAACGTTATCTGACTCAGGTGAAAGAAATGTATGGGGACAATCTTTTCTTCGAAGATGCAGGCATTTCATTTGCAATACAATCTTCATTTAACACTTCACTTACAGAATTTGAGAAGGCTATTAACAAATGTCAGAAATGTCCCTTGGGTGCAACACGGAACAAGTTTGTCTTTGGAGTAGGTGATCCATCAGCTAAATTAGTATTCGTAGGCGAAGCGCCCGGAAGGGATGAAGACCTTCTGGGTGAACCCTTTGTAGGTCGAGCTGGGAAGTTGCTTGATAAAATACTCAGCGCTATTAATATGACACGAGAAGAAGTCTATATTTGCAATATTATAAAATGCCGTCCTCCGGATAATAGAACCCCGCACAGTGAGGAAATTGAAACCTGCTTACCTTATCTTGAAACCCAATTGAAAATCATTAATCCGAAATTAATTGTAGCTTTGGGAGCAACGGCTGCTCATACGCTTTTATCCATAAAAACCTCACTCGGCAGTCTTCGGTCAAAGATTTGGAAATGGCGGGATATCAATGTAATTGTAACATATCATCCTGCAGCGCTACTGAGAAATCCGAATTTTAAGCGACCCGCATGGGAGGATTTTCAATGGATTCAATCCATTATCTCTAGGAATTGATTATGGCGAACGATAAAGAACCCCTACTTGTTTTAAAAGCGCCCCCACAATCAATTGAAGCTGAACAGGCAGTGTTGGGAGCAATGTTATCTTCTAAAGAGGCAGTCAGTCGCGCTATAGAAATAGTCTCTTCAGAAGCTTTTTATAAAGAAGGACATGTTAAGATTTTCAGGTCAATGGTAGAGCTTTTTAATTCCGGAGACCCCATAGATGCAATTTCACTCAATAATATCTTGAAGAAGAAAAAACAGTTGGACGCTTGTGGTGGAGCTTATTATATAACAGGACTTGTTGATAGTGTTCCCACCTCGGCAAATGTGGATCATTACGCAAGAATTGTGCTTGAAAAATGGAGTCTCCGAAGATTAATAGAGGTTTCGGCTGAACTATCTAAAAGTGCATTTGATGATCAACAAGAGATTGATGTTATTCTCGACAGTGCTGAGCAGAAGATATTTAGTATTGCCGAGGGCAGATTAAAAGGTGGGTTTCTCCAGATTAAACCGATACTTGAGGAAACTTTTGAGGAGTTGGATAGGATTCATCAGCGTCCGGGTACGGTTACAGGCGTTCCCTCCGGCTTAAAAGAATTGGACGATATTACTTCTGGCTTTCAGAAGGGTGATTTGGTAATCATAGCCGGAAGACCCGCAATGGGCAAAACAGCCTTGATTCTGAATATTGCTCGTAATGCAGCAATTGACCATAAAGTACCTGTGGGAATTTTCAGTTTGGAAATGGCAAACAGCCAACTGGCAATGAGGCTTCTCTGTGCAGAAAGTAGAGTAGATAGCCATAAAGTCAGAACAGGTAAACTTCCCAAAGACCAATGGAAGAACCTATCCATGTCTGTAGGTATCCTTGCGGAAGCTCCCATTTATCTGGATGATAGTCCGACTATGACAGTTACCGAACTGCGGGCAAAAGCCCGGAGACTTAAAGCTGAAAGAGATGTTCAAATGATTGTTGTGGATTATCTACAACTTATGCAAGGTCCTAGAACAGCGGAAAGCAGGCAGCAGGAGATTTCTCAGATTTCCAGATCCTTAAAAGCTTTAGCCAAAGAATTAAATCTTCCTGTGGTAGCTGTTTCCCAGTTGTCGAGAGCGGTAGAATCTAGAACTGATCGCCGTCCTCAACTCTCAGATCTGCGAGAAAGCGGCGCTATCGAACAGGACGCAGATCTTGTCATATTTGTCTATCGACCATTTTTATACACACATAATCCTGATGACGAGGGAAAGGCCGAGATTATTATTGCTAAACAAAGAAATGGGCCCACAGGGAAAAAAAATTTTACATTTATCGATAAGTATGCTAAGTTTGAAAATATCTCGCCTTACGAACAAGCTGAGATAGAAGTGCCATTTTAATGAGAGTCCCCTCTATTGCGAGTTTAATCCCCACTGTTACAGGAGCCTATCCAAAAGATTTACTCGAATTGGTGGACATTATCTCTAATGGCAATTCGGCTGAGAAGGAGGAAATTAGGGACAAAGTCTGGTTTGCTTATCAATTCAGTAAGGAGCACCATCAGGACCAAAAGAGACGCTCGGGTCGACCCTATTTTGAGCATGTGTACGCAGTTGCGCACTCTTTAGCGGAATGGAACATGGATGTATCCACTGTCATTGGTGGAATACTCCACGATACTGTTGAGGACACCCAAGCTACCTATAAGGAAATACAGGAATTATTCGGTGATGAAGTTGCAAATTTAGTTGAAGGAGTTACAAAACTTGGTGAACTAAAATTTCAAAGCAGGGAAGAAAAACAAGCAGAAAACCTGATGAAAATGTTATTGTCCATGACAAAGGATATTCGGGTTATTATCATTAAATTTGCAGATCGAATTCATAATATGGGTACGATTGAACACCTGCCTCTTATAAAACAACGGAGAATAGCAATAGAAACAAGAGACGTATATTCTCCACTTGCTCATAGGCTTGGAATGTTTGCTATAAAAAGTCAGTTAGACGATTTTGTATTACAAACTTTAGAACCTGTGGCATATAAAGAAATTGATAAAAGACTTAAAGCCACAAAAGGATATCGCCAAAAATTTATAAAGGAGATCATCAAATCTATTAATGCAGAATTAGTTAAAAATGGTGTTGACGCAGACATTATATGGCGGTTGAAGTCTTATTATTCTATACATGGTAAAATTAAAAAACGTGAAAAACCACTTGAAGAAATATATGATATCCTTGCAATTCGAATTATCGTTGAGGATGTCAGTCAATGCTATATTGTTTTGGGTGTTGTTCATCACTTTTATGCCCCGGTGCAGGAAAGATTTAAAGATTTCATTGCTACCCCCAAAAGGAATGGCTACCAATCTCTCCATACGACCGTGGTAGGCCCTTCGGGGAAAATGGTTGAGATTCAAATTCGTACGAAAGATATGGATGAGACAGCGGAAATTGGCGTGGCCGCTCACTGGAAATATAAAGAAGGTAACAAATCCGGTGGAGAATTGGATCGGCACGTAAAATGGCTGCGAGATTTGGTTTCAATTCTCAGGGATGAATCTGCGGATCCAAAAGAGTTCATGAACTTGTTACAGATTGACCTTTACCAGGACGAAGTTTTTGTTTTTACTCCCGCCGGTGATTTGACCCAACTACCCATGGATGCTACCCCAATTGACTTTGCCTATGCCGTACACACAGAAGTTGGCGACCATTGTCTCAGTGCAAAAGTAGATGGGAGGATTGTCCCATTAAATACAAAACTGCAAAGCGGTTGTACCGTTGAAATCATCACTTCCGATAGTCAATCGCCCAATTATGCCTGGTTAAGATTTGTAAGAACATCGAAAGCAAGAAATTCCATTCGTAAATGGCAACGCCTTATCGAAAAAGAACAAAGTATGAAATTGGGGCAGGAAATACTTGAAAAAACATTACGGAAAATGAAGCTCTCTTCCTCACTTAAAAAGATAAAATTTTCTGCTAAGGAGTTAGGTTTTGTAGGTAAGGAAAATTTGATGGTTGCAATAGGTACCGGTCAGATTACTATCCGGGATATTGTTAAAAAACTTCTTCCGGAAAGCGTAATTAAAGATGATGTGGAATTTGAGAAAAAATCCATATCTTTTCTGGAGAAAGCCAGGAGAGCCGCAAGGGGGGTACGAGTTCACGGGATTAACAATATTATGATGAATTTTAGTAAATGTTGTAACCCTATACCGGGTGATGAAATTATCGGTTTTGTCACTCGTGGGAGAGGAATAACTGTCCATCGAGTGGATTGTAATAATTTACCTATAGCCAATGAGGATTCTGACCGCTATCTCGATGTCGAATGGGATGCGGGTCGAAAAGAAGAATTTCTTGCTCGTATCAAAGTAGTTGCGCAAGACAGAAAAGGATATCTCAAGGATCTAACGGAAACGATATCAAACATGAATATCAATATTACAAGCGTAGATATTAAAGTGGATGAGGGATTAGCTACCTGCTTTTTAGTTACATCTGTTCCACATTTACGTAAATTAAATACAGTTCTGGCAAAGATTAAGAATATAAACGGGACTGTAGAAGTTGAAAGGGCAACATAACAATGAGTAAAAATACCTACACAAAAAGAAACATCTCTGAAAAGGTCGCGGATCGGATAAATCTTGATAGAAAATTGGCGCATGAAATGGTATCGGAAGTGTTTACCGTGATGAGAGAAATGCTGTCAGGAGATTCGAAGAATATTCGAATTGAAATACGGAATTTCGGAACGTTTACGATTAAGCCTACTAAAGCAAAACCTCGAGCACGAAATCCTCGTACAAATGAAGAAATTTACGTTCCGCCTCATCGCAAATCTCATTTTAAACCCGGTAGGCTTCTCAAGGAAGAATTGCGGAAACCGATATAATAATTCTTTTCCGATCCTTTCATCTGTGAGGGATACAGATGGGACGAATCCTCTGTATCGATTATGGAAGTAAGAGGATTGGCACAGCTCTCTCAGATCCTGGGAAGACAATCGCCTCTCCTTTTAAAACATTAGATTTCAAATCTAAAGAAATTCTTATTTCAGAAGTTGTATCTCTTATCGAAGAGTATGATGTGGAAATATTGGTGGTTGGTTATCCTATAGGTATGAAGGGGCAAAAGACGCTTCAGACAGAAATAACCGAGAAATTTGTCGAGACATTAAAATCATCTATCTCCCTTCCCATCGTTTGGATAGATGAAAGGCTCAGTTCAGTGGAAGCCGAACGGGCGCTCAGAAACCAGGGAATAAAACCAAGCCGTCATAAAGCTATGATTGATACAACTGCAGCAGCGCTTATTCTCCAAACATACCTGGATAGTCGTTTATATCGGTGATAAATCGCCTGTTTGCGCAATCCCCGCTTAGATTATCACTCATATCCGGATTGTGCATCGGATTATCCTATCCGCCACTAAAGCTTGGATTTTTGTCTTGGATAGGATTGGTTCCTTTGTTGGTTGCGTTGGAATATTCAGAGCCAAGGCAAAGTGCAAAACTCGCTTTTTTGTCTGGAATTACGGCGAATCTCATTGTCATGTATTGGATGGCGTTTAATATCGGCGCTCAATTCCTGGCAGTTTTTGCTTCTATGGTTGGGGCTATTGTGTATCTCAGTTTATTTTGGGGATTAGTTGGGTATGTATTTACGCTATTTCATGTTAACTGGGGAAAGGGGTATTTTATATTCCCCTTTCTCTGGGTTTCGATAGAGTACTCTCAATCTTTTGGTTCGTTAGGATTTCCGTGGATTTCCCTGGCGACCACACAAAGTTATTATTTGCCTCTTGTTCAGATGGTGGAGTTTACGGGGATTTATGGTATTTCAATTTTGTTGGTCACTGTTAATGTTTTGGTATACCGATATATTCGAATTCCTTCGGTAAATAAATCAAAGGTAATAAGATGGGGTGTTATCCTTGTTGTGTTTCCCTGGCTTTTCGGGTATGGTCGTATGGCGATGATCAATCAATCCAGGGAGAGTGGTGATATTTTCAGGGTATCAATTGTTCAACCCGATGTCGGACCTCATGAAAAATGGGCGGTTGAAAACCGGGATTGGATTTTTCATCACCTTGATTCCCTTTATGTTGAAGCGGCAAAGACAGATCCTCAATTAATTGTTTGGCCGGAAAGCGCCACCCCAACGTATTTAAGAAAAAATTTGCGAAGAATGAAACAGGTAAGCCAGAGAGTTGAAGAATATGGAATTCCACTACTCACCGGGATTGTGGATTGGGAATATGAAAAAGGTAAACGGAAGAATTATAACAGCGTTTTACTGATCGACCCGGAAAGTAACAAAGAAAGTAATTTGTATCATAAAATCCAGTTGGTCCCTTTTGGGGAATATATCCCATTCTCAAACCAATTTGAAGTACTTGATCAGTTAAACCTTGGGCAGGGGAATTTTGATTCCGGTCAAAATTATACGTTGTTTGATGTTGACTCCGTATCATTTTCCTCTGTTATTTGTTTTGAGTCCGCCTTTCCCAAATTGGTGAGAAAATTTGTAAAGAAAGGGGCAGAATTTCTGGTAGTGGTTGTAAATGATGGTTGGTTTGGACAAAGTTCAGAACCATATCAACACGAAATTTTATCAAGGTTTCGAGCGATAGAAAACCGAATACCCGTTGTCAGGTGCGCCAATACGGGTATTTCTGTAATATATGATGCAGTTGGACGTGTGCAGTCATATCTACCGTTGAATAAGGAAGGTGTAATATCGGCTGGAATAACACCGGGAAATACATTAACCTATTATACGAAATTTGGGGATCAAATTGCCCATTTGTCAGTATTAATCACAGTAATTTTAGGAATTTGGTTCTGGTATCGAGAAAAATAATGCAATTAGCCATCATAAGTTTATTGCTAATCTTGACAGGGAAGGGGTTTTCCCAGGCCAGCATTTCTCCACCGGATCTTTCCATAAAAAAATCTATCGCCAAATCGTTAATTTTACCCGGACTGGGAGAATATGATTTAGGAGAAAAAAAACGTGGGCAAATTTTTACAATGACGGAGCTGAGTTTATGGACTGTTCTGTTCCTAAGTCAGAATATAGTTGATATATCTGAAACTCAGTTCAAATCCATCGCATCAAAACATGCAGGCGTTACGACAAGGGGAAAATCAAATCAATATTTCGTTGACATCGGAAATTACGAAACTATGGAAGAGTATAATGAAACACAACAACGATACAGAGACCCTGACCTTGTGTATCCTACTGGGTTGGGATTCCAATGGAGTTGGGATAGTGATGGGAGCAGAAATCGATTTAAGAAATATCGAATAAATAAGGATCTTGCAAGAAAAGTGGGAAGATTTGTTATTGGGGGAATAGTATTAAACCATATTATCTCCGTCATCGATGTAACCTATTTACATCGCATTAAGAAGACTCAAAAAAGTTCAATAATTAAACCTTCCTTGTATGTAAATAAGGATGGGATGTCTCTGACTATGACCATTATTCTTTAGACTATTTTGAATCTTTATGTTTTATTTTAAAAATAATATTCCTGTGTTTTCCACAGATATATACGAGGATGCCTTGTTTATGCGGAATATCGTCTGGTTAAAAACGGGTTAGACCCACATAAACTTAATCAATGTCGAAATCAACAATTATATTCGAAGAAATAGGAGAGATTGGGCTTAAATTTATCCACGCTCCTGAATACCTTATCATACTGCACTAGAATAACAAAAAAGTCTTACGGGAAAAACCCAATTACACTCGAACTTAAATTTAATGGCATCCCACCATTTGCAGCTCCAATGCCACCAGAGAATCACAAAATAACATCAGAGAACATCTCTTCTCTTTTTTGTAAAATCAATAGGTGGGCAAAAAAGTATGGATACACAATACATTACTGAAAAAATTGGTTTAACAATGCAATGTACTTGGACCGAAACAGCTATCGCTGTTTTACCCTCGCTTCGCTCGGCGGCCGGTGATCACTGGTGTTAGACTGATCTTTTACAGTTGTAATAGTTAACTTTAGTAATAAATACACTTACAAGCCTCCAAATAGAGCTTGGCACCACGTTTTCACGTTTTCTCGTATTTTTCATAGAGCCCTAATAGTTGGGGGTAGAGCAACTCCTACTGCCTTGAACACTTTGCCACTAACACCCTGACATTCTGTTCTGATAACAAGTTGTTTCTCTTTTTCTTCAATAACGATTTCCTGTAATGCCTTCAGATCCCGTGTGATCT